>NZ_JBIBYN010000001.1:131186-733465 GCF_043083325.1 Streptomyces sp. NPDC014734 | reverse complement strand
GTGCCCCCCCCCGGGTATACTCTTTCCCGGGGGTCGGGGTGACCGGGGGGGTGGGTGGGGCTGGGGGGGGGCCCCCCCCCCCGCCCCCGGGGGGGGGGGGGGGGGCCCCCGGGCGGGCCCCCCCCCCCCGCCCGCCCCTCCCGGTCAGAGGGAGAAGCGTTCCTTGGCGAGCAGCGGACGTACCCGTGACCGGAACCCGCCGGTGCGGAAGGGGCGTTGCAGCAGACCCGGGCGGAGGGCCTGGGCCAGCGCCGCGGCGATCATGCCCTGGTCGAGGGCGAGCAGGTAGTCGCTGACCCGGCCGGTACCGACGTTGACGGAGTCCCGGAAGCCGTATCCGGCGTGATAGGCGCCGAAGTCGCGGTCGAGCGCCCGCAGGTTGGCGATCGCCTCGTCCGGCGCGTAGGGCAGGGCCAGGAACGAGGCGTGCGGGGTGACCACCCCGTTGGTGAACGCGGACGGGGGCGGCAGCGGGGCGCCGTCCGTGGTGAAGGTGCGGTCGGTGTTGGAGGCGTACCCGTCGACCTGCATGCCGATCGCGTCGACGCCGTACTCCTGGTACCCGCCCTCGGGGATGTTGGCGGGGGAGAAGCCCCAGTACCCGTACCGCGCCTCTTCGAGACCGTGCTCGATGTGACCGCGGACGTAACGCCGGTGCGTCAGCCCCCAGGAGTGCGGCGACCACTCCGGCTCCGGCACGAACAGCGGCACCATCAACGCCTCGAACATCGAACCTCCCCAACTGGGGACGATCTTCCTGCCGCGGTGGGTGTAGTGCCCCTGCCAGACGCGCACGCCGTCCATGGCGACGTAACTGCCCTGCGGGTGCTGTTCCTGCTCGTGTTCGGGAAGCATGGTGCGCAGCAGGTGCCAGTAGTGGTCGGAGGGCAGTGAGCCGTCTGCGATGCCCAGGTAACTGGCCATGCGGGGCTCGGTGTTGAGCGCGCCGTAGTGGTGGCCGGTGGGCTCCCCGGTGTCGGTCCAGAAGCCGCCGCGAAGCTGCCCGGGACCCGCGACGGGGTCGGCCGGGTCGTAGGGCGTGTAGTAGTACGACCAGTGGGCGGTGGCCAGGACGCGGCCGATGCGCGGACGCAGGGCGGGGGCGGCGTCGGCGGCGATGCGCAGTCCGGTGACCAGCCAGGCGTTGTCGACGGAGGAGAGGAACGGGCGTACCGGGTCGCCGGTGCCGGGCCACTCGGTCAGGACCGAACCGTCGTGCGCGTCGTACCAGTTGAGCCAGAAGCCGTGGTGGCGCTCCAGCTTCTCGACGGCCCGGACGGTGCGGTCCAGGCGGCGTTCCATCGTGGCCCTGTCGATCACGCCGAGGCCGGCGGCGGCGACGGTCGACCACAGACCGCAGCCGATGTTGGTGGGCGAGGTCTGCCGGGACCGGACGGGGGCGCCGGGGCCGCTGACGTCGATCTTGTCGACGGGCAGGCCGAGGTCGGTGGTCATCGCCTCCATCGACCGGTAGGTGTCGCGGAACCAGCGCAGCAGCAGTGGGGCGTGCGCGGAGGCGACGGGGCCTCCGGCGGACGCGGTGCCCGCGGCGGGGGCGGCGTTCGCGGCGGGGGCGGTCAGGGCGCCGAGGGACAGGGCGGCGGCCCCGGTTCCCGCGGCGGAGAGAAAGGTGCGACGGTCCATCAGATTCCTTCGAAGAAGAGCCACCGACTGTGGACGGTGGACGGGTTTCGTTCGTCGGGTGTGCTGAGGGCCTGCCGGGTGACCTCCGACCGGGCGGCCACGACCTGGCGCGCACGCTTCCGGCACTGCCGGAACGACCGGGCAGCTCCGCCACCGGGCCCTCCCGGCGCCTCGGAATCGCATGCACCATGCCCCGTCCGCTCTCCGGTCGAAGGCCACCCGACAGGCTCTGAGGGCGCGAGGTGCCGTGGTGCGTAGGGCACCCGTGCGCACGACATGCGTGCGCACGTCATGTGTTGCCTCTGACATGTGTGCCTGCGGCATGCGTGGGTACGGCACCCGCGCGGGCGGCGGGCGTCGGCGGGGATGGAGACGCGCGCCGCCCACGCGGGCGGAGGGGTACGGGAACCGGCGTCCGTCAGGTGTCGCCGGTTCCCGTACGGGCGGGAGCGGTCGGGCCGCTCCCGGTCCGGGGCCGGGTCCTCGTACGCGCGTCGCGGGGCGGACGGCGGTGCGAGGACCCGGGACGAGGGCCGACGTCAGCCGGCGATGCGCGGCAGGGCGCGGGTGCGGCCCATCTCTCCCAGCCACACGGCGGACGGCTTGGGCAGCCGCTCGAAGGTCTCCGGGTCCCAGCCGATCAGGCCGAAGGTGGGCTTGTAGGAGCCCCACTCGTAGTTGTCGAGTGCGCTCCAGGCCAGGTAGCCCCGGATGTTCAGGCCGTCCTGGATCGCGGACGCTACCTCGTTCAGGGCGCCGGTGTAGTAGTCGACCCGGCGGCTGTCGTCGTCGGTCGCGATGCCGTTCTCGGTCACGATCAGCGGCATGTCCGCGCCGATCACCTCGGCGGTGTGGCGCAGCGCGTGGCCGACCGCGGCGGGGTAGTACTCCCACTGGGTGAGGGTGCGCTCGACGCCGTCCGGCGTCGGTATCGGGCCCTCGGGGCCGATCTTGGTCCGGGTGTAGGACTGCACGCCGATCCAGTCGTCGCCGCGGGCCGCCTCGATGAAGACGTCCTCGCGGGGGTGCCGGTAGGCCGCGGTGACCTCCTCGGCGCCGGGCAGCGCCTGGTAGACCTGGTTGGCGATGGTCCAGCCGACCTGGATGCCGGGGTCGATCGCCCGGACCTCCTTGACGGCCGCGTGGTGCGCGGCGATGACGGCGTCGGTGGTCTCGTCGTCGGGGGTCGGCAGACCGGCGGGCGGGAAGCTGTTGTCGCCGCGCTTGGCCTGACCGGCCATGACGGCGATCATGTTCGGCTCGTTGATGGTGCAGACGTGGCCGACGCCCTCGGCGATCACCGGCGCGCAGGCCGCGACGTAACGGGCGAAGAGCTCGACCGCGCCCTCGGCGGTCCAGCCGCCGCGCGCCTCGAACCACTGCGGGACGGTGAAGTGGTGCAGGGTGACCATGGGGCGCAGGCCGCGTGCGATCGCCCCCTCGACCATGCGGCGGTAGTGGGCCAGCTCGGCGCGCGAGAAGCGGCCCTCGGCGGGCTCGATGCGCGCCCACTCGATGGAGAACCGGTAGTCGGTGAAGCCCAGCGAGGCAAGGACGTCCATGTCCTCGTCCCAGCGGTGGTAGCTGTCGCAGGCGTCCAGGCTGGGCTCCTGGATGTGGGTGCCCTCGGCGTGCTCCTTGACCCACCAGTCGCAGTTGGTGTTGTTGCCCTCGATCTGGTGGGCGGCGGTGGAGGCGCCCCACAGGAAGCCTTCGGGGAACGGGACCTGGGTGTGAGTCATCGCAGACTGTCCTTCTGATGGGTGTGAGGGGTGGGGCCGGTGCGCGCGGGTGAGGGCGCGCGGCCTCATACGTTTCGGTGGGGCGGGGCGTCGGACGGGACCGGTTCCGGGGACCGCCGCCGGTCGCCGGGACGGACCTGCCCGCCGGGACGGGACGGTGGCCGGTACGGGAGGCGGTTCCCGGCGGCGCCGGTGCGAACCCCGTGTGTCCGCCGGGGTGACTACTTCATGCCCGCCGTGGCGATGCCCTGGGTGAAGTGCCGCTGGAGCGCGATGAACACGACGAGGACCGGCAGCACGATCAGGAAGGATCCGGCCATCAGCATGCCGTTGGACCCGCCCGCCTTGTTGGGGTCGGTGGCGAAGGTGGCCAGGGCGACCGGCAACGTGTACTTGTCGGGGTCGTTGGTCGCGATGAGCGGCCAGACGAAGTTGTTCCAGGAGCCCAGGAACGTGAAGATCGAGAGCGTCGCCAGGGCGGGCTTGACCAGCGGCATCACGATCCGCCAGAAGATGTACCACTCGCCGGCGCCGTCCATCCGGGCCGCCTCCAGCAGCTCGTCCGGGATCGACTGCATGAACTGCCGCATCAGGAAGACCCCGAACGCCCCGGCCGCGAACGGCAGCACCAGACCGGCGTACGAGTCGATCAGCCCCAGCTTGCTCATCAGCACGAACAGCGGCAGCAGCATCAGGTTGCCCGGCACCATCAGGGCACCGAGGACCAGGCCGAAGATCTTGCCGCGTCCGGCGAAGTTCAGCTTGGCCAGGGCGTAGCCGAGCATCGAGCAGAACACCAGGTTCGAGACGGTGACCAGCACCGCCACGATCACCGAGTTCATGAAATACAGCGGCAGGTCGAGCTTGTCGAGCAGGTCCCGGAAGTTGTCCAGGGTCCACTCGGTCGGAATCCACACCGGCGGGCTCGCGGTCAGCTCCTGCGTCGTCTTGAACGCCGCGAGGGCCATCCACAGGAACGGCGCCGACATGATCAGCAGACCGAGGGAGAGCAGGACGTAGACGAGGGGACGCTTCGAACTGCGGGACTTCCGCGGACCGGACGGCAGCGGGGTCACGGACTTCTTCGACGGCGCCGTCGGGACGGCGCCCGGTGCACGGGTGGCGCTCATTTCGTGTTGTCCTTCAGCAGTCGGAGCTGGAGCACCGTGATGCCCATGATCACCACGAAGAGGACATACGCCATGGCGCTCGCATAGCCCATGTGGAAGAAGTTGAAGCCCTCGCGGTACATGTTCAGCGACACGGTGAGCGTGGAGTCCGAGGGACCGCCCTGCGTCATCACGAACGGCTCCTCGAAGACGTTGAGGTAGCCGATGGTGGTGATCACCGTGGCGTAGAGCAGCGTCGGCCGCAGCAGCGGCACGGTGATGCCCTTGAACTCCTGCCAGGCACCGGCGCCGTCCAGTCGCGCGGCCTCCCGCACCTCGGTGGGGATGGCCTGCAGACCGGCGATGAAGAGCACCATGACCGTGCCGAGGTTGCGCCAGACCGCCATCGCGATCATCGACGGCATGGCGAGCGTCTCGGAGCCCAGGAAGTCGGGCGAGGTGAGGCCCACTTCGGAGAAGAGCCCCGCGACGAGCCCGTCGCTCGGGTCGAGCACGAACCGCCAGACCACGGCGACCGCCACGATGGTCGTGACCACCGGGGCGTAGAAGCCGACCCGGAAGAAGGTCCGGGCCCGGTCGATGCCGTTGTTCAGCAGCACGGCGACGACCAGCCCCAGGAAGATCGTCAGGGGGACCCCGATCACGACGAAGTACGCCGTGTTGAACAGCGACTTGAGGAACTTGTCGTCGCTGAACAGGTTGACGTAGTTCTCGAAGCCGATGAAGTTCGCGTCCAGCGGGTGCGTGACGTTGCGCAGCCCGAAGTCGGTGAAGCTCATCACCAGCGTCGCGAGGATCGGGAACGCCATGAAGACGAGGAAGAGCACGAGGAAGGGGGTGGAGAACAGCCAGCCGGCCAGGTTCTGCACCCCCATCGAGGGCTTCCTGCCGCCCCGGCGACCCGCGGGCCCGGTGGCCGGGGACCCGGAGGTCCCCGACCCGGCCCGCACCGTGGCCGACTCCGCGGCCTTTGAGGTCATGGTGCGCATGACTCCTACTTCACGAGGCCTTCGATTTGGGACTGGGCCGTCTTGAGCGCGTCCTCGGCGGACGCCTTGCCCTGGGTGACCTTGGCGATGGCCTGGTCGACCTTGTCGGTGATCTCGGTCCAGTTGGACAGCGAGGGCGAGGACTTGGCGGTGTCCATCTGCTTCTTGAAGACCTGGAGGTTCGTGTCGTCGGCGAGGTCACCGGAGGTCCAGGCGGACGTGTTGGCCGGGAGGTCCTTGGTGCGCTTGTACCAGTCGGCCTGGCCCTTGGTGTCCGTCAGGTACTTGATGAACTCGGTGGCCGCGGCCTTGTGCTCGCTGTCCTTGGAGATCACCAGGGAGGAGCCGCCGGCCATGGAGACCGAGGACGTGTCGGCGGGCACGTTGGCCACCGCCCACTTGCCCTCGATCTGCGGCTGGCCCTCGTTCAGCAGGGTGACGTGCCAGGGACCGCCGAAGAACATCGGGACGCGGCCGTTGCCGAAGTCCTTCACCACGTCGTAGCCGGGCTGGACGGACTTGTTGGACAGACCCTTGTCGAAGTACGAGCCGTACTCCTTGAGCGCCTTGACGGCCTCCGGGCTGTCGATGACGGCCTTGCCCTGGTCGTTGACGATCTCGCCGCCGGCCGAGTACAGGAAGGAGTAGAAGTTCTGCACCGTGTCCAGGCCGCTCGGCTGGATGGACAGGCCCCACTTGGTCCCGGCCTTCTTCTGGTAGGCCGTGGCGAGGTCCTGCATCTCCTTCCAGTTGGTCGGAGCCTTGGTGACACCGGCCTTCTCGGCCAGGTCGGTGCGGTAGTAGAGGACGCGGGTGTCGACGTACCACGGCACGCCGTACGCCTGGCCGTCGACCTCGCCCTGCTTCCAGCCGGACGGGAAGAAGTTCTTCTCGTCGAAGGTCTTGGTGTCGACCGGCTCCAGCACACCGAGCTCGGCGAACTCGCCCATGTAGCTGCCGCCCATCTGCGCCACGTCCGGCAGGGTGCCGGCGGCGGCGGCGGCGACCAGCTTCTGGTGGGCGACGTCCCAGCCGACCGGGGTCACCTTCACGGTCACGTTCGGGTTGGCCTTGGTGTACTCCTTGGCCACATCCGCGAGCTTCTCGCCCTCGGCACCCATGGCCCAGACGGTGATCGTCTGCTTCTTGTCCGCGGCGACGTCGTCGCCACCGGAACTGCCGCACGCGGTGAGCCCGAGGGTGAGCGCGGCGGTCACGGCGATGCCGGCCGAGACGTTTCTGGCGGTGCGGGACATGGAGGGCTCCTCCTTGAGCAATCCGGATGTATGCGCTGCCTGTAAGCGCATACATCACTCTGCGGCAGGGATTCGGGATTCCGCAAGAGGGTGCTGGGTCACACTCGTGCAACGTGCTGGACACCTGAACGTCCGACTTGGCACGGTAAACGCGTTGTTTGTGAAATTGGTAATGATGTGACCGATTTCGCGTTGTTGATGGAGTCCTGCGGTGATCCGTGACGATGGCTGAGTGATCGTCCGCGCCGGTGGTAGGGGGCCCGCGCCGGTGGGGCCGGGTGGCGATCCGTACCGCCGGGGCCGGGCGTTACTGTCGTGACCATGGCTTCGTTCGCACACGATTTCCCCTTCGATCCGGCTTACGGGCGCACGCTCGACGACCTGCTCCGGATCCCCGCCCCCGACGACGCGCCGGACGACTTCGATGCGTTCTGGCGGGCCCGGTACGAGGAGGCCCGCCGGGTCGCCACGGAACCCGAACTGGGGCCGCTGGAGGAGGAGCGCGACGGCGTGCGCATCCACGGGGTGACGTTCACCTCGGTCGGCGGGGTGCGGCTCGGCGGCTGGGTCGTGCTGCCCGCGGAGGGCGCCGCGGAGGCCGAGTACGGCTTCGTCATCGGGCACGGCTACGGCGGCCGGCAGGAGCCGGGGCCCGACGTGCCGCTGCCGCTGCCCCGGTCGGCGGCGATCCTGCCGTGCGTACGGGGCATGGGTACGCGCGGCCTGCGGGCGGGCATCCCGGACGTCTCCTCCGGGCACGTGCTGCACGGCATCGCGTCCCGCGACACCTACGTCCTCGGCGACTGCGTGGCGGACCTGTGGTGCGCCGCCTCCGCCCTGCACGAGCTGGTGCCGGAGACGGCCCGCACGGAGAACGGCCCACGGCTCGGTCTCCTCGGCGAGAGCTTCGGGGGCGGTCTCGGCGCACTGGCCCTGCCCTGGGACGACCGGTTCGCGGCCGCGCAGCTGACGGTCCCGACCTTCGGCAACCACCCCCTGCGGCTCACCCTGCCGTGCGTGGGCAGCGGGGAGTCGGTGCGCACGTACCACCGGACGCATCCGGAGGTCACCGAGGTGCTGCCGTACTTCGACGCCGCCACGGCCGCGAGCCGGGTGAAGCGGCCCACCCTGGTGGCGGCGGCGCTCTTCGACCCGTCGGTGCCCCCGCCGGGGCAGTTCGCCGTGTACAACGCCCTGGCCGGGGAGCGCGAACTCCAGGTGCTGGACGCCGGGCACTTCGAGCACCCGGGGACGGCGGCGGCGACGAAGGAGCTCGGCGCGGCCCGGAGCCGGTTCTTCGGGGCGCATCTGGGCCGGTGAGGCGGGGCGGGCCGGTGCCGGGACACCCCGTCCGGCACCGGCGCGGCCACGTCCGTCATGCGGAGGTCCGGGGCGCGGGGCCCGGGCCGTTGCGGCGGGCCTCAGCCGCAGTGGATTCGGCCCGTTGTGGGCTGGGCCCCAGTGTCGGCCGCGATGGATCCGGGCCGTCGCGGGCCGCAGTCGCAGTCGCGGTGGATCGGGGCCGTTGCGGCGGGCCTCAGCCGCAGCCGCAGCTCGCGCGGCGGGCCAGGGACACCGGCAGCATCAGGGTGACCGGGTCGCGGTCCCGGTCGGCCAGGCGTCGCACCAGCAGCTCCACGGCCTCCTCGCCGAGGCGGCGCATGGGCTGGCGCACCGTCGTCAGCGGTGGGCGGACGAGCCGGCTGAGCGGAATCCCGTCGAACCCGGTCACGGCGATGTCCCGCGGGACATCGATGCCGCGCCGCTCCAGAGCGTGCAGCCCGCCGACGGCCATCTGGTCGTTGGCGAAGAGCATCGCCTGAGGCGGTTCGCCGCCCCGGTCGAGCAGGGCGTCCGTGACCCGGAAGCCCTCCGCCTGGGTCATCATCGTGACGTGTGCGGCGGGCGCGTCCGGCACCGGGAGTCCCGCGTCGCGGCATGCCTCCCGGAACCCCGTGAACCGTGCCTCGGCGTCCGGGGAAGCGGCCTCCCCGCCGATGAAGGCGAGGCGGCTCAGCCCGTGGTCCTCGATCAGGTGGCGGGTGACCGTCCGCTGCCCGTCGGTGTTGGCGACCACGATGTGGTCGAGATGGTCGATGCCGCGCCGGCCCGCCACCATGACCACCGGCAGTCGTCGTGAGATCACTTCGAGGTCGGCGGTGGGCACGGTGCCGGCCAGCACCGCGAAGCCGTCCACCCGCCCCGCGACATTGGCCAGCAGACTCTCCGGGCCGCCCTTCAGCGAGGCGGAGGCGGCGATCAGCAGGGCGTAGCCGTGGCGGCGGGCCGCGCGTTCCATGCCCCGGATGACCTGGTCGGAGTAGAGCATGAAGGCGTGGTCGTCGTCCTCGTCGGTCGCCGCCGCCTCGTTCTCCGTGTCCGGGTCCGAGTAGTCGGGGAAGCAGAGGCCGAGCACGCCGGTGGTCCGGCTGGCCAGGCCCCGGGCGTTCCCACTGGGTACGTACCCGAGCTGGCGGGCGGCCTCAAGCACCCGCTCACGGGTCTGGGCGCGCACCGAGTCGGGGGTGCGGTAGACCCGGGAGACCGTGGCAATGGAGACGCCCGACCGCTCGGCGACGTCGTACACCGTGGGGGCACTCACTCGACCGACCGTCCGCTTCTTCCTACGTCCACAAGCACCTGCTGTCGCACGTACCGACCCTCGACTGAAAGCGCATTCACCCTAGATCGCGGGTCATGTGACGGGCAAGAGCGTTCCAAGAACCGACAGGCAACCTTGCAAGGTTGCCTGTCCATCCTTACGTTGGCGTCATGCCGGAACCGACTGGGAATCCGTCCGATCCGCCCCACTTCTCCCGCCCGTCCGGGACAACCGGGACATCTGGGACCTCCGAGCCGTCCCGCCCTTCCGAGCCGTTGGCGTCCTCGGGCGGACCGGCCCCGGAGCAGGTGGCGCAGCGGCTCACCGCCGTGATCGGCCGACTGCTGCGTCGGCTGCGCACCACGTCCTCGGACAGCCTGCTCACTCCGACGCAGAGGTCGGTGTTGAGCAGGCTGGACCGGGAGGGCCCGGCCACCACGGCCGCACTCGCCCGTGCCGAGTTCGTGCGCCCGCAGTCCATGCGGCTCACCCTCGGCGCGTTGGAGGCCCAGGGGCTCGTCGGGCGGGCTCCCGATCCGGCCGACGGCCGCAAGTCGGTGATGTCGATCACCGGGTCCGGTCTCGCGGTGCTCACCGCGGTCCGTGCCGCCAAGAACGACTGGCTCGCCGAGGCCATCGCCGCCGAACTCGACGACGAGGAGCGCCGCACGCTCGTGGAGGCCGCCGATCTCCTCGGCCGACTGGTCGGGAAGTGACCGGCCCTCGCCGGTGGGCGCCCCGTGCCACCGGTGAGCGACTCGATTCAGCGGTGAGCGACCCATGCCACCGGTGAGCGACCCGTTCTCGCCGATCCCGAACCCTCCCAGCGCAGACAGGAGCACTGTCATGACCGCCACCACCCTGGACCCGAACACCGCCCTGGTCGTCGTCGACCTCCAGAAGGGCATCGTGGGCCTGCCCACCGTCCACCCCGCCGCCGACGTCGTGGAGCGCTCCGCGAGGCTCGCCGACGCCTTCCGTGCCAAGGGCCTCCCGGTCGTTCTGGTCCACGTCGTCGACGGTGCCCCCGGCCGAACCGAGGGGCCGGCCAGGTCCGGAGGCCGGCCGCCCGCCGACTGGGCGGACATCGTGCCGGAACTGGGCCCGCGCGAAGACGACATCGTCGTCACCAAGCGCACCTGGGGCGCGTTCCACGGAACCGACCTCGACCTGCGACTGCGCCGCCACGGCGTCACTCAGGTCGTCCTCACCGGCGTGGCGACCAGCGTCGGCGTCGAGTCCACCGCCCGTGCCGCCCACGAACACGGCTACCACGTCACCGTCGCCACGGACGCGGTCACGGACATGGACGCCGACGCCCACCGCAACAGCGTCGAGAAGATCTTCCCGCGTCTCGGCGAGACGGACACGACGGACGCGATCGTCGAACTGCTCGGCTGACACGTCCGAGGCGCGAGGAGCGGAAGCGGTACCAGGAGCGGGAAGCGGAACCAGTACCGGGGAACCAGTACCGGGGCAGGGGCCGGGCGGGGCCGGGGGAGGAGCGGGGGCGGTGGCGGGGCGTGCGAGGTGTCGACCGTCCGGGGTACGGGAGGCTGCGCCGCACGAGTGAGGTTCGAGGAACCGTGCGCCGTGTCTGCGCCGCCTCCCGTGCGAGGGCGCCTTCAGTGGATTGGCGAGATCAGTCTGATCAACTGCATATGTCGCCTCAAACGCACAATCCGACCCATCCGGTGCGGGTGGGCCGGGCCGGCCCCGGAGGTACCAGCCATGACCCACGTCGGCGTCCCGCGGGGGACGGCCCGAAAGCGCCGCCCGCTCGCGCTCCTCACGACGGGCGTGCTGACGCTCCCCGTACTGGCCGGGTGCAGCTCCGACGACAGCGGGGCGTCGGCGGCCGTCGCCGCGCAGGACATCGCGCTCGCGAGCCGGGACTCGGTCGCCGCGGGAGGCACGGTTCACTGGGCGGTCGATTCCGTGCCCACCACGTTCAACGCCTTCCAGGCCGACGCGGACGCCTCCACCGCCCGGATCGCCGGCGCCCTGCTGCCGACGTTCTTCCCGCTGGACGCCCAGGGCAGGCCGCAGCTCGATCCGGACTATCTGAAGTCCGCGGAGGTGGTGGAGCGGGAACCCCGGCAGGTGGTGCTCTACCGGCTCGACCCGCGGGCGGTGTGGAGCGACGGCCGGGAGATCGGCGCCCCCGACTTCGTCGCCCAGTGGCGGGCGCTGAACGGCAAGGACTCGGCGTTCTGGACCGCCCGCAACGCCGGCTACGAGCGAATCGAGAAGATCGAGCGCGGAGCCGACGACCAGGAGGTCCGCGTCACCTTCGCCAAGCCGTACGCGGACTGGCGCTCGCTCTTCTCGCCGCTCTACCCGAAGGAGGTGACCGGCTCCCCGAGCGCCTTCAACGACGGCGCGCGGACCACCCTCAAGGCGACGGCCGGACCGTTCCGGCTGGGCGGCGTGGACCGGAAGACGGGCGAGGTCACCCTGGTCCGCGACCCGCACTGGTGGGGCAGCCCGGCCAAGCTCACCTCGCTGGTCTTCCGGGCCGTCAAGCCGCAGGACCGCGTCCGGGCCCTGACCGCGGGCACGGTCGAGGTCGCCGACATCGACGCCGCCACCGCCCACCGCGTCGCGGAGGCGGGCCGGGACGGGGGCGCGAACGGGCAGCCGCTGGCCCAGGGACCCGGGGCCGAGTCCGGTCCGGCCGCGGCGATGCGCTCCTGGGCCGTGGCACACGGTTCGAACGAGACGGAGGCGGCGGCCGCGCGGGCGGCCAGGGAACAGGCCCGGGCCGCAGCCGAGACGTACACGGCCGAGCAGGACAAACTGCGCGCCTACACGGTCCGCAAGGCGCTGGAGCCCGCGTACACGCAGCTCGCCCTGAACGGCGAGTCCGGGCCGCTCGCGGACGACCGGGTACGCCGCGCGGTCGCCCGTGCCCTCAACCGGCAGGAGCTCGCCGACACCGTACTCAAACCGCTCGGTCTCCCCGCCGCACCGCTCGGCAGCCACCTCGCCCTGGCCGGGCAGCCCGGATACCGGGACAGCAGCGGCGCGCTGGGCGCGGAGGACAGGGAAGAGGCGCAGGCGCTGCTGGCCGAGGCGGGCTGGACCCGGGAGGGCGCCGCCACGAAGCCGGACGGTACGAAGGCGGGCAGCGAGGCGGAGAAGAAGGGCCCGAAGGGGGACAAGGCCGACGCGGGCAAGGACAAGGCGGAGCCGGCCGAGAAGGCCGAGCCGGCCGAGAAAACCGAGAAGACCGAGCCGGCCGAGAAGGCCGACAACGGCAAGAACGGGGACGCCGCCGCCCACCACCCCGACGCGACTCACCGGCGCACCACCGCGGGCGAGCAGGGGTCCACCACCGACGGTCTCCACCTCGTGGGCGGTGACGACAAGCCCGGCGACGGCGAACGGGCCGGGTACGTGCGCCAGGTCCTCGCCCCCGCCCCGGCCGCCGCGGTGCACGGCGCCGCGCTGCTGCGTCAGGCCGGTCGCCTGGCGCGGACCGGTACCTCCGGGGACGCCGCCGCCGAGGCGGCCGTCCGGGACCAGCGCCCCGGGGGCGCCACGGGCGCGTACGCCCCCGCGGGCACCGCGGCCCCGGCCCAGGCGCCGGACGCGGGCCGGGGGCCGCTCGGCAAGGACGGCAAGCCGCTGAACCTGCGCTTCGTCCTGCCGTCCGGGCCCGGTTCGGAGCCGCTGCGCGCCGTCGGGAACAAGATCTCGGCGATGCTCGACTCGATCGGCATCGGCACGTCGATCACCAAGGTCGCCGACGACAGCTACTTCCGCGACCACATCGCCTCCGGCGATTACGACCTGGCGCTGTATTCCTGGCCCGCCACCGCCTACCCGGCGACCGACGACCGCCCGATCTTCGCCAAGCCGGTCCCCGCCGGGGACGGATCGCTGCTCGTCGAGCAGAACTACACCCGCGTCGGCACGGACCACATCGACCAGCTCTTCGACCAGGCCGCCTCCGAACTCGACGAGGGGACCGCCCGGGACCTGATGAAGCAGGCGGACGCGCGGATCTGGGCCGCCGCGGCGTCGATCCCCCTCTATCAGCGCCCGCAACTGGTGGCGACCGACAGGAGGCTGGTGAACGTCGGCGCCTTCGGTTTCGGGGCACCCCACTATCAGGACATCGGCTTCAAGAAGCCACAGCCCGCCGGAGCCCCGCCCCACCACAAGAAGTAGCCCCGCGCCGCACCGGAACGAGGCGTCCCCGGCCGACAGGAGCGGGCAGTAGCTCCGCGTAGAACCGGAACAAGGCGTTCCCTGTCGGCCGGAGCAACTGACCCGCGCCGAACCGGAAGGAGGGGCCCTCCGTCGGGACAGCGGAAGCGGCAGGCCGGGGAGTCGGGTGGCGTTGTGGGCCGGACAACCGGAGGAGATCGGACAGGAGCCGTCGCGGAAGCTCAGAACTGGCTCAAGTCCCTTGCCCGCCGCTCCGCCGACGGGCAAGGTCGACTGCACCCGCTGACCCGGGTGGCCGCTCATCCCCCCACCTCCGAGCCCCCACCCCGGAGCCCCGGCTCCGGGCCCGTCTCGGAGCCCCGCCGCTTCGGAGCCCCGTCTCCCAAGCCGCTCAAGTCCCGTGTCAGACGTCCCACCGGGGACCCGTGGCCATGTCTTCGGTGAAATCCGTCGGAAGACATGGCCACGGCGGTGAGAACAGGGGAACCACCCACCCCGTCCGCAGTGCTCCCGGGCCTCGTGACCCCGCAGGACAGGGGCATGACCGGCCGTCCCGGGGAGGGGGCGGGGCCCGTCGCGCGGGCGGCCGGAAACCGCCGGGGAAGCCGCCGAGGCGTCAGGCCTTTACCATGGTGGTTAGCCGTGGCGCGTCCGCCCGGTGGGCGTACGAGGACCCGAGAGCGGCTGAGACGCCTGATCCCACGATCGAGAGAAGCGCAAGCCACCCATGCCCACGCGCCACGACATCCGTAACGTAGCCATCGTCGCCCACGTCGACCACGGCAAGACCACGCTGGTCGACGCCATGCTCCGGCAGGCCGGCGCCTTCGCCGCGCACGCCGCCGAGAACCTCGACGAACGCATGATGGACTCGAACGACCTGGAGCGTGAGAAGGGCATCACGATCCTCGCCAAGAACACGGCGGTGAAGTATCACCCCAAGGACGGCGGGGACCCGATCACGATCAACATCATCGACACCCCCGGCCACGCCGACTTCGGCGGCGAGGTCGAGCGCGGTCTGTCGATGGTGGACGCCGTCGTGCTGCTCGTCGACGCCTCCGAGGGCCCGCTCCCGCAGACCCGCTTCGTGCTGCGCAAGGCGCTCTCCGCGAAGATGCCCGTCATCCTCTGCATCAACAAGACGGACCGCCCCGACTCCCGGATCGCCGAGGTCGTCGACGAGACGTACGACCTGTTCCTGGACCTGGACGCGAACGAGGACCAGATCGAGTTCCCGATCGTCTACGCCTGCGCCCGTGACGGCATCGCGTCGCTGACCAAGCCGGAGGACGGCACGGTCCCGCAGGACAGCGACAACCTGGAGCCGTTCTTCTCCACGATCCTGTCGCACGTCCCGGCCCCGGAGTACGACGACGAGGCCCCGCTCCAGGCGCACGTCACCAACCTGGACGCCGACAACTTCCTCGGCCGCATCGCGCTCTGCCGCGTCGAGCAGGGCGAGCTGCGCAAGGGCCAGACCGTCACCTGGATCAAGCGCGACGGCACGATGTCCAGCGTCCGGATCACCGAGCTGCTGATGACCGAGGCGCTCACCCGCAAGCCCGCCGAGAAGGCGGGTCCCGGTGACATCTGCGCCATCGCCGGTATCCCGGACATCATGATCGGCGAGACCCTCGCCGACTCGGAGAACCCGATCGCGCTGCCGCTGATCACGGTCGACGAGCCCGCCATCTCGATGACCATCGGCACCAACACCTCGCCGCTGGTCGGCAAGGGCGGCAAGGGCCACAAGGTCACCGCCCGCCAGGTCAAGGACCGCCTCGACCGCGAGCTGATCGGTAACGTCTCGCTCCGCGTCCTGGACACCGAGCGCCCCGACGCCTGGGAGGTCCAGGGCCGCGGCGAGCTGGCGCTGGCCATCCTCGTCGAGCAGATGCGCCGTGAGGGCTTCGAGCTCACGGTCGGCAAGCCCGAGGTCGTCACCAAGCAGGTCGACGGCAAGACGTACGAGCCGATCGAGCGCATGACGATCGACTCCCCCGAGGAGCACCTCGGCGCGATCACGCAGCTGATGGCGACCCGCAAGGGCCGCATGGAGACGATGACGAACCACGGTTCGGGCTGGGTCCGCATGGAGTGGATCGTTCCTTCCCGCGGCCTGATCGGCTTCCGCACCGAGTTCCTGACGCAGACCCGCGGCACCGGCATCGCGCACTCCATCTTCGAGGGCCACGAGCCGTGGTTCGGAGAGCTGCGCACCCGCCACAACGGTTCTCTGGTCGCCGACCGTTCCGGAACGGTGACGCCGTTCGCGATGGTCAACCTCCAGGAGCGCGGCGTCATCTTCACCGAGGCCGGGACCGAGGTGTACGAGGGCATGATCATCGGCGAGAACTCCCGCGCCGACGACATGGACGTCAACATCACCAAGGAGAAGAAGCTCACCAACATGCGCGCGGCCTCCGCCGACACCACGGAGAACGTGGTGCCGGCCCGCAAGCTCTCCCTGGAGCAGTCCCTGGAGTTCTGCCGCGAGGACGAGTGCATCGAGGTGACCCCGGAGACGGTCCGTATCCGCAAGGTCGTCCTGGACCAGAAGGAGCGCGGTCGCGCCGCCTCGCGCGCCAAGCGCTGACCTCCCCCCTGTCTCATCGGGCCCGGCCCCTCCCGCGTGCTGCGCGGAGGGGCCGGGCCCTTTTCGTGGCGTCTTCCCGGCGTCTTCCCGGCGTCGTCCCGTGCACGGGCGGACGTCCGCGGTGGATGCCGCATGATCCGCCCCGGTCGCCCGGTGAATGGTTGCTACAGCAAAAATGATCCATCAAATGACTGTCGTGCGGGGGCTGTTGATGGCAGACTCCTTCCTGCCCCACCAGTCGGTGGGGGACGGGGTTGCGATGCGGGTCACAGTGATTCGCATGCGCAAGCAGGCGGGGGGCATTTGTGGGACAGCCCTGCCGTCTGCGAGAAACGGAATGGGGACAACGTGAGGATGCGATTCGCCTCGGCGGCCGTCGCGACGACGCTTGCGGCTTCGGCGCTGGTGATCATGCCGACGGCCACGGCAAGTGCGGCTCCCCTGGTCTGCGACCCGGGTTCCGGGTCGGTCTCCTGGGTCACCACGAGTCACAGCCGCGTACTCACGCACAAGGTGAAGGGGTACGAGAAGGAGTACTCGGGCGGCAGCCGGAAGATCACCAAGACGCTCTCGCACGAGAAGACGCTCACGTCGGGGTGGACCGTTCAGGGGGGCGCCACGGCGGGCCTGTCGCTGGGCAAGGTGCTGGCGAGCCTCGACGCGAACGTCGAGGGCAGCTACAACCACCAGAAGGGCAAGACGACCACCAAGAGCGTCAGTGTCACGGACACGCTCACCAAGAAGGGCCGCTACTGGTTCTACGTGGGCCGGCTCAAGGCATCCGGGTACTGGCAGGGATACCGGTGCGACAGGGGCACCAAGTGGGTCAAGCAGGGGCACGGGGAGGCGCGGAGCTACGGCGCGATGGTCGACGGGGCGACGCGCTGCGGTGAGAAGGTAAGCAAGAAGAGCATCGCCGCGCTGGTGCAGAAGAAGTACTGCTGACCTCATGTGAGGGACCGGCCGAACAGGAGCCCCGCCGTCCGTGTGCACGCGGACGGCGGGGCTCCCGCGTGGGCCCGTGGTGACTGTGGGTGTCGGTGACGGGCGGTGATATGGGCCCTTTACCCGTTCGTCGCGAAACGGGAGCGGTGGTTCCGTAAATGCACAACCTGTTTTGGACGATCTGCTGTCCGGTTATCGAGCGTCGCTCTCCGGAACATGTATTAACGGTCCGTTTCGGGGGTGTCTGTCTAGGATCGCTTTGTCCGTATTTCGGGTCTACGCGGGCGATTGATGTTGTCAAAACGAGACCCTTTAGGTGTGGTTTACGGCCCGGCGGTCCTTAATAGTTGGCTCGATGAGCTCGGGTCAATGGGTCACGCACTGTGGGGAGTGCCGACTCACGAGCACACTCGGGGTACTTGGGTGTTCTTGCCGTCAGGGGTGTCGGCAAACGACCAGGACCCTTCTTGCAGATCAGTGGACTCATGAGGAGGAAACCCATGCGTGGTGCCAAGAGCGCCAAGTGGGTCGCGGGAGCGGCCATCATCGCTCTGGCCGCGACCGCCTGTGGCGGTGGCGACGGCGACAAGAAGGACGACGCCGGCAAGGGGGGCGGCGGTACCTTCCGGCTCGGCCTCACCGAGCCCGTCTCCATCGACCCGGTGAACGCCCAGGAGTCCGAGGGCATGCTCATTGCCCGGGCGCTCTTCACCCAGCTGTACGACGTCTCCACGGACGGCAAGCTCATTCCGAAGCTCGCCGAGTCCGGTACGACCGAGGACGGCAAGACCTGGACGTTCAAGATCAAGGCCGGTACGAAGTTCACCAACGGTGAGGCCGTCGACGCCGAGTCGTTCATCCGCGGCTGGACCCGTGTCGCCGCGAAGGCGTCGGCCTCCGACGTCTCGTACCACATGGCCGGGATCAAGGGCTACGACGACCTGAAGAGCGGCAAGAGCGACACGTTCGCCGGCCTCTCCGCTCCGGACGCCAACACCCTGAAGGTCGAGCTGACCCAGGTCGACTCCGAGTTCGACAAGAAGACCGCGCACGCGGCCTTCAGCCCGGTCCCGAAGGTCGCCGGCGCCGGCGACAACAAGAAGTACAACGACGCCCCGATCGGCAACGGCGCCTTCAAGATGGAAGGCAGCTGGCAGCACAACAAGTCGATCACGATCGTCCGCAACGACGACTACGGTCTGACCAAGGCCAAGCTGGACAAGGTCGAGGTCAAGATCCTCAACCCGGCCAACAGCTCCCAGCTCGAGTACACGGGCTTCCAGTCGGGTCAGTTCGACTTCGCCCGTATGCCCACGCCGCAGCTCTCGGTCGCCAAGGCCAAGTACGAGCCGCAGGGCCAGTGGTACTCCGGCGAGTTCTCCGGCATCAACTACCTGGTCGTCTTCAACCAGACCAAGCCGCTGAACAACCCCGACGCGCGCAAGGCGATCTCGTACGCGATCGACCGCGAGGCCATCGCGAAGTCCGTCTTCCAGGGCATGCAGAAGCCGGCCACCGCGTTCCTGCCGCCGTCGTTCGCCGACGTGTACCAGGAGGGCGTCTGCACCTCCTGCGCCAAGCAGGACAAGGTCAAGGCCAAGGAGCTCGCCGAGAAGAGCGGCCTGAAGCCGGGCACGACCATCAACTTCGGCTACAACACCGGTGCCGGCCACGAGGAGTGGGTCCAGGCCATCGCGGCGCAGCTGAAGGACGTCCTCGGCCTCAACGTCAAGCTGGACGGCAAGCCGTTCAAGGAGGCCCTGGCCGCTCAGCAGGAGAAGAGCGCCAACGGTCTGTGGCGTTCGGCGTGGACCGCCGACTACCCGACCGCGGACAACTTCCTCGCTCCGCTGCTGAGCACCGGCGGCATCGGTGAGGACCCGTCGACCGGCAAGGCGCAGGGCGACAACCGCGGCCGTTACTCCAACAAGGAGTTCGACAAGCTGCTCGACCAGGCCCGCGCGGAGAAGGACGCCACCAAGCGTGCCGACCTCTACAAGCAGGCCGAGAAGCTGGCCGTCGACACCGAGCAGGGTGTCATCCCGCTGTGGCAGCGCACCCAGTACCGCCTGGTGAACACCAAGAAGTTCAGCAACTTCAAGATGGACTTCTTCGAGGACCCGGCGCTCGCGGAGATCACGCTCAAGTAAGAACCTCCAGCAGGTAGGCGAAGGCCGTGGAGTCGGAGTAACTTCTTCGGTTTCCACGGCCTTCGTCCCGTCCCGGGCGCACCCCTCTACCGGCGCCCGGCAGCGGCCCCTCTCCCGATCGGATGACGCCGCTCACCCCCACGCTCAGTATGTGAAGGAGGCATCGTGGGCAGATATGTGATCCGCCGGCTCGGGCAGATGATCGTCGTCCTCTTCGGTGCGACCGTTGTTCTCTTCTGCTGCCTGTTCATCCTGCCCGGCGACCCCGTGGGGTCGCTCGGTGGTGACAAGGCCCGCGACCCGGCCGTCGTGGCCGAACTCCGGGAGCGCTACGGTCTCAACGACCCGCTGCCGGTGCAGTACGGCCACTTCGTCCAGAACCTCGCCAAGGGCGACCTCGGTGAGGACTTCACCCAGCGCCGCCCGGTGACCGAGGTCCTGAAGCCGAAGCTCGCGAACACCGTCGAGCTGGCCGTCGCGGCCATCCTCATCGACATCGCCATCGGCGTCTTCGCCGGTCTGATCGCCGCGCTGTTCAGATACTCGTTCTGGGACGTGTTGATCACACTGCTGACCACGCTGGCCGTCGGGTTCCCCTCCTTCATCATCGGCATGGTGCTGCAGAAGTTCTTCGTGGTGGACCTCCAGTGGTTCCCGTTGCTCTCCGACGGCTCCTTCAACTCGCTGATCCTGCCGGCCTTCACGCTGGCGATCCTCGACGCGGCACTGGTGGCGAGACTCATGCGCGGCACCATGCTGGAGGTGCTGCGGGCCGACTACGTCAAGACGGCCGTCGCCAAGGGCCTGCCCCGGCGGACGGTTCTCGTCAAGCACGTGATGCGCAACTCGATCATCCCGGTCGTCACCTACCTGGGTATCTCCTTCGGCAGCCTGCTCGGTGGTGCGCTCATCACCGAGGCGATCTTCAACTGGGACGGCATCGGGCTCGCACTGGTCCAGGCGGTCCAGCAGCAGAACAACCCGATCATCATCGGCGTGGTGACCTTCGGTGTCGCCGTGTTCGTTCTGCTCAACCTGATCGTCGACCTCTTGTACGCGGTCCTCGACCCGCGCATCCGTCTCGCCTGATCCCAGGCAGCCCGTTCTAGGAGTCACACCCATGACTGAGCTCACCAAGAGCACAGCGGAGGCGGGGACCGCTCAGAAGGCGGCCGCCTCGGCCGAGGCCGAGCCGGCGGTCGCCCGCGTCACCCAGTGGGGCGAGATCCGCCACCGCTTCATGGCCAACAAGCTGGCCGTGGTCGGCCTGGTGCTGGTCGTCCTGCTGTTCCTGACCGCCGCGTTCGCGCCGCTGCTCGCGCCGTTCGACCCGCTGGCGCAGGACCTCAACAACACCCTGCAGTCGCCCGGCGGCGACCATCTGCTCGGCACCGACGCGCTCGGCCGCGACCAGTTGTCGCGCATCATCTACGGCGCCCGCATCGCCGTCGTGATCGGTCTCGCCTCGATCTTCCTGGCGTGCCTGATCGGTATCATCGTCGGCTCGCTCGCCGGCTACTTCGGCAAGGCCACCGACTCGGTGCTGATGCGCATCGCGGACGTCTTCTTCGCCTTCCCGCTGCTGATCGGTGCCATCGTCATCATCATCGCGATGGGCCGCGGCGTCGCCCCGGTGATCATCTCGCTGGGGGTCTTCTCCTGGCCGACGGTCTCCCGACTGCTGCGCAGCTCGATCCTGTCGGTCCGCGAGGCCGACTACGTGCTCGCCGCCCGCGCCCTGGGCGCCGGCACCGCGCGGATCATCATCCGGCACATCATCCCGAACTCCATCGCCGCGGTGACGGCGTACGCCGCCTTCAGCGTCGGCAGCGCGATCGTGGCCGAGGCCGCCCTGTCCTTCCTGGGCGTCGGCGTCAGCCCCGAGGTCGCGGAGTGGGGCAACATGCTGTCGGCCGCCAAGGACTTCCTGGGTATTAAGGACTACCTGTGGGTGTACCCGTCCATCGCGATCGTCCTGACCGTCCTTGGTTTCGTTTTCGTCGGCGACGGGCTGCGCGACGCCCTTGACCCGAAGCTGCGCTGAGAGGGCGGCACCACTACATGACTACTTCACACGTCACCTCGGAAGTGCCGAACCAGCGCTCCGGCGACGCCGACGCCCCGGTCCTCGAAGTGCGCGATCTGCACGTCGAGTTCAAGACCCGGGAAGGCATCGTCAAGGCCGTCAACGGCGTCAACTACGACGTCCGGGCCGGCGAGACGCTCGCCGTGCTCGGTGAGTCCGGCTCCGGCAAGTCCGTGACCGCGCAGGCGATCATGGGCATCCTCGACTCGCCCCCCGGGCGGGTCGCCAAGGGCGAGATCCTCTTCCAGGGGCAGGACATCCTCCAGCTCCCGGAGAGCGAGCGGCGCAAGCTGCGCGGCCCGAAGATGGCGATGATCTTCCAGGACGCGCTCTCCGCGCTGAACCCGGTCTACTCGGTCGGCAACCAGCTCGGCGAGATGTTCCGGGTCCACCAGGGCATGTCCAAGAAGGACGCCAAGGCCAAGGCCATCGAGCTGATGGACCGGGTGAAGATCCCGGCCGCCAGCGGCCGGGTCAACGACTACCCGCACCAGTTCTCCGGCGGTATGCGCCAGCGCATCATGATCGCCATGGCGCTGGCCCTGGAGCCCGACCTGATCATCGCGGACGAGCCCACCACGGCGCTCGACGTGACCGTCCAGGCGCAGGTCATGGACCTGCTGGCGGAACTCCAGCGCGAGTACAACATGGGCCTGATCCTGATCACCCACGACCTCGGCGTGGTCGCCGACGTCGCGGACAAGATCGCGGTCATGTACGCGGGCCGGATCGTCGAGCAGTCCCCGATTCACGAGCTGTACAAGCGCCCCGCGCACCCGTACACCCGCGGCCTGCTCGACTCGATCCCGCGCCTCGACCAGAAGGGCCACGAGCTCTTCGCGATCAAGGGCCTGCCGCCCAACCTGCTGAAGGCGCCCGCGGGTTGCGCCTTCAACCCGCGCTGCCCCAAGGCGCAGGACATCTGCCGCACCGACGTCCCGGCCCTGCTGCCGGTGATCGATCAGGACGGCACCGAGCTGGTCGGCCGCAGCAGCGCCTGCCACTTCTGGAAGGAGCAGATCCATGGCTGAGCCCAAGAAGAACGACGCCGTGGCTGCCGCCTCGGACGAAGCCACCCCCAACGTCACCGCGGTGGAGACGGCCGACGCCGCCACCGAGGCCGAGGCCGTCGCGGCCCTCGACGCGAAGGTGGACCGGGGCGAGCCGATCCTCCAGGTGCGCGACCTGGTCAAGCACTTCCCGCTGACCCAGGGCATCCTGTTCAAGAAGCAGATCGGCGCGGTCAAGGCCGTCGACGGGATCTCCTTCGACCTGTACCAGGGCGAGACGCTCGGCATCGTCGGCGAGTCCGGCTGCGGCAAGTCGACCGTCGCCAAGCTCCTGATGCTCCTGGAGACCGCCACCGCCGGCGAGATCTTCTACAAGGGCCAGGACATCACCAAGCTGTCCGGCAAGGCCCTCAAGGCCGTCCGCCGCAACATCCAGATGGTGTTCCAGGACCCGTACACCTCGCTCAACCCCCGCATGACGGTGGGCGACATCATCGGCGAGACGTACGAGATCCACCCGGAGGTGGCACCCAAGGGCGACCGCCGTCGCAGGGTCCAGGAGCTCCTGGACGTGGTGGGCCTCAACCCGGAGTACATCAACCGCTACCCGCACCAGTTCTCCGGCGGCCAGCGCCAGCGCATCGGCATCGCCCGCGGCCTCGCGCTCAACCCGGAGATCATCATCTGCGACGAGCCGGTCTCCGCGCTCGACGTGTCGGTGCAGGCGCAGGTCATCAACCTGATGGAGAAGCTCCAGGACGAGTTCAACCTCTCCTACCTCTTCATCGCGCACGACCTGTCGATCGTGCGGCACATCTCCGACCGGGTCGGCGTGATGTACCTCGGCAAGATGGCCGAGATCGGCACCGACGAGCAGATCTACGACCACCCCACGCACCCGTACACCCAGGCGCTGCTGTCCGCGGTGCCGGTCCCGGACCCGACGGCCCGCGACCACCGGGAGCGGATCATCCTCACCGGCGACGTCCCGTCCCCGGCGAACCCGCCGTCCGGCTGCCGCTTCCGCACCCGTTGCTGGAAGGCCCAGGACAAGTGCTCCACCGAGGTGCCGCTGCTGGCGGTCCCCGAGCGCTTCGCCTCGTCGGGCACGCCGGCCGCGCACGAGTCGGCCTGCCACTTCGCCGAGGAGAAGGACATCGTCGGCGCGGCCTCGTGACCCGACGCGTGTGACCTCCGCAGTGCCGCGGACGAGACACAACGAAGCGCCCGGAACCGATCGGTTCCGGGCGCTTCGCCATTTCCCCGAACCGGCCTCGCAGGCGGCTCGGGTCAAGGGGCGCACATGCTCGGTTCGTGGACCGGAGGGTCCCGCCGACGGACCGGTCGGGTCCGGGACGACGGGACAGCCCCCGGGGGCGGGCCAGGGGCGTCAGGCCCCGCCCTCCGGCTCCTGTGCGGACGTGTCGGCCCTCGCCGTCGCCGGGGCCGTACGCGCCTTCGGGACGGACGGGACGGACTGGGCGGCCTCGGGGTAGTGGCAGGCCGTCAGATGGCCCTCCCGGCTGCCCTCGATCCGTACCAGCGGCGGGGCCTGGCTCGCGCACGTGTCCGTCGCCTTCCAGCAACGGGTGCGGAAGCGGCAGCCGGACGGCGGGTTCACCGGGGAGGGGACGTCGCCCTCCAGCCGGATGCGTTCCCGGGCGGGTGCGTCGTCCACGGACACCTCGGGCACCGCGGAGAGCAGCGCCCTGGTGTACGGGTGGCGCGGGTTGCCGTACAGGTCCTCGCGGTCGGCGATCTCCACGATCCGGCCGAGGTACATCACGGCGACGCGCTGCGAGAAGTGGCGGACCACGGCAAGGTCGTGGGCGATGAACAGGAACGCGATGCCCAGCTCCTGCTGGAGCTTCTGGAGCAGGTTCACCACCTGGGCCTGGATGGACACGTCCAGGGCCGAGACCGGCTCGTCGGCCACGATCAGCTTCGGTTCCAGCGCGAGCGCCCGGGCCACGCCGATGCGCTGGCGCTGGCCGCCGGAGAACTCGTGCGGGAAACGGTTGTAGTGCTCCGGGTTGAGGCCGACGGTCTCCAGCAGCTCCCGCACCCGGGCCTCGCGGCCGCCCGCCGGTTCGATGCCGTTGATCTCCATCGGAGCCGTGATGATCTTGCCGACGGTCTGGCGCGGATTCAGCGAGGCGTACGGGTCCTGGAAGATCATCTGGATCTCGTTGCGGACCGGGGCCAGCTGCTTGCGCGAGGCGTGGGCGATGTCCTGGCCCCGGTAGGAGATCCGGCCGGACGTCGGCTCCAGCAGCCGGGTGATCAGGCGTCCGGTCGTCGACTTGCCGCAGCCGGACTCGCCGACCAGGCCCAGGCTCTCGCCCCCGGACACGGTGAAGTCCAGGCCGTCGACGGCCTGGACCGCGCCGACCGTCCGCCGGATCGGGAAGCCTGCCTTGATCGGGAAGTGCTTGGTGAGTCCGGAGACGTGCAGGAGGGGGTCTGTGCTGCTCATGGTGGGAAAGTCCCGTCTCTTGTACGTCAGTTGGACCGCGTGCCGGCGAGGTCCGCGAAGAACTCGGCGCGCTGCCCGGCCGTCAGGTGGCAGGCGGCGCCGCGTCCGGCCGTGAGCTCCAGCGGAGGCTGGTCGGTCGCGCAGAGGGCGCCGCCGACCTGCTCGGTGAACGCGCACCGCGGGTGGAAGCGGCAGCCGCTCGGCGGGTTGAGGAGGCTCGGCGGGGAGCCGGGGATCGGCGACAGCGGTACGTCGACAGGGCCGTCCAGACCCGGCATGGAACCCAGCAGGCCCCAGGTGTAGGGGTGCTGCGGCGTGCGCAGCACCTCCTTCTTCGTGCCGCGCTCGACGCAGCGCCCGCCGTACATCACCAGCACGTCGTCCGCGATGTCGGCGATGACGCCGAGGTCGTGGGTGATGAAGATGATCGAGGTTCCGGTCTCCTGCTGGAGCTCCTTGAGCAGGTCCATGATCTGGGCCTGCACGGTGACGTCCAGCGCGGTCGTCGGTTCGTCGGCGATCAGCAGCGACGGGTCGCAGACCAGCGCCATGGCGATCATCGCGCGCTGCCGCATGCCGCCGGAGAACTGGTGCGGGTAGTCGTCCACCCGCAGGTCGGGCTGCGGGATGCCGACCTTGGTGAGCATCTCCACGGCCCGTGCCCGCGCCTCCCGCTTGGAGGCGCCGGTGTGCTTGCGGTACGTCTCCCCGATCTGCCTGCCGATGGTGTGGTACGGCGAGAGCGAGGCCAGCGCGTCCTGGAAGATCATGGCCATCTTGTTGCCGCGCAGCCGTTCCAGCTCCCGCTCCGACGCGGTCAGCAGGTCCTGTCCGTCGAGCAGGATCTCGCCCTCGATCTCGGTGTGTTCGGGATGGTGCAGACCGAGGATCGTCAGGTTGGTCACGGACTTGCCGGAGCCGGACTCGCCGACGATGCCGAGTGTCCTGCCCCTCTCGACGTCGAAGGACAGTCCGTCGACGGCCTTGACCATGCCGTCTTCGGTGGAGAAGTGCACGCGCAGATCGCGTACGGAGAGGAAGGGGGTGCTCACGAGGTCTCTCCCTAGGCGAGGCGGACGCGTGGATCGATGAGGGCGTAGACGGCGTCGATGACGATGTTGAGCACCACGATCGCGGTGGCGGCCACCATCATCACGCCGAGAAGCGTCGGCAGGTCGTTGGTGGCGACGGCCTTGACCGAGAGTGCTCCGATGCCCTGGAGACTGAAGGTCTTCTCGGTGATGATCGCGCCGCCGAGGAGCACACCGAGGTCGAGACCGAAGATGGTGACGATCGGCCCCATGGCCCCGCGCCAGGCGAATCTGAAGAAGACCGTCCGTCGGGACAGGCCCTTGGCCCGGGCCGTGCGCACGTAGTCCTCGCTCAGCGACTCCACCAGCTGGGAGCGGGCCATACGCGTGTAGTTGGCCGTGAAGATGACGGACAGGACCAGCCAGGGCAGCAGAAGGCCGGAGAACCAGGCGCCGGGGTTCTCGGTGACCGGTGTGTAGCTCGGCCGGTCCAGCAGGTGCAACTGGTCGGTGAGGAAGTACATGGCGACCACGCCGACGATGTAGATCTGCAGCGAGGAGGCGACGAGCGACGCGGAGGAGGCGACCTTGTCGAGCAGCTTGCCCTGCTTGACCGCGGCGAGCATGCCGGTGCCGACGCCGAAGATGACGAAGACGAAGGCGCTGCCGACGGAGAGCGAGAGGGTGGTCGGGAAGCGGTCGACGATGGTGCCGAAGACCGGCTCGCGGTTGATGAACGAGTAACCCAGGCAGGGGGCCGGGCAGTTGCCGTACGACGGATAGTCGCGACCGACGAAGATTCCTTGCAGCCAGTGCCAGTACTGCATCGGGATCGGGTCGGCGATCCCCAGGTTGTGCCGTACCAGCGCGAGTGTCTCGGGGGTGCAGACCTTGCCGCAGGCCACCCGGGCGGGGTCGCGCGGGGCGGCGTAGAAGAGGACGAAGACCAGGGCGCTGATGATCAGCAGGATGACCGCGGCGCCGACGACACGGCGGAGAAGAAAGCGCAGCATGGCAGTGGGTTTTCCTGACGGATGCCGAGAGGGAGGAGGGGGAGCGGGTGACTCACCGCTGGAGAGTCACCCGCTCCCCGCGGGGGCCGTTCGTCAGGCCTTGACGTACGTCTTGTAGAGGAGCGTCGCGGAGTAGTTCGGGTCCATGATGGCGCCGCCGACCTTGGAGCCGAACAGGTAGAAGCGTCGCTGGAAGGTCTCCGGGATGATCGGGACGACCTCGTCCATGATGCGCTTGTCGAGCGCGGCCCAGGCCGCGCCCGCCTTCTTCTGGTCGGCTATGACGACGTTCTCCTTGATGGCGGCGTCGATCCAGTCGACCTTCACCTGGGAGACGTTGTTCTGGCCGTTGCCGATGTTGGCGCTGTCGAAGAGCGGCTGGATCATCGTGTACGCCGTCGGCCAGTCGGGCGACCAGCCGAACCACATGACGTCGAAGCTGTTGTCGATCTGCTGGGCCTGGTCGTAGTACGACGTCGAGTCGACGGGCTTGATGACCGGCGTGAAGCCGGCCTTCTTGAGCGCGTTCTCGATGACGACGGCCGTCTTGTCGTAGGTCGGGCTCTGCGGGTACGCGTAGACGATCTTCTGGCCGAGCTTGCCGGCCTTCTTGAGGGCCGCCTTGGCGGCCTCGGCGTCTCCCTGCGGGGCCTTCAGCTTGCCGTAGAGGTCGAACTCCTCGCGGCCCAGGATGTCGGGGCTGAGGAGGGTGGTCGCGTAGTCGCCCGCGGAGGTACCGCCGTAGATCTTGCGGATCTGCTCCAGGGGCCAGGCCATGTTGAGCGCCTTGCGCACCTCGACGTCCGTGACGCGCTTGCAGTTGATGGCGTAGTAGTACGTGCCGGTGAGCAGGCCGTTGAAGGTGCGCTTCTTCAGATCCGGGTCGGTGAGCACCTTCTGCATGCGCTCGGCCGGTACGGACTTGTAGATGGAGACCATCTGCTGGTCCTTGCCCTGGTCCGCGATGAAGCGGTCCGCGGACGCCAGCGAGGTGGGGCCGAACTCGAACTCGAAGCTGTCCGGGTAGGCGTTGCGGATCGGGTCGGTGGCCGGGTCCCAGTGCTTGTTGCGCGTCAGCGTCATCGACTTGTCGATGGAGCGGTGCTTGACGATGTACGGGCCACAGGAGACGGGCTGCTTGTCGTACTTCTCCTTGGTGTCCAGCTTCACCGGGGTGGCCGAGTAGGAGGTCATGGCCAGGGTGAAGTTGAAGTCCGGACGGGGCTCCGCCAGCTTGAAGACGATCGTCTTCTTCGCCTTGTCGGTGACGATCGAGTCAAGGTGCTTGCCGCCGTACGGGCCCTCGTAGCCCTTGCGCCAGTCGCCCTTGCCGGTGAGCGCCTGCTGCACGTAGGCGGCGCCCTCGGTGGCGAACGGCGCCCAGGCGCGCTCGATGCCGTGCCGGACGTCCTCGACCGTCAGCTCGCTCCCGTCCTCCCACTTCAGACCGTCCTTCAGCGTGAAGGTCCAGGTCTTGTTGTCGGCGGACGCGGTGCCGACGTCGGTGGCGAGGTCACCGACGAGGGTCATGGCCCCCTTCATGTCGATCTTGTAGCCGGTGAGGCCGCGGGCGAACATGAGCGCCCCGGAGGAGTTGAACGCGTAGTAGATGCGCTGCGGGTCGAGGTGGGAGAAGTCGTCCTCGGAGATGCCGTAGATCGTCCCGCCCTTCTTGGCGCCGGGGACCTCCGGGGCCGGACCTGTCGAGTCCTCCTTGGTGCCGATCTTGACGGTGGCACCGGTGTACTCCGTCGCCCCCGCGTGCGGCGTGCCCTTGTCACCGCCCCCGCCGGCGTCACCACTGCTGCACGCGGAGAGAACGAGTGAGCCGCCCGCCGCGACGGATGTGGCGATGACGAAGTTTCTGCGGGAGAGAGACATGGCAACCTGCCCTGGTCGGTGAAGAGGGACTGATGATCCGGCGGAGCCCCGTCGCTCCTGGCCGGGACGGAACTGTCAGCGCTTGGTCTTCGGGTCGAGAGCGTCGCGGACCGAGTCGCCGAGGAGGTTGAACGCGAGGACGAAGACCACCATCGACGCCCCCGGGAAGAGCATGAAGGTGATGTCGTCCTGGTAGACGTCCGCGCCGCGTTGGAGGATCACGCCCCAGTCGGGCGTCTTCGCGGTGAGACCGACGCCGAGGAAGGCGAGCCCGGCCTCGGCGGTCACGAACATGGGAAGAGCGAGGGTCGCCTGGATGAGGATCGGCGTCCAGAGGTTGGGCAGCAGTTCCTTGAAGATGATCCGGGCCGGCGAGGCACCGGTCACCTTGGCCGCCTCGACGAACTCCCGTTCGCGCAGGGCGAGTACCTCGCCGCGCAGGAGTCGTGCGATCGAGGCCCAGCCGAAGGCGGTCATCACCAGGATCAGACTGGTGACGGTCAGCCAGGTCGGGGTGGATTCCTCCGGCGACACCAGGATCGAGATGAGCACCGGCCAGAACGCGATGAAGAAGAGCGTGGAGGGGAACGCCAGCAGGATGTCGATGACCCGGCCGATGAAGTAGTCGGTCTTCCCGCCCAGGTAGCCGGCGGTGACTCCGATGACGATGCCGAACACGGTCACCAGGAGCGTCGTCACACCGGCGATGAACAGCGAGTTGCGGATGCCGTAGAGCAGGAACGTGAAGAGGTCGCGCCCGAGTTGGGGCTCGACGCCGAACCAGAAGTCCCCGCTGATCCCGCCGTTGGCCTTGATCGGGAAACCGAAGTCGTTGAGCAGGCCCTCTTGGTCCTGACCGTACGTCGTGTACGGGTCCTTGCCGTACAGCTTGGCGATCAGCGGTGCGCAGACGGCGACCACGAAGAAGAAGATGACCACGTAGGCCGAAATGACGCCGCTGCGGTCGCGCTTGAAGCGCCGCCAGGCGAGTTTGCCCGGTGACCGGCCGTCGCCGCCCTTGAGCGCGGACGGGTCCGCTATCGGTGTCGGCTGCGCATCCTCCGCCTCGACGGGGGCGGCTGCTTGCGGGGTTGGAATCGTCATGGTGCTCCTGGCCCGGAGGGTCGAAGGACTCCGCAGGGCAACACCTACGGGCTACCCGGACTTTTTCAACGCAATTCATGCACGGTCAATGAATGTCCGGTGCCCTTGGTTTTCTCTTTAGACTATTTACCTTTGCATTACTTTTATTTGGTCATTAATTTGCACCCGCTCGACTGGTGTGGAGACCTTGAGTAGACAAAAAGGGTGAATTCGGGCATCGAGTCCGTTATTCGGGCGGGACTGTCTCGGAATACGTACATCCAGTCCTGGGTGCTCGTGGTAGATGCGCGTTCGATGCGTGGCCGTTACCGCTCGGTGTCCGGCGTGACCGGCTCATGTCTGTCATGCGCATGCTCGAACTGTCCGGCATGGGCGGGGCGCGCCGGGTGGTCCGGACGCGGTGCGCGGGGAGCCGGGCGCTTCGCGGCGGGGCCCCCTGCCCCCGGATGGGTGGGGTAAATATGCGTCATGTCTCTGATGCGGTGATATTTGACTCCAAGTGAGACGGAGCATCAGGAGGAGGCACTCCATGCGCGGAGCCACACAGGCCAGGTGGGCCGCAGGCGCGGTGGTCGTCGCCCTCGCGGCGACGGCGTGCGGCGGCGGGGGCGGCGGAGGTGGCGGCGGTGGGGCCGAGGGAATCGTGAGCTCCTCGTGGGGCGACCCGCAGAACCCGCTGGAGCCGGCCAACACCAACGAGGTGCAGGGCGGCAAGGTCCTCGACATGGTCTTCCGGGGGCTCAAGCGGTACGACCCCAGGACCGGCGAGGCCAAGGACATGCTCGCCGAGAAGATCGAGACCAAGGACAGCCAGAACTACACGATCACCGTGAAGGACGGCTGGACCTTCAGCAACGGCGAGAAGGTCACCGCCAAGTCGTTCGTGGACGCCTGGAACTACGGCGCGCTGCTGAAGAACAACCAGAAGAACGCCTACTTCTTCGGCTACATCGACGGCTACGACAAGGTCCACCCCGCGAGCGGCAGCGCCTCGGCGAACACGCTCTCCGGCCTCAAGCTCGTCAACGACAGGACCTTCACGGTCAAACTGTCGCAGAAGTTCTCCCTCTGGCCCGACACCCTCGGCTACTCGGCTTTCGTCCCACTGCCCCGGACCTTCTTCACCGACCACGCGGGCTGGCTGTCCAAGCCCGTCGGCAACGGCCCGTACACCATCGACACCTACACCAAGGGCTCGTCGATGAACCTGCGCAAGTGGGCCGACTACCCGGGGCCCGACAAGGCGCAGAACGGCGGCATCGACCTCAAGGTCTACACGGACAACAACACCGCCTACACCGACCTGGCGGCGGGCAACCTCGACCTCGTCGACGACGTGCCCGCCTCGCAGCTGAAGAACGTCAAGGCGGACCTCGGCGGCCGGTACATCAACACCCCGGCCGGCATCATCCAGACCCTCGCCTTCCCCTTCTACGACAAGAAGTGGGACACCCCCGGCGGCATCAAGGTCCGCCAGGGCCTGTCGATGGCCATCAACCGCGAGCAGATCACCGACCAGATCTTCCAGAAGACCCGCACCCCCGCCTCCGACTGGACCTCCCCCGTCCTCGGCGCGGAGGGCGGCTTCAAGAAGGGGCTGTGCGGGGCCCCCTGCGAGTTCGACGCGGCCGGGGCCAAGAAGCTGATCCAGGAGGGCGGCGGCATCCCCGGCGGCCGGCTCAGGATCTCGTACAACGCGGACACCGGCTCCCACAAGGAATGGGTCGACGCCGTCTGCAACAGCATCAACCGGGTGATGGGCGACAACAAGGCGTGCGTCGGCGGCCCCATCGGCACCTTCGCCGACTTCCGCAGCCAGGTGTCCCAGCAGAAACTCACCGGCGCCTGGCGGGCCGGCTGGCAGATGGACTACCCGCTGATCCAGAACTTCCTCCAGCCGGTGTACTACACCGACGCCCCGTCCAACGACGGCAAGTGGAGCAGCAAGAAGTTCGACGGTCTCGTCGACCGGGCCAACGCCGAGCCCGACAAGGCCAAGGCCGTCTCGACCTTCCAGGACGCGGAGAAGGTCCTGGCCGAGCAGATGCCCGTCATCCCGCTCTGGTACCAGAACGGCAGCGCCGGCTACTCGGACCGGATCAGCAACGTGTCGCTGAACCCCTTCAGCGTCCCGGTGTACGAGCAGATCAAGGTCAAGTGACCGCCGGGGCCGGGCGGCCCGGCGGCGACGACGCACCGCGCCGCCCGGCCCCCGCGTCCCCGCGGTGTCCCGTCGACGGCGTCCGCGCCGCCGTGCCCCGGACGGCGCGCGACCCGGCGCTCCCTGCCCCGGACACCGTGTTCCCGGCCCCGAGCCGCCGCCCCCGCCTCTGATCCCCGTGACCCCCGGAGCCCCTGATGGGACGTTATGTGATCCGGCGGCTGCTGCAGATGATCCCGGTCTTCTTCGGCACCACGCTGTTGATCTTCCTCATGGTGAACGTGATGGGCGACCCCATCGCGGGCCTCTGCGGCGAACGCCGCTGCGACCCCGCGACCGCCGCCCGGCTCCGGTCGGAATTCGGCCTCGACAAGCCCCTCTGGCAGCAGTACGCGACCTACATGGGCAACGTCTTCACCGGCGACTTCGGCACCGCGTTCAACGGGCAGAAGGTCACCGAGCTGATGGGCGCCGCCTTCCCGATCACGATCCGGCTCACCGTCATCGCGATCGTCTTCGAGATCGTCATCGGCATCAGCCTCGGCGTCGTCACCGGACTGCGCCGAGGCCGCCCCGTCGACACCGCCGTCCTCATCCTGACCCTGGTCGTCATCTCCGTCCCGACCTTCGTCACCGGCCTGCTGCTGCAACTCCTCCTGGGCGTCGAATGGGGCGTCATCAAACCCTCCGTCTCCTCCGAGGCGCCCATCGACGAACTCATCGTCCCCGGACTCGTCCTCGCCTCGGTCTCCCTGGCGTACGTCACCCGCCTCACCCGCACCTCGATCGCCGAGAACGCCCGCGCCGACTACGTCCGCACCGCCGTCGCCAAGGGGCTGCCCAGACGCCGCGTCGTCGTCCGGCACCTGCTGCGCAACTCACTGATCCCGGTCGTCACCTTCATCGGCACCGACGTGGGCGCGCTGATGGGAGGGGCGATCGTCACCGAGCGGATCTTCAACATCCACGGCGTCGGCTACCAGCTCTACCAGGGCATCCTGCGCCAGAACTCCCAGACGGTCGTCGGCTTCGTCACCATCCTGGTCCTCGTCTTCCTGACGGCGAACCTGATCGTGGACCTGCTCTACGCCGTACTCGACCCGAGGATCCGCTATGCCTGAGCAGACACCGGACGAGGCGATCTCCCCGGCCGGAGCGGGAGGTGCGATGGACCTCGCCCTGGAGGAGGGCGCGACCCTCGAAAGGACACCCGGAGGACCCGAGGGCACCGGCCCCGCCGAGAAACCGCGCAGCCTGTGGTCCGACGCCTGGCGCGATCTGCGCCGCAACCCGGTCTTCCTCGTCTCCGCCCTGATCATCCTCTTCCTGGTCGTCATCTCGATCTGGCCGTCGCTGATCACCGACCGGGACCCGCTCGACTGCGATCTCGCCAAGGCCCAGCAGGGCTCACAGCCGGGGCACCCCTTCGGCTTCGACGGACAGGGCTGCGACGTCTACACCCGCACCGTGTACGGGGCAAGGAACTCGGTGACCGTGGGCGTCTGCGCCACCGTCGGCGTCGCCCTGCTCGGCGGCGTCCTCGGCGGGCTCGCCGGATTCTTCGGCGGCTGGTGGGACGCCGTCCTCTCCCGCGTCACCGACATCTTCTTCGGCATCCCGGTGGTCCTCGGCGGCCTGGTCTTCCTCTCCGTCGTCACCAGCTCCACCGTCTGGCCGGTGATCGGCTTCATCGTGCTGCTCGGCTGGCCGCAGATCGCCCGCATCGCCCGCGGCTCCGTGATCACCGCCAAACAGAACGACTACGTCCAGGCCGCCCGCGCACTCGGCGCGTCGAACACCCGGATGATGCTGCGCCACATCGCCCCGAACGCCGTCGCCCCGGTGATCGTCGTCGCGACCATCGCGCTCGGCACCTACATCGCGCTGGAGGCGACCCTCTCGTTCCTCGGCGTCGGACTCAAACCACCCGCCGTCTCCTGGGGCATCGACATCTCCGCCGCCTCCCAGTACGTCCGCAACGCCCCGCACATGCTGCTCTGGCCCGCCGGGGCCCTGGCGATCACGGTGCTCGCCTTCATCATGCTCGGCGACGCGGTGCGCGACGCCCTCGACCCCAAGCTGCGCTGAGGAGCCCGCTGCCATGTTGCTCGAAGTGCGCGACCTGCACGTGGAGTTCCACACCCGCGACGGCGTGGCCAAGGCCGTCAACGGGGTCACCTACGCGGTGGCCGAGGGCGAGACGCTGGCCGTCCTCGGCGAGTCGGGCTCCGGCAAGTCCGTCACCGCACAGGCGATCATGGGCATCCTCGACATGCCCCCCGGCAGGATCGGCGGCGGCGAGATCCTCTTCAAGGGCCGCGACCTGCTGAAGATGAGGAAGGACGAACGCCGCAGGATCCGCGGCCAGGACATGGCCATGATCTTCCAGGACGCGCTCTCCTCCCTCAACCCCGTGCTCAGCGTCGGCGAGCAACTCGGCGAGATGTTCGTCGTGCACCGCGGGATGTCCCGCAAGGACTCCCGGGCGAAGGCCGTCGAGCTGATGGACCGGGTCCGCATCCCGGCCGCGAAGGAACGCGTCGGCGACTACCCGCACCAGTTCTCCGGCGGCATGCGCCAGCGCATCATGATCGCCATGGCGCTGGCGCTGGAACCCTCGCTGATCATCGCCGACGAACCCACCACCGCCCTCGACGTGACCGTCCAGGCCCAGGTGATGGACCTGCTCGCCGAGCTGCGGCGCGAACTGAACATGGGACTGATCCTGATCACCCACGACCTGGGCGTGGTGGCCGACGTCGCCGACCGGATCGCCGTGATGTACGCGGGCCGGATCGTCGAATCGGCCCCCGTGCACGACATCTACCGGGCGCCCGCCCATCCGTACACCAAGGGCCTGCTCCGGTCGATCCCGCGCCTGGACCAGAAGGGCCACGAGCTGTACGCGATCAAGGGCCTGCCGCCCAATCTGCTGCACATCCCGCCCGGCTGCGCCTTCCACCCGCGCTGCCCGATGGCCCGGGAGGTCTGCCGGGGCGAGGTGCCGCCGCTGTACGAGGTCGCCGAGCACCGCAGGAGCGCCTGCTACTTCTGGAAGGAGACGCTCGATGCACGCTGACCGGCCGGGGCACGAGAAGGCGGGCGGAGCGGGCGCGGCCGTCCGCGACCGGCCGGGACGAGAGCGGACCGGCGAACCCATCCTGGAGGTCCGGGACCTGGTCAAGCACTACCCGCTGACCCATGGCGTCCTGGTCAAGAAGCAGGTCGGCGCGGTCCGGGCGGTCGACGGGGTCTCCTTCGACCTGGCGGCGGGCGAGACGCTCGGCATCGTGGGGGAGTCGGGCTGCGGCAAGTCGACCGTCGCCAGGATGCTGGTGCACCTGGAGCGGCCGACGGCCGGGACGATCCGGTACAAGGGCGAGGACGTCACCACACTCTCCGGCCGCGCACTGAAGGCGGTCCGCCGCAACATCCAGATGGTGTTCCAGGACCCGTACACCTCGCTCAACCCCCGCATGACGGTGGGCGACATCATCGGGGAGCCGTACGAGATCCACCCGGAGGTGGCGCCGAAGGGCGACCGCCGTCGCAGGGTCCAGGAGCTCCTGGACGTGGTGGGCCTCAACCCGGAGTACATCAACCGCTACCCGCACCAGTTCTCCGGCGGCCAGCGCCAGCGCATCGGCATCGCCCGCGGTCTCGCGCTCAACCCGGAGATCATCGTCGCCGACGAGCCGGTCTCCGCACTCGACGTCTCGGTCCAGGCGCAGGTGGTCAACCTGCTGGACAGGCTCCAGACGGAGTTCGCACTGAGCTACGTGTTCATCGCGCACGACCTGTCGATCGTGCGGCACATCTCCGACCGGGTCGGCGTGATGTACCTCGGCCGGATCGTCGAGACCGGCACCGACGAACAGATCTACGACCACCCCACGCACCCGTACACCCAGGCGCTGCTGTCCGCGGTGCCGGTCCCGGACCCGACGGCCCGCGAGCACCGGGAGCGGATCATCCTGCACGGTGACGTCCCGTCCCCGGCGAACCCGCCGTCCGGCTGCCGGTTCAGGACCCGCTGCTGGAAGGCGCGGGAGCGGTGCGAGCTGGAGGTTCCGCTGCTGGCCGTGCCGGCGGAGTTCCGCCTCGCCGAGGGCCCGGCCGGGCACGACTCCGCCTGCCACTTCGCCGAGGAGAAACAGGTGGTGCCGCCCGAGGGACTGCTGGAGGCGCCGGGGGAGCTTCCGGAACGTGCGCCCGGTGCGGAGAACGGGCCGGGAGGCGGGCCGGGGAGCGGTGCGGAGAACGGGCCGGGTGGCGGCGACGGGCCCGGTGGCGGCGACGGGCCCCCGCCGTCGGGGAGCAGCCGGGCCGTCTGACGGGGCATCCGTAACGCGTCGGCAACCGGGCCGCCCCGCCACCGACACACGCGCCCGCCAGCATGGACGACGTACGGCCGTGCGGGTGCCGTGAACCGGCCGGGGGCCCCAACTCCCCCCGGCCGGTTGCCCGTTCGTACGGCATCTCGCGCGTCCCCCTTGTCCGGTGGGCGGCGACCGTGGAGTATCGCGAGGGTGATACTCACACGGGGGGCAAGGGTCACCGGCGCCGTTCTCTGCGCCCTGCTCGCGGTGGTCGTCGCGTGCTGGCTGATACGGGATCTCGGGGCGGCGGACGACCAGGAACAGCTGTGGCGGTACTGGGCGGGCTTCTACGACGCGCGGCTTCACGTGATGCCCGCCACGACGGGCGGCGACCTGGTGCTGCTGGTGGTGTACCTCGTCGCCGCCGGGGCGGCGCTGCGGTCCTCGGTGGCCGCTACGGCGATGGTCGCCACCGGGGTGGTCACGATCGCCGTACGTCTCCCCGGTCTCTGGACCATCGGCGCGTCCGGGATGAACGGCAGGTTCTCCGACGACCTCCGTACCCGGGCCCTGCTCTGCGCCTTCGTCGCCCTGGCCGCGGGGATCACGCTGATCGCCGCGGCGGGTGCCGGGCGCCGTCCGCCGGCCGACTTCTCCGAGCAGGTGCCTTCCCGGACGGGCCAGGGCGCAGGCGTGACCGCCTTCCTGCTGCTGGGCGTCGGAGGAGCGGTCGTCGCCGCCTGGGAGATCCGCCAACTGGTGCGGCTGCCCGAGCTCTTCCCCGACTGGTACGTGGGCGGGGCGCTGGGCACCCAGGGTCTGATCGACCCGCCCCCCGGCTGGAGCAGCGCCCTGGTCGTGCTGCTCTGCCTGTTCGCCGGCGTGAGCGCGCTCGCCGGAGCCGTGCACGCCCGGCCGTTCGGTCTGATCGCCGCCGCGATGCTGCTGCCGGCCGGGGTGACGGGAGTGATCCGTGCCACGCACTACGACATGCTGGAACACTTCGGTGAACTGCCCGTCGAGAACCAGCTCCTGGTGCTGAGCTGGTTCCTCGAATCCGCCGTCGCCGTGGTCGTGCTCCTCGTGCTGGCCCGACGGGGGACGGCCGTCGCCCCCGACCATCCCCACCAGGGGTACGGCCCCGGCTACGGCTATCCCGGCCCCGGTCCCTCCGGGCCGCCGCCCCCGAACCGGCCGCCTTCCTTCGGCCCGCCGCCGGACCAGCCGCCGCCTTCCTTCGGCCCGCCGCCGGACCAGCCGCCGCCTTCCTTCGGCCCGCCGCCGCCGAACCAGCCGCCGCCGCCCGCCCAGCCGCCGCCGGGCTGGTGACGGACACGGTGGGGGCGGCCCGGCCCGAGGCCGCGTACCGCGATGGCCGGAAGACGACGGTTGCCCGGGGAACCGGCACGGGCGTCCGATGGCCGAGAACCGCCGCCGGACGCCCGACAGGCCCTCAGTCCCGCAGCCCCAACGACCGCTTCAGGAAGTCCACCTGGAGCAGCAGCAGGTTCTCCGCCACCTGCTCCTGCGGCGTCATGTGCGTCACTCCGCTCAGCGGCAGCACCTCGTGCGGACGCCCCGCCGCCAGCAGCGCCGACGACAGCCTGAGCGAGTGCGCGACCACCACGTTGTCGTCCGCCAGGCCGTGGATGATCATCATCGGCCGGACCTGGTCCGCCGCCCCGGAGAGCCCGTCGTCCGTCAGCACCGAGTTGTGTGCGTACACCTCCGGCTGCTCGGCGGGGTCGCCGAGGTAGCGCTCGGTGTAGTGGGTGTCGTACAGCCGCTGGTCGGTCACCGGCGCGCCCACCACGGCCGCGTGGAAGACATCCGGCCGTCGCAGCACCGCCAGGGCCGACAGATACCCGCCGAACGACCAGCCCCGGATCGCCACCTTGCCCAGGTCCAGGGGGAACTTCTCGGCCAGCGCGTGCAGTGCCTCGATCTGGTCGTCCACGGTGAGGGCGATATTGTTCTTGACCGCCTTCTCCCAGGCGGGGGAACGTCCCGGAGTGCCCCGGCCGTCCGCGACGACCACCGCGAAGCCCTGGTCGGCGAACCACTGCGAGGTCAGATGCGGGTTGTGGGCGGCGAGCACCCGTCGGCCGTGCGGTCCGCCGTACGGATCCATCAGGACCGGAAGTGGGCCGTCCGAATCCTTGTGGCCCTCCGGAAGCAGCACGGCGCACGGAATCCGCCGTGCGCCCCCCTCGGTGAGGCGTACCCGTGCCGAGAGCGTCGGCCGCTCGGCGAAGTTCGCGACGGTGGCGACCCGTTCGCCGTCCCGCAGCACCTCGGCCCGTGTCCCCGGCCACTGGAGCGACTGGGAGACCAGCACCGTCACCCCGCCCGCGCGGACGGCGGAATGGACCCCCGCGCCTTCCGAGACCCGTTCGACGCCCAGCTCGTTGACCCGGTACACATGGGTCTCGCCGATCTCCGGTGCGGCGGCCTCCTCGCCCGCCGACGCCGCCACCAGGACGTCCGACTCACCGATGTCCAGGACCGCCCGGAGCTGCAACCGGGCCCCGGTCAGCGGCCGGTCGCCGACCGCGAGCACCCGGGCCCCGCCCTCGTCCGCGATCCGCACCAGCCTTCCGTCCGGCGCCCAGGCGGGGGCCCCGGGGAAGATTTCCAGCCAGATCGGATCCTCGTCGGCGTGCACCGTCCGCGTCGCTCCGGTCTCGGGGTCTACCGCGAGATGGAGCTGGCCGCGCTGGTCACGCGTCTGCACCAGAAGCAGCGGCGCACCCGCCGACGACCAGTGCACCTGGGCCAGGTACGGGTGCCGCACGCGGTCCCAGACCACCTCGGTACGGGTGCCGTCCAGCCCCATCACGAAGAGCCGCACATCGGCGTTGGGCGTTCCCGCGGCCGGGTAGGCGACCTCGGTGGGCCGCCGGTCCGGGTTCGCGGGATCGGAGATCCACCACCGCCGTACGGGGCTGTCGTCGACCCGGGCGACCAGCAGCCGGTCGGACTCCGGCGACCACCAGAAGCCCCGCGGGCGCTGCATCTCCTCGGCGGCGACGAACTCGGCGAGGCCGTACGAGACGTTCTCCGCGTCCGGCTCGGCGAGCGCCCGGTCCTCCTCGCCGCCGGCGCCCACGACGCGCAGGGCGCCCCTGGCGACGTAGGCGATGTGACGCCCGTCCGGCGAGGGCCGCGGGTCGATCACCGGGCCCGGTACCGGCAGCGCCCGCGCCGTGCCCGCCCGCAGCTCGGCGACGTACACCTTCCCGGAGAGCGCGAACGCGGCCAACTCGGCCGCCGCGTCCACCGCGTAGCCGACGATCCCCGAGGAGCCCTCACGGCTGCGCTCGCGCCGGGCCCGCTCCTGGGGAGACAGCCGCTCCGCCGAACCGCCCAGCAGCGTCCCGGGGTCGGCGACGAGGCGTTCCCTCGGCGTGCCGCCCTCCGGCAGGTCCAGCACCCACAACCGGCCCGACCGGTCGGTGCCGGAGGACGACCGGAGGAAGACCACCCGCTCACCGTCGGGCGATACGGTGAACGCGCGAGGGGCGCCGAGGGTGAATCGCATCGTTCGTGCGTGCTGACGGGGAAATGAGATCTTCTGGGAAGTCATGGGCCGAACCTAGCCCCCGACCGCCCGGTCGTGCGCCCCTCGTGCTGCTGTGCCCCGATCAATGCGGTCGCACGGATAGTTATGATCCGTAGCGCGTTGTGGGTATGAACCCGCTGGCTCCTGTGTGCTGCCCGTCCCGACCGTACTGATGGAGGTGAACCGCCGTGGCACTCTCGATTTCGGCGGTGGTGCTGCTGGCGATCGTCGTCTTCCTGCTGATCCGGAAATCCGGACTGAAGGCCGGACATGCGGTGGTCTGCGCACTGCTCGGTTTCTATCTCGCCAGCTCGTCCATCGCACCCAGCATCTCGAACCTGACCACCAACGTGGCAGGCATGATCGGCAACCTCAAGTTCTGAGGAACGGCTCTTCCGGAACGCGGTTCCCCCGGGGCACGGCCCGACGGCGCGCCCCGGCCCGGCGATCCGGGCCGACGGCACCGCACGGCGTGCCGGAGGCCGGTGCGCGGCCGCGGTCGGCTCCCGAGGCGCTCGGCTCGTAGGGTGGTCCCATGACGGACCACCCCGCCCGGCGCCTGCTTCTGGTGCACGCGCACCCCGACGACGAGTCGATCAACAACGGCGCCACCATGGCCAGGTACGCGGCCGAGGGCGCCCTGGTCACCCTGGTGACCTGCACACTCGGCGAGGAGGGCGAGGTCATTCCACCCACCCTCGCCCATCTCGCGCCGGACCGGGACGATGCCCTCGGCCCCCACCGCCGGGACGAACTCGCCGCCGCGATGAAGGAACTCGGCGTCACCGACCACCGGTTCCTCGGCGGCCCCGGCCGCTACCGCGACTCCGGAATGATGGGCGTCGAGCAGAACCACCGCCCCGGCGCCTTCTGGGCGGCTGACGTGGACGAAGCCGCCGGGCACCTCGTGGCGGTGATCCGCTCGACGCGCCCGCAGGTCCTGGTCACCTACGACCCCGACGGCGGCTACGGACACCCCGACCACATCCAGGCGCACCGCGTCGCGATGCGCGCGGCGGAGCTGGCCGCCGATCCCGCGTACGACGCCGGGCCGGACGGCCCGCACACCGTCGCCAAGATCTACTGGAACCGGGTGCCGCGCTCGGTCGTCGAGAAGGGTTTCGCGCGCCTGCGGGAGGCGTCGCCGGACGCCTTCGGGGGAATCGCCGACCTGGACGACGTACCCGGCGTGGTCGACGACAGCGGGATCACCACCGTGATCGACGGCGCGGACCGGGCGGAGGCCAAGCGCGCGGCGATGCGCGCCCATGCCACGCAGATCGTCGTGGAAGGTGACTTTTTCGCCCTTTCCAACGACCTCGGCCAGCCCGTCCTCACCACCGAGTACTACGAGTTGGTGCGCGGTGTTCCCGGGGCCGCCCCGGGGGAGCGCGAGGACGACCTGTTCGCGGGCCTGCCGGGGGCGCGGCGATGAGCGACGGCAGGCAGCGCGCGACGCGTTCCGGACCGCCTTCCCGGAACGTCCCGGCCACCGGACTCGCCGCACCCCTCAACCCCGGGCGGATCGTCGGCCACGTACTCCTCGCCGTTCTCGGCGCGCTCGTCGGGATCGCCGGTTCGCTCGTCCAAGCGGCGTGGTTCCCCGGCGGGTTGCTGCTGGCGCTGGCGGCCTGCGCCGGACTGTTCAGCGGCGGGGGCCGTCTTTTCGGCACCCAGCTCGGCGCCCTGGCCCCCGCGGCAGGTTGGCTGATTTCGATCGTGATACTGCTCGGTGGGCGGCCCGAGGGCGACTATGTCTTCGGCGACGAAGTCGGCCTCCTCCTCTTCATGCTGGGCGGGATGGTCATCGCTGTGATCTGTGCCACCATGTCGCGGTCGCCCCTGCCGGGCGCCGACAGCGGCCGACCTGGCAAGTAGAAGCCACGGCCGATCCCGTAATGCCCTCTGCCCGTCAGGGTGCCGTGCGGTCGTTTCCCCCGGTCGCGGGGTGTCTGTCGGCGTTGGCCAGTATGGTGGTTCGCGCGCCGAGCCGTCCCCTGGCCTGCGGCATGGGGGAAGTACGGGCGGCGGAGCCAATCGGGAGAACCTGCTTTGAGTCGTGAAACTGACAGTTCGTCCTCCGGGACCCAGGGGCGCGGAGGAGCCGCGTACCCCTCGGGGACGCCGCCGTACGGATCCCGCCAGTATCCGTCGCTGCACCCCTCGCAGGACGCCCCGGACGGGGCCCCGGAGCCTGCGGACCGGCAACGGCCCGAAGAGCCGAGGACCGAGACGACGCTGACGACACGTATCCGGATCAACATTCCGGGGTCGCGTCCCATCCCGCCGGTCGTGATGCGTACACCGGTGAACGACGGGGACACCGCCGACGCCGAGCGCACCGGCAGCGTTCCGCGCCCGTCCGCGGCCGCGAGCGGTGCGACGGGCACGGAGGCGACCGCACCGGGCGCCGCGGCGCCGCCCGCTCCGGAGGCGGCCGAGCCGGCTCCCGAGAAGCCGGTCAGGGAGAAGAGCGGCAGCGACTGGTTCGCCCCGCGCAAGCCGCCCACGAGCACCCCGGCCGAGGGCATCCCGGCCGCGGGCCCGGCCACCCCGGCCGCGGGCACCCCGGCGGTCGGTGGCGCGCCCGCCCCGTCCGGCACCGGTCTGCCGTACTTCTCGGACGGCCCGCAGCACACCGGCGCCCCGGACGAACCCCGCCCGGGCGGCAGCGCCCTCGACGCGTTCGGCTCCGGAGCCCCCGGCGGGCCCGTCCCCGGTCCTTCCGGGCCCACCACGGGACCCGCCACCGGCATGTCGTCCCTCACGCCGAACGTCGGCGACGCGGGAGCCCAGGGCTCCGGCGGCCCGGCGGGTGCGCAGGGGCCCGGCGCGTCCGGCGCCGCCGCACCGCGGATGTCCGACGACACGGCGGTCCTGACCCCCCAGTTCGCCGCCCCGGCCCCCGGCGGCCCCGACGGAAACGTCTCCGGTGACACGCTCACGAGCGGCATCCCGGTCGTTCCGTCGGAGCCGCGTTCGGCGTTCCCGTTCCCGGGCGCGGGTGGTCTCGGCGCCCGCCGCGCCGACGGGGCGCCCCGGGTCGAGGACGAGGCGATGGGCACCGGCCCGGCGGGGCCGGGCGGTCCCGCCGCACCGTCGTCCGCCCCCGCCCCCGCGCCCGCGAAGAACACGAAGAGCGCGAAGAAGAAGGGCCGCTCCAAGCTGGTGCTCCTCGGCGCGGCGGCCGTCACCCTGGCCGCCGTCGCCTACGGGGCCGGACTCCTGATGAACCACTCCGACGTCCCGAAGGGCACCACGGTGCTCGGCGTCGACATCGGCGGTGGCACGAAGGAGGAGGCCGTCGCGAAGCTGGACGCCGCCCTCGGCAAGCGCGCCGTGGCGCCCCTCCGGTTGTCCGTGGACGGCAAGACCGCCGAACTCGCCCCGGACAAGGCCGGACTCGCCCTGGACAGTCAGGAAACCGTGCGCGCGGCCGCGGGCAGCGACTACAACCCGGTCTCCGTCATCGGCTCCCTCTTCGGGCAGAAGCGCGTCGTCGACCCGGTGATCCCGGTCGACGAGGAGAAGCTCGGCGTCGCGCTGACGGACCTGGCGGGGGTCTCGGGCTCGGCCAACGAGGGCACCATCAAGTTCGAGATCAACAAGGCCGTCGCGGTGCCCGGCAAGGCGGGCAAGGCGCTGGACGTCAACCGGTCGATGCTCTCGGTGCGCGACGCGTACCGGGCCCAGGTGCAGACCGGCAAGGCGTCCGCCGTCCAACTTCCCGTCGCCACCCGCGAACCCACCGTCGACAAGGCGGAACTGGACCGGGCGATGAAGGAGTTCGCGGAGCCCGCGATGTCCGACCGGATCACCATCAGGGCCGGTGCCAAGGAGATCCAGTTCGGTCCCGCCAGGTCGCTGCCGCAGATCCTCTCGATGGTCGCGGTCGACGGCAAGCTGGTTCCGCACTACGACAAGAAGGCCATCGACACCCTGTGCGAGGGCGTGTTCGAGGGCATCATGATCACCAAGGGTGACGGCAAGAAGCACCAGCTCAGCTCCGACGACGTGGCGGCGGCCATGCAGACCGCGCTGGTCGGCAAGACCACCGCCGAGCGCACCGTCACGATCGACCTCGGGGGCAACGGCTGAGGCATCCCGCCCGCCCCCGTCCGGACACTCCGGGCGGGGGCGGCGCCGTACGGGCGACGAGGCCGTGCGAGGTGCTCCGCCGGGGCGCCGAGACGGCCGTGTCATGCGTCCGGACATGACATCTGTCATGCCGTTTCCACGATCCACGGCCCTGCCGGGCGGGCCCCTCGCGCCGTCACGCTGGACCCATGACGACGACAACCACCGGGGCCACCGCGGCGAGGACCGCAGCGGTCAGCTTCGCCCGGGTCAGCAAGATGTACGGCGAGGTACGCGCCGTCGACGAACTCACCCTCGAACTGCATCCCGGTGAGACCGTGGCGCTCCTCGGTCCCAACGGCGCCGGGAAGTCCTCCACCCTGGACCTGCTGCTCGGCCTGCGCACCGCGGACTCCGGCTCGGTCCGGGTCTTCGGCACGAAACCCCAGGAGGCCATCGCCGCGGGCCGGGTCGGCGCGATGCTCCAGTCCGGCGGTCTGATGGAGGACGTCAGGGTCGGGGAACTGGTCCGTCTCGCCTGCGACCTGCACCCCAGGCCGCACCCGGTGGACGAGGTGATGTCCCGGGCCGGCATCGCCCAGATCGCCGACCGCATGGTCAACAAGCTCTCCGGAGGACAGGAGCAGCGCGTACGGTTCGCGCTCGCCACGGCCGGGGCCAACGACCTGATCGTTCTCGACGAGCCGACCACCGGCATGGACGTCACCGCCCGTCAGGCGTTCTGGGCCACCATGCGCGACCAGGCCGACCAGGGCCGCACGGTCCTGTTCGCCACCCACTACCTCGAAGAGGCCGACGCGATCGCCGACCGTGTCCTCGTCCTCCACAAGGGCCGCCTCCTCGCCGACGGCACCGCGGCCGAGATCAAGGCGAGGGCCGGTGCCCGGCGCATCTCCTTCGAACTGGACGGCCCGGTCGACGAGGCGGCCCTGCGCGGCCTGCCGCACCTGTCCGGGCTCGACGTCTCCGGCGGCCGGGTCCGTATCCAGTCGCACGACGCCGACGCGACCGTCCACGCCGTCTACGCACTCGGCCTCTACCCGCGCGCGCTCGAAGTCGCGGGACTCGGCCTGGAACAGGCCTTCGTCGCCATCACCGAGGCCGAGGAGGCCAGGACCGCGTGAACACCCTCATCAGGCTCGAAGTGACCCGCACCCTGCGGAACAAGAAGTTCATGTTCTTCTCGGTCATCTACCCGTCGGTGATCTACCTGCTGATCTCCGGCACCCAGAACAGCTCCGACCGCATCCCGCACACCGATCTCACCTTCCAGGCGTTCTTCATGGTCTCGATGGCCTCGTTCGGTGCGCTGACCGCCGTCCTCATGGGCAACAGCGAACGCATCGCGAAGGAGCGCGAGAAGGGCTGGGTCCGCCAACTGCGCCTCACCGCGCTGCCCGGCCGCGGCTACGTGCTGGCGAAGATCGCCAGTGCGGCGATCGTCACCCTGCCCTGCATCGTGGTCGTCTTCGTGGTCGCCGCCGTCGTCAAGCAGGTGCGGGTGGAGGCCTGGCAGTGGTTCGCGCTGGCCGGGGTCATCTGGGCCGGTTCCCTGGTGTTCGCCGCGCTCGGGGTCGCCATCGGCTACCTCGCCAGTGGTGACGCGGTCCGCCCGCTCACGATGATCGTCTACTTCGGCCTGTCCATCCTGGGCGGTCTGTGGATGCCCACCGCGACCTTCCCGCGGTGGCTCCAGGACATCGCCGAGTGGCTGCCCACCCACGCGTACGCTTCTCTCGGCCAGGCGATCGAGATGGGCGGCTCACCGCACGCCAAGGACGTCGCCCTCCTCTGCCTCTACTTCCTGGTCTTCGCGGGCGGTGCGGCCTGGCTCTACCGGAAGGACACCCTGAAGGCGTGAACGACGACGAGACGGCCGTCGGCATCGGGCGCCCGCCCACGACGCGCAGGCAGGGCTGGATCAAGCTGTTCTGGATCGGTATCTGGCTCGCGTTCATGGCCGCCCCGGTCCAGGACCTGACCACCGGCCGGCACACCGTGTGGGCGACCGCGGGCGGCACGCTGGGCCTGGTGGTGTTCGCCGCGGCGTACCTGGTGCTGGTGTTCCGCAACACCGCCAGGCCGTCGGACCTCCGTCTCGTCCGGGCCGTCATCGCCTTTCTCGGCGTCCTCGCCGCCGTCCTCATCCTGACGCTCGGCACGTCCTGGCTGGTCCTCTTCGTGTACGTGGCGGTCTCCGTCGGCGCCACCCTGCCGCTGCGGACGTCGCGATGGCTCATCCCCGCCGTCACCGCCGTCATGGTCGGCTTCGGAGTCCTCGGCGACCACCCGCGCGAGACCGTCACCGCGCTGGTCTTCCCCGCGCTGCTCGGCGGGTTCTCGATGACCGGCGTACGGCAGCTGATCCGCACCACGATCGAACTGCGCGAGGCCCGCGCGACCGTCGCCCAGCTCGCCGCCAACGAGGAGCGGCTGCGGCTCGCCCGCGACCTGCACGACCTGCTCGGCCACTCGCTCTCGCTCATCACGCTCAAGAGCGAGCTGGCCGGCCGGATGCTGCCCGCCCATCCGGAGCAGGCGGCCGCCCAGGTCGCGGACATCGAGCACGTCAGCCGTCAGGCGCTGGCCGACGTGCGCGGCGCCGTCACCGGCTACCGCAGGCCGACCCTCCCCGGCGAACTGGCCGGGGCCCGTACCGCGCTCGCCGCGGCGGGCATCGTCGCCGACGTCCCGGCCGAGGCCCCGGCGGATGTCCCCGGGGAGCCGGAGGAGGTACTGGCCTGGGCGTTGCGGGAGGCGGTCACCAACGTCGTGCGCCACAGCGGGGCACGGCGCTGCACGGTGGACCTCACCGCCCGCCAGACCCTCGACGGCGAGGTCCTCGAACTCACCGTCGCGGACGACGGCGCAGGGGCGGCGGGCAGCGAACCGGGCAACGGCCTCACCGGCCTCTCCGAACGCCTCGCCGCGGTCGGCGGCACCCTGACCACCCGCACCGGCACATCCCGTTCCGGCGCCTCCGCTTCCGGCAGGGGCTTCGTGCTGGCCCTGAGCGTTCCGCTGGGTTCCGGCCCACGGGACAGCCCGTAGGATCCACGGAATGAGCATGATCAGGCTTCTCCTCGCCGAGGACCAGTCCATGGTGCGCGAGGCACTGGCGACGCTTCTCGGTCTGGAACCCGACATCGAGGTGGTGGCCCAGGTCGCCCGCGGCGACGAGGTGTCGGCCGCCGCCCGTGAGCACCGGGTGGACGTGGCGCTCCTGGACATCGAGATGCCGGGCATGACGGGGATCGACGCGGCCGCGGTCCTGCGGCGCGAACTGCCCGACGTGAAGATCGTCATCGTCACCACCTTCGGCCGCCCCGGCTACCTGCGCCGGGCCATGGAGTCGGGCGCCGACGCCTTCCTCGTGAAGGACGCGCCGGCCGCCCAACTTGCCTCGGCGGTGCGCCGGGTACTGGCGGGGGAGCGGGTCATCGACCCCACCCTCGCGGCCGCCGCGCTCGCCGACGGGGCGAACCCGCTCACCGACCGCGAACGCGACGTCCTGCGCACGGCGGCGGACGGTTCCACCAACGCGGAGATCGCGGCGGCCCTCCACCTCTCGCAGGGGACGGTCCGCAACTACCTCTCCACGGCGATCCAGAAGCTGGCGGCCCGAAACCGGGCCGAGGCGGTCCGGATCGCCCGGGAGAAGGGCTGGCTGTAGGCCGGGCATCCGTCCGGCGGCCGGGCCCGCGGCCCTTCGCGGCCCGGCCGCCCTGCCGCCGCGACCCGGTTCGGTACCGACGCGCACGTCGTTCCTCCGCCGGCCCGGTTCGGCGCGGCCGTCAGCCCTCCTTGGACGAGTCGAGGTGGGCGAACGCCACCACGTTGTCCTCGTAGTCCTTGGCGGTCTTGTTGTACGGGCCGCCGCAGGTGATCAGGCGCAGCTGGGCGTCGGGGGCGTCGGCGTAGACCCGCTTGTCCGGGAACTTCGCCTTGCTGAAGGTCTCCACCGAGTCGACCTTGAACGTGGCCACCGAGCCGTCGGCGCGTGTGATGTCGACCGTGGCGCCCGGCTTGAGGAACTGGAGCTGGAGGAAGACGGCGGGCCCGGTCGTGGTGTCGACGTGCCCGGCCACGATCGCCGTGCCGCGCTCGCCGGGTGTGGCACCGTCCTTGAACCATCCCACGAGGTTGTTGTCGTTGGGAGGCGGCGGGTTCAGCCGGCCGTCGGTGCCGATCGCCAGATCGGTGAACGGTGCGTTGACACCGAGGGACGGGATCCGCAGCCGGGCCGGGACGGAGCGCAGCATCGCCGGGCCGGTGGCCCGTTCCGGCGGCGGGGCGGGGTGGGGCGGGGCGTGGGAACCGAGGACCTCGGGCACGGGCATGGCCGGCGCGAGGGCGGCGACGGGCGGGGACGGCGCCTTGTCGTCGGCCGCGTTGCCGAAGGAGTTGTAGATCAGGAGCATGCCCAGCCCGGCCGCGACGACCGGCCACATGAGGGCGCGGCGCAGTGTGGCTGCGGGGGCGGTCCGGGAGGGGGTGGATCCGGGTGGCTGCGGGGCGGCCATGGGAACGTGCCTTTCGCTTGTGCGATGTCAGCTTGTGCGATGTCAGGGGGGCGGGGTTGTCGGGAGCCGGAGGCGCGGGACGTCGGGGCACCGTCCGCACGGAGGCGGAGGTGGAGGCGGGGACGCGCCGGGGCTCGACCGTCGTGTCCCGCTCCGGTGCCGGATCACCGGAGCGGAAACGAAGCCGCCGCGGCCGTCGCCCCCGAGGGACGACGGCCGCGACAACGTGATGACGACCGGCTGACGGCGGACGGGAGGCCCGGTCAGGCGACCGCGCCACCGTCCGACCGGCGACGACGGAGCTTGTACGCGCCCACGCCGACGCCGCCGAGCAGGAGCGCCGAACCGGCGGCCAGGCTGCTGCCGGTCATCGCCGTCCCGCCGCCGCCGGTGTGCATGCCGCCGCGCGGCCTGCCCTCGTCGCGGCCGCGGTCGCCGCCGCGACCGCCTTCGTCGCCGCCGCGACCGCCTTCGTCGCCGCCGCGACCGCCTTCGTCGCCGCCGCGGCCGCCCTCGTCACCGCCGCGACCACCCTCGTCGCCGCCGCGGTCGCCGCCCCGGCCGCCCTCGTCACGGTCGCTGGTGAGGGCCGTGGCCATGAAGCCGCCGCCGGTGTGCATGCCGCCGCGCGGTCCGCGCCCCTCGTCGCGGCCGTGGCCGCCCCGGCCGCCCTCGTCACGGCCGCGGTCACCGCCGCGACCGCCCTCGTCACGGCCGCGGTCACCGCCGCGACCGCCTTCGTCACGGCCGCGGTCACCGCCGCGACCGCCTTCGTCACGGCCGTGGTCGCCGCCGCGACCACCCTCGTCGCCGACGATCACCTTGGCCATGAAGCCGCCGCCGGTGTGGATGCCGCCGCGGGGTCCGCGCCCCTCGTCGCGGCCGTGGCCGCCGCGACCGCCTTCGTCGTCGCCGCGGCCGCCGCGACCGCCTTCGTCGTCGCCGCGGTCGTCGCCGCGTCCGTAGTCGTCGCGACCGCCGCGGTCGCCGCCGCGGTCGCCGTGGTCGGAGTCGTACCTTCCGTGCTCGTCGCCGCGCGAGGACGAGGAGCCGTTGGCCGCCGGTGCCGAGTCCCCCGCCGCGACCGCGGCGTAGGCGGCGGGACCGGTGATGGCGAGGACCGCTGTGACAGCGGCCGAAGCGAACAGTGTGCGGGCAGAGCGCATCTGAACACATTCCTTCCGCCGCGACTGCGAAGAGTGACGGGGTGTCGACTCGGTGTGGAGCAGTGGCGACGTGATCCACCGTCAGCCGGAATGGAGTCCCGCGCCATCGGGGAGTGCCGCATTCGAGCGATGCCGTGGGCTTTTCGGGTGGCGTGGAGCGGATAATCACCCGTTGGACGGCATGCGGCGCCGCCTGAGGTTTGAGCGGCGGCAGCCACCCGTTTGCCGAGGTCCCGGCGTGACGGCCCGTCTGCGCCACTCCCGGCCCGCAGGGCCGCCGGGGGCGGCCAACTCCGTTACGGGGGAGGCGGGTTGAGGGGGCGTTGGTGGTTCGTGGGCTGAGCGGCGCCCGGCACCGGTTCGCGGCTGCCCCCGCCTGCCCCCGGCGCCGGTTCGGTCGCGATTCCACCTGGCGGCGTAAGCCGTCGGACGTGACGCGCCGGAGCCGGGTTACTTGTCTTCGGGCACCCCCGTGTGATCAAGGGCGGGCCGGACGGGGCCGTGCCTGCCGACGCGGGCGCACGGGCGAGAGCGGTCGGGGCCGGGGGCCCCGGGGCCATGAGGGCCCGGCCCCGGGGCGGCGGCCTCCGGCCGGTACTGCCCTCAGTTCAGCAACGCCCTTGCCGCCCGCGCCCGTTGGCGGATGGTCTCGGCCGCCTCCGGGTCGACCCCGGCCACCACGTCCGCGTACGCCTCCATCTCCGCCGCCCCGCGCAGGAACCGCCCGCTCTGCACGAGTAGCTGGGCGCGCTCGAATCGCAGCCGGGCCGGGTGCGAGGGCAGCAGCAGGGAGAGGTCCACCGACCACAGCGCCACGTCCGTGTGCTCCGGACGGGCCGCCGCCCACGCCCTGATGTTGTTCAGGATCCGCAGCACGATCTCCAGCGGCCGGGCCGGTTCCAGCATCGACTCCTCCAGCGGCGCCCCCGTCGCCCCCGCCACCAGCAGCTCCGCGTCCCGCCCGGTCAACGGGCGGCCGCCGTGGAAGGGATCCACCAGCACCCGTTCCGACGGGTCGCCGAACCCGACGACGAAGTGACCCGGCAGCGCCACCCCGTACACCGGGGCGCCCGCCCGCCGGGCCACCTCGATCCACACCACCGACAACAGGATCGGCAGCCCGCTCCGCCGCCGCAGGACCTGGTGCAGCAGCGACGAACCCAGCCGCCGGTAGTCCGCGGCCGAGCCCGCGAAGCCGCACCGTTCGCCGAGCAGTTCGGTCACCGCCGAGGCCCAGGCCCGGCCGCCCCGCACCCCGTACGGGAGCCGGCCCGCCAGATCGTCAAGCTCGATCTGTGCCGCGTCGATCCCGTTCTCGTCCAGGTCCGGATCGGCCACCGCCGCCAGCAGCAGGCAGAGCTGCGCCAGATCCGGCCGTTCGGCGCGCGCCTCGGCGGCGAACCGGCGCAGCAGCTCGTCCCGGTCCGGGCGCCCGGGACGCCCGTACCTCTCCGGTTCCTCCGGTCGATGAGGACTCATCGGACTCCCCGCCCTCCCGTCACGCCGACCGGAAGTGGTGATACCGGTGATGGACCGAGAAATCCATGGCCCCGTACAGGGCCCGGGCCCCTTCGTTGTCCGACTCCACCTGGAGCCACGCCGCCGAGGCGCCCTCCTCCAGGGCCCGGCGGGCGAGCGCGGTCATCACGGCGGTGGCGAGGCCCCGGCGCCGGTGGGCGGGGGCCACCTCGACGGCCATGAATCCGGCCCACCGCCCGTCCACCACGCAGCGCCCGATCGCCGCGGGGGCCGCCTTCGCCCTCCCGACGGCACCACCGGGCGCGTCGTCCCCGGGCGCGTCGTCCCCGGGCACGGAGGCGAACCACACCGAGGGGCCGCCGCGCAGCACCTCCAGGACGTGCGGGCCGGGGGTCCCGGAACGCTGGTAGCGGGAGAGCCATGCCTCGTCGAGGTCACGGCTCAGCCGTACCCCCGACACGTCCGTGTCCCGGTCGCCGATCGGGGCGAGCGCGCCGATCCGCACCTCGGTCGTCACCTCGCGGCGCCACCCGCGTTCCTCCAGCTCCGCGCAGAGCCGCTCCTGGGTGCCCTGGGCGCCCGTCGCCGCCTGGACGTACGCGGGCAGTTCGCGCTCCCCGTACCACCGCTCGATGTACCGGAGCGCCTCGTCGAGCGGCACGCCGGGATCGCCGAGCGGCAGTACGGAGTTGGCGCGTCGGGTGAAGCCCCGCGCGGCGCGCAGCCGCCAGTCCCCCAACGCCTCGCTCTCCACCGGCTGCCAGGCCCGGGCACAGACGCGCGCCAGTTCCTCGAAGGAGGTGGCGGGCAGGCCGCGCCGTCGGGCCGGAGCGGCGGGGACGACCTTGCCGGCGACGAGATCCGATTCCGGTACGCGGACGGAGTCGCCGCTCCGCGTTGTGATCGACAGCACACCGTCTTCCCACGATGTGAGAACGCCGACCGTATCGGTGAACTTCGCTCCTTGCGGGCCATGCGCACAAGTGCGCCGGAGTGATACCCGTTTGCCCACGTCAGTCGGTGCAATTCGGACTTCCAGGTGTCCGCCGACGGTGAATTCCACAGCTCTGTCCGCCCCTCCTGTTCGGTTCGTGCCCGGGAACGGAGATACTAGGGGTGGGCATCGACGACGCCGCGCTCCCGCGCGAGAGCCAACGCCCTACCGAGGAGGAACGACAGCGTGACCTACGTCATCGCGCAGCCTTGTGTCGACGTGAAGGACAAGGCCTGCATCGAAGAGTGCCCGGTCGACTGCATCTACGAGGGCCAGCGGTCCTTGTACATCCACCCGGACGAATGTGTCGACTGCGGAGCCTGTGAGCCGGTGTGCCCGGTCGAGGCGATCTTCTACGAGGACGACACCCCGGAGGAGTGGAAGGACTACTACAAGGCGAATGTCGAGTTCTTCGACGACCTCGGGTCGCCCGGTGGTGCCTCCAAGCTGGGTCTGATCGAGCGCGACCACGCGTTCATCGCAGCGCTTCCGCCGCAGAACCAGTAGGCCGCGGCAGGCACGTGCGTCGCCCCGGTCCCGTACGGCTCGTCACCGTGCGGGACCGAGGCGTTTTCACGGAGCGGCCCGAGGGGCCGGAACCACCGAGGTCCGCCCGCGCGGCTCCAGCGGCCCGCCGACGTGGGCGGTGCCGGCGGCGGAAGGCCCGCGCGGCGCGCATGGCGGCGCCGACCGTGCCGGAGCGCCGCGCGCAATCCCGTACGAGAAAGCAGAGATCCGTGTCCGCAGTCTCCTCCCGTCTCCCGGTCTTCCCCTGGGACAAGCTCGCCCCCCACAAGTCGACGGCCGCCGCCCACCCGGACGGCATCGTGGACCTGTCCGTCGGCACGCCGGTCGACCCGGTGCCCGAGCTGGTCCGGCGGGCGCTCGTCGACGCCGCGGACAGCCCCGGCTACCCGACGGTGTGGGGAACCGTCGAGCTGCGCGACGCGATCACCGGCTGGGTGCGGCGGCGGCTCGGCGCGGCCGCGGTGGCGCACGAGAACGTCCTGCCGGTCGTCGGCTCCAAGGAACTGGTGGCCTGGCTGCCCACCCAGCTCGGCCTGGGCGCGGGCGACAGGGTCGCGTACCCGCGCCTCGCCTACCCGACGTACGAGGTGGGCGCGCGGCTCTGCGGCGCCGAGCCCGTCGCCTACGACGACCCCACCGAGCTGGACCCGGCCGGACTGAAGCTGCTCTGGCTCAACTCGCCGTCCAACCCGACCGGCCGTGTCCTGCCCCGGGCCGAGCTGACCCGGATCGTCGCCTGGGCGCGCGAGCACGGCGTCCTGGTCTTCAGCGACGAGTGCTACCTGGAGCTGGGCTGGGAGGCCGAACCCGTCTCCGTCCTGCACCCGGACGTCTGCGGCGGTACGTACGAGGGCATCGTCGCCGTCCACTCGCTGTCGAAGCGTTCCAACCTGGCCGGGTACCGCGCGGCCTTCGTCGTGGGCGACGCGTCGGTGCTCGGCGACCTGCTGCTGATCCGCAAGCACGGCGGAATGATGACCTCCGCCCCGGTGCAGGCGGCGGAGGCCGTGGCCCTCGGCGACGACGCGCACGTCGCCGAGCAGCGGGACCGGTACGCGAGGCGGCGTGCCGCCCTGCGCGCCGCGCTGGAGGCCCACGGCTTCCGGATCGAGCACAGCGAGGCGAGCCTCTACCTGTGGGCGACGCGCGACGAACCCTGCTGGGACACCGTGGCGTACCTGGCGGACCTCGGCATCCTGGTGGCGCCGGGGGACTTCTACGGACCGGCCGGGGACCGCTTCGTGCGGGTGGCGTTCACGGCGACGGACGAGCGGGTGGCCGCCGCGGTCGAGCGCCTGTCCCGCGGCTGACCGGCCAACCGGCCGCACCTGCGAGGGGCCGCGGGGTGCGCGTACCCCGCGGCCCCTCGCAGGTGCCCCCGCATGTGTCCACGGGGGACGGGGCGGGGTGTCCTCGCGCGGGGGAAGGGGCGGGCCGGATCAGCCGAGCGGCAGGCCCTGGGTGGGAAGACCGCCCTTGGTCGCGGCGCCCGCGGTGTCGCCGAGCACCTTGCCCGCGGTGCCCGTGGCGCCGCCGGCGGCCTTCCGCACGGTCGGGGCGGCCTCGGCGCCCGCCTTGCCGACGGTCTTGCCCGCGGCCGGGAGGGCCGTTCCGACGATCTTGCCGCCGGTCCCGTTCGCCGTCCCGGCACCCTGCCGGGACACGCCGTCGACCGCCTTGCCGAGGCCGTTGCCGTCGACCGAGGCCGGACCGCCGAGCTCCGGCGTCTGCGGGAGCGGCGCGGCGCCCGCGGCTCCGGCCGCACCGATCACGGGGGCGACGCCGACGGCGAGCAGCAGCGCGGCACGGGTGATGCGGCGGGTCAGGGGGAGGGACATGATGCTCCTTCGACGGGTGAGGAATCTGTCTGTCCGTTGATCGGACGCAATGACAACCGTCGCGGGGGCGGGAGAGGTTGCGGTGGGCCGGGGTAAAGAGTCGGTAACGCGCCAGTTGGTCCGTCGCGGAGGAAAGCGGACGTATGTCGCATTGCCGGTTGGCCGGGTGAACCGTCACTTCACCTTCATCGCAAGGGGATCGAGGGGTGCGGGGTGATGACGGAGGGTGAGGTGCGCGGAGTTGACGCGGAGGGGCTGGATAACCCCCCCGGACGACGACTCGCACTACTGTACGAGCTTGATCCGGACCTGATCGGCGTCCGATTCCTTGCGCTCCGTGTGCCAGCCGGACCCGGCCTTCCACACCCGGTCCGCGTAGGCGACCTCCTTCAGGCCCAGCGACTCGGACCGCGCGACCGCCCAGTGCGCCAGTTCCCAACCGCGCTGTGCCGCGTCGTCGTCCTCGGGGTCGGGGGCCAGCGGCACCGGTACCGCCACCGTGCTCGCCGCCGGTGAACCGGCGGCGCCCGCCCCGCCGGCCGCCGCGGGCCGCGCCGCGGGCAGCACCTCCTTGCCGAAGGCGCGCACCAGCTCCGTCCGCACGGTCGCCGCGTCGGCCGTCACGGCCGTCGCCCTCGGCGGATTGCAGTTCAGCGTGGCCGGCGTGCGCCCGGTCAGCGCCGCCGCCAGCAGCGCCGCGTCCGGCTCGTGCTTCGCGTACGCCTGCGGGAAGCCGCTGCGCTGGACCCGCTGCGCGGCGACCGTCAGCGGCAGCCGCGAGTAACCGGGGACCTTCGCCAGATGCCGGTAGAACTCGCCCGCCGAGTAGACCGGATCCATGATCTGTTCCTCGGTGCCCCAGCCCTGCGAGGGCCGCTGCTGGAACAGGCCCAGCGAATCCCGGTCGCCGTGCTCGATGTTGCGCAGCCCCGATTCCTGCAACGCGGTCGCCAGCGCGATCGTCACCGCGCGCTCGGGCATGCCGCGTGCGGTGCCGACGGCCGAGATCGTCGCTGCGTTCGACGCCTGCTCCGGGCTCATCCGGTACGTGCGGCCCTTGCCCGTCGAGCCGTCGGCGGACTCCACGACGCACCCTTGGACCACCGTTTTGCCGGTGATGTACTGAAGCAGCAGATAGCCGCCCAGAGCGGCGAGCACGACGAAGGCGGCCGCGATACGGAAGAGGCGGCTGCGGCCGGTGTGTCGGCGCGTGGGGGAGTCGGTCCGGGGCACGGGGCCACCGTACTTGAGTGTCCGTCCGGGGCCGAGAGTCCCGGGGTCCTCGCGCGGGGACGGACCGGACGGACCGGACGGACCGGTTCACCCCGTACGCGGGCCCGCCTCCGGCCGCGGGCGAGGCCGTAGGGTCGGTGCCATGACCGAAAGCACGCTTGACCTCACCCTGGACGGCCCCGCACTCACCGCACGGCTCGTCGACTTCCCGTCGGTCAGCGGCCAGGAGAAGGAACTCGCCGACGCCATCGAGGCGGCGCTGCGCACCCTGCCGCACCTGACCGTCGACCGGCACGGCAACAACGTCGTGGCCCGGACGAACCTGGGCCGTGCCGAGCGGGTCGTGCTCGCCGGACACATCGACACCGTGCCGATCGCCGACAACGTGCCGTCCCGGCTCGACGACGACGGCGTGCTCTGGGGCTGCGGCACCTCCGACATGAAGTCGGGCGTCGCCGTCCAGTTGCGGATCGCCGCGACCGTGCCCGAGCCCAACCGCGACCTCACCTTCGTCTTCTACGACAACGAGGAGGTCGCCGCGCACCTGAACGGGCTCGGGCACGTGGCCGAGGCCCACCCCGACTGGCTGGCGGGCGACTTCGCCGTCCTGCTGGAGGGCTCCGACGCCGAGGTCGAGGGCGGCTGCCAGGGCACCCTGCGGGTCTTCCTGCGCACCGAGGGCGAACGGTCCCACTCCGCCCGTAGCTGGATGGGGTCCAACGCCGTCCACGCCGCCGCCCCGGTCCTGGCCCGCCTCGCCGCCTACGAGCCGCGCCGCCCGGTCATCGACGGCCTCGAATACCGCGAGGGCCTCAACGCCGTACGGATCGAGGGGGGCGTCGCCAACAACGTCATCCCCGACGCCTGCACCGTCGTCGTGAACTACCGCTACGCGCCCGACCGCACCGCCGAGGAGGCCCTGGCCCACGTCCACGAGGTCTTCGCGGACTGCGGCGTCGCCGAATTCGTCGTCGACGACCACTCGGGCGCGGCCATGCCCGGCCTCGCGCACCCGGCGGCCAAGGCGTTCATGGCGGCGGTCGGCGGCACCGCCCGGCCCAAGTTCGGCTGGACGGACGTCTCCCGCTTCGGCTCCCTCGGGGTGCCGGCGGTGAACTACGGCCCCGGCGACCCGCTGCTCGCCCACAAGCGCGACGAGCATGTGAGGACCGAGCGGATCACCCACTGCGAGGAGCGGCTCCGCTCCTGGCTCACCGACTGACCGCCGGCATGCCGCCGTCCGTGACCTCCGCGAATCCGGACCGCCGCGACCCGAAGGGTTCACAGCGCCACCCGGCGAACCTTCCCGGCAAACCTTCCCGGTCACAGCACTAGGCTGACCTGACAGGGACGGTCGTCGGCGACGACCGTCGACCGTCGTCGGAGGGAGCAGGCCATGGGCAACCCCGAGGGAGCGCAGGTCCCCGAGGAGCAGCGGCTCGGACCGGTACTGCGCCGCAGGGAACAGGTACAGCCCGGCACCACGGACCAGCGGCTGCTGGACACCGAGGGCGACTCCGAATGGGTGCACACCGACCCGTGGCGGGTGATGCGCATCCAGTCGGAGTTCGTCGAGGGATTCGGCGCGCTCGCCGAGCTGCCGAGCGCCATCAGCGTCTTCGGCTCGGCCCGCACCCGGCCCGGCGGCCCCGACTACGAGGCCGGCGTACGGATCGGCAGAGCCCTGGTCGAGGCCGGCTTCGCGGTGATCACCGGGGGCGGTCCCGGCGCCATGGAGGCGGCGAACAAGGGGGCGCGGGAGGCCAAGGGCATCTCCGTCGGCCTCGGCATCGAGCTGCCCTTCGAGTCCGGCCTCAACCCGCACGTCGACATCGGCGTCAACTTCCGCTACTTCTTCGTCCGCAAGACGATGTTCGTGAAGTACGCGCAGGGCTTCGTCGTCCTGCCGGGCGGTCTCGGCACGCTCGACGAACTCTTCGAGGCGCTCACCCTCGTCCAGACCCGCAAGGTCACCCGCTTCCCGATCGTGCTGTTCGGCACCGCGTACTGGAGCGGGCTCGTGGACTGGCTGCGGGACACGGTGGTGGCCGGGGGCAAGGCCTCCGAGCACGACCTGCTGCTGTTCCACGTGACGGACGACGTGGACGAGGCGGTCGACCTGGTGACCAAGGAGGTCGGCCGGTAGCGGGACGACGGGACGGCGGACTCGCCCGGGCGGGGCGCCACCCGGCCCGCCCGGGGGGCCGGGGCCGGTTCCGGGCCCGTGCCCGACGGGCGCCCGGACGCACCCCGCCCGGGCACCGGCCGCCCCCGGGCCGGTCCGCGGGCCGTCAGGCGAGTCCGCGCCTCGCCACCGCGGGTTCCCGGTGCCCGGCGATCGAGGCGACCATGTCCAGTACCTGACGGGTCTCCGCCACCTCGTGCACCCGGTACACCCGGGCGCCCAGCCACGCCGACACGGCCGTCGTCGCCAGCGTCCCGATCACCCGTTCCTCGACCGGGCGGTCCAGGGTCTCGCCCACGAAGTCCTTGTTGGACAGCGACACCAGGACCGGCCAGCCGGTCTCCGTCATCTCCTCCAGCCTGCGCGTCGCCTCCAGCGAGTGCCGGGTGTTCTTGCCGAAGTCGTGACCGGGGTCGATCATGATCCCGTCGGGCCGCACCCCGAGCCCCACGGCCCGTTCCGCCAGCCCCACCGTCACCCGCAGGACGTCCGCCATCACGTCGTCGTACACCACCCGGTGCGGCCGGGTCCGGGGCTCGGCGCCGCCCGCGTGGGTGCACACCAGACCGGCGCCGTAGCGGGCGGCCACCTCCGCGAGCTTCGGGTCGACGCCGCCCCAGGCGTCGTTCAGCACGTCGGCCCCGGCCTCGCACACCGCCTCGCCGACATCGTGGCGCCAGGTGTCGACGCTGATCACCACGTCCGGGTGACGGCGCCGCACCTCGGCGACGAACCCCACCGTGCGGCGGGCCTCCTCCTCGGCGGTCACCTCCGCACCGGGCCCCGCCTTCACCCCGCCGATGTCGATGATCGCCGCACCGTCCGCGATCACCTGCTCGACCCGGGCGAGCGCGGGCTCGTCCCGGAACGTCGCGCCCCGGTCGTAGAAGGAGTCCGGGGTACGGTTCACGATCGCCATGATCACCGGCTCGTGCGTACCGAACTCACGCCGCCCCAGCCTGAGCGCACCGCTTCGCATCCCGCGTTTCTCCTCTGGTAGATCGCCCCGTGGTCGCCTGCGACCCTACGGCCTGCCCGGCACCGGTCGCCGGGCGAGGCAACGACTGTCGGTGCCGCGTGGCACGATCGGACCCGGACAGGTTTCCGCACCCGGGGAGATGCGCGTGTTCTGGTTCTTGCTGCTGACGATGGTGGTCGTCGTGGCCGCGGTCACCCTGGCGGTGGTCGGCGGGGGGAGGAACGCCGTTCTCCAGGACGTGGCGCCCGAGCAGTTGACGGACCCGCTGCCCGCCACGCGCCCGGTCGGCCGGGCGGACGTCGAGGCACTGCGACTGCCGGTGGCCGTGCGCGGCTACCGCATGACGGACGTGGACGAGGCGCTCGGGCGGCTCGGTGCCGAGCTCGCCGAGCGGGACGCGCGGATCGCGGAGCTGGAGTCGGCGCTGGCCGGCGCCCAGGCGACCGCCGTCGGCGGGCCCGACCTCCTGGAGCCGCCGGAGGAGGACCCGCACCGGTCGCCGCCGCGCCCGGAGGAGCCGCCGCGCGGACGGGAGCTGTCCGAGGAACGTTCGAAGACGCCCTGGGACACCTCCTGGCAGGCCGACCCGGGCGGCGACGCCCGGCAGGACGCGGGGCACGACCCCCGACAGCACGAACCCCGGCAGCACGAGGACCGGCCGACGCGGCGGCCGGGAGAGGAGCCCCGGCGATGAGCGGCGGCGCGGAAACGGCACCGGACGGCGGCCTGCGCTGTCCCTGGGGGCTCTCCACGGAGGACTACCTGGCGTACCACGACACCGAATGGGGCCGCCCGGTCCACGGCGACGACGCCCTCTTCGAACGGCTCTGCCTGGAGGCGTTCCAGTCGGGCCTGTCCTGGCTGACGATCCTGCGCCGCCGGGAGGGCTTCCGATCCGCCTTCGCGGGCTTCGAGATCCCCGCCGTGGCCCGGTTCACCGACGCCGACAAGGAACGCCTCCTCGCCGACGTCGGCATCATCCGCAACCGGGCGAAGATCGAGGCGACGCTCGCCAACGCCAAGGTTCTGGCCGGCTGGCGTGGCGGTGAGCTCGACGAACTCATCTGGTCCCACGCCCCCGACCCGGCGGGACGCCCGGTCCCGCGCAGCGTCGGGGACGTCCCCGCGGTCACCCCCGAGTCCACGGCCCTGGCCAAGGACCTCAAGAAGCGCGGCATCCGCTTCGTCGGACCCACCACGGCCTACGCCCTGATGCAGGCGTGCGGCCTGGTCGACGACCACCTCGCCGACTGTGTGGCGCGCGGCGCCGGGGTGTAAGCCGTCACCGGCCGAGGTACTTCGGCCTCTCCTTGTCCAGGAAGGCCCGTACCGCGATCGCGTGGTCCTCGGACACGCCCGCCTTCGTCTGGAGTTCGTCCTCCTTCTCCAGCGTCTCGTCCAGGGTGTGGGCGGCGCCGTAGGCCAGGGACTCCTTGAGCGCCGCGTACGCCACGGTGGGACCGGAGGCCAGGGTCCGGGCGACGGCGGCGGCCTCGCCGGCCAGTTCGTCGGCGGGTACCAGTTTGTTCACGATGCCCAGCTCATGGGCCTCCCGCGCGGAGATCGAGCGCGGGAAGAGCAGCAGGTCGGCGGCGCGGCTCTGCCCGATCAGCCGGGGCAGCGTCCAGGAGACGCCCGAGTCGGCGGTGAGCGCGACCCCGGCGAACGAGGTGTTGAACGACGCGGTGTCGGCGACCACCCGGTAGTCGCAGGCGAGCGCGAACCCGAAACCGGCCCCGGCGGCGACGCCGTTCACACCGGCGACGACCGGCTTGGGCATCTCCGTGAGGGCCCGCACGATCGGGTTGTAGTGCTCCCGCACGGTGCTCAGCGCGTTGCCGCCACCCGCCGCCCGGGCCTCTTCGAGCTTCCCGACGTGTTCCCTGAGATCCTGGCCCACGCAGAAGGCGCGACCCGTGGCGGTGAGCAGAACGGCCCGAACGGCGGTGTCGGCCGCCGCGGACCGCAGAGCCTCGCGCAACGCCACCTTGGCCGCGGTGTCCATGGCGTTCATCGCGCCGGGGCGGTTGATCGTGATCGTGGCGAGCCCGTCGCTCACCTCGTAGAGCACGCTGTCCGCCGTCTCGTCGGCCATTTCGCTGTCCCCTCTGCGCCTCGGACGATGTGCCTGTCCAGGCAAGCATGGCCGACCCGGCCACCGGCGAACATGTGACCTGCGTCTAACAATTGCGCTCACATGTGCTCCGGCGAGGGGGCCAGGAGGGCGGAGTATCGCAGCCCGATCGCCGAATTGGGTGGTTTTGGGAGTGCGCGTTGCGCAAGCGATGCCGACCGATGTTGGTCATTGGGGTCTGTGATGCGGGATAATGGCCTGGAAGCAATGTGTTCGATGCCGGTGACACAGCGCCTGTCATGGGGCCGCCGGTTGCATGAGCTGGTTTCAGGAAGGGGAACGAGCATGGCGGCCATGAAGCCGCGGACGGGCGACGGCCCGCTCGAGGTGACCAAGGAGGGGCGGGGCATCGTCATGCGCGTTCCGCTCGAAGGCGGCGGTCGACTCGTCGTGGAGCTGACGCCGGACGAGGCCGACGCACTCGGCGATGCCCTCAAGAAGGTCGTCGGCTGAGCAGACGCGCTCCCACTTCTCGCTGCCCCGGCACGGACACCGTGCCGGGGCAGCGATGTGTTCGATGAGGTGGGTGCGGCCGACGGCACCGACCGGCCGGAACCGGTGCCGCCCGTCGCGCCGGCCCCGGGGGAGGCCCGTCGGCCCGGCCGGAACCGCGGCGTCGGTCCCGGAGCGGTCCCGTCCGTCCCGTCACCGGGCCGGTGAGCCCCGTCACCCGGTCAGCCGCGTCGCACCGCGCACAGCAGTCCGTCGCCCACCGGTACCAGCGTCTCCAGCAGTTCTTTGCTCTCCCGTACCGCCCGCAACAGTTCCCGCAGCCGCAGTACCTCCGCCGGCTGCGCGGCGGAGTCGACAGTGCGGCCGTCCGCGAAGACGCCCTCGAAGCACACGAGGCCACCGGGACGCAGCAGGCGCAACGATTCAGCGAGACAGTCCAGGCTCTCCAGCCGGTCCCCGTCGCAGAACACCAGGTCGTATCCGCCGTCCGCGAGCCGCGGCAGCACGTCCAGGGCGCGTCCGGGAATGAAACGGGCACGGTTGGCGGCGAACCCGGCGGCCCGGAACGCCTCACGGGCGAACTGCTGACGTTCGGGTTCCGGATCGACCGTCGTGAGCACTCCGTCGGGCCGCATTCCGTACAGCAGATAGAGTCCGGACACTCCGGTCCCGGTGCCGATCTCGGCCACGGCCTTGGCGTCCGTCGTGGCAGCGAGCAGGCGCAGCACGGCGCCCGTACCGGGCGACACCGGGCGGAGCCCTGTCTCCCGGGCCCGGTCCCGGGCCCAGAGCAACGCTTCGTCCTCGGCGACAAAGGCGTCGGCGAACGCCCAGCTCGTCTGCCGGTTGGCGGTAATGACCCTCTCCTGTCCCCGTAGTTGGCGCAACCGTGACTGTATCCGCTGCGCCCGGGAACCCGCAGATGGGACCGGACGTTGTGAAGGAGCGGGGACAGCCCGTGGAAAACGGCCCGGAGGACGGGTCCGCCACCGCGGGCCGACGCTTCCGGGGCATTCCCGGCCCCAGCAGGAAAAAGGCTTATCCGGAGCTAACGGGCGAGGTGGCTATGGTAGGGGCTCCGCTGGACACCACCAGAGCCGATAGGGGAGGTGCGGCTGCGCCTGCGGATCGGAGAGGAGTGCTGCGGCGCTTCCTCAGGTCGGCGGGTGAGCCGAAATCCGTGACCAACATTGCTGACCGTTCTTCCACCGTCTCCGCGCCGACCGCGACCTTCGCCTCAGATGCGGATTCCCAGGCGTGGACACCGCCCTCTTGGGAAGAGATCGTCAGCACGCACAGCGGTCGGGTCTACCGCCTCGCCTACCGGCTGACGGGCAACCAGCACGACGCGGAGGACCTCACCCAGGAGGTCTTCGTCCGCGTGTTCCGCTCGCTGTCGACGTATACGCCGGGCACGTTCGAGGGCTGGCTGCACCGCATCACGACCAATCTGTTCCTGGACATGGTCCGTCGCAAGCAGCGGATCCGGTTCGACTCGCTGGGCGACGACGCCGCCGAGCGGCTGCCGAGCCGTGAGCCGTCCCCGCAGCAGGTCTTCAACGACGCGCATTTCGACGCGGACGTGCAGCAGGCGCTGGACACCCTCGCGCCCGAGTTCCGTGCCGCCGTCGTGCTCTGCGACATCGAGGGCCTGTCGTACGAGGAGATCGCCGCGACGCTGGGCGTGAAGCTCGGCACCGTGCGCAGCCGTATCCACCGGGGCCGCTCGCATCTGCGCAAGGCGTTGCAGCACCGCTCGCCCGAGGCGCGGCGGGTGGAGCAGCCCTCGCTGGCGGGCGTGGTACTGGCGGGGGAGGGCGGAACGGCGTGAGTGGCACAGGTCCGACCCCCGCGGAACAGCACCTGGGGGACCGGCTCGCCGCACTTGTCGACGGCGAGCTCAAACACGACGCCCGCGAGCGGGTGCTCGCCCACCTCGCGACCTGCGCCAAGTGCAAGGCCGAGGCGGCCGCCCAGCGCCGCCTGAAGAGTGTCTTCGCGCAGTCCGCCCCGCCTTCGCCGTCCGAGGGCTTCCTGGCCCGGCTGCAGGGTCTTCCCGGGGGGCCGGGAGGCGGTGACGACGGCCGGGGAGGACCATTCGGCGGCTCCGGGCGATTCGCCGACGGATTCCTTCCGGTGATCCAGCCGCCCGGCAGCCGTACCGACGCCCGGATCGGTCCGGGGCCGGGCGATCCGGCCCTCGGCGATTTCGGCTGCCTTCCGACCTCGCACGGTTCCACCGCCGTCTTCCCGCGCGGATCCGCCGGTATGGATTTCCGGCAGCCGGACGGGTCGCCCGCCCGTGGGGGCTTTCGGATCCACGAGGTGGGCCGCGAGCCGGACCGGGCGGCGTGGCGCGGCCGGCGGTTCGCCTTCGCCGCCGCCGGCGCGGTGTCGCTGGCAGCCATCGCCCTGGGCGGCGCGCTGCAGACGGCGTCCGGCCCCACTGCTCCGGCCAGGGCCGCGGGCGGCGGGAACACCGTGACGCCGCTCGACGCCGGCCGCGGCGAGAACCCCGGTTCGGTCGGCCGCCGCAACGGGAACGGCCGGAACACACCCGCTGCGGCGGAGACGCACGGAAGCGCGGGCGCCGTCACCACCCCGCCGTCAGTGACGGACACCACCCCGCTGGTGTCCTACACGGCTCCCGCGCTCGCCACCGGAAACCTCTCGGACCTCTCAGGTCTCGCGGGTCTTTCGGGTCTTTCGGGAAACAATCTCGATGTCCGGCTCCTGACCGACGCGTCCGCGCCACCGCTGATACGTCCTACCGACGCCACTCCTCTCCTCGCCCGGGTGCTCGGACGACTCACCCCGTCGTCCGCGGCGCCCTCCGTCCCGTCCTCCTGGACGCCCCCGTCGCCCTCGGTCCTGCCCACCCCGGCCGATCAGAGGCTGCCACTCTCCTCCCGGCGCTGAACGACGTCTGCGCGGGCATTCGCAAACCTGGTTGAATTCCGGGAGGAGTTCCGGGAGGGGCGCCCCGGCCGGGGCGCGCACAGGCCAGTTGCGGCAGTTGCGGGGAGAGCATGGAAGACGGGATGTCCACCGGGCCGAGGGCGAAGTGGTGGAGTCGGCCCACACCGGGACGTACCACCCGCACGGCGCCGGACGCGGTGAGTGCGGCGGGTCACGGGACGGCCGCGGACGGAGGGCCCGGCGAGGCGGACCCGCAGCCCCGGCCGACGGTTCCCGAGCCGCTGGCCGTCCCACTCGCGTCGTCGGCGGCCGAGCCAGTGCCGTCCACGCCGTCGTCCCCGGCGCCCGAACAGGTCCCGGCGCCCGAACAGGTCCCGGCGCCCGCCACGGCCGCGAGGCCCATGACACCGCTGCACGAGCCCGATCAGTACAGCACCCCGCCGTACGGCGAACCCGGTCCCTGGGCACCCGCGCCACCCGTGCAGCGACCGGTCCCGACACCGGCACACGGCACCCCCGTGCCGCCGCAGTACGCGGGGGCGGGGACGAACGGCGCGGGCATTCCCACCGCACCCGCGCCCGGCTTCCCGCCCCCGGGCGCGCCCGCACCTCAGCCGCAGGCGCCGTCGCTGTTCGACACGCGGCCCGTTCCGCAGCCGTCTCCACCGGCCCAGTGGGTCCAGTACGACCCCTGGGGCGCGCCCCGCCAGCCGCTGACCCACCCGGGCCCGCCGCTCGGCGCCGACACCGGCCGCAGGAAGACCCGGCGCGGCGCCCTCCTGGTCGGCGCGGTGCTCCTCGCCCTCGTGGCGGGCGGTATCGGTGGCGGGATCGGCTCGTACATCGAGCGCAACGGCGGTCTCACCCGCATCGAGCTCCCGCAGGCCGGGCGCGGCGGCGGCGGTCGTGCCCCCGACAGTGTCGCGGGGATCGCCGCCAGCGCCCTGCCCAGCGTGGTCACGCTCCACGTCAGCGGTGCCACCGAGGGCGGCACCGGTACCGGCTTCGTGCTCGACAAGGCGGGCCACATCCTCACCAACAACCACGTCGTCGCACCGGCCGGGTCCTCCGGCCGGATCACCGTGACGTTCAGCGGCGGCGAGACGGCCCGCGGCGAGATCGTCGGCAAGGACAGCGGCTACGACCTGGCCGTGGTCAAGGTCACCGGCGTCTCGGGCCTCAAGCCGCTGCCGCTGGGCAACTCCGACAACGTGCAGGTCGGTGACCCGGTGGTGGCCATCGGCGCTCCCTTCGATCTGTCCAACACGGTGACCTCGGGCATCATCAGCGCCAAGGACCGGCCGATCACCGCGGGCGGCGAGAAGGGCGACGGCAGCGACATCAGCTACGTCGACGCGCTGCAGACCGATGCCCCGATCAACCCCGGCAACTCCGGCGGGCCGCTCGTCGACACCGACGCCCATGTCATAGGCATCAACAGCGCCATCCGCGCCGCCGACAGCGGTTCGAGCAGTGAGGGCGGGCAGTCGGGGTCCATCGGTCTCGGCTTCGCCATCCCGATCAACCAGGGCAAACGGGTCGCCGAGGAACTCATCAACACCGGGAAGGCCACCCATCCGGTGATCGGCGTCACCCTGGACATGAAGTACACGGGCGACGGAGCCAAGGTCGGGGACAAGGGCGCGGACGGAAAGCCCGCGGTGACGCCCGGCGGCCCCGGGGCCGAGGCCGGGATCAGGCCGGGGGACGTCATCACCGAGGTCGACGGCCGACGGGTGCACAGTGGTGAGGAGCTCATCGTGAAGATCCGGGCGCACCGGCCCGGTGACCGTCTCGGCCTCACCCTGTCCCGTGGTGGTAAAGACCTGTCCATCTCTCTGACCCTCGGGTCCGCGGCCGGTGGCTGACGGCCGTGGGGCGCTACCGCGCGGGCAGTTCCGGCGGGTACCGTGGTCCGGGTCCGGACCACAACCGACCTGGTCTCGGAGAACACGAGGAGCGACTAGGTGTTCAATGACATAGGCGCACTGGAGCTGCTGACGCTCGCGATCCTGGGCATGCTGATCTTCGGCCCGGACAAGCTGCCCAAGGTCATCCAGGATGCTTCGCGTTTCATCCGCAAGGTCCGTGAGTTCTCGGACAACGCCAAACAGGACATCCGTACCGAGCTGGGACCGGAGTTCAAGGACTTCGAGTTCGAGGACCTCAACCCCAAGACATTCGTCCGCAAGCAGCTCATGGACGGCGGCGACGACCTGGGGCTGAAGGAGATCCGGGAGAGCTTCGACCTGCGCAAGGACCTGTCCGAGGTCACCGACGCGGTGAACGGCAGGGAGGGTGCGGCCCTGGAGTCGGCCGACTCCCCGAGCGCGGTGTCGAACGGCGCGGCGGTGCCCGCCAACGGTTCCACCGGTACCCCCGACCTGCTCAAGAAGCGGGATCGGCTCGTGAAGCAGGACCACCCGCCGTTCGACGCCGACGCCACCTGACGGCAGTCAATCCCGAGTCGCCCGGACGGTATGGCTATTCTCCATCTGTCCGGTTGTGAGGACGCCCGTCGGGGGGCGGGCCGCTCCGGACCCGAGGATCGAGGAGGCGGCCGGGCAGATGGAGACGACCAGTCGGGTGGGCGCGGAGGACGCGCCGGACACTGTCACCGCAGAGGGGACGTCGGCGGCCCGGCGCATGGTCGACGGCTTCCTGGCCGCCCCGTTTCCCTGGTACGCGCTGGACGAGGCGTTCACCGGGCCGCGCCGGCTGCTGCACCTGGGTGCCGCCGCCGACGGTCTGGTGCAGCACGGTTCCATCGGCCACGGCGACGAGCCGTCGGTGCGGGCCGACGCGGGTGAGGAGAAGCAGCGGTTCGCCGTCGTCGTGACGGTGGCCAGCAGCCCGGTGCGGCACAGCGGCGACGGTACCGGGGTGCTGGACGCGACCACGGTCTCCTCGGCGGCCTGGCTGGCCGGTTCGGGGCTGCTTGCCTGCACCTGGCCCGCGCAGCTGGACCACGCGCTGCGTGACGACTGGCTGAACCAGCAGACGGAGACGGCGTTCGAACTCGCCGACGATCTGGACGGCCCCGCGTGGTCGGAGCTGTCCCTGCCGGTCGACGGCGTCCCCGTGCCCTTCCACTACCGCGAGTCCGAGTTCGGCTGGGTGCTGGCGGGGTCCGCGCCGGGCGGGGTCCACATCGGCGCGTACGGGCGGGGCATGAGCGCGTACGGGCTCGGCTTCTCGGAGGCCGGCGACGTCACGACCTACGTGTAGCGGAGGTTTCCCGGGGCACCGGACGTGTTCGGTCGTCGCGCACGTCCGGCGCCCCGGGGACGGTTCGGCCGTCAGAACTTGTTGCGCGGGGTGATGCCCAGCGACATGCCGGACAGGCCGCGCCGACGGTTGCCCAGCTTGTCCGCGATGGTGCGCAGCGCCTTGCCGGCCGGGGAGTCGGGGTCGGACAGGACGACGGGCTTGCCCTCGTCGCCGCCCTCGCGCAGCCGTACGTCGATCGGGATGGAACCGAGCACCGGCACCTCCGCGCCGACCGTCCGGGTCAGGCCCTCGGCGACCTTGAGACCGCCGCCGGTGCCGAACACGTCGACCATCTCGTCGCAGTGCGGGCACGGCAGACCGGACATGTTCTCCACGACGCCGACGATCTTCTGATGCGTCTGCACGGCGATCGACCCGGCCCGCTCGGCCACCTCGGCCGCCGCCTGCTGCGGTGTCGTGACGACGAGGATCTCGGCGTTCGGCACGAGCTGGGCCACCGAGATCGCGATGTCGCCGGTCCCGGGCGGCAGGTCGAGCAGCAGGACGTCCAGATCGCCCCAGTACACGTCGGCCAGGAACTGCTGGAGCGCGCGGTGCAGCATCGGCCCCCGCCACACCACCGGCTGGTTGCCCGGGGTGAACATGCCGATGGAGATGACCTTCACGCCGTGCGCGGACGGCGGCATGATCATGTTCTCGACCTGGGTCGGACGGCCGTCCGCGCCGAGCATCCGGGGCACGCTGTGCCCGTAGATGTCCGCGTCCACCACGCCGACCTTGAGGCCGTCGGCCGCCATCGCGGCGGCCAGGTTCACGGTGACCGACGACTTGCCGACGCCGCCCTTGCCGGACGCGACCGCGTAGACCCGGGTCAGCGAGCCCGGCTTGGCGAACGGCACCTCGCGCTCCGCCGTGCCGCCGCGCAGCGAGGCCGCGAGTTCCTTGCGCTGCTCGTCGCTCATCACGTCGAGTGTGACGTCGACCCACGAGACGCCCTCGACGCGGGCGACCGCCTCGGTCACGCTCCTGGTGATCGTCTCGCGCATCGGGCAGCCCGAGACGGTGAGATACACCGTGACAGCGACCACACCGTCAGCATCGATCTCGACCGACTTCACCATGCCGAGTTCGGTGATCGGACGGTGGATCTCCGGGTCGTTCACTGTCGCCAGTGCCTCGCGCACCGCGTCTTCCGTAGCCATATCTCGATAGTACGGGTGCGTGCGGCGTTCGATCAGGGTGGTGGTGGGCGACGGGAAGGCGGGTGCGTGCGGTGTTCGATCAGGGTGGTGGTGGGCGACGGGAGGGCGGGTGCGTGCGGTGTTCGATCAGGGTGGTGGTGGGCGACGGGAGGGCGTACGGCGTCTGCCAGTACGCGCGAGTAGCCTCCGTCAGCGGTCTTCGTCACTCTCGGCCGGGAGGGGCGCGCGCCGGTCGTCCAGGTCCCTCGTGAGGTCCTCCAGCTCGGAGCGGATCCAGTCGCGGGTGGCGACCTCGCCGAGGCCCATCCGCAGCGCCGCGATCTCCCGGGTGAGGAATTCGGTGTCGGCGATGGAGCGTTCGTTCTGCTTGCGGTCCTGTTCGTGGGTGACCCGGTCGCGGTCGTCCTGCCGGTTCTGCGCCAGCAGGATCAGCGGGGCCGCGTACGAGGCCTGGAGGGAGAGCATCAGGGTCAGGAAGATGAAGGGGTACGGGTCGAACCGCCAGCTCGCGGGGGCGAAGACGTTCCACACCAGCCACGCGAAGATGAACAGCGTCATCCAGGCGATGAAGCGCCAGGTTCCCAGGAAGCGGGCGATCCGCTCGGACAGTCGCCCGAACGTCTCGGCGTCGTACTCGGGCAGCAGCCGCCGCGGTGGGGGCTTCGGCTGGTCCAGCCGGAAGCGGGGTGGGCGCACGATGCCCGAGGCGCCCGTCGACGCCGCCCTCGCCCGGTCCTCATTGGCCATGGGCGGCCTCCTCCTCCTCCTCGCCGTGGAAGTCGGTCTCCCGCCAGTCCTCGGGCAGCAGGTGGTCGAGGACGTCGTCGACGGTCACCGCGCCGAGCAGCGAGCCGCTCTCGTCCACGACCGGCACCGAGACGAGGTTGTACGCGGCCAGATAGCTCGTCACGGCGGGCAGCGGGGTGTCCGGGGCCAGCGGGACCAGATCGCTGTCGACGATCGAGCTGACCAGTGCGTACGGCGGGTCCCGCAGCAGCCGCTGGAAGTGGACGGTGCCCAGGTACTTGCCGGTCGGGGTCTCGTCCGGTGAGCGGCACACGTACACCTGGGCGGCGAGCGCCGGGGACAGGTCGGCCTGCCGGACCCGGGCGAGCGCGTCGGCGACCGTCGCGTCCGGCCGCAGGATGATCGGCTCGGTGGTCATCAGACCGCCCGCGGTCCGTTCCTCGTACGACATCAGCCGCCGCACGTCCGCCGCGTCGCCCGGACGCATCAGGGTCAGCAGCCGCTCCTTCTCCACCTCGGGCAGCTCGGCCAGCAGGTCGGCGGCGTCGTCCGGGTCCATGGCCTCCAGGACGTCGGCCGCGCGTTCCTCGGCAAGTTTGCCGATGATCTCCACCTGGTCGTCCCCGGGCAGTTCCTCCAGGACGTCGGCGAGCCGGTCGTCGTCGAGCGCGGCGGCGACCTCCGCCCGCCGCTTCGGGGACAGGTGGTGCAGCGCGTTGGCCACGTCGGTCGGGCGCAGCTGCTCGAACGTGGCCACCAGGGACTCGGTTCCCTGCCCGTCCTCCTCCAGCGAGAACCCGCTGACGGCCGACCACTCGACCGTCAGCGTCTCGCCCTTGCGGCGCAGCGCCCCGCCCTTGCCCTTGCGGACGAAGTACTTGTCGATCTCCCAGTCGCGGCGGGCCGGCAACTGCTGGATGGCGACATCGAGGACGGTGACCTCCTCGCCGGTCTCCACCAGCCGGACGCGCCGGTCCAGGAAGTCGCCGAGCACCAGTCGCTCGGTCGGCCGCCGTTCGAAGCGCCGCATGTTGACCACTCCGGTGGTGATGACCTGGCCGGACTCGATGCCGGTGACCCGGGTCATCGGGAGGAAGATCCGGCGGCGGGTGAACATCTCGACGACGAGGCCGAGCAGCCGGGGCGGCCGGCCGCCGAGCCGCAGCATCGCGACAAGGTCGCGGACCCGGCCCACCTGGTCGCCGTTCGGGTCGAAGACCGGCGCACCGGCGAGGTGCGAGACGAAGACCCGGGGAGCGCCTGCCGCCATGGTGCACCTCCTTCGTCCGTACGGATGCCTCCGCCGTGGCTTCCGCGCCCGCGACGGCCGCACGCGGGCCGCCCCGCGCGGGATTCTCCACGCGCGGACCCTTCCGTGTACGACTTCGCCGTTCGGGCTGTTTGGTAGCCAATGAACCGTTATGACGGGATCAGGCTAGCCCGTACCGCTCCCGCCCGCCCCGGCGGAGGAACCCGTCCGACTCCCCGCCGGACGGCCCGATCGGCACGGGTACGCTGCGGTCTGCCACCCCCGCCGTGCAGATGAGAGGCAGTGCGCCAAGTGACCTCGCCCGTCCCGTCCGTCCGTGCCCGTAGCCGGACCGCCCTCGCCGTCGTGCTCTGCGCGGGGCTGGCCGCCGCCCTCACGGCATGCGCGGGTGAGGACCCGGACGAGGGGACCAACGGCGTCGGCAAGCTCACCGCCGAGCAGATCGAGAAGAAGACGCAGGCCGCCGCCGACACCTCCGACGCGGTGCGGCTGGCCGGGAAGCTGGTCAGCAAGGGCGGCACCTACACGCTCGACATGCGGCTCACGGACGACGGCGGCACCGGTTCCGTCGCGTCCGGGACCAGCACCTTCGAGCTGCTGCGCATCGGCGACGAGCTCTACCTCAAGGCGGACGCGCGGTTCTGGGACCACGAGGAGAAGCCGGGGGAGAGCGGTGACGCGGGCGACGCGGCCGCCGGGAAACTCCAGGACAAGTACGTCAAGGTGCCGGAGGACGATCCCACGTACAAGCAACTGCGCGGCTTCACGGACAAGGAGACCCTGCTCGGCGGCCTGCTCACGCTGCACGGCACCGTCAACAAGGGCGACCGGACGAAGGTCGGCCCGACCCGCACCGTCCAGATCATGGGCGGCAAGGGCGAGGGCGGCACGCTCGACGTCTCGCTGGAGGGAAAGCCGTTCCCCCTGCGGTTCGCGCGCGGCGGTGGGGGCGGGATCGTGAGGCTCTCGGAGTGGGGCGAGGACTTCCCGCTGGAGGCGCCGGCGGACGAGGACACGGTCGACTACGGCAAGCAACTGCCCAAGACCTCGTCCTGAGCCGGCCCGGCGCCGACCGGGGGGCGGGGGCCGGGCAGCCGTCCGACGTGCGTGACGACGGGCGGCCTCCGGTGCGCTGCGCCGCGCGAAGGGGCCCCGGACGGATCGCCGCCGCGCCCCGGTCAGCCCTTGCGCCCGCGCTTCAGCAGCCGCGGCAGCCCGGCAGGCACCGGGCGCCGGGTGGTCGCGGGCGTCGGCAGCGGTGCGGCGGCCAGGGAGTCGTCCGGGAGCCGGGCGCGGCACTCGCCCGGGACCAGGCGCAGCACCCGGCACTCGCGGGCCCACCGCTCCGGCATCCACTCGGCGTCCGGCGCGTTAAGCCGCTTGCCCTTGAGCTCGCCGACCGCGGCCTCCCACTCCTCGGAGTGCGGTGCGAGCTCCGCCACGTCGGCCGTCCAGACGACCAGCCGACCGCCCTTGTCCTTGCTGCGCACGGTCACCTCGGCGACCGACCCGTCGGTGAGACCGGGCGGGAACGGCTGCTCGCCGGGGCCGTCGCCGACCAGGTGAGCGGCACCCTCGTGCCACACGTGCCACAGGGCCCGGGCGGGGCCGGTGCCCCGTACCCAGATGAGCCCGGACTTCTTGGTGGCCTCCTCGACCAGGGCCCGTCCCAGCGACGCTTCGGCGGCAGCAGCAGTCATGCCCCGCACTCTATGCGAGGGCCCGGGCCCCGTACGACGGCCGGACTCGGAGCCTGCCGGGTGACCCCTGACCGGGCGAAGGCCACCCGGCAGGCCCTCAGAGCCAGCCGTTGCGCTTGAGGGTGCGGTGGATGGAGAAGCAGACGAGCCCGATGGCGGCCAGCACGATCGGGTAGCCGTACTTCCAGTCCGTCTCGGGCATGTGCTTGAAGTTCATGCCGTAGACGCCGCAGATCATCGTCGGGACGGCCACGATGGCCGCCCAGGAGGTGATCTTGCGCATGTCCTCGTTCTGCGCGACGGTCGCCTGCGCCAGGCTTGCCTGGAGGATCGAGTTCAGCAGTTCGTCGAAGCCGACGACCTCCTCGTGCACCCGGGCCAGGTGGTCGGCGACGTCACGGAAGTAGTTCTGGATGTCCGGGTCGATCAGCCGCATGGGCCGCTCGCTCAGCAGTTGCATCGGCCGCAGCAGCGGCGAGACGGCCCGCTTGAACTCCAGGACCTCGCGCTTGAGCTGGTAGATCCGGCCCGCCTCCGAGCCGCGCGGGCTGCCTTTCACCGGGGTCGAGAAGACCTCGATCTCCACCTCGTCGATGTCCTCCTGCACGGCACCCGCCACGGCGATGTAGCCGTCGACGACGTGGTCGGCGATGGAGTGCAGGACCGCGGAGGGGCCCTTGGCGAGGAGTTCGGGGTCGTCCTGGAGCCGGTGCCGCAACGCGCGCAGCGAGCCGTGACCGCCGTGCCGGACGGTGATGACGAAGTCCCGGCCGGTGAAGCACATTACCTCGCCGGTCTCGACGACCTCGCTGGTCGCGGTGAGTTCGGCGTGCTCGACGTAGTGGAGGGTCTTGAAGACGGTGAACAGGGTGTCGTCGTACCGCTCCAGCTTCGGCCTCTGGTGGGCGTGGACCGCGTCCTCCACGGCCAGCGGGTGGAGGCCGAACTCCCGGGCGATCCCGGCGAATTCCTCCTCGGTCGGCTCGTGCAGCCCGATCCAGGCGAAGCCGCCCTCCTCCCGTACCTGGAGCATCGCCTGATGCGGCGTGAGGCAGGTGGCGCTCTCCACCCTGCGCCCGTCGCGGTAGACCGCGCAGTCGACGACCGCGCTGGAGGCGGACGGGTCACGGGTGGCGTCGTAGGTGTTGTGGATGGCGTTGTTCCGGCGCAGGGACGGGCGCACGGCGGCGCGCAGGTCGCGGATCATCGACATGGCTGGCTCCTTCACGGAGGGCCGTCGTCGGGCGCGCGGAACAGCCCGGAACGAGGACGTGGCTCACGTCCGCAAAGCGGGCGGCACCGGTGCGACACGAGGACGGCGGTCGCTACGGACAGGCAGAAAAGGGGTGCTCTTCCGTCGTGCGCGATGCCTTGAACCCTGACCGGGAAGGCTTCAGACCACCAGGACGGCGGTGCGGGGCGGAGGAGCGGTCGTACTGCACGATCGACTTCGATCCATTGCAGCCCCACCTCCTCCAGCCGGTCCCCCGTGGGGGATGACGTGTCGTCGGGACCGAGAGCGACGCTTCTGCGTGCTGCCCCGACCAGCGGCCAAGACTATCAGCCGACCGAGGGCCAATCCCTTACTTTGCCCATTCCATACGCGTCCTATGCTCGCGGGATGGGAGAAATTCTTGCTCTGGTCGAGGCCCGGCTGCTCACGGCCCTCGGTGAACCGGACGCGCGCGCGTCGGTGACGTTCCTCGGCGCCGACCGGATCGAGGTGCTCCGCTTCGTCGACGGCGATGTGGTGCGCTACGCCACACTCGGCATGTCCGCGCAGCCGATGACCGACCCGACCGCCTCCGTCGTGGACCCGTCGAAGGGCCCGCGCGCCGAGTTGCTGCTCTCGGTGCGCGCCGGACTCGCCGACACCGACAAGGTGCTGCGCCCGCTGGCGGTGCTGGCGGCCTCCCCGCAGGTCGAGGGGGTGATCGTGGCGCCCGGTGCCTCACTGGACGTGGGCGGGCCGCTCTGGCCCGGGGCGCCGTTCGGTTCCGTGCTGGTCGCCGAGCCGGGCAGGCTGGTCGGGGATCTGGAGCTCGACGGGCCCGTGCCGCGCGGCGACGGGGACGCGGCTGCGGCGACGGACCCGGTGCGCTTCCTTCCGCTGCTGCCGATGACGCCCAACGAGGCCGCGTGGAAGAGGGTCCACGGCGCGCAGGAGCTCCAGGAGCGGTGGCTCGCGCGCGGTACGGACCTGCGGGATCCGCTGCGTGCCTCCGTATCGCTGGACTGAGCCGGAGCGGAACCGTCCGGGCCGGGGGCGCGGACGGTTCGCGAAGGCCCTCAGTTCGCGAAGACGGTGACGCCGTCCTCGGTGGCGTGCTTGGGCTCCAGCTCCTCGGCCTCGTGGGTCAGCGCCGAGCGCCGGACCCGGACCACGACCGCGCCGGCCACGGCCGCGACCGCGGCGACCACGAACGGGATGTGGATGTCGCTCCACTCCTCGATCTTCGGGGCCAGATACGGGGCGGCGGCCGCGGCGAACCAGCGGACGAAGTTGTATCCGGCGCTCGCCACCGGGCGCGGCGCGTCCGACACCCCGAGTGCCAGCTCCGTGTAGACGGTGTTGTTCATGCCGATGAAGGCGCCGGAGACGATGGTGCACACGATGGCCGCGGTGTGGTTGCCGTACCCCAGGACGAGGAGGTCGACGGCGAGCAGCACCAGCGAGGCGCCGAGCACCTTCAGCGAGCCGAAGCGCTCCTGGAGCCGCGGTGCGACGAGCACGGAGAAGACCGCGAGCAGCAGGCCCCAGGCGAAGAAGACCGCTCCCGACTTGTAGGGCGTCATGTTCAGTACGAACGGCGTGAAGGCCAGGATCGTGAAGAACGCGTAGTTGTAGAAGAACGCCGAGGCCGCGACGGAGGCCAGGCCGCCGTGGCCGAGTGCCTTGACCGGGTCGAGCAGTGAGGTCTTCCGGGCGGGCCTGGGCTGCTCCTTGAGGAACGCCGTGATGCAGACGAAGCCGATCGCCATCAGTGCCGCCGTGCCGAAGAACGGATAACGCCAGCTGGCGTCGCCGAGCAGGGCGCCGAGCAGCGGTCCGCACGCCATGCCGAGGCCGAGCGCCGACTCGTACAGCAGGATCGCCGCCGCGCTGCCTCCCGCCGCGGCGCCGACGATCACGGCGAGCGAGGTCGATACGAAGAGGGCGTTGCCCAGGCCCCAGCCGGCCCGGAAGCCGACGAGTTCACCGACCGACGTGGAGGTGCCGGAGAGCGCCGCGAAGACGACGACCAGCGCCAGGCCGGCCAGCAGCGTCCTGCGGCCGCCGATCCGGCTGGAGACGAAGCCGGTGACGAGCATCGCCACGGCGGTGATCAGGAAGTACGAGGTGAACAGGAGAGACACCTGGCTCGGTGTCGCCTCCAGGCCCTTGGCGATGGACGGCAGGATCGGGTCCACCAGACCGATCCCCATGAACGCGACCACGGACGCGCCCGCCGTGGCCCAGACGGCCTTCGGCTGACGCAGGATGCTGCCCGCGCCCTGATCGAACGGATCCTCTCCCGGCATGGGTCGTCTCGCTCTCACTAGATCGTTGCGGTATACACAGAATAAGTTAGAGAGGCTAATGAGTGCAAGTTACATCTAAATCTGCCGGTGAGGGCCACGCTGCGGACGGGTGATCATCCTTGACGCGGCGCCGGTCCTGGAGGACCGTTGGTCGCTATGAGGGGCGAACCCAGTTGCCCGAAGTGCGGAGGCCGGGTCAGGGCGCCCGGTCTTTTCGCCGACACCTGGCAGTGTTCCGTCCACGGTGCCGTGCAGCCGCTGCAGCCGGTCGTCCCACCCAGTGTCGAGGCCCTCGGCGCGGTCGTGCGCCGGGCCCGGGTGCCGGTGTGGATGCCCTGGCCGCTGCCCGTGGGCTGGTTGTTCACCGGGGTGACGAGCGCGGGCGACGAACGCAGCGGAGGCCGGGCCACCGCCGTCGCCTGCTCCGGCCCCGGTCCCGTCGGCGGCATCGGCGAGCTGCTGCTCGTCACCGAGGAACTCGGTGTGGGGCTCGGGGCGCGGTACGCCGGGATCGACGGCCCCGACCCGGGTCCGCACCTGGACGTCGACGGCCCGCCCGACGTCAAGATGCTCGCCGCCGGCCGTCCCACCCCGCTCTGGCACGTCAAGGGAGCCCCCGAGGACCGCGCGGTCTTCGCGGGCGAGGCGCGCGGGCTCTGGCTCTGGGCGATCGTCTGGCCCGAGCAGTCGGGGCTGCTGATGTACGACGAGCTGGTGCTCGCCGATCTGCGCGAGGCCGGCGGGGAGATGGACCTCGTTCCCTGCGGGGCGCTCACGCCCAGGCTGCTCGACTGAGAGGCTGCCGGGTGACCTTCGGCCGGAGAGCGGACGCGGCATGGTGCGTGCGATTCCAGGGCGCCGGACGGGCCCGGTAGCGCAGCCGCTCGGTCGTTCCGGCAACACCGGAAGCGTGTGTGCCGGGACGTGAGCCTCCGAGGGCCGTCCCCGGCGTTTCCCGGGCGCGGTCGGTGGCGGGGGCGGGGCGGAGTGCCGGATGGTCCGGATTGCCCCGGAGCGGCCGGACCCTGTTCGTATGCCGGTTATCCTGGAGCGTCCCCACCGTCCGGCCCCGAGCACTGGAGTACGCGTCGTGCGCATCGACCTGCACACCCACTCCACCGCTTCGGACGGTACGGACAGCCCCGCCGAGCTGGTGCGCAACGCCGCCGCCGCGGGTCTCGACGTCGTCGCCCTCACCGATCACGACACCGTGCGCGGTCATGCCGAGGCGGTCGCCGCCCTCCCCGAGGGGCTCACCCTCGTCACCGGCGCCGAGCTCTCCTGCCGGCTCGACGGGGTGAGCCTGCACATGCTGGCCTACCTCTTCGACCCCGACGAGCCCGAGCTGGCGCGGGAGCGCGAGCTGGTGCGCGACGACCGGGTGCCGCGGGCCCGGACCATGGTGGCCAAGCTCCGGGCGCTGGGGGTTCCCGTCGAGTGGGAGCGGGTGGCGAGCATCGCCGGGGACGGATCGGTCGGCCGGCCGCACATCGCCACCGCGCTCGTCGAGCTCGGCGTCGTCGAGACCGTCTCCGACGCCTTCACCCCCGACTGGCTCGCCAACGGCGGCCGCGCGTACGCCGAGAAGCACGAACTCGACCCCTTCGACGCGATCCGGCTGGTCAAGGCCGCCGGGGGCGTCACCGTCCTCGCGCACCCGCTCGCCGTCAAGCGCGGTGAAGTGGTGCCCGAGTCGTCGATCGCGCGGCTCGCCGCCGCCGGTCTGGACGGTGTGGAGGTCGATCACACCGACCACGACGAGCCGACCAGGGCCAGGCTGCGCGGGCTCGCCCGGGAGCTGGGGCTGCTGACCACGGGCTCCAGCGACTACCACGGCAGCCGCAAGACCGTCCGGCTCGGCGCGTGCACCACCGACCCCGAGATCTACGGCGAGATCACCCGACGTGCGACCGGCGCCTTCCCGGTGCCGGGTGCCGGCGGACCCGGTGCCGTGTGACGGCACGTACGACCTGACCGGGGCCCGAGCCCCGTTCCACCCCGGCGCCGAGGGCGCGCCGCTCCCATCGCGCCGCGTCCCGAACCGCTGCCGCATCCCCGGCCACCGGGTCGCCCCCATGCTTTCCGGGCGCGCTCCTTCCGGCCGTTCCCCTCCCCACCCTCCTCTCTTCTCGCGCAAGGCTCACCGTGTTCGACATCGCTGTCTTCGGATCCCTTTTTCTCACCCTTTTTGTGATTATGGATCCCCCGGGCATCACCCCGATCTTCCTGGCCCTCACCGCGGGCCGCCCCGCCAGGACGCAGCGCAGGATGGCGCTCCAGGCGGTGACCGTCGCCTTCGGCGTGATCGCCGTCTTCGGAGTGCTCGGTCAGCAGATCCTCGACTACCTGCACGTGTCCGTCCCCGCCCTGATGATCGCGGGCGGGCTGCTCCTGCTGCTCATCGCGCTGGATCTGCTCACCGGCAAGACCGACGAGCCGACGCAGACCAAGGACGTCAACGTCGCGCTCGTGCCCCTGGGCATGCCGCTGCTCGCCGGTCCCGGCGCGATCGTGTCGGTGATTCTCGCGGTGCAGCACGCCGACACCGTGGGGGGCCAGATCTCGGTCTGGTCGGCCATCATCGCCATGCACGTCGTGCTCTGGCTGACCATGCGGTACTCGCTGCTGATCATCCGCGTCATCAAGGACGGAGGCGTCGTGCTGGTGACCAGGCTGGCCGGAATGATGCTCTCGGCCATCGCCGTGCAGCAGATCATCAACGGTGTCACCCAGGTCGTCCAGAACGCCTGACCACGAGCGCGGACACCGCTGCGCCCCCGTACGGACCTTCCGTGCGGGGGCGCTTCGTCCTGGTGTGGCGTCGTGCGCTACGAAGCCGAGGATTCGGCCGGGCGGATGTAGATGCGCTGGCCCGTCGCCGCGGCCTGCTGCACGATCCGTTTGACGGAGGCGGCGTCCACGACGGTGCTGTCCACGGCGGTACCGTCGACATCGTCGAGTCGCATGATCTCGAAGCGCAAGAGGCTTCCCTTCGTCTGATCCTCCTGATGGAGAACTGCTGGGAGGACGGGGACCCGTCCGCAAGGATGGGAGCGCCCGACAATCGATGTCCCGCGCTCCACCACTGGAACAACGACTTGCTCACTACAAACATTCCCTACGCTAAGGAAATTTTTTGGATGTCTAAGTATCAGCAGGTCATCGGGCACGCGCGGGCGCCGAGGTCCGCGGCGCCCCGTCCGACGAGGGCCGTGACGAGGACCGCATGAACGAGGCAGAGATGTGTGACCGGCTGGACCGGACCAACGAGTTGCTCCAGCGCGTTCTCGCCGAGGTGTCGAAGACTCCCTCGACCCATGCGATCTTCGTCGACGCGGGTTACGTCTACGCCGCGGCCGGACTGCTCGTCACCGGGACCGAGGACCGCCGTTCGTTCGACCTCGACGCGGAAGGGCTGATCGAGGCGTTCATCGACAAGGCCCGCACGATCTTCGCGGACAGCCGCCTGTTGCGCGTGTACTGGTACGACGGGGCGAGACGCCGCATCCACACCGCCGAACAGCAGTCCATCGCCGAACTCCCCGACGTCAAGGTCCGACTCGGCAACCTCAACGCCAACAACCAGCAGAAGGGCGTGGACTCGCTCATCCGCAGCGACCTCGAATCGCTGGCCCGGCACCGCGCCATCAGCGACGCCGCCCTGATCGGCGGCGACGAGGACCTGGTCTCCGCGGTCGAGGCCGCCCAGGGGTACGGGGCCCGCGTGCACCTGTGGGGCATCGAAGCCGGGGAGGGGCGCAACCAGGCCGAGCCGCTGCTCTGGGAGGTCGACAGCCAGCGCACCTTCGACCTGGACTTCTGCCGCCCGTACGTCACCAGACGACCCGTCACGACCTACGAGGACGACACCCCCGCGCCCTCGCGCGAGAACGTCCGCTTCGTCGGCGCGCAGATCGCCGCTGCCTGGCTGGCCGCCCGGGGCCGCGACTCCCTCGCCGATCTGCTGCCAGGACACCCGTACCTGCCGGGCTCCGTCGACCAGGACCTGCTGATCGAGGCCGAACGACTGCTCCAGCACTCGCTGCGCGGCCACGCCCAGTTGCGACGAGCCCTGCGCGACGGCTTCTGGCAGCACATCCAGGCGCAGTACTGAGCCGAGCGGACGGGCCCCGCGGCGCTCCGCCGTCCACCGGCCCGGTACGGCCCCTCCCGCACCGCCATCGGCTCAGGAGGGTGTCGAGGTCCCGAGGCCCTCCCAGAAGGAGACGAGCGCGTGTGCCGTCGGCCCCGGACGGTCCGTGTTGGGCGAGTGCTCGGCGCCGTCGATCCGGGTGCGGTGCGCGTCCAGCCGCCGGGCCATGTCGTCGAGCAGGGGCACCGGCCAGGTGTCGTCCCGCACACCGGAGAGCACGTGGACGGGGAGCGCCGTGGCGGCCAGTTCGGCCACCCGGTCCGGCTCGACGGCCAACTGGCGGCCGGTGGTGATCAGCTGGGCCGGTCGGTGACGCAGCCAGCGCCGGCGCAGGGCCTCGCCGTCGGTGGTCGCGTCCTCGGGCGGGTCGAAGGCGCGCATCGCCTCCCACACCTCGGCCATGGTCATTCTCGCGAGCGCGTCGGCGAGCAGTTTCACCTTGGCCCGCTGGGCCTCGGCGACCTGGGCGGGACCCGATGACATCAGGGTCAGCGAACGGAACGGCGAGGCGTCGAGCAGGACGGCGGCGCGGGCGATCTGCCCACCGAGCGAGTGCCCGACCAGATGCACCCCGCCCCCGTCACCGGCACCGAGCGCGGACGCCTGCGCCAGCACGTCACGGGCCAGCTCGTCCTGCGCGTACGCCTCCTGACGGTCCGTCCCGTCGGTCTCGTACTGCCCCCGTCCGTCCACCGCGACGATCCGGTACCCGGCGTCGGCGAGCGGTTCGAGGAGCGCGATGAAGTCCTCCTTGCTGCCGGTGAAGCCCGGCAGCAGAAGGGCGGTGCCGCGCACCGCACCCTGCGGCGAGGCGTCCAGGACGGCGAAGTCGCCGCGCGCGGTACGGAGCCGATGGGCGCGGGCACAGGGGGGCGGGGTGAACGTGGGCGGCCGACTCATGGGACGAGGTTATGTCCTGGGACGCCGAACGGGCAGAAGGGCCTGCACAGTTCCCCCGGCCCCGGCGTTCGCACCGGCCCGGACAACGGACGCGGGACGCCCCGCACGGGTGCCGGGCCGAATCGGCCCCGCACCCGTCCGGGACGTCCCGCGGTGAGCTGCTGCCCGGTCCGGGGGAGTGCCCCCGGACCGTACGACTTCGTGTGACTCAGCCCTCGGTGCCGGTGGCAGCGGCACGCGACGCCCGCCGCCTCCGCGGCTTCGCCTCGCCCTCGGCGGCCGATGTCTCCGCCGTGGCCTCCGTCTTCGGCTTCGCCGCTGCACGGGTGCGGCGGCGGGGCCTGCTCTCGGGGACGGGCTCGGAGATCGGTGCGATCTGGAAGTCGACCTCGTCCTCGGCCGGCTTGACGACGCGGACGCGGCGGCGCGGCTTGGTCACCGTCTGCGCGGGCACCGGCTCGGCCACGGGCGCGATCTGGAAGTCCACTTCCTCCGCCGCGGGCTGCGCGACGGCGGCCCGGGTACGGCGGCGCGGCTTGGCCGGGGCCGTGGGTTCGGCCGGGGCCTCGACAACCGGGGTCCGGGCCGTGTTCGCCGCGGCCTCGACCACCGCGTCCGGGGCACCGGCACGGGTCCGGCGACGGCGGCGCGGGGTGCGCGGCTGCGCCGGGGCCTCGGCGGCCTCCGCCGTACCGGACTCACCGGCGGGTGCGGGCACCGCGACCGCGGTGCCCTGCGTGCCGGTGTCCTGGACGTCGGCGACGGTGGTACCGCCCCGGGTACGACGGCGCTGGCGCGGCGTGCGCGGGGCGCGCTCCTCGCGTGCGGCGGGCGCGGCGGAGGTGGCGGAGGCGCGACGGCCGCGGCCGCCCGTCTCGCCGAGGTCCTCGATCTCCTCGGCGCGCAGGCCCGCACGGGTCCGCTCGGCACGGGGCAGGACACCCTTGGTGCCGACCGGGATGTCGAGCTCCTCGAAGAGGTGCGGCGAGGTGGAGTACGTCTCGACGGGGTCGTTGAATTTCAGGTCGAGCGCCTTGTTGATCAGCTGCCAGCGCGGGATGTCGTCCCAGTCGACCAGCGTGATCGCGATGCCCTTGGCGCCGGCGCGCCCGGTCCGGCCGATGCGGTGGAGGTACGTCTTCTCGTCCTCCGGCGACTGGTAGTTGATGACGTGGGTCACACCCTCGACATCGATACCGCGGGCCGCCACGTCGGTGCAGACGAGCACGTCCACCTTGCCGTTGCGGAACGCGCGCAGCGCCTGCTCGCGGGCGCCCTGGCCGAGGTCGCCGTGGACGGCGCCGGAGGCGAAACCGCGCCGCTCCAGCTGCTCGGCGATGTCGGCGGCCGTGCGCTTGGTACGGCAGAAGATCATCGCCAGTCCGCGGCCGTTGGCCTGCAGGATGCGGGCGACCATCTCCGGCTTGTCCATCGAGTGGGCGCGGAAGACGTGCTGCGAGATGTTCGCGACGGTGGCGCCCTCGCCGTCGGGCGAGGTGGCGCGGATGTGCGTCGGCTGCGACATGTAGCGCCGCGCCAGACCGATGACGGCGCCCGGCATGGTCGCCGAGAACAGCATCGTCTGCCGCTTCTGCGGGAGCATGGTGATGATCTTCTCGACGTCGGGCAGGAAGCCCAGGTCGAGCATCTCGTCGGCCTCGTCGAGCACCAGGGAGCGCACGTGCGAGAGGTCGAGCTTGCGCTGGCCTGCCAGGTCGAGCAGGCGTCCGGGGGTGCCGACGATCACATCGACGCCCTTCTTCAGGGCCTCGACCTGCGGCTCGTAGGCGCGACCGCCGTAGATCGCGAGCACGCGCACGTTGCGCACCTTGCCGGCGGTCAGCAGATCGTTGGTGACCTGCTGGCAGAGCTCACGGGTGGGGACGACGACCAGCGCCTGCGGCGTGTCGGTCAGCTGCTCGGGCGTGGCGCGCCCGGCCTCGACGTCCGCGGGGACGGTGACGCGCTCCAGCAGCGGAAGACCGAAACCGAGGGTCTTGCCGGTACCGGTCTTGGCCTGGCCGATGACGTCGGAACCGGAGAGCGCTACGGGGAGCGTCATCTCCTGGATGGGGAACGGGGACACGATGCCGACGGACTCAAGGGCCTCGGCCGTCTCGGGAAGAATCCCGAGTTCTCGAAACGTAGTCAGGGTGCTGCCTCTTCTGTGAGACGCGGTCCGAGGCGAACGAAGGGGGTCGTACCGTGCCGGGGTTGGTCATCCGGCCGCAGATGGGCCGGGTGGCGCGGGACCACTGCCGTCGCTCGAGCGCTCGTGCCGCTGAGGGGGCCCCTCATCTGCGGTCGTACGTGTCGTACGCCTCGCACGGAGGGCTGTCGGGTCGGAGCCGATCGGGCCACCGACCGGGCATCCTCATTTCAATTTCACCAGGGCTTTCACCGAGGTCTGCGCCGCAGGTACGTCCAAAATACTCACTAGGCGCAATACCACTGTACCCCGGATTCGCGCATGTGTGTTGAGTGAATTCGTCGGAACGGTGGGATGTCACTGGTCGGCCAGGCCCTTCCGTCCCTCGGCAGGCGGGCTATTCTGCGCTTCATGGAGACGCCTGACAACGCCAACGAAGCCCCCGTTCTCACCAGAATCGCCGCCCAGGACTGGGCCACCGCGTCCGCGGAGCCGCAGTACCGAGCGGCGGTCGTGGATCTGTTGGGAGCGCTGGCGTACGGGGAGCTGGCGGCCTTCGAGCGGCTTGCCGACGACGCCAAACTCGCGCCGACACTCGCCGACAAGGCCGAGCTGGCGAAGATGGCCTCCGCGGAATTCCAGCACTTCGAGCGGTTGACGGAGCGGCTGACCGCGATCGAGGTGGAGCCCACGGGCGCGATGGAGCCGTTCGCCAGGGCGCTCGACGAATTCCACCGCCAGACCGCCCCCTCCGACTGGCTGGAGGGCCTGGTCAAGGCGTACGTCGGTGATTCGATCGCCAGTGACTTCTACCGTGAGGTCGCCGCCCGGCTGGACTCGGACACCCGCTCCCTCGTCCTCGCCGTCCTCGACGACACGGGCCACGGCAACTTCGCCGTCGAGAAGGTCCGTGCCGCGATCGAGGCCGACCCCCGGGTCGGCGGTCGGCTCGCGCTGTGGGCGCGCCGCCTGATGGGAGAGGCCCTCTCGCAGGCGCAGCGGGTCGTGGCCGACCGCGACGCACTGTCGACGATGCTGGTGGGCGGGGTGGCGGACGGCTTCGACCTCGCGGAGGTCGGGCGGATGTTCTCCCGCATCACCGAGGCGCACACCAAGCGGATGGCCGCGCTGGGCCTCGCCGCGTAGTCGGTTCACCGCCGCCGCCCGGGCCCGCGCGCGCCGGGCGGCCCTCAGGCCGCGGCCGAGCGGCTCAGTCCACGGTGGCTCCGTGGACGGACCAGCAACGAGAGCGTGACCGTCCCGATCAGCGCCGAGCCGACCAGGGCGGCCACCACATGTCCCGGACCCAGCACCGAATGCATGAGGAACACGCCGAACAGAGCTCCCAGCGCGCCGGTGGTGAGGACGGTACGGCGGGACGGGAGCCGGGCCGGCAGCGCGCGGAGCGCCGCCCAGGCCAGGGCGAGTCCGAGCACGACGGAGCCGAGGGGTTCCAGGATCACAGCTGATCACCTCGCGGGTTGCGGGGCGGGTAGAACGGTCATGGCCGTACTACCCGAGGCGCGGTGATCACAACCCTCCCCGGCCGCATCCTCCTGGTGCCGTGACCGGAAGGTCCACCGGCCCGCCGGCCACCCGGCGAACCCTTCCCGTCACGCCGCCGGCGGGTGCACGCCCCGGTGGGCGCACGCGCCCCCGGACACCGGTGCACCCGTGCGGGCGGCGTCGCCCGGGAACGGACCGCACGCGTGACGACGGCCCGGTGGGAAACCCCACCGGGCCGTCGTCACGCCCACGCCGGGCGGAGCGTCTACAGCGCGCCGAAACCCACACGCCGGGTGCTGGGCTCGCCGATCTCCACATACGCGATCCGGTCGGCCGGTACCAGGACCTTCCGGCCCTTCTCGTCCGTGAGGCTGAGCAGCCGCGCCTTACCGGTGAGAGCCTCGGCGACCGCGCTCTCGACCTCTTCGGCGGAAAGCCCGCTCTCCAGAACGATCTCCCGGGGCGTGTGCTGCACCCCGATCTTGACCTCCACGGCTATGTCCCTCCGACGGTCAGTCCCTGCGCGGTCAGCCGCGCCGTACGCAGCACACATTAGCCCGGTGAGGGGAGCCCTCACCGGTCGGCGGGCAACGCCCGCAGCGAACACGGGCGCCGCGGGCACCCCGGTCCTGTGCTCAGTGCTGGTCGATACCGTGCAGCGGGAAGCCCGCGATGCCGCGCCAGGCCAGCGACGTCAGCAGCTGTACCGCCGTGTCGCGCGGGATGGACGACTGGCTGGAGAGCCAGTAGCGGGCGACCACCTGGGAGACCCCGCCCAGGCCGACCGCGAGCAGCATGGACTCGTCCTTCGACAGCCCGGTGTCACCCGCGATCACGTCGGAGATCGCCTCGGCGCACTGCAACGAGACCCGGTCCACGCGCTCGCGCACGGCGGGCTCGTTGGTCAGGTCCGACTCGAAGACCAGCCGGAAGGCGCCGCCCTCGTCCTCGACGTACGCGAAGTACGCGTCCATCGTCGCGGCGACGCGCTGCTTGTTGTCGGTCGTCGACGCCAGTGCCGTACGGACGGCCTGGAGCAGCGACTCGCAGTGCTGGTCGAGCAGCGCCAGATAGAGTTCCAGCTTGCCCGGAAAGTGCTGGTAGAGCACCGGCTTGCTGACCCCGGCGCGCTCCGCGATGTCGTCCATGGCGGCGGAGTGGTACCCCTGCGCCACGAACACCTCCTGCGCGGCGCCCAGCAGCTGGTTGCGTCGGGCGCGGCGAGGCAGTCGGGTGCCTCGTGGACGCGCCGCCTCGGTCTGCTCGATGGCTGTCACGCCGCCTCCCAAAATCGTGATCGGACACGGCCCTTCCGTGCACGCCGCGCCGTACGGCCATCGTACTTTTGGGTAACCCGGGCACGCGCGGCGCGGACGCAGAATTTCACGTACCGGACGACTGCGGTAGCCGCAGGTTCCCAGGTCGTCCGGGCAAATCTGGGCGTACTAGCGGTAATCGTCCTCATCCTGTGTCACAACACGGGCCTGTTCCGCCGCATCCGCCTCGTTGACGCTCTCCCGGTCGATGTCCGTGAGCGGTGCGTCGCGCCGCTGCTGGAGATCGGTCCGCTGCTCGGCGGCGTCCGCGCGGGGTGTCTCCTGGTCCGGTTCGTCCGGCTGGACGTCCTCGAAGGTCTCGGGGTCGCTGGGGTCGACCGTCATGGTGACTCCCTTCCTCGCTCAAAGCGTAGAAGCCGTCCTCCGAAGCCGCTACACGGTCTGTGACCGCGAACACATGAATCGGGGTGTGATCGTCTCGTAACATTGCCGCATGTCTTCGACCGAGCTGCCGGGAGTCCGTGCCGCCGCCGCGGCGGTCCCCACGGTGAGTGTCGTCAGGGCCGCGGAGGGGGAGGAACTGCGCTCCGTCGCGCTGCCCGGGCTGACGCTGACCGTCAGACGTCGGCCGCCGGAGCGGACCGGGCTGCCGCCCGCGCTGTTCGTGCACGGGCTGGGCGGCTCCTCGCAGAACTGGTCGGCGCTGATGCCGCTGCTCCAGGACGTGGTGGACGGCGAGGCGCTCGATCTGCCCGGCTTCGGTGACTCGCCGCCGCCGGACGACGGCAACTACTCGGTCACCGGTCATGCCCGGGCCGTGATCCGCTTCCTGGACGCGGCGGAGCGCGGGCCGGTCCATCTGTTCGGGAACTCGCTCGGCGGCGCCGTCGTCACCCGGGTCGCCGCGGTCCGTTCCGACCTGGTGCGCACCCTCACCCTGGTCTCGCCCGCGCTGCCCGAGATCCGGGTGCAGCGCACTGCCGTGCCCACCGGACTGCTCGCCGTCCCCGGCGTGGTGACGCTGTTCGCCCGGATGACCAGGGACTGGAGCGCGGAGGACCGCACCCGGGGGGTGATGGCGCTCTGCTACGGCGATCCGGCGCGGGTGTCCGAGGCGGGTTTCCGTGCCGCGGTGGCCGAAATGGAGCACCGGCAGGGGTTGCCGTACTTCTGGGACGCGATGGCGCGCTCGGCACGTGGCATCGTCGACGCGTACACGCTCGGCGGGCAGCACGGACTGTGGCGCCAGGCCGAGCGGGTGCTCGCCCCGACCCAGCTCGTGTACGGCGGGCGGGACCAGCTCGTCTCGTACCGGATGGCGCGCAGGGCGTCCGCGGCCTTCCGCGATTCCCGGCTGCTGACCCTGCCCGACGCCGGGCACGTGGCGATGATGGAGTACCCGGAGGCGGTCGCCCAGGCCTTCCGGGATCTGCTCGACGAATGCGGCGGGAGCTGATCCGGGGCGTGGGACGACATAGCCGAAAGGGCCCCAAGCCCGCGGAGGCGGATACCGGGGCCGAACCGGTCGGTGCGGGCATCGGCCGGGAGGGAACCCGCCACGGGCCCGGCAGCGGGCGTCGTCGCAGGGCGGCCGAGGCCCCGGCCGGCGCGGACGGGCACACCCCGTTCGAGCAGACCGGACACGTACGGGGCGGCCATCCCGAACAGCGGGAACCCGGCGGTGGCTGGGGGGCGGGTCCGCAGGCCGGACCGGCCGCCGACGGCGGACGCCCCGCCCCGCGACAGTCGGCGGACCGGGCGCAGGGGGCGCGGCGCGGCGGGCAGTCCGCGGAGCCCGGGCCGCTGATACCGGGCCCGCGGCGCGAGTTCGTCGAGGCCTTCGACGCCCCTCCCGCCCCAACCGGCTCTTCCGTGCCTCCCGCACCGCGAGGACCCGCTGGCCCGTCGGCCGGTGCGAACGCTCCGAAGGGCGCGAACGGCTCCGCCGAGGGGCGGGCCGACGCCACCGAACCGGTCCCCGAGGGGGCATCCGGGGGCGACGACGCCAGGGGCATCAGGGGCCGTACCTTCACCGGCATCGCGGCCGCCGCGGTGACCACCGTGCTCGCGGTGATCGTCGCCGGGCAGGTCGCCCACGACGACGGTGCGAACAGCACCGCGCGGGCCGCGGGCGTCGACCGGGACCAGGGCCGTGACGCGTCCCGCTCGGACGACCGGCCGACCCCGAAGACGGCCGTGGTCAAGCCCCTCTCGTACGAGCAGAAGATGGCAAGGTCCTACCCGCTCGCGGCGAAACTGCAGGGCTCGGGGAAGTTCGACGCCGTTCCGGGAGCGGCGAAGGCGCCGGGCAAGGGACACAAGTACCGCTACCGGATCGATGTCGAGCAGGGTCTCGGGCTCGACGCGCAGCTCTTCGCCCGTGCCGTCCAGGAGACGCTCAACGACGACCGCAGCTGGGCGCACGACGGGGAGATGACGTTCGAGCGGATCTCCTCCGGCGACCCCGACTTCGTGATCACCCTGGCCAGCCCCGGGACCACCGCCGACTGGTGTCGCAAATCGGGCCTGGACACGACCGAGGACAACGTCTCGTGCGACTCCGCCGCGACCGAACGCGTGATGATCAACGCCTATCGCTGGGCGCAGGGGTCGTCGACGTTCGGTCCGGACAAACTCTTCGCCTACCGCCAGATGCTGATCAACCATGAGGTCGGTCACCGGCTGGGGCACAACCATGTGAGTTGCCGCACGCCGGGGAAGCTCGCACCGGTGATGCAGCAACAGACCAAGTCCCTGGACATCGACGGGATCAAGTGTCTTCCCAACCCCTGGGTGCATCCCAGTAGTTGAGGCGACGGGGTGGCGGTCGGCGGATGCGTCGGCCGGCCTCCCCGGGGTGTGCCGGACTCTGCGGGGGCTCGTCCGGACCGTGTCGTCACTCCGAGTGGTGTCCGTATGGTGAGATCGGCGTCTCGAATCGCGTTGACATCCCCCGGACGGTGTTTCATATTTCTCGACATGTCACGCAGCCCCGTCACCGTCGAGCGCGCCGCCATCGAGCTGGCGCTCATCGGCGTGGCCGGGCACAGCGTCGCCGACATCCACTGTTGCTGACGCCCGCCCGCGTGCGCGTCCGCCCGCCGTCCGAGCCCCGAAGCGGCTCGCGCGGCCCCGCCTGACCGTCGCACCCGGGCCCCTTCCGTCCGCGGACGCGGCGGTGGCGGTGTGTTCCGGTCGTTCTTCCCGTACGAAAGTTCCGTACGAATCCCCGTGGCCTGTCGGACCTGTACGAATACCCGTACGGGCCGCAGGGGCTGTACGGATTCCCGTGCGGACCGCAGGGCCCTGCGGATTCCTCGTACGGACCGGTCGTGTGTGCCCGTCTGCCGTTGCCGATCGCGCGGACGTCTTCCCGCCCTCTGCTCCAGGCAGCACACCGAGAGGTCATCTTCCGATGCGTCAACCGTCCGTCATATCGCGCCGCGCGGCAGCGGCCACCGCAGTACTCCTCGTGGTCGCGGGCGCCGCGGCCTGCGGGCCCGAGAAGAAGGAGGTCGGTGACGGCGGCTCCGGCGCGTCGGGGAAGCCCGTCAGGGGCGGCACGCTCACCGTCCTCAACAGCAAGCCGCAGTCGGACTTCGACCCCGCCCGGCTCTACACCTCCGGCGGCGGCAACGTCCCGTCCCTCGTCTTCCGCACCCTCACCACCCGCAACCGCGCGGACGGGGCGGCCGGGGCGAAGGTCGTCCCCGACCTGGCGACCGACCTCGGCACACCGAGCAAGAACGCCACCGTGTGGACGTACACCCTCAAGGACGGCCTGAAGTACGAGGACGGGACCGCGATCACGAGCGCCGACATCAAGTACGGCATCGAGCGCTCCTTCGCCGCCGAACTCTCCGGCGGCGCCCCGTACCTGCGCGACTGGCTGATCGGCGGCGCCGACTACCAGGGCCCGTACAAGGACAAGAAGGGGCTCGACTCGATCGAGACGCCCGACGCGAAGACGATCGTCTTCCACCTCGACAAGCCGGAGGGCGAATTCCCCTTCCTGGCCACCCAGACCCAGACCACCCCGGTCCCGAGGGCCAAGGACACCGGCACGAAGTACGAGGAGCACCCGGTCTCCTCGGGGCCGTACAAGGTCGTGAGGAACGAGGGCGACGGCGAACGCCTCGTCCTGGAGCGCAACCCGCACTGGTCGGCCGACACCGACGAACAGCGCAAGGCGTACCCCGACCGGATCGACGTGCGTTCCGGACTCGACTCCGCCGTCATCAACCAGCGCCTGTCCGCCTCGCGGGGCGCCGACGCCGCCGCCGTCACCACCGACACCAACCTCGGCCCGGCCGAACTCGCCAGGGTCACCGGCGACAAGAAGCTCGCCGCCCGCGTCGGCACCGGCCACTTCGGCTACACCAACTACATCGCCTTCAACCCGAAGGTGAAGCCGTTCGACAACCCGAAGGTGCGTCAGGCGATCGCCTACGCCGTCGACCGCTCCTCCGTGGTCAACGCGGCAGGGGGCTCCTCGCTCGCCGAGCCCGCCACCACCTTCCTGCCCGACCAGGCGGCCTTCGGGCACACGCCGTACGACCACTTCCCGGCCGGGAAGTCCGGCAACCCGGACAAGGCGCGCGAACTGCTCAAGGAGGCCGGATACGCCGACGGGCTTACCGTCACCCTGACGCACTCCAACGACAAGGACTTCGCGACCGGCCCGGAGATCGCCACCGCGCTCCAGGAGGCGCTGCGGAAGGCAGGAATCACCGTCCGGCTCAAGGGTCTGGAGGCCAATGACTACTCCGACACCGTCTACGACGTGAAGAGCGAGCCCGGCTTCTTCCTCGGCGGCTGGGGTGCCGACTGGCCGTCCGGCGGACCGTTCTTCGCTCCGGTCTTCGACGGGCGCCAGATCGTCACCGCCGGGTACAACTTCAACTCCGGCCGGCTGAACGACCCCGCGGTCAACAAGGAGATCGACGAGATCAACAAGCTGACCGACCTGGAGGCCGCCGCCGAGCGCTGGGGCGCGCTCGACAAGAAGGTCGGCGAGCAGGCGCTGACCGTGCCGCTGTTCCACCCCGTCTACAAGCGCCTGTACGGCGAGGCCGTCAAGAACGTCGTGATCAGCGACTGGACCGGCGTGCTCGACGTGTCCCAGGTCGCGGTCAAGTAGCCATGGCCGAAGCACTTCCGGCCGAGGGGGCGGGGACCGTCGCGGTCCCCGCCCCCGGGGCCCATCCGTTCTGGCGGCGGCTGCGCGAGCGGCGCGCCGCACCGGTGGCGGCCGTCGTCGTCGCCCTGCTGGTCCTCGTCGCGCTCGCCGCACCGCTGCTCGCGGGCATCGAGGGCCAGGACCCCACCACGTACCACCCGGACCTCGTCGACTCCGCCACCGGCGGTGTGCCGGTCGGCCCCTTCGGCGGGATCGGGGCCGAGCACTGGCTCGGCGTCGAACCGCTCACCGGACGCGACCTGTTCGCCCGCGTCGTGTACGGCGCCCGGGTCTCCCTCGGGGTCGCGCTCGCCGCGACCCTGCTCCAGGTGGTCATCGGGGTCGTCGTCGGCCTCGCGGCGGGGCTCGGCAACCGCTTCGTCGACCAGGTGCTCAGCCGGGTCACCGATGTCGTGGTCGCGCTCCCCGTCATGGTGATCGCGCTCGGCGCGCTCGCCGTCGTGCCCGCGGGCTTCCCGCGACCGGTCCTGATCTCCGTGATCATCGGCCTGGTCGGCTGGTCCGGCATCTCGAAGATCGTGCGCGCCCGGACGCTCGCGCTCAAGTCCCTCGACCACGTCGCCGCCGCCCGGCTCAGCGGCTGGGGCTCCTGGCAGATCGCCCGGCGCGAACTGCTGCCCGCGCTCGCCGCGCCCGTCATCACCTACGCCGTGCTGCTCTTCCCCGGCAACATCGTCGTCGAGGCGGCCCTGTCCTTCCTCGGGGTCGGCATCAAGCCGCCCACCCCGTCCTGGGGACAGATGCTCAGCGACGCCGACACCTGGTACCAGGCGGCGCCCACGTATCTGCTGATCCCGGCCCTGCTGCTGTTCGTCACCGTGCTGGCGCTCACCGTTCTCGGCGACGGCGTGCGCACCGCGCTGGACCCGCGCGCCGCGTCCCGGCTGAGGATCGGCACCGGCCGGAAGAGGGAGGCCGGAGCATGAGGTGGTTCCTGCTCAGACGCCTGGGCGGGGCGGTCTTCGTCCTGCTCGCGCTCAGCGTCGTCGTGTACGCGGCCTTCTACGTCGCCCCCGGCAACGTCGCACAGATCGCCTGCGGCCCGCGCTGCTCGCCCGCGCAGGTGGCGCAGGTCAGCGAGCAACTGCACCTGGGCGACCCGTTGTACACGCAGTACGCGCACTTCCTCCAGGGCATCTTCGCCGGCCGCGACTACTCGACAGGGACCGGGACGCTGCACTGCCAGGCACCCTGCCTCGGGCTCTCCTACCAGAGCGACCAGCAGGTCACCCGGCTGATCCTGGCCAAGCTCCCGGCCACCGCCTCGCTCGCCGTCGGCGCCTTCGTCCTGTGGATGCTGCTGGGCGTCGGCACCGGACTGCTCTCGGTGTGGCGACGCGGCAGGTTCACCGAGCGCGTGCTCACCGGGATCACCCTGGCCGGCATGGCCACTCCGGTCTTCGTCATCGGGCTGCTGCTGATCATCATCCTGGTCACGGCGCTCCAGGTCCTGCCGTTCCCGGACTACGTCCCGCTCACCGAGGACCCGGAGCAGTGGGCGTGGAACCTGCTGCTGCCGTGGGTCTCGCTGGCCCTGGTGTCCGCCGCCCCGTACGCCCGGATGACCCGGGCGTCGATGCTGGAGACCCTCGCCGAGGACCACGTACGGACCTTCCGGGCGTACGGGGTCGGCGAACGGGCGCTCGTCGGACGGCACGCGCTGCGCGGTGCGCTGGCGCCGGTGATCGCGCTCGGCGCACTGGACATCGGCTCGATGTTCGGCGGCGCCGTCCTCACCGAGTCGCTCTTCGGGATTCCGGGCGTCGGACGCGAACTCGTCGACGCCGTCAAACACGTGGACCTTCCGGTGGTCGTGGGGCTGGTCCTCGTCACCGGACTCTTCGTCGTCCTCGCCAACGCCGTCGCGGACGTTCTCCAGGCGATGGCCGACCGACGGGTGGTACTGGCATGAGCCTTGTCGAAGTCTCCGGACTCTCGATCGCGTTCGGTGACGTGCGCGCGGTGACCGACCTGTCGTTCTCGCTGGAGGCGGGCGGCGCGCTCGGCGTGGTCGGCGAGTCCGGCTCCGGCAAGAGCGCCTCGGCGTACGCCCTGCTCGGGCTGCACCGGGGGACCGGGGCCCGGGTCGACGGCTCGGTCAGGGTCGCCGGGGTCGACGTGAACGCGGCGGACGACGCGGAACTGTGGGCGCTGCGCGGGGCGAGGGCCGCCATGGTCTTCCAGGACCCGCTGTCCTCGCTTGACCCGTACTACGCGGTGGGCGACCAGATCGCCGAGGTGTACCGGGTGCACCACCGGACTTCCCGGCGGGCTGCGCGGGCCCGGGCCGTCGAGGTGCTGGACCGGGTCGGGATTCCCGGCGCGGCACGGCGGTCCCGGTCCCGGCCCCACGAGTTCTCCGGCGGGATGCGCCAGCGGGCACTGATCGCGATGGCCCTGGCCTGCGAGCCCCGGCTGCTGATCGCCGACGAGCCGACGACCGCCCTCGACGTCACCGTCCAGGCCCAGATCCTGGACCTGCTGCACGACCTGCGGCGGGAGACGGGCATGGGGCTGCTGCTGGTCACCCACGACGTGGGGGTGGCCGCCGAATCGGTCGACGAGGTGCTGGTGATGCGGGCGGGGCGGGCGGTCGAACGGGGACCGGTGGGCGAGGTGCTGGTCGCACCGCGCGAGCCGTACACCCGGGCCCTGCTGGCGGCGGTTCCGCGCATCCCGGCCGGTCCGGCGGGCGCGGGCCGGGGGCCGGGGCGGGGCGGGGGTGCCGAGGCCGGTGCTGAGGCCGGTGCTGATTCGGGCGCTCGTTCCGGGGCCGGGGCCGGGGTCGGTTCCGGGGGCGGGGTGGCTTCGGGCGCGGGTGCGAGTGGTGTCACTTCCGGTACGACCGGGGCCGGTGTTGATTCCGGTACGGGTACGGGTGCGGGTACGGGTGCGGGTACGGGCGTCGCTGTCGGCGCCGGTGCGGGGGACGGGTCCGGAGGCCCGCCCGACGGTCCGCCGCTCGTGGAGGCCGTCGACGTCCGGCAGGTCTTCGGCAGAGGCGCGTCCGCACTCGCCGCCGTCGACGGAGTCTCGCTCGTCGTCCGCCGGGGCGAGACGCTCGGCATCGTCGGCGAGAGCGGCAGCGGCAAGACCACCCTCGGGCGGATGCTCGTCGGGCTGCTGGAGCCCACTTCCGGGCGGATCGTCCGCCGTGCCCGGGTGCAGATGGTGTTCCAGGACCCCGTCTCCTCCCTCAACCCCCGCCGTTCGGTCGGTGAATCGGTCGCCGACCCGCTGCGCGCCTCCGGGCGACGTGACGAGGCGGCGATCCGGGCCCGGGTCCGGGACCTGCTGGAGCGGGTGGGGCTCGACCCCGAGCAGTACGACCGCTATCCGCACGAGTTCAGCGGCGGGCAGCGGCAGCGCGTGGGGATCGCGCGGGCGCTCGCCGCCGAACCGGAACTGATCGTCTGCGACGAGGCGGTCTCCGCCCTCGACGTGACGACCCAGGCCCAGGTGACCGACCTGCTGGCCCGGCTCCAGCGGGAACTCGGGCTGGCGCTGGTCTTCATCGCGCACGATCTCGCCGTAGTACGGCAGGTCAGCGACCGGGTCGCCGTCATGCGGCGGGGCCGGATCGTCGAGGAGGGGGACGCCGGCCGGGTGTACACCGACCCACGGGACCCGTACACCAAGCAGCTCCTGGCGGCCGTTCCGGCCCTCGATCCGGCGCTCGCCGCGGTGCGGCGCGCAGCCCGTAAGGAACTGACCTCCGCTTGACCCTGAGTGACGAACCGCTCCCTTAGCGCGATAAAACGCCGTCGTGGAGGGAAAGTTACGACGGTTCACCCCTTTCGGTGGCGCGATGGACAACCGTCCGTCGCGCCACCGGCGTATCCGCTTACGGTCGTGCCGCTGTGAGCCGCCGGGTCGACGGTGGCCGTCCACAAGGGAGATCGGGGGTGCGCTCGTGCGGATCGGATTCCTCACCGACGGTGGCTATCCGTACGCGTCCGGTGAGTCCGGGCTCTGGTGCGACCGCTTGGTGCGCGGCCTCGACCGACACGAGTTCGATCTCTTCGTGCTCAGCCGCTCCGCCGACCAGGAAGAACGCTGCCGGGTCCCGCTCCCGGCGCACGTCGGCCGGGTGCGGACGGCGCCGCTGTGGGCGGCCGGTGAGAACGTCCCGGGCATCCGGACCCCCGGGAGGCCGCTCGTCCGGATGGCGACGGGCCGACGCCCGCGCGGGTACGGACGGCGTGAACGACGGCGCTTCACGGCGCACTTCACGGCACTCGCCACGTCGATCTGCGCGGCGAGTACACCGGGTGGGGACGCGGACGCCCGGCGTACGCGCGGGAGTGCGACCGGAGCGAACGGGCCGGGGCGCGCCGTCGGTGCCGGACTGCCCGGCGCGGGGACCGTCCCCGACGGGACCGCCGACGCGCGGTTCGCGGAGGCGCGGTTCGCCGAGGGGCTGTACGGACTCGCCGACCTGGCCCGGGAACGCGGGGGGCTGAGCGCGGCGCTCCGCTCGGAAAGCGCCCTGCGCACCCTCGAAGCCGCCTGCCGCGCGCCGGAAAGTACCGGCGCCGTCCGCACCGCTGTCGTCGCGGACCTCCTCCATCTCGCCCACGGAATCGAGGAGTTGCTGCGCCCGCTCTCGTTCGACTGGTACGACGAACGGGGCCTCGGCGCGGTCGACCTCTGTCATGCCGCGTCCGGCGGAGCGGCGGCGCTGCCGGGACTGCTGGCCAAACGCTTCTTCGGGGTGCCGCTCCTGGTCACCGAGCACAGCGTGCGGCTGCGGGCCCACTATCTCGACGCGGCAGGCACACCCCTGCGCGCGCCGGTGCGCGCCGTGCTCTCCGCCTTCCACCGCCTGCTCGCCATCGAGGTGTACCGGCAGGCCGCGCTCATCACGCCCGGCGACGCCGACGCCCGCCGTTGGCAGGAACGGTGCGGTGCCGGACGCGAGAAGCTGCGCACCGTCCACCCCGGTCTGGAGGCGGGCCGGTTCGCGATGCTCGGGGAGGGCGGCGGCAGCGGTCCCGACGACACACTCGTCTGGATCGGCCGGATCGACCCCGCCAAGGACCTGATCACGCTGCTGCACGCCTTCGCGCGGGTGCGCCGGGCCGCACCGGCGGTCCGGCTGCGGATCATCGGCACTGCCGAGCCGGATCCGGCGGGCGCCGGTCACCTCGCTCGCTGCCGGGCGCTGGCCGCCCGGCTGTTCCCGGACGAGGCCGACGCCCCGCGCACCGGATACGGCAGTCCGGTCTCCTTCGAGGCCGTCGGCGGGGCCGGGGCCGCGGACGTCGTGGAGGCGTACGCCGCGGCCGGGGTCGTCGTCCTGTCCGGTACGGGCGAGCACTTCCCCGTCGGTCTCGTCGAGGCGATGCTCTGCGGACGGGCCACGGTGTCGGTGGACATCGGCGCGGTGGTCGACGTCATCGGCGGCGCCGGGCTCGTCGTCCCCCCGCGCAACCCCGAGGCGCTCGCCGACGCATGCCTCGCGCTGTTGCGCGCCCCCGAACGCCGTGCACGGCTCGGTGCTGCGGCGCGCGCCCGCGCGCTCGAACTCTTCACGGTGGAGCAGAACCTCGCGGCATTCCGCGGCATCTACCTGGAACTGATCTCACGGGTGCCGGTGCGCAGGGAGGCCGACACGGTGGACGCCGACGGCGGGCCGCGCCCGTTCGCCACTCCGCCTGAGGCGCGTGTCCCGGGCCCGTGGACGGCCTCCGGGGCCACTTCGCGGGGACCGGCCGCGCGTACCCCCAGCTGGGCCGTCGGGTCCCGGCCCGTCTGCGCGGGAGCGCTGGGAGCGGGTGGCGGCGATGTGTGACCGGGAGACGGACCCGCGGGCCCACGACGGCCGGACCGGACCGGCCGACACGGTGGGCGACGAACACGGAGGAGAGACGATGGGCCGCCCGATCGAGGTGTCCGGCGCACCCGCCACGCCCATGACGGGCGGAGACCGGGAACCGCGCCGGCGGGCGCGGACCACCGGCCCCGCCGAGCAACCGGCCGCCGAGGCCGAGGGCGTGGCCGTCGCACCCCGCGCCCCCGAGATCGCCCACCCCGTTCCGGCACGGGCGCGTACGGTCGCGCGCCGCGGCCCGACGGACCCCGTGACCTCGCTGATGCACCGGCACCGCGAACTGTGCGAGCGGGCCGTGGATCCGCTGGAGATCGCCGCCGGGCTGGAGAGCCGCGGCATGACCGATCGCGTGGCCGCCCGCTACCGGCATCGCGATGTCTTCTCGCTCGCCGAGGAACTCTTCGCCCGGGTACCCGCCGTCGCGGAGAATCCCGCAGCCGCGCGCCGCGCGCCGGGGCGCGACACCACGACGCGCGCCGCCTGGTCGCTCCGGGCGCTCGTACCGGGGGTCGTCTGCCTCGCCACCCTCGGCGCGCTGAAGCTCACCGAGGGGGCTCTCGGAGGCCGGACGAGACTCGCCATCGGACTCGCCGGAACGCTCCTCGCGCTGTCCGGCCTCGCCCTCTGTCTGCGCAGCGGGCCCCTGCGGGCGGTCGGCGGCTCCACGATCGCCGTCCATGCGTACGGCTGCTGGCTGCTCGGCTACGTCCTGTACGGCGACGCCCTGCTCGACCAGGTGCTCAGCGGCGGCCCCGAAGGCCCCTGGGCCCTCACCCCCGCGCCCCTGCTGGGGCTGGCACTCTCCGTCGCCCCTGCCGCCTGGTGTGTACACCTCCTCTCCCTGCGGGCGCACCGCGCGCTCGTCGGCAGCCGGGCGCTGGAGGAGTTCGCCGCGCGCATGCGCCCCCTGCTGTTCGCGGCCGTCGCCGTCCACCTCTGCGTCCTCGCCGTGCTGCTGCACCTCGCGGGCCTGGTCCAGGGCGGCGGCGGAAGCCTCGCCGGTGCCGCCGCGCTCGGTGTGCTGCTCCTGCTGGCCCGGCTGCTGACGGTGCGCGGGTTCCCCGGACCCGCCGCCGCGGGGCTCGCCGCCGCCTGTGCCGTCGAGGCGTTGGCACCCGCCCTCGTCCTGGCCGGACGACTGCCCGGCCTGCACGGACTCGCCCGCCCCGTCGACCTCCTGGTCGCGGCGGCCGGCATCGGAGCCGTACCCGTTCTCGCCTGCGGCGCCCCCGCGCTCGGGCTGCTGATCACCGCCCATCTCACCCTCTCCCGGGCGTCCGCCCATGCCCCGGGCCGACCGGGAGACGAGGCCCATCCCACCGTGTGACCCGCGCGACCGAGACCCCCGGCCCCCACGAGGGAGCCGGGCCACCGAACCATCCGCCACGCACGAACCACCGCATGCCCCGCGGAGCCGACGCCGCGGGTCCTGCGCACCCACCACATTCACCTCCCGAAGGAGACATCGGACATGACCCCCCAATTCCCCGCACCGGCAGCCGGCCGTCGGCACCCAGGGGGCGCGCGATGAGGGTGCTGCTGCTCGGAGCCAACGGATTCCTCGGCCGATTCGTCGCCGACCGCCTGCTCGCCGACCCGGCCGTGCACCTCACGGCGCTCGGCCGCGGCGACGACGCCGACGTACGGTTCGACCTCGCCACCGGCAGCCCCGGTGCGCTCACCCGTTTCCTCGACGCCGTCCATCCCGGAGTCGTCGTCAACTGCGCGGGTGCCACCCGCGGCGGGGCGCGCGACCTCACCCGGCACAACACCGTCGCCGTCGCCACCGTCTGCGAGGCGATGCGGCGCAGCGGTTGCACGGCCCGGCTCGTCCAGGTCGGCTGCGCGTCGGAGTACGGGCCCTCGCAGCCCGGCTCGTCGACCGCCGAGGACGCGCTCCCGCGTCCCGGAGGCCCGTACGGCGTCAGCAAGCTCGCCGCCACCGAACTGGTCCTCGGCTCCGGTCTCGACGCGGTCGTGCTGCGTGTCTTCTCCCCGGTGGGCCCCGGCACCCCGGCCGGTTCCCCGCTCGGCAGGCTCGCCGAGGCGATGCGTCGGGCCATGCAGTCCGGCGACGGAGAGCTGAAGCTCAGCGGTCTCGGCGTGCAGCGCGACTTCGTCGACGTGCGCGATGTCGCGCGCGCCGTGCACGCCGCCTCGCTCTCCGCGGCACAGGGCGTCGTCAACATCGGTACCGGCCGTGCCGTGCGCCTCCGGGACGCCGCCGCGGTCCTCGCCAGGGTCGCCGGATACGCGGGCGCGCTCCACGAACTGGACGCGCCCCCGCCCCGGCTGCCCATCGGCGCCCCCCGCACCTCGAACGAATCGGTCATCGAGCACCTCTCGGCGACCCCGTCCCCCTACCCGGACGGCTGCGGGGCCTGGCAGCAGGCCGATGTCCGCACCGCAAGGGACCGGCTCGGCTGGCGCCCCCGGATCAATCTGGAGGAGTCCCTCGCCGATATCTGGATGGAGGCGGCGTGCCGTATCTGACCTCCACCGGCACCACCCGCCGGACCGGCGGGGCCGCACAACTCGGCTTCGGCGTCCCCGGGTACGCGCACCCCCTGCTCGCCCCCACGGAGTGGGCGGAGCTCACCCGCCCCGGCACCCCGCTGCACTGGGCCGTTCTCAACATCGACGACGGCCCCGGTGCCCGCCCCGACCCGCACTGTCTGGAGGCCGCGGGCCGGCTCCGCAACGCACGGCGGCGCGCGCTGTGCGGTGACGTTCCGCACGACACGGTCCGCGCGGCGGGCGGGCGGCTGCTCGGCCACCTCGACCTGGCCTTCGGCAGCCGCCCCTTCGGGGAACTGATGGCCGACGCGCAGTCCTTCCTGGACTGGTACCGCGTCGACGGGTTCTACCTCGGCCGGTGCCCGGCCGAACGGGCCCATCTTCCTGCGGTCCGCCGTCTCACCAGCACCCTCGCCACCGTTCTCGAACACGGCGAACACAGCGAACACGGCGAACGAGGGGAGCGCGGCGAAGGCGGTGAGTACGGCGGCCGACGTGGCGAGCCCGGAGGTTCCGGAGGTCCCGGCGGTCGCGAAAGTCACGGCGGTTCCGACGGTCCCGGCGACGGGGTCGGGCCGCTGGTGCTGGGGCTGGGCAGGCATCCTCACCCCGGCTACGCCGAGGCCGCCGACCAACTTGTCACGTTCTGCGGCCCGTGGACGGACTACCGCTGGTCGCAGGTGGCGGAGTGGACCGCCGGCTATCCGCCGGAGCGGTTCGTGCACTTCGTGCACGGTGTTCCGCGCACCCACCTCGACGAGGCAACGCGCATCGCGCGTTGGCAGGGCGCGGGCACCATCTTCTTCACGGACCGGGACGGGCAACACGGACAGAGCGACCCATTCGCGGCGCTGCCCAGTTACTGGGACGAAATTGTCTCGCGGATCGGACCTGGTATCTCGGAATGAGAAGGGGCGTGGCAGTGTTACTGGAAGAACAACCGTACGCAGATGAAGTACGTAGAAACCGACCACCTGCATTGTTGAGGTTCCTGTGTCGCTGCCACCCCTGGTCGAGCCAGCTGCTGAGCTCACCGTCGACGAGGTCCGCAGGTACTCCCGCCACCTGATCATCCCGGATGTCGGGATGGACGGACAGAAGCGGCTGAAGAACGCGAAGGTGCTCTGTGTCGGCGCCGGTGGCCTCGGCTCGCCGGCTCTGATGTACCTGGCCGCCGCCGGTGTCGGCACGCTCGGCATCGTGGAGTTCGACGAGGTCGACGAGTCGAACCTGCAGCGTCAGATCATCCACAGCCAGGCCGACATCGGCCGCTCCAAGGCCCAGTCCGCCAAGGACTCGGTGCTGGGCATCAACCCGTACGTGAACGTGGTCCTCCACGAGGGTCGGCTGGAGGCCGACAACGTGATGGACATCTTCGCGCAGTACGACCTGATCGTGGACGGCACGGACAACTTCGCCACCCGCTATCTGGTCAACGACGCGGCGGTCCTGCTGAACAAGCCGTACATCTGGGGCTCGATCTACCGGTTCGACGGTCAGGCGTCCATCTTCTGGTCCGAGCACGGTCCCTGCTACCGCTGCCTCTACCCGGAGCCGCCGCCGCCCGGCATGGTTCCGTCGTGCGCCGAGGGCGGCGTGCTCGGGGTGCTCTGCGCCTCGATCGGCTCCATCCAGGTCAACGAGGCCATCAAGCTGATCGCCGGCATCGGCGACCCGCTGGTCGGCCGACTGATGATCTACGACGCCCTGGAGATGCAGTACCGCCAGGTCAAGGTCCGCAAGGACCCCGACTGCGCGGTCTGCGGCCCGAACCCGACCGTCACCGAACTCATCGACTACGAGGCGTTCTGCGGCGTCGTGTCCGAAGAGGCCCAGGAGGCGGCGGCCGGTTCCACGATCACTCCCAAGCAGCTCAAGGAGTGGATCGACACGGACGAGAAGATCGAGATCATCGACGTCCGCGAGCCGAACGAGTTCGAGATCGTGTCGATTCCCGGTGCCAAGCTGATCCCGAAGAACGAGTTCCTGATGGGCAACGCCCTCCAGGACCTTCCGCAGGACAGGCGCATCGTCCTGCACTGCAAGACCGGTGTCCGCAGCGCCGAGGTCCTCGCGGTCCTCAAGTCGGCGGGCTTCGCCGACGCGGTGCACGTGGGCGGCGGCGTGATCGGCTGGGTCAACCAGATCGAGCCCGAGAAGCCGGTGTACTGAGCACGAGCGCTTCGAAGGGGCCGGTCCGCGCGGGTGCGGGACCGGCCCCTTCGCCGTGCGCTCCCGTTCGGGTGAGGAGCAGGTTCTTACCTGACGTTCGGGTGAGGAGCAGGTTCTTACCTGAACGGGAGCATCTCCCGGCTTGAACGGAGCAGGTCCTCACCCGAACGGAGCGGAACCTTCCCGCGTCAGGGGCAGAGCCTGTCCGTATCAGGAGCAGGTCTTGCCGTTCGTCGGGACCTTGCCGTCGAGGAAGTACGCGTCGACGGTCGACGTCACGCACGCGCTCTCACCGTAAGAGCCGTGTCCCTCGCCCTTGTTGGTGAGCAGGATCCCGACACCGCTGCCGAGCTCGTCCGCCATCTTCCGCGCCCCCTCGTAGGGTGTGGCCGGGTCGCCGGTCGTGCCGACGACCAGGATCGGACCGGCGCCCGGGGCGCTCGCCTCCGGGTGGTCGCGCTCACCCGCCACCGGCCACTGCGCGCACCAGCCCGCCGTGTCCCACGCCAGGAACGGGCCGAACACCGGGGACAGCTTCCGGAACTCGGGCAGCAGCGCCCTCGCCTCGGCCACCGTCGGCCGGAGCCTGCTGTCGGCGCAGGAGATGGCGCGCTGCGCGTGGCTCTGGGTGTCGTAGTGCCCCTTCTCGTCACGGCCGTTGTACGAGTCGGCCATCTGGAGCAGCATGGTGCCGGTGCCGCGGTTCTCCGCCTCGTCCAGCGCCTGCGTCAGGTAGGGCCAGCTGCTCTTCGAGTAGAGCGGCATGACGATGCCGGTGACGGCCATGGACTCGTTGAGCTTCCGGCCGGAGGCGGTCGGCAGCGGCTTCTTGTCGATCCGCTCCAGCAGCCGGGCGATGCGCCGGGTGCCGGCCTTCGGGTCCTGGCCCCGGTCCTTGAAGTAGTTCTCCAGCGCCCGCTGGAACCCGGTCGCCTGGTTGCGGGCGTGCCCGACGGCGTCGGCGGTCGGGTCGACGACGGCGTCCAGCACGGTGCGTCCGACCTTCGTGGGGAAGAGATGGGCGTAGGTGCCGCCCAGCTCGGTGCCGTACGAGATGCCGAAGTAGGTGAGTTTCTCGTCGCCGAGCACCTGACGGATCAGGTCCATGTCGCGGGCGGCGTTGCTCGTGCCGACGTGCGGCAGGATCGTGCCGGAGCGGCGCGCGCAGCCGGCTCCGAAGTCCGCTGCGTCCTTCATGAACGCCGCTTCCTCCGCAGCCGTGTCCGGGGTCAGGTCGATCTTCCGGACGGCTTCCTCCTGCTCCTTGTCGGTGCGGCAGCTGACGCCTTCGCTGAGCGCGACCCCGCGCGGGTCGAAACTCACCAGGTCGTAGCGGGAGTTGAGCTTCTCGTAGGAGTACGCCTCGGCGGCACGCGGCAGCATCGAGACCCCGGAACCACCGGGGCCGCCGAAGTTGAAGAGCATCGAGCCGAGACGTCGGCCCTTGTCCCGGGCCTCCTTGCGGATCAGCGCGATCCCGATCGTGCTGCCCTCCGGCTTCGCGTAGTCCAGGGGCACGTCGACGGTCGCGCACCGCCAGTCGCCGCCGGGGGCCTCGCCGCCCTCGGGGGCCTTGCAGCGCTTCCAGTCCGGCCGCTGGGAGGTGAGGGCGGCGGGCAGCGGAGGGGGTCCGGACGGTTTGGTCGCGGTGGCGGAAGGCGTCCCGGTCGCGGACGCCGCACCGGGGGCCGCCCGGTCGGCCGGCTTGTCGTCCTGGCCCCCGCCGCAGCCGGCGAGCAGCCCCGTCAGCAGCAGCGCGGCACCGGTGAGAGCCCCGGCGCGTGCGTGTCCCGTCACGTTGTATGTCCTCCCCGACGGGCGCCGCCCGTCCGTGTTCGCCCCGGCCCGTGCGCGGGCGGGCCCTCCGTACGGCATACGCCCGGAAAGCGCCTTGTACATACGGAAGGTGCGCCCATGCTAACGATCTCGCCCACGCCGGGCGGGGGATGAAGGAGCGGTGGCCGGGGCCCTGACTCCAGGACGGAGGTCCCGGGCGCCGTGACGTCCGGGACCTCGTGGCCGACCGAGGCCGTCGGGGGCGTGACGGGCACCGGCCGTTCGCGCGTGGCGAGGTCCGCTGCTACGCGCAGACGGTTCCGGCCGCCGGAACCTTCCCGTCCATCAGGTAGTCGCCCACGGCCCTCTGCACGCAGGCGTTGCCGCTGTTGTACGCGCCGTGCCCCTGGCCCTTGTACGTCATCTGCACGCCGACGCCCTTGCCCAGCGCGTCGGCCATCGCCCGCGCGCCCGCGTACGGGGTGGCCGGGTCGCCGGTGTTGCCGATGACCAGGACCGGCGCGGCGCCCGGGGCGCTGACGTCCGGGGTCTCCCAGGCGCCCGCCACCGGCCAGCCGGTGCAGGACATCAGCCCCCAGCCGAGGTAGTCGCCGAAGACCGGCGACGCCGCCCGGAATTCGGGGAGCTTCGCCTTGGTCTGCTCCACGGTGAACCGCTGCTTGGAGTCGGCACAGCTGATGGCGGTGTTGGCGGCCATCGAGTTGTCGTAACGACCGTCCTGGGAACGGCCGTTGAGAGAGTCGGCGAGGGCGAGGAGCAGTGCGCCGTTGCCGCCGTCGGCCTCGTCCACCCCCTCCTCCAGCAGGGGCCAGGTCTCCTTGGAGTACAGGGCCGCGGCGATGCCGGTGGTGGCGAGGGTCTGCGTCAGTTGCCGGTCGCCGAGCCCGGTGACGGGCTTCTTCTCCAGCCGGGTGAGCAGATCGGAGATCCCCTGCTCGACCTCCTTCCCGGTGGAACCGGGAAGCTTGCAGGCGTCGCCGCGCTCCGCGCAGTCCTTGGTGAAGTTGTCCAGCGCGAGCTGGAACCCCTTGGCCTGGCCGAGCGAGGCCTGTTCGATGTTCTGGGTCGGGTTGACCACCGCGTCCAGCACCGACCTGCCGACGTTCTGCGGGAACAGGTGGGCGTAGACGCCACCGAGTTCGGTCCCGTACGAGATGCCGAAGTAGTACAGCTTCCGGTCGCCGAGCACCTGGCGCATCAGGTCCATGTCGCGGGCGGCCTCGGTGGTGCCGACGTGGGGGAGCACCCGGCCGGAGTTGTTCTCGCAGGCCGCCGCGAACGCCTTGGTGTCCTTGACGAAGGCGTTCACCTCGGCGCCGGTGTCCGGGGTGCCGTCGGTCTCGTAACGGGCGTCGAGCTGCCGGTCCGACTCGCACTCCACGCCGGCGCTGCGGCCGACTCCGCGCGGATCGAAGCTGACCAGGTCGTAGCGGGCACGGAGCTTGTCGTAGTCGGTGCCGAACGCGGGCAGGGTGGCGACACCCGAGGCGCCGGGACCGCCGAAGTTGAAGATGAGGGAGCCGATCCGCCGGGCCGGTTCCTTGGCCCGGGCCCGGATGAGCGCCAGGTCGATCGTGCCGCTGCCGGGCTTCGCGTAGTCGAGCGGGGCCTTCATGAAGGAGCATTCCCACCGCGCACCGCCGGGCAGGGGTGTCGGGGCCTTTCCGCTGCCCTGGGCGGGGGACGGGGCGGGGCAGGGTTTCCACGTCAGTCTCTGGGACGCGAGGCCGCCGGGACCGCTGCTCGCCTCGGCCGCGTTCGCCGCCAGCGGGGAGCTGCGGGGTCCTTCCGGGCCGGCGCCGTCGCCGCTCCCCGAGCAGGCGGTGAGGGGAAGGAGCACGGTGGCGGTGGCGGCGAGAGCGGCGGCGCGCAGGGCGGGGGAGGTCCTCATGGTGCCCATCGTGCGGTGCGGGCCGGGTCCGTGCACGGGACACCGGTCCAAGCGGGTGGTGGTGGGGGCGGTACCGGTCGCGCGGACGGTCGCCCCACCGGTCGCGCGGACGGGGCGACGGATGCATGAGGGACCGTCAGGAGACGGCGGCCGGCGGGACTCGTTCTTCGGGACCCGTTCTCGGGAGCCGGGAGCCGGGAGCCCGGAAGCGGCGGAGCAGCGGAGTGGCGGAGTGGCGGAGTGGCGGAGTGGGGAAGCGGCGGAGCAGGGAAGTGGGGGGCGTCCTTGTTGTCCGGAGCTCGCTCCGGTCCGTTAGAGGTCGCCCGAGCGGGTCAGAGTTCGCCCTTGCGGGACAGATGGTTGAAGCAGAGCCAGCCCGGAAGCACCGGCAGCCACAGCGTCAGCAGCCGGTACAGCAGGACGGCCGGTGCCGCGACCTCCTTCGGCAGTCCGACCGCGATCAGCCCCAGCGTCAGCGCGCCCTCGACCGCTCCCATACCGCCCGGGGTGGGAGCCGCCGACCCCAGCGCGTTGCCCGCCAGGAAGACCACCGCGACACTCGCGTAACTGAGATGCGGCACATCAGGTCCGCTGAACGCCCGGATCGAGGCGTCCAGACACATCACGAACAGGCCGGTCAGCAGCAGCATTCCGCCGATGCCGGTCAGCAGCTTCTGCGGGCGCTGCACCACGTCGAGCATGCGCGGAACGACCCCGGCGAACAGCGACCGCACCCGCGTCACCACGAACTTCCGCAGGAACGGGACCGCCGTCACCACCAGCACCAGCACGGCGACCGTCAGCAGTCCGGCGATCACGGTTCGGGACGGGGTGAGCGAGGACGGGGTCTTCTCCGTGCCGGTCAGATAGCCGAATGCCGCGAGCAGCAGGATGTGGCAGCCGAGACCGAACAACTGGGAGGCGCCGACACTCGCCACGGCGAGCCCCGGACGCACCCCGGCCCGCTGAAGGAAGCGCGTGTTCAACGCCACGCCGCCGACCGCCGCCGGAGCGACGATCTTCACGAAGGAGCCGGCCACCTGTGCCAGCACGGTCTTGCCGAACGGCACCCGTTCCGGTACGAAACCCAGCAGGCTCATCGCCGCCGCGACGTAGCTGAGGGCCGAGAAGCCGATCGCGGCCGCCACCCAGCCCCACTCCGCCTGCTCGGCGACGGCACCGAAATCGGGCTGGGTCACCTGGGAGATGAGGAAGTACGCGGCGATCGCGCCGGCGATGCAGCTGACCAGGGTGCGCGGTTTGATGCGTTCCAGCCTGACCGGTTCGACCGGTGCCTGCGGCCGGATGCGCAGCACCTGCTGCCGCATCTGGGAGAGCAGGTCCTCCTCGCGGGCCCCTTCCAGGGCCTCGTCCATGGCCCGTTTCTCGGCCTGTTTCTGGACCCGCAGCGACTTCCGGTCCGCTTTGCGGTCGGGGGCGGTGGAGGCCGTTTCCGGGTCCGCGACGTGTTCCGGCGTCCGGGCCCGTTTGGCCGCGTCCGACGCCTCCAGCACCGCCTCGCGCTCGCGCTGCGAACGCTCCCGGGCGAGGCGCCGCAGCGCGGCCCGGGTCGAGCGGCTCAGCGCGATCGGCTGGAGCAGCGGCAGACAGTCCGCGACGGCGTCGGGGCCGAGCACGTCCAGCGCGCCGGCGACGGCCCGCTCGGCACCCACCCGCAGTCCGGTGGTGGTCAGCAGCTGGGCCACGTCCATCCGCAGCACCAGATCACCGGCCGCGATCTCGCCGCCGCGCAGATCGGTGACGAACACCGTGCCCGTACGATCCACCAGGATGGCGTCTCCGGTGAGCCTGCGGTGCGCGATCCGCCGTGACTGCAGCGCCCTCACCTGACGCCAGGCACCGTGCAGCAGTGCGTCGGTGATCTCCGCGTCCTCCAGCGCGTCCAGGGAACGGCCGCCGATGCGCTCGTAGACCAGCATCACGGCGTCGGGCCCGAGCTCGGAGGTGGCGATCAGCTTGGGCGCGTTGGCCCCGGCGGCGATGGCCGCGTACGCGAGCAGGGCCTCCTGTTCCAGTGCCTGGCGCAGCGACTGGATCGAGCGGCGCTGGGTGATGCCGCGCAGGGTGAGCCTGCGCCACACCCGGTAGAAGAAGCCCTGGGCCTGCTGTTCGCGGTCGACGACCGTCACGTCCAGCGGTGGACCGTCCTCCAGGGTGACCACGTAGCGGCGTCCCCGGTCGCCCTGGTCGCCGGAGTCGGGGGCGTCCTCCGCGCGCATCGCGTTGACGGGGTGGAAGCCGACCCGGCGCAGACCGGCCATCAGGTGCTGCCCGGTCGGCCGCACGTTGGGCGAGCCGACCGCGTACACCGTGCCGTACGCCACGGTCCAGCCGATCAGCACGGTGAGGACGATGGAGAACGGTGTGGTGTAACCGCCGACCAGCATGGCGAACGCGTCGAGCAGCAGCACCACCCACAGCACGACGCGCCAGCGCGGCCGTCTCGCCATCCCGACCGCCGTCATGTAGGCGATCACGGGGGCGAGGTAGCCGTGCACGGGGTCGGTGAGCGCGTCGCCCGGTTGCGGCTGGGTCAGCGCGTCCTTGATGGTGCCGGGCGCCGATTCGGCCACCCAGAGATCGGCGGCGAGCGTGACACCGTGCGCCAGTACGGCGGCGAGCACACCGTCCGCGATCCGCAGCCCGTCACGTTTGATCAGCCGCTCGATCGCGAAGACGACCGGCACGAGGAGCACGGCGATGCTGGAGACCAGACCGGCGAGTTTGATCAGGATGTCGGGCGCCTGACCGGTGCCCTTGTTGATGTCCTGTTCGAGACCGGCGGTCGTGCCGTGGGCGAACGCTGCGATCGTGAACAGGACGACGACCGCCAGCACGCCGATGAGCAGCCGCATGAGGTCGGAGGGGCGGTGCACCCGGGCGGGGAGCAGCGGCTCGTCGCCCGAGACGCGTTCGGCCCGTTCCGCCGCGGTGGTCGAGAGCGTCGCCCCTTCCGGGCGTCCCGGCGTCTCGGGGTGTTCGGGGGGTGTGGCGGGTGCGGGGTGTCCGGCCGCCTCCGCGGGCTCGCCGCCGGGCGTCGCGCGGTCACCGGGGGACGGATCGACGGGACCGTCCGACGCCTCCGGGTACGGATGGGCACCAGGGGCGTCCGCCGCCTTCGGTGGCTGCACGCCCTGCTCCTTCGTCGCCTCGGAATGGTCTTCGTGTTCTCGTATCACCGGTCACCGCCTGCACGATGGTGGCACGGCCCGGCGACGGAGAAGGGCATCAGGGTGTACCGCGCGGACACGCGAAGCGCAACATACGCTCCTTTGCGCCCACACGCACGCCTCACGGAGCGGTGTGCGCGGATCGGGCCGGGCTGTCGGTGGCGTACGGCAGGATGGACGGGATGAGCCAGTACCGGACGGGTGCCGAGGGCACGGGCACCGAGGCAATCCACGACGACGGAACGCGCGGAACGCGCGGAACGCGCGGTGCGAACAGCGCCGGAACGCGCGGTGCCGGGACGACCAGCGGCGGGACGAGCGGCGGCGGGACGGTGGACGCGCTGCCGGAGTACGCGGAGCGGGTCCTCGACGTCGCCGACCTGATCCCGCCCGGTCGTATCATGACGTACGGAGACGTCGCGGAGTGGCTGGGCGACGGCGGCCCGCGTCAGGTGGGCCGGGTCATGGCGCTGTACGGGGCCGCCGTTCCGTGGTGGCGCGTGGTGCGCGCCGACGGCGCGCTGCTGCCGGGCCACGAACTGCGGGCGCTGGACCACTACCGGGCCGAGAGCACCCCGCTGCGCGAGGCATCGCGCGGCGCCCAGGGCCATCTGCCGCGCCTCGACATGAGGCGGGCGCGGTGGGACGGGGTCATCGGCGAGGCCGGCGCGGACCGGGACGCGGGCGGAGGTGCTCACACCTGACAGCTTCCGCCATCCGGAGGCGCGGTGGGCGGAGCCGGGCCCGTACGACGTGCCCGAGATCCGGTAAGGGACCCGCGCCGAGGTCCGAAAGCACCGGGGGCGCGCGGGATGTTCCCCCGCGTACGACGGCGCGCGTGATGTGCGACACGGTGGGGCGGACGAGCCGGTGGGCACCGCCGCCCCGGCCGACGCACCCGACGGCGCGGCCGGCCCCGCGTACGACGGGCCGCCCGGGACGGTACGCGACACCCCTCGGTACGCGGGCCGTGCGGACCAGCACACGGAACGTGACGGGAAGCGGGGCATCGAACGTGACGCGTCACGCAGCGGACTCGCCCCGCGCCGCGCCCTCGCTGGCGTAGCGTCGTCAGTTCGCGGCACGCACCGCACCTCTCTCACCCGTACACCCGTCCACCGCACCGCAATCTCGCTCGTACACCGCAGCCTCACCCGCACACCCACCCTCACCCGTACATCCACCCTCACCCGCACACCCAGTTCTCCCGTACACCCAGCCTCACCCGCACACCCACCAGGACCGGCGATCCACGTGAGTTCCTCCACCACCCGGCACAGTCCGCACCGTCAGGCACGGTCGCGGACCGCGGGCGCGTACCGGTTGGTGCGTACGCCGCCGGGCTCCGTGGACCCCCCTCTCCTGGACGCGGCCCAGCGCGCCGTGGTTGAGCATCCCGGCGGCCCGCTCCTGGTGCTCGCCGGGCCCGGCACCGGCAAGACGACCACGCTCGTCGAGGCGGTCGCGGCACGGGTGGCACGCGGCGCCGACCCGGCCCGCATCCTGGTCCTCACCTTCAGCCGCAAGGCCGCCGTGGAACTGCGCGACCGGATGGCCACCCGGCTCGGCGCCGCCCGCGGACCGCAGGCCACCACGTTCCACTCCTTCTGCTACGCACTGGTCCGCGCCCACCAGGACGCCGACCTCTTCGCCGAACCGATGCGGCTGCTCTCCGGACCGGAGCAGGACGTCACGGTCCGCGAGCTGCTCGCCGGCCAGCTCGAACTGGAACGGGACGGCTTCCCCCACATCCGCTGGCCCGACGAACTGCGTGCCTGCCTGACCACACGTGGTTTCGCCGACGAGGTGCGGGCGGTGCTCGCCCGGAGCCGCGAGCTGGGCCTCGGCCCGGACGCCCTGGCGGCCTTCGCCCGCCGCACCGGCCGGCCGGACTGGGGCGCCGCGGCCGGGTTCCTCGCCGAGTACCTGGACGTGCTGGACGCGCAGGGGGTGCTGGACTACGCGGAACTGGTCCACCGGGCGGTTCTGCTCGCGGAGCGCCCCGAGGTGTCGGCGGAGCTGGCAGGACAGTACGACGCGGTGTTCGTGGACGAGTACCAGGACACCGACCCGGCCCAGGTGCGGCTGCTGCACGCACTGGCCGGCAACCGGGGGACCGCCCCGGGCGGTGGGGGCGGCGGCCGGGACCTCATCGCCTTCGGCGACCCGGATCAGTCGATCTACGCGTTCCGGGGCGCCGACGTGAACGGCATCCTCGACTTCCCCGAGACGTTCCGCCGGGCGGACGGCGCCCCGGCCCCGGTCGGCGTCCTCACCACCTCGCGCCGTTCCGGCGGGCGGTTGCTGGCCGCCACCCGGCTGCTCACCCGCCGCATGCCCCTGAACCGGCTGCCCGGGGCGAAGGTACGCGCCCACCGGGAGCTCGCCGCGGTCCGGGAGGGCGGCGGCGTGGAGGTGTACACCTATCCGACCCCCTCCGCCGAACTCGACAACATCGCCGACCTGCTGCGCCGGGCGCATCTGGAGGACGGCGTCCCGTGGAACGAGATGGCGGTGCTGGTGCGCGCCGGGGGGCGCACGATTCCTTCCGTGCGCCGCGCCCTGACCTCGGCGGGGGTTCCCCTGGAGATCGACGGTGACGACCTCCCGCTGCGCCACGAACCGGCGGTGGCACCGCTCCTGGCGGCCCTCCGCGCGGTCGCCACGGCGGCCCTGCGCCGGGGCACGCCGGTGGTGGGATCGTCGACCCCGGACGCTCCGGTGGTGGGATCGTCGACCCCGGACGCTCCGGTGGTGGGATCGCCGACCCCGGACGTCCCGGAGGCGGGACCCGCGGGTTCGGGAACAGTGGAGGCGGGGTTCGAGGACTCGGAAACAGCGGAGGCGGGGTTCGAAGGGCCGGGGGCGGAAGCGGAGGGCATCACCTCCTGGCTGGACACCGAAACCGCCCTGGCCCTCCTCACCTCCCCCCTCGGTTCCATGGACGCCGCGGACCTGCGACGGCTCGGACGCGCCCTGCGCGACGAGGAACGGGCCGCGGGGAACCGGGTGCCGCCCCCCTCCGGCGACCTGCTGGCCCGCGCACTCGCCGAGCCGGAACGGCTCGTCACGCACGACCCGGCGTACGCCCGTGGCGCCCAGCGTCTCGGTGCGCTCCTGCGCACGGCGCGCGAGACCCTCGAAGGGGGCGGCACCGCGGAGGAGGCGCTGTGGGCGCTGTGGGCCGGCACCCCCTGGCCGGGACGGCTGGAACGTGCAGCGCTGCGCGGGGGAGCGGCCGGTCGCAACGCCGACCGCGACCTCGACGCCGTGTGCGCACTCTTCGACACCGCGGCCCGCGCCGAGGAACGCACGGGCGGGCGCGGCGCGCTCAACTTCCTGGAGGAGGTCGACGCCCAGGACATCGCCGCCGACACCCTCTCCCGGCGCGCGCTGCGCCCCGACGCCGTACGGCTGATGACCGCGCACCGGTCGAAGGGGCTGGAATGGCGCCTCGTCGTCGTCGCGGGTGTGCAGGAAGGACTCTGGCCGGACCTGCGCCGTCGTGGTTCGCTGCTCGAAGCGGACCGGATCGGCCACGACGGGCTGGCCGAGCCGCTCACCCCCGGCGCCCTGCTCGCCGAGGAGCGCCGTCTCTTCTACGTCGCGGCGACCCGAGCCCGCGAGCGCCTCGTCGTCACCGCGGTCAAGGCGCCCGCCGACGACGGTGACCAGCCGTCCCGCTTCCTCGCCGAACTCGGGGCCGAACCTCGCGACGTCACCGGCCGCCCGCGCCGCCCGCTCGCCGTCGCCGCGCTCGTCGCCGAACTCCGCGCCACCACGGTCGACCCCGAGGCGTCCGACGCCCTGCGCGAGGAGGCCGCCCACCGCCTCGCCCGGCTGGCCGCGCTCACCGACGACGAGGGGCAGCCGCTCGTGCCCGCGGCCCACCCCCAGCGCTGGTGGGGCCTGTACGAACCGACCCGTTCCGCCGTTCCGCTCCGCGACCGGGACATGCCCGTGACCCTCTCCGGCAGCGCCCTGGACCAGCTCGCCAACACCTGCGCGCTCCAGTGGTTCCTCGGCCGCGAGGTCAAGGCGGACGCCCCGGCGACCGCCGCCCAGGGCTTCGGCAATGTCGTCCACGTACTCGCCGACGAGGTGGCCTCCGGCCGCACCCCCGCCGACCTCGCCGTCCTGATGGAGCGGCTGGACTCGGTCTGGGACGGGCTCGCCTTCGACGCCCCCTGGAAGTCCCGGCAGGAGAAGGAACAGGCCCGGATCGCCCTCGAACGCTTCCTGCGCTGGCACGTCATGGACCGTGCGGGTCGCACGGCCGCCGCGACCGAGCACGACTTCGACGTGACGCTGGAGGCGGGGGAGTACCGGGTCCGCATCCGGGGCTCCATGGACCGGGTCGAGCAGGACGCCGAGGGCCGGGCGTACGTCGTCGACTTCAAGACCGGCAAGCAGTCCCCCACCACGGACGAGGTGGCCCACCACCCCCAGCTCGCCGTGTACCAGTTGGCGGTGCGGGAAGGGGCGGTCGACGAGGTCTTCGACGGGCGGCGCCCCGAACCGGGCGGCGCCGAACTCGTACAGCTGCGCCGACCCGCCCCCAAGAAGGAGGGCGGCGACGCCCTTCCCAAGGTGCAGGCGCAGGAACCGCTCTCCGGAGCGTGGGTGTCCGACCTGCTGGCCACGGCCGCCGGCCGGGTCCTGGACGAACGCTTCACCCCCACGACGGGCGGGCACTGCGGGCACTGCGCCTTCCGCGCCGCGTGCAGCGCCCGGCCGGAGGGCCGACACGTCCTGGAGTGACGTACGGGACACGGACCGGACCGGACCGTAAGCACCGGCCGGGCGGGGTCCCGCGGTCCCGGAATCCGGGGATCCGGGGGTGCGGGGGTCCGGGGACCCGGGAGCTCGGCGGGCCTCGGCGGACCTCGGCGGCTCCCACGTTGTCGGTCCGGGCGGTTAGCCTCGATCGGGTGTCCTCACCTCTCACCGATCCCGAGCAGCTGAAGGAGCTTCTCGGGATCCCGTTCACCCCGGAGCAGACTGCCTGCATCACGGCCCCGCCCGCTCCGCAGGTGATCGTCGCCGGAGCCGGATCGGGGAAGACCACGGTGATGGCAGCACGCGTGGTGTGGCTGGTGGGGACGGGGCAAGTGGCCCCCGAACAGGTTCTCGGCCTCACCTTCACCAACAAGGCGGCGGGCGAGCTCGCGGAGCGCGTCCGCAAGGCCCTGATCGCGGCCGGGGTCACCGACCCGGACACCATCGATCCGGACCACCCGCCGGGTGAGCCCAGCATCTCGACGTATCACGCCTTCGCCGGCCGGCTCCTCACCGAGCACGGGCTGCGCATCGGCCTGGAGCCCACCACCCGGCTCCTCGCCGACGCCACCCGCTACCAGCTCGCCGCCCGCGTGCTGCGCGAGGCCCCCGGCCCGTATCCGGCCCTGACCAGGTCGTTCCCCACACTGGTCAGCGATCTGCTGGCCCTCGACGCCGAGCTGGCCGAGCACCTCGTACGCCCCGAAACACTCGCGGAGTACGACACCGACCTGCTCCGCACGCTCGAATCGGCCCGGCTCAGCAACGCCGAACTGCGCAAGATACCCGAGACCTCCCGGGCCCGACGCGAACTGCTGGACCTGACCCGGCGCTACCGCGAGGCCAAGCGGAACCGCGACCTCCTTGACTTCGGTGACCAGATCGCCCTCTCCGCCGAGCTGGCGCTCACCCGGCCGGAGGTCGGCGCGATCCTGCGCGACGAGTTCCGGGTCGTGCTGCTCGACGAGTACCAGGACACCTCGGTCGCCCAGCGTCTCCTGCTGTCCGCCCTCTTCGGCCGCGGCCCCGAGTCCGCCACCGAGGAACACGGACCGAACGCGGATGGACCGGATGGACCGGGCGGCAGCGCTCCGACCGCTCCGACCAGGCCGTACGGGCCGACCGGACACGCGGTCACCGCCGTCGGCGACCCCTGCCAGGCGATCTACGGCTGGCGCGGAGCCTCCGTGGCCAACCTCGACGACTTCCCGTTCCACTTCCCGCACGCGGACGGCACGCCCGCCACCCGTTACTCCCTCAGCGAGAACCGCCGCAGCGGCGGCCGGCTCCTCCACCTCGCCAATGGCCTCGCCGCACCCCTGCGAGCCATGCACGAGGGCGTCGAGGCGCTGCGGCCCGCCCCGGGCGCCGAGCGGGACGGCACCGTCCGCTGCGCCCTGCTCCCTACCCACGCCGAGGAGATCGACTGGCTCGCCGACTCGATCGCCCATCTGGTGCGGACCGGCACGGAACCCGGCGGGGTCGCCGTCCTGTGCCGCACCGCGGGCGACTTCCCGGAGATCCAGGCCGCGCTGGTGGCCCGCGACATCCCGGTCGAGGTCGTCGGGCTGTCCGGGCTGCTGCACCTGCCCGAGGTCGCCGACCTGGTCGCGGTCTGCGAGGTGCTCCAGGACCCCGGCGCCAACGCCTCCCTGGTCCGGCTGCTCACCGGCCCGCGCTGGCGGATCGGCCCCCGGGACCTGGCCCTGCTCGGCCGCCGTGCCCGTCTCCTCGTGCACCGGGCGACCCACGCCGACGAGGACGACCACGACCCGGACCGGCGTCTGGCCGAGGCCGTCGAAGGCACCGACCCGGCCGAGGTGGTCTCGCTCGCCGACGCGTTGGACACCTTCCTCGAATCGGGCGGCGAGGCGGACGACGGGCTGCCGTTCTCCACCGGGGCCCGGGTCCGCTTCGCGCGCCTGGCGGCCGAACTGCGCGATCTGCGCCGCGCACTGGCCGACCCCCTGATGGACGTGCTGCACCGCGTCCTCGCCACCACCGGCCTGGAGGTCGAGCTCTCCGCGTCGCCCCACGCCCTGGCCGCACGCCGCCGTGAGACCCTCGCCAACTTCCTCGATGTGGCGGCCCGCTTCGCCACCGTCGACGGTGAGGCCACCCTCCTCGCCTTCCTGGGTTTCCTGCGCACCGCCGTCCAGTACGAGAAGGGCCTGGACAACGCCCTCCCCGGTGGCGAGAACACCGTCAAGGTCCTCACCGCCCACAAGTCCAAGGGCCTGGAATGGGACGTCGTCGCGGTGCCCGGTCTGGTCACCGGCCAGTTCCCCAGCACCCAGTCCCGCGATGCCTGGACGTCCCAGCCGCAGGTCCTCCCGCACGCACTGCGCGGGGACACGGTCACCCTCCCCGACCCCGACTCCTGGGACGCCAAGGGACTCAAAGGGTTCAAGGAGGCGATGAAGGAGCACCAGTACACCGAGGAGTTGCGCCTCGGATACGTCACCTTCACCAGGCCCCGAGGCCTGCTGCTCGGCTCCGGCCATTGGTGGGGGCCGACGCAGAAGAAGCCGCGCGGCCCGTCCGCCTTCCTGCACGCGCTGTACGAGCACTGCGCCGCCGGACACGGCGAGATCGAGGCATGGGCGGACGAACCGGCCGAGAGCGAGGAGAACCCGGCGCTCGCGGAACAGCAGGCCGATCAGGCATGGCCACTTCCGCTCGACGACACCGCGCTGGCCCGCCGCAGGGCCGCCGCGGACACGGTGACGGCACATCTGGAGGCCCTGGCCGCCGAGGGCGGCACGTCGAACGCGTACGTGTCCCCGCCCGTTCCTCCGGACCCGTACGACACCTCCGGGCCGTACGACACCTCCGGACCGTACGACGGCACCGGACCGTACGACGGCACCGGCGACGCGTTGTACGACGACGACCTGTTCCCCGAGGGGGCCGAGTTTTCCGACCAGGACCCGTTTTCCGACCAGGACCCGTTCCCGGACGACTACGCGTACCCGGGCGAGGCCGGGGACCGGGCCGGTGACGGCAACAGCAAGAGCGACAAGGACAGGGACAGGGACGAGGACAGGGACAGGAGGGACAGGGACGGGGACGGGGACAAGGACGGGAACGGCGACCGGAGCGGCCACGCGTCCCGGGCATCCGCAGTCGACCCGGACGAGCAGCCGACGCGTCCCCGGCCGACGCCCGTTCCCGCACCGCGGCCGTCGGCGCCCAGCGTTCCGTCGGCCCGGGCCCCGGAGCGTGCCGGGCACCCCCCGTCCCCCGAGCCCCCGTCCCCCGAGCGCCCGTCCCCCGAGCACCTGACCCCCGAGGAGGCCCGCACCCTGGCCTCCTGGGACCGCGACCTCGACGCCCTCACCGGCGAGCTGCGCCGCGCCCGCGCCACCGTGCGCGAGGTCCTCGTCCCCCCCGCGCTCTCCGCCACCCAGCTGCTGCGGCTTGCCGACGACCCCGACGGCTTCGCCCGGGAGCTGGCCCGCCCCATGCCGCGGCCCCCGCAGCCCGCCGCCCGACGCGGCACCCGTTTCCACGCCTGGGTGGAGTCGCGCTTCGAGGAGGTCCCGCTGCCCCTGCTCGGCCCGGACGAGTTGCCCGGCGGCGACGAGAACGACGCCGAGATCGCCGACGAGCGGGACCTCGCCGCGCTCAAGGAGGCGTTCGAGCGCACCCCCTACGCCCGCCGCACACCCCACCGGGTGGAGACGCCCTTCCAGATCGCCCTCGCGGGCCGCGTGATCAGGGGACGCATCGACGCCGTCTACCGCACCGGGGACGACACCTACGAGATCGTCGACTGGAAGACCGCCCGGACCCATACCGCCGACCCGCTCCAGCTCGCGGTCTACCGCCTGGCCTGGGCCGAACTGCACGGCCTGCCGCTCACCGCCGTCACCGCCACGTTCCTGTACGTGCGCAGCGGGGAGACCGTCCGTCCCACGCGCCTTCCGGGCCGGGCGGAGCTGGAGCGGATCCTGCTGGACGAGCCACCTCCCGCGGGCCGATAGGCTCGACTGCATGAGCGACACCCCGGACAGCGCCGTCCGTACGTACATCGAACAGCACCGCACAGCCTTCCTCGACGACCTCGCCGCCTGGCTGCGCATCCCGTCCGTGTCCGCTCAGCCGGAGCACGCCGGGGACGTACGGCGCAGTGCCGAGTGGCTGTCCGCCGAACTCGGGAGGACCGGCTTCCCCGTCACCGAGATCTGGGACACCCCCGGCGCCCCCGCGGTGTTCGCCGAATGGCCGTCCGGCGACCCGGACGCACCGACCGTCCTCGTCTACGGGCACCACGACGTGCAGCCCGCCGCCCGCGAGGACGGCTGGGGCACCGAACCCTTCGAGCCCGTGATCCGGGACGGTCGTCTGTACGGACGGGGCGCCGCCGACGACAAGGGACAGGTGTTCTTCCACACTCTCGGCGTCCGGGCCCACCTCGCCCTCACCGGCCGCACCGCCCCCGCCGTCAACCTCAAGCTACTGATCGAGGGCGAGGAGGAGTCCGGTTCGCCGCACTTCCGCGCGCTGGTCGAGGAGCGTGCCGACCGGCTCTCCGCCGATGCCGTGATCGTCTCCGACACGGGCATGTGGGACGAGACGACCCCCACGGTCTGCACCGGCATGCGTGGCCTCGCCGAGTGCGAGATCGAGCTGTACGGCCCCGAACAGGACATTCACTCCGGTTCGTTCGGCGGCGCGGTCCCCAACCCCGCGACCGCCGTCGCCCGGCTCGTCGCCGCGCTGCACGACGCGGACGGCCGGATCGCGATCCCCGGTTTCTACGACGGCGTGAGCGAACTCACCGATGTCGAGCGCGCGCTCTTCGCCGAGCTGCCCTTCGACGAGGAGACCTGGCTGCGCACCGCCAGGTCCCAGGTCGCGTCCGGCGAGGCCGGCTACTCCACGCTGGAGCGCGTCTGGGCCCGTCCCACCGCCGAGGTCAACGGCATCGGCGGCGGCTACCAGGGCGCCGGAAGCAAGACGATCATTCCCTCCTCGGCCCTGGTGAAGATCAGCTTCCGGCTGGTCGCGGGCCAGGACCCCGACCGGATCCAACAGACCGTCCAAGCCTGGGCCGAGGAGCGGATCCCGGCCGGGATCCGGCACCGGATCACCTTCTCCCCGGCCACCCGCCCCTGTCTCACCCCGCTGGACCACCCCGCGCTGCAAGCCGTCGCCCGGGCCATGGGGCGCGCCTTCGGCCGGAAGATTCTCTTCACCCGCGAGGGGGGCTCGGGACCCGCCGCCGACCTGCAGGACGTGCTCGGTGCCCCCGTCCTCTTCCTGGGCATCTCCGTACCCTCCGACGGCTGGCACGCCCCCAACGAGAAGGTCGAACTCGACCTGCTGTTCAAGGGCGTGGAGACGACCGCCCACCTCTGGGGCGAGCTGGCCGCCGCACTCCGCTGAATCCTCAGAACACCCGAACCATCCGGGGGAGTAGGAAGCACCTGTGAGCACCTTCGACAACGCCACCACGGACCGGCCCATCGGCCTCACGGCGCCCAGCGGCATCGACCGCGCGGCGCACCACCGCCTCGACGAGGCATGGCTGGCCGCCGCGTGGAGCCACCCGACCACGCGTGTGTTCGTCGTCTCCGGCGGACAGGTGCTGATCGACGACACCGCCGACGGCGGCACGGAGATCGTCATGACCCCGGCCTTCGAGGCCCCGCTCACCGAGACCCACCGCTACTTCCTGGGTACCGACGCGGACGGCGTCCGCTACTTCGCCCTCCAGAAGGACTCCCTGCCCGGCCGTATGGACCAGCCGGCCCGCCCGGCCGGACTGCGCGAGGCCGGTCTGCTGCTCGGCCCCCGCGACGCCGGTCTGCTGGTGCACGCGGTGGCCCTGGAGAACTGGCAGCGCCTGCACCGCTTCTGCTCGCGTTGCGGGGAGCGCACCGTCATCGCGGCGGCCGGCCACATCCGGCGCTGCCCGGTCTGCGGTGCCGAGCACTACCCGCGCACCGATCCGGCGGTCATCATGCTGGTGACGGACGACCACGACCGCGCCCTGCTGGGCCGCCAGGTGCACTGGCCCGAGGGCCGCTTCTCGACGCTCGCGGGCTTCGTCGAGCCCGGAGAGTCGATCGAGCAGTCCGTGGCCCGGGAGGTCTTCGAGGAAGCGGGCGTCACGATCGGCGAGGTCGAGTACGTCGCCAGCCAGCCCTGGCCGTTCCCGTCAAGTCTGATGCTCGGCTTCATGGCACGGGCGTCCTCCTCCGAGATCAACGTCGACGGCGAGGAGATCGAGGAGGCCCGTTGGTTCTCCCGCGAGGAACTGACGGCTGCCTTCGAGTCGGGTGAGGTCATGCCTCCGTACGGCATCTCGATCGCGGCCCGGCTGATCGAACTCTGGTACGGCAAGCCGCTTCCGAAGCCGGGCGGTAACGGCTGACCCCAAGGACAAGGAGCGTCCCTCGCCAGCGGTGGCGGGGGACGCTCCTTCGTGCCGAGACCGCAGGAGCGGTGCGTCAGGCGGCGAGTGCCTGCTTCACCTGGGCCAGGGACGGGTTCGTCATGACGGCCTCGGTACCCGTGGAACCGACCACCAGGACGGTCGGCACGGTCTGGTTGCCCCCATTGGCCTTCTCGACGAACGCGGCGGACTCCGGGTCGTGCTCGATGTTGATCTCGTTGTACGCGATGCCCTCGCGGTCCATCTGGCTCTTGAGCCGACGGCAGTAGCCGCACCAGGTGGTGCTGTACATCGTCACAGTGCCCGGCATTTCTTCCCGCTCCTCTGTTTCGTGCGTCTGTCGGTGTCGGTCTCGTCCCTCGTGCATCCGTCACGTGCGTTACGTGCGTCACGTGCAGAACACGGGAGGTGCGTCGCCGCACGAATAGGCAACGTACGTGAGCCGACCGCCATTCCCCGCGCCACCCCCGTGCCCGTTCACCCCCGTTCCGGGCACGGCCGTCCCCACGCCATCGCCGTCATGGTCGGCTCGCGTCAGGCCGTGGGCGACTCACCCCCCCCACACCGACTCACACCGACTCACACCGACTCACACCGGCTCGGACCGACTCACACCGGCTCGGGTCGACTCGCACCGACTCGGATTAATACGAAGGACGAGGCACCCCTGTGGACAACCTCCGCGTCTGCCCTGTGCGACCTGGCAGCATGGCGGGGTGACAGCAGCAACGCATTCCTCCCTCTACCCGCAGGTCCCCGAGTCGGCCGACGCCGTGCTCGACGGACTGGACCCCGAGCAGCGCGCGGTCGCCACGACCCTGCACGGCCCGGTGTGTGTGCTGGCCGGAGCCGGTACGGGCAAGACGCGTGCGATCACCCATCGCATCGCCTACGGAGTGCGTGCCGGGATACTCCAGCCGACGAGCGTGCTCGCCGTCACCTTCACCAACCGGGCCGCGGGTGAGATGCGCGGACGCCTGCGCCAGCTCGGCGCGGGAGGGGTCCAGGCGCGCACGTTCCACTCCGCCGCCCTGCGTCAGCTCCAGTACTTCTGGCCGAAAGCCGTCGGTGGAGAGCTTCCGCGGCTGTTGGAACGCAAGGTCCAACTGGTCGCGGAGGCCGCGGTCCGCTGTCGCATCCGGCTCGATCGCAACGAGCTGCGTGACGTCACCAGCGAGATCGAATGGTCCAAGGTCACCCAGACGGTTCCCGCCGACTACCCGGCCGTGGTCGCCAAGACCCATCGGGACGCCCCGCGCGACACGGCAGAGATCTCCCAGATCTACGCCATGTACGAGCAGCTGAAGCGCGACCGTTCGGTGATCGACTTCGAGGACGTGCTGCTGCTGACCGTCGCCATCCTCCAGGACCGCCACGACATCGCCGACCACGTCCGCCGCCAGTACCAGCACTTCGTTGTCGACGAGTACCAGGACGTGAGCCCGCTCCAGCAGCGACTGCTCGATCTCTGGCTCGGTGACCGGGACAACCTGTGCGTCGTCGGTGACGCCGGTCAGACGATCTACTCCTTCACCGGAGCCACCCCCGACCATCTGCTGAACTTCCGCACCCGTCACCCCGGCGCGACCGTGGTCAAACTCGTCCGGGACTACCGCTCCACCCCTCAGGTCGTCCACCTGGCCAACGGACTGCTCGGCCAGGCCCGCGGCCGGGCCGCCGAGCACCGGCTCGAACTGGTCTCGCAGCGCGAGTCCGGCCCCGAGCCCGTCCACACCGAGTACCCGGACGAGCCCGCCGAGGCGGAGGGCACCGCCCGCCGCATCCGCGAGCTGATCGCCGCAGGCGTTCCGGCGGGCGAGATCGCCGTGCTCTACCGGGTCAACTCGCAGTCCGAGGTCTACGAACAGGCCCTGGCCGACGCGGGCGTCCCCTACCAGCTGCGCGGCGCGGAGCGCTTCTTCGAACGCGCGGAGGTGCGTGAGGCGGGTGTGGCCCTGCGCGGCGCGGCCCGCGCGGGCGGCAACGACTCCCTGCTCGACGACGCGGAGGGGCTCCCGGCACAGGTGCGGGCGGTGCTCTCCACCAAGGGCTGGACCCCGGAGCCCCCTGCGGGCTCCGGAGCGGTGCGGGACCGCTGGGAGTCCCTCGCCGCGCTGGCCCGGCTCGCCGAGGACTTCGAGCGGGCCAAACCGGGGGCGACGCTCGCCGACCTGGTGGCCGAGCTCGACGAACGGGCCGCGGCCCAGCACGCCCCCACGGTTCAGGGCGTCACGCTCGCCTCGCTGCACTCGGCGAAGGGCCTGGAATGGGACGCGGTGTTCCTTGTCGGGCTCACCGAGGGCATGCTGCCGATCGCGTACGCCAAGACCGACGAGCAGATCGAGGAGGAGCGCCGACTGCTGTACGTCGGCATCACCAGGGCCCGCGTACACCTCTCGCTGTCGTGGTCGCTCTCCCGGTCGCCCGGCGGACGTGCCGGACGTCGGCCGAGCCGATTCCTGACCGGACTGCGCCCGGGAACGGTGGCACACGGTGCCCGCGGCACGGTCGTCGGACGGGGTGACGGTGCGGAGCGGCGCCCCGGGGCAGCCGCCAAGCGTGTCCGCCGCGGGCCGGCGCGATGCCGGGTCTGCGGAAAGACCCTCACCGACCCGGGCGAGATGAAACTGATGCGCTGCGACGACTGCCCGTCCGACATGGACGAGGGACTCTACGAGCGGCTGCGCGACTGGCGGGCGGTCCGCGCGGAGGAGATCGGCCAGCCCGCGTATTGCGTGTTCACGGACAAGACACTGATGGCGATCGCCGAGGCGGTACCGGGCAGTGCGGGTGAGCTGGCGGTGATCTCCGGCGTCGGCGCGCGGAAGCTGGACCGGTTCGGGACCGCGGTTCTCGCCATTTGCGCAGGTGGGACAGGGGAGGAGGAGGGTGGCGACCGCACTGACGAGGCGTGAGAAAAACTCGTCGGAAAAATAGTTTGCGCCCGCCCCAGTCATCACCATAGGTTCTTAACCACAGGAACAGCGGCTTCTTCGAAGCCCGGGTTCTGTGCTGTACTTATCCGAATACGCAGGACCGGCCCGCCGGTCCCCAGAGACGCCGAGAGGAGGCGATTGAAGTGATCAGCATCATTCAGACGAAGAGCATGACCGATCTCTCGGTCGTCTCCGCCTGCTCGCTCGGCCTCGCGTGCTCCTCCGAGTCCTCGCTCCGTGGCACCGGTCTGTCCGGCGTTTCTGCCGCCCGTCCGCTGTCCCTGGCGAGCTTCCCCGTGCGGGAGCGCAATGAGCGACCGGCTCAGGCACCGGCAGCAGCAGTAGCGAAGGGACAGGCCCAGGCCTATGCCTTTGCCGCCGTCGGTGCGGGAGCGGAAGCCGGCGCCAAGAAGCAGATGACGCACCACCACACGATGTGGGCCTTCCGTGGGCCTGAACCCTGGAGTGATCCAGCCTGATCCACCATCAGGCCGGCGCCTTCAGGGCCGCGGAACCCCACTCGGGATCCGCGGCCCTTTTGTTTTGCCCGAACGGGCAGGACGCCACGAAGGAGCCTCGGGACAAGCAGTACCCGGTACCAGCCGCCCCCCGGCCAACAGGCCGGAACGACCAGACGAGGACACCACCCACCGTGCAACTCGAAGCGCACGCCCCGTCCGTACCGCTTTCCGACACGATCCCGCCGCCCGGCTCCACGGAGGACCCCACCTTGACCCCCCTTACCGCGCTCACCGCGCTCGACGACGCCATCGAGAACCTCGGCGTATCCGTCCCCTGCCGCTCCTACGACCCGGAGGTCTTCTTCGCCGAGTCGCCGGCCGACGTCGAATACGCCAAGTCCCTCTGCCGCACCTGCCCGCTCGTCGAGGCCTGCCTCGCGGGTGCCAAGGAGCGTCGCGAGCCGTGGGGCGTCTGGGGCGGTGAGCTCTTCATCCAGGGTGTTGTCGTCGCTCGCAAGCGGCCCCGGGGCCGCCCGCGCAAGAACCCGGTCGCGGCGTGATCGCCGGACTGGGGGGCACAGCCCTCAAACCCGCGAAACGCATCGGCACCATCGACCGTCCCCACACCCACGATCCCCGAAATCAGGCACCAATGTCCGTCCCCACACATGAGCCCGTCGGCTCCGCAACACCGAACGTCACGATCATCGGTGCGAACGATTCGCGCCAGAACAGGACCCGCGAAATGCAACTCATCCCAGAAGCCCTGGCGCGTGCCCATATGCACGACCGCCTGAGGGAGGCCGACACGCAGCGCCGGGCCGTGCGCCTGGTCAATGCGCGCCGGATGCAGCGCAGAGCGGAGCGCGTCTCGATGCGTGCCCGCCGTGCGCTGGCCATGGCGGTCATGAACTAGGACCGTGTCACACCCGCTGCCGGGCTCCCGCTCCGCCCGTCGGCAACACCCACCGACAGTTCAGTACCCCTTCCGCGGGGCCGGTCCGAACGGACCGGCCCCGCGGTCGTTCAGCACATCCGTGCCCTGCCCCGACTACCCACGACGAATCCGGCCGCGACGGAGTCCCGACCGCCGTGGAGTCCCGACCGCCGTGGAGTCCCGTGACCGTGGAGTCCGGAGGGCGGTGCCCAGCGCTGTGGACGCGACGGGGCAGGGACCCGTTGTCCGGACCGACGGCTGCTGTCTATCCCCCGGCGACGGGCTCGCCCGCCATCTCCTCCTCGCCCGCCATCTCCTCGCCCGCAGGCACCTCCTGGACTCGGGGTTCCTCCTCGTACTCCTCCTCCAGGAATCCCGGCAGCCAGGATTCGAGCTCGTCGCGCAGTCGCACCGTCGCTCCCAGCTGACACAGCACACCGATCGTGCTCAACGTCACCCGATGTATCAGCAGATAGGAGGGCGGAAGATTCAGTTGCTTGCCGAGCTGATGGGCGGGGGAGCGGGGGTCCGCGAGCCGTGCCGCCTGATTGCGCATCCAGCCGCGGGTGAAGGTGAATTCCTCCACCCGCGCGGGCTCGATGATCGGAAGGAGATAGTCGAGCACCGCGTCCGCATCGAGATCGATCGAGTCCTTGACGAAACCCTCCTCGCGCAAGTGCTCGTACACCGACCTGGCATCGTCGGCCAGCGCCAGCCGCAAGGAGTCCCCGATCGTCCGCGGGAGACCACCCGGGAGCCGGTCCACCGTTCCGAAGTCCAGCACTCCGAGCCGCCACTGCCCGGTTCCACCGATGCCCTCCTCCTCGTCGGCCTCAGCGGGCGATCCGGGAGGTGGCAGCAGCCTGAAATTGCCCGGATGCGGGTCCGCGTGCAACAGCCCCGTGCGGGCAGGCCCCGAGAAGAGGAACCGGGCCAGCAACTGACCGGCACGGTCACGCTGCTCGGGGGTGCCTTGCGCGATCACGTCGGCCAGGGGCACACCGTCCATCCACTCCGTCACCAGAACCTGGTCGGACTGGTGCACCACGCCCGGGATCACGACATCCGGATCGGCCGCGAACTCCTCGGCATGATCCTGCTGCGAGCGCGCCTCCTGCTCGTAGTCCAGCTCCTCCGAGACACGGTCCCGCAGCTCCGTGATGAGTGGCTTGATGTCCATGCCGGGAATCAGCGGACCGAGAAGCCTGGCGAACCTGCTGAGCTGGGTCAGATCCGAGAGCAACGCGTCTCCGGCGCCCGGGTATTGCACCTTCACGGCGACATCCCGCCCGTCGTGCCACACCGCCCGGTGCACCTGACCGATCGACGCGGCGGCCGACGGCTTGTCCTCGAATGAGCGGAACAGCTCCCGCCAGTCCTCACCGAGCCGCTGCGCCAGTACCTCGTGCACCGTGCCGCTGGGCATGGGCGGCGCGGCATCCTGCAGTTTGGTGAGCGCCGCCCGGTACGGCCCGGCGATTTCCTCGGGCAGCGCCGATTCGAAGACGGACAGGGCCTGGCCCAGCTTCATCGCCCCGCCCTTCAACTCTCCCAAAACCTTGAAGAGCTGATCGGCTGTGCGCTGCTGAACCTCCCGGGCGACTAACTCCGCGGACTTTCCGCCGATCCGCTTGCCCAGGCCCCAGGTGGCGCGGCCCGCGAAGCCCAAGGGCAGGGCGGCCAACTTGGCGGTACGCGTGACCGCTTTCCGGGGAAGATCAGACATGAGCCCCTCCAAATCCCAGACTGCCGTACCGCGCGCGGCGGCTACCCGGCCATTGTGTCGTGCGCCGCGTCGACCCCGGAGACGCGCTCCCTGACAGTGTGCCCAGCCGCCCCGCAGTAACAGTCGCTATGCGCCGTGATCCGTTCGGAGCGCCAGTCCAACAGCGGCAGGGCGGTCTCCCAGCGGGTTCCCGTACTGCCGGGCAGATCCCCGTCCAGAAAGGACAGCGCGTGTGCGGCCGCGAGTCCGGCCACCGCCGTCGCCAGTCCCAGATCGCAGGCCTGTACGGCGTTTCGTCGTCCGGAGCGCCACTGGGACAGCATCCTGGTCCACTCCTCGTCCCCCTCCGCACGGTTCAGCGCCAGACATCCCGCGCACGCTGTTCCCCCGGGCAGCACCAGAGGCCCCACCAGCCCTGTGGCCTCCACCACTCCGGCGTAGAGATGGGGAGTTCCGGAAGCAATCCACTGCTCCGCCGACCGCGGGTCCGGGGCATACACGGTGATCCCGTCACGAGGAGCCACCACGACCAGCGACAGGCCCGGAACCCCGCTCTCCGACGAGCCGGATGTCTCCGCCGCCCTGGGAGCCGACCCCGCCGCAGATCTGCGCACCAACTGCCGGGCCGCCGTGTCCCTGCGCTCGCCGACCGCCGCCGGTGGGAGCCCGGCGGGTGAGACGTCCCAGGGCTCGGCGTGCCCGCCGTCCAGCACCTCCACGTGGCCCACCCCGGACCCGGACAGCACCGCCGCGATCGCGGCGCCCACCCGGCCGGCCCCTCGGACCTGGACCCGCATCGCCCGACGGGCGGCCAGTCGGCGCATACCGGCGCCCGGCTCGGGGTGGACGACCGAGAGGGACGCCAGATCAGGACGGTGTCTCTCCAGGGCATGAGGACGGTTGGACAAGGCGTCGGCCTGCGCGCCGATGGACCGTACGTCGTCGATCAGACCGGCGTCGGTCAACCTTTGGATCAGGGTGTCGACTTGATGGTTGGACAGGTCGAGAGCCCGTGCCTCTTCGCGCAGCAACGGCAGGCCGCGCGTGCCGTCGAGCAGTTCCAGGAAACTGCCCGTGGCGATATCGACCGGGCCGAGCGTCACCGCGTGGGCGGGAGTCACCCCGAACTGCACGGTGCCTCGGCCACGCCAGGCGCGGCGCAGCGCGGGCTTCAACATCGGATACACGATTTCCCCCGGTCTGTGTTCCCTGATCTCCGTGAGGTGATCTTCGTCGGGTGTTCTCTGTCGGGTGTTCTCTGTCAGGTGTTCGCTGCGCGATGGTCTCTGTGCGGTGTTCTCTGTGCGGTGTTCTTGGTGTTCTCGGTGTTCTCCGCGTGGTGTTCTCTCGTCGCGATCATTGGGTGCGACCTCGTGCTGTCCCGTCGAATGCCGTGGTGGCCGCGGTCCGGCTCATCGATCACGCCCCGGATCCTCGCGAGACGAGTTTCAGAATGCGGGAGAGTGTCGAATCCTGCGGAAAGTTATCCACAGGTGTGGCGCATTAGTCGTTCAAATGGCGCACGTCGTGGAGTGGATCAAGCGCGAACCGTCCGGAGGCGGGACTTCTCCCACCGCTACCGGGTAACGTCTGGGCGTGCCCGCCGACCCGCCACCCGGAATCGCCGGGGAGACCCCTGTGCGCAGCGCCCGAACCCGTCGGCGTACCGCGTCGGAGCGTCCGCCCCGTGCCTCGGCGACGAGCGCCGTCGAGGTCCGCAGGAGCAACCGTCGCAGCAGAACGGTTTCCGCGTACCGGGAGGGGGACCGCACCATCGTGCTCATTCCGGCCCGGATGTCGAAGGCCGAGGAGCAGCGATGGGTGAACGTGATGCTCGACAAGCTCGCGGCCCAGGAGAGCAGGCACATCCTCGGCGACGGCGAACTCGCCGAGCGGGCGGAACGGCTCTCCGCCGAGTTCCTCGACGGTCGGGCCAGGCCCCTGTCCGTGCGATGGGTGACGAACCAGAACACCCGGTGGGGTTCCTGCACCCCCGCGGAGGGGAGCATTCGGCTCTCGCACCGGTTGCAGGGCATGCCCGAGTACGTCGTCGACTACGTGCTGCTGCATGAGCTGGCGCATCTCCTCGTCCCCGGCCACGGACCGCGGTTCTGGCTGTTGCTGGAGGCGTATCCCCGTACCGAACGGGCCCGCGGCTACCTGGAGGGCGTGGTCGCGGCGGATCGCCTGCCGCACCTGCCCGCCGCGCGTGGTGAGTGACCGCCCGTACCTGCCCGCCGCGTGCGGTGGGTGGCCGTCGGTGCCCGTCGGCCGAGCGTGGTGAGCGGCGGCCGGTGCCCGCCCGATGCGCCTGATGAGCGGTAGTCGGTGATTCTGTACCGGATGTGTACCGGCTTGGCCCAATGTCGGAGATTGCGGTTAGCCTGGCGCGACGCATTCACCTTCGGGATGGGGGACGGTCGTTACGCATGGCCAGGGAATTCCAACGCGGCCACAAGGCCAGGATCGGCGATCTCACACCCGGGACGGACCTGTACGTAGGGGTGCAGATCGGCGGCCCGGGGCTGACCTTCGACATCAGTTGCTTCGGTCTGGATGCCGACGAACAGCTCTCCGACGACCGGTATTTCATCTTCTTCAATCAGCCCAAATCGCCCGAGGAGTCGATTCAGCTCCTCGGTGCCCAGGCCGGTGACACCGAGTCGTTCCGCGTCACCCTGGACCGTATTCCGGCTCATATCCACAAGTTGTCGTTCACCGCGACGGTCGACGGTGCCGGTCAGATGTCCCAGGTCGGCCCCGGTTACATCCGCATCGTCGCGGGCGGTGAGGAAGTCGCCAGGTACGCCTTCAACGGTTCGGAGTTCACCACCGAGCGTGCGGTGATGCTGGGCGACTTCTACCTGAAGGACGTCTGGCGGTTCGCCGCCGTCGGCCAGGGCTTCGACGGCGGTCTCGAAGCGTTGCTGAAGAACTTCGGCGGCGAGGTCCTGGAGGAGGAGCCCGCCGCTTCCCAGCCGCAGCCGGCCGCACCGCCGTTCGCCCCGCCCGCGCAGGTGACCGCACCGGCTCCCGCCCCGTCGTTCGGAGTCCCGGCCGCGCCACAAGCCCCCGCGCCGCAGGTGTCGCCGGTCCCTCAGGCGCCGACTCCCGCCCCCTCGTTCGGCACCCCGGCGCCGCAGGTGCCCCAGCCCGCTCCTTCCTACGACACCCCCACCCCGTCGCAGCAGCAGATTCACAACGCGCCGACGATGGTGGCACCGATGGCGCCCATGGTGCCGCCGGGTGGCACGGTCCCGCCGCCCGGACCGGTGCCCGCCCCCTACGGGCAGCCGGGCCGGCCGCAGTTCGGCCAGGTCCCGGGCCCGCCCGCACCCCCGGGCCCGCCCGGACAGCAGTACCCCGCTCCGTACGGCCAGCCGGCACCGGGCATGGTCCCGGGGATGCCCCCGGGCGGTGTGCCGCAGTCCGGCGGCGGGCTCCAGGCGGCCGTCAACCTCTACAAGGAGGTGGCGACCGGGCAGCGCTGGACCGCCCAGAACAAGCAACTGGTCAGGGTGGACCTCGGCCAGGACGGTGCCCCCGTCCTCGCCCGCCAGGGCAGCATGGTCATGTACCAGGGCAAGGTCGACTTCGGCTACAAGGGCGCGGGCTTCGCGGGCCGCATCGTGGGGAACGCCACCGGCCAGGAAATGCAGCTGATGCGGTGCACCGGCCGCGGCCAGGTCTTCCTCGCCGAGAACAGCGCCCATCTGCACCCCATCGAACTGCAGGGCGACAGCATCTGCGTCTCCGCCGAGCGCGTCCTCGCCTTCGACGAATCCCTCCAGTACGAGGTACGGCGGATCGAGGGGCACGGAATCCCCGGTGGGGCGTTGTTCACGATGCTCTTCCAGGGGACCGGGACGGTGGTCGTGATGACGCACGGCACCCCGGTGGTCCTGCCCGTCACGCCGACGACCTTCGCCGACAGTGACGCGATCGTGGCCTGGTCCGCCGCGTCCCAGGTGATCGTCTCCAGCCAGGTGCGGCTGCGCTACAACGCCTACCCGGGACACAGCGGGGAGTCGGTGAACCTTCAGTTCCGGGGCGCACCGGGCAACTTCATCGTCGTCCAGCCGTACGAGGTCTGAGGAAGCCGAAGCATGAACCAGCAGCTCGCGGGGTACGCCCCCGCACCGGTCACCGCCCGTATGGAGAATCACGGCAGCGCCATGCTGAAGGTGGCGATGGCCACCGGGCAGGACCTGTTCGCACGGGTGGGCTCGATGGTCGCGTACGAGGGTTTCATCCAGTACGAGCCGAACCCGTCCGCCGTCCGCCAGATCGCCCGTGACTGGATCACCGGCGAGGGGGCCCCGCTCATGAAGTGCAGCGGGGACGGACTGCTCTACCTCGCCGACTACGGGGCGAACGTCGTCGTGGTCCACCTCGACAACGAGGCGCTGTCGGTGAACGGGACCAACGTCCTCGCCTTCGACGCCCAGCTCCAGTGGGGAGTCGAGCGGGTGAAGGGGCTCGCCAAGTTCGCCGGGCAGGGCCTGTGGAACGTGTCCATCTCCGGTACCGGCTGGGTCGCCCTGACGTCCCGCGGTGTTCCCGTCGTCGTCAACTGCGGCAGCGGCGAGGACGAGACGTACGTCGATCCCGACGCGCTCGTCGCCTGGTCCACGAATCTCAAGGTGAAGGGCAAGCGCAGCTTCAAGGCGGCCTCCCTGATCGGCCGCGGCAGCGGCGAGGCCTTCCAGATGGCCTTCTCCGGCCAGGGCATCGTGGTCGTACAGCCCAGTGAGGACAGCACCGACCGCCTGCGGGCCCGGGGCTGAGGGGAGCGAGAGGACATCATGCAGAGCCCGCTTTTCCAGCACACCGAACAGCAGTCCGCGGACCGCTATGCCCTGCAGAACGCGCAGATGCTCCGGGTGACGCTCGGCGGCCACGACGACATCCTCGCCCGCAAGGGCAGCATGGTCGCGTACCAGGGCCTCGTCGAGTTCGACGGGGAGTACCAGTCGCACGGCCAGAGCCGGTCCCGTGCCCACACGGGCGAGGGCCTCGACCTCATGCGGTGCTCCGGCCAGGGCACCGTGTTCCTCGCCAACCTCGCGCAGTACGTGCACGTGGTGGACGTCGACCACGACGGACTGACCGTGGACAGCGCCTACGTCCTCGCGCTGGACTCCGGGCTGCATCACGAGGTCATCGCCGTGGACAGCCAGTACGGGATCTCCGGCACCGGGAAGTACCAGCTCAACATCACCGGCACCGGCAAGGTCGCGCTGATGACCTCGGGCCGGCCACTGATGATGCAGGTCACGCCCGACAAGTACGTCAACGCCGATGCCGACGCGGTCGTCGCCTGGTCCAGCTCACTGCGGGTGCAGATGCAGGCCCAGACCCACTCCTCGGGCGTCTGGCGACGTCGCGGGAACACCGGTGAGGGGTGGGAGCTCAGCTTCCTCGGCCAGGGCTATGCCCTGGTCCAGCCGAGCGAGGTGCTGCCGCCGCAGAACGCGCAGATCGGTCAGGGCATCCGCGCGCAGTACGGAATGGGCCAGCAGGGCGCCCACGGCCAGAACCAGAACAACGCCTGGAACTGAACCACGGGCTTCCGGGGCGGATCCACGCGGCTCGCCGACGGACCTCGGACGCGGCGGACGCGAAAGCGGGCCGCCGACACCGACGACCGGGCCCGCCGACACCGACGGCACCGGGGGCGGCCTCCGCGGAGACCGCCCCCTGCCCATTCCCGCGGAACGGTGCTCAGCGCCGCTCCAGCGCGGCGCGCACACGCGCGACAAGGCGTACGACCGAGGTGTCCGCCACCGAGGGCACCTCGTCGTACGTGAACCAGCGCAGATCGAGTGACTCGTCGCTGATCTGCTCCGTCGCACCCACGGGCGCCAGCGCGGCGTACTGCACGTCGAGGTGCCAGTGACAGGGCGCCGGGATCCGGTGGCGGTCCAGCGTCACCGGCCCGCCCGGGAGCAGGGCCAGACCGCTGATCCCGGACTCCTCGGTGGCCTCGCGCAGCGCCGCGGCGGCCAGCGTGCCGTCCTGCGGCTCGCAGTGACCGCCCATCTGCAACCACATGCGCAGCTTGCGGTGCAGCGTGAGCAGGACCCTGCCGCGCTCCGGATCGACGACCAGCGCGCTGGCCGTCAGATGCCCGGCCCCGCACGCCTTCCATATGCCGTCGGGGTGCTGGGCCAGGTGGTCCAGATAGACCTGTCGCAGCCCCTGTTGGACCTGATCCGCCGGATTCTCGTACTTCTTCAGCACGAGAACGGCGTCGTCGTGCAGGCTCACCGGTCGGTCTCGTCCTCGCCGTCGCTCTTCGGGCCGCCGGTCTCCCCGGAGCCCGGACCGTCGGTCCCGCCGGCTTCGCCCGGGCCGCTCGCGGACGGCCGCGGTCCGTTCGCGGCCTCCCCGAGCATCTTGTCCAGCTCCGAGAAGTCCAGCTGCTCGCGGTGGACGAATCCGTCCGGATCGTCCAGGTCCTGCGCCGTCGGCAGCATGTCCGGGTGCTCCCAGAGCGCGTCCCGCCCGTCCAGACCGCGCGCGTCGGTGAGCGACGCCCACAGGCGCGAGGCGTCACGCAGCCGCCGGGGACGCAACTGGAGCCCGATGAGCGTGGCGAACGTCTGCTCCGCGGGGCCGCCGGACGCACGGCGTCGGCGCATCGTCTCGCGCAGCGCGTCCGCCGAGGTCAGGCGGGACTTCGCCGCCTCGTGGACCACGGCGTCCACCCAGCCCTCGACCAGCGCGAGCGCCGTTTCCAGCCGGGCCAGGGCGGCCTTCTGCTCCGGGGTGTCCTCCGGCTGGAACATGCCCTGCTGAAGCGCGTCCTGCAACTGCTCGGGCTGCGACGGGTCGAACTGGCCGACCACGTCCTCCAGCTTGCTGGTGTCGACCTTGATGCCGCGGGCGTACCCCTCGACGGCTCCGAACAGATGCCCGCGCAGCCACGGCACGTGGGCGAAGAGCCGCTGGTGGGCGGCCTCGCGCAGGGCGAGGTACAGCCGCACCTCGTCCTGCGGCACGCCGAGGTCCTTGCCGAATCGCTCGACGTTCAACGGAAGGAGGGCGGCCTTGCCCGCCGGGCCCAGCGGCAGTCCGATGTCGGTCGAGCCGACGACCTCACCGGCCAGTACCCCGACGGCCTGCCCGATCTGCTGGCCGAACATCGCGCCGCCCATCGACCGCATCATGCCGATCAGCGGGCCCGCCATCGCCTGCATCTCCTCGGGCAGCACATCGCCCATCGCGAGCCCGACGCGCTCGGCCACCGGGTCGACAAGCTTCTGCCACGCCGGAAGGGACGCCTCGACCCACTCCGCACGGCTCCACGCGACCGTCGAGACCGAACCGGAGGGCAGCGACGTCGAGCCGTCCAGCCAGAGGTCGGCCAGGCGCAGCGCCTCGTCGACGGCGGACCGCTCGGACGGGCCGACACTGGCGTCCTTGGAGCCGTCGGAGGTGCCCTGCGCGACCGTCTGGCGGGCGATCTGCTTGGCCATGTCCCAGTTCACGGGACCGCCCTCGTAGCTCAGCATCTGTCCGAGCTGCTGGAAGGCCGCCCCGAGGTCGTTGGGGTTCATCGTGCCGAACATCGCCGCGAACGGGTTGTCCCCGCCCGCGCCCGGCCCGAAGCCGAACGGGTTCGCCGGCCCGCCCGAACCCTGCCCACCTCCGGTGGGGTCCTTCTTCTTGCCCTCGTCGCCGTTCTCCGGCTCCTCCGGCGGAAGGCCGAATCCGAATGGGGTGTCACTCACGGGTTTCCTCGGCTCCTAGGGCCGCCGGCGCGAACCGACGGCGACTGCCCGACATCACCATCCAGCGTAGACACCAAAAGCCCGCACGGGGCCTCGGTGCTCCTCGGCCCCCGGCCTGCGGCAGGATGGACGCCACCTGGTACGTACGCGTCATTCGGGTACGTACTGAAGACAACCGCTGGAGACGCCCGGTGAGTTCCCCAGATCCTCAGGTTCGCGCAGCGCGAAACCTGCCCGACCCCTCGACCGAGAGCAATCCCGTGAAGAGCCGTTCCGGGAGCCGTGGCCCCGTCGTCGCCGTCACCGGAGCCGCGCGCGGTGTCGGTGAGCTGCTCACCGCACGCCTCGCGGCATCCGAGGCGATCAAGCAGGTCATCGCCATCGACGAGCGCCGCGGGGAGGTCTCCGAGGCGACCTGGCACATCCTCGACGTCCGGGACCCCGCCATCGCGGAGAAGCTCCGCGGCGCGGATGTCGTGGTGCACCTGGCACTCGACCTCGACCTGGAGACCGACCCCGCCGCCCGCACCGCCTACAACGTGCGCGGCACCCAGACCGTGCTCACGGCCGCCGCCGCCGTGGGCGTCCACCGGGTCGTGCTGTGCACCTCGGCCATGGTCTACGGGGCGCTGCCCGACAACGACCTCCCGCTCGCCGAGGACGCCGAGCTGCGCGCCACGGCGGAGGCCACCGGCGTCGGCGACCTCCTGGAGATCGAACGGCTCGGCCGCCGCGCGCCCCGCGCCCACCCCGGACTCAACGTGACCGTGGTCCGGCCCACCGTCCTGGTCGGCGGTACGGACACCGCGCTGACCCGGTACTTCGAGTCGCCGCGCCTCCTGGTCGTCGCCGGATCACGTCCCGCCTGGCAGTTCTGCCATGTCGAGGACCTGGTCACGGCCCTGGAGTACGCCGCCCTGGAGAAGATCGACGGCGAGTTCGCGGTCGGCTGCGACGGCTGGCTGGAGCAGGAGGAGGTCGAGGAGCTGAGCGGTGTCCGCCGGATGGAGCTGCCCTCCGCGGTGGCCCTGGGCGCCGCGGCCCGGCTGCACCGGATCGGCCTCACCCCGTCCCCGGCCGGAGACCTCGCCTACACGATGCATCCCTGGGTGGTCAGCGTGAGCCGACTCCACGACGTGGGCTGGCGCCCGCGCTGGACCAACGAGGAGGTGCTCGCCGCCCTCCTCGAAGAGGTGGAGGGCCGGCACACCGTCGCCGGACGCCGTCTCGGCCGCAAGGACGCGACAGCGGCGGGTGCCGCCGGCGCGACGGTGGCCCTGCTCGGCACCGCCGCCCTGGTCCGCCGCGCCCGCAGGGCCCGTCGCCGCCTCTGACCGGCCTCCGGCCCGCGCGGACGGCCGCACCCGCGCGACGGGCCGGCACGGCGCGGGCGGGGGCGGTTCTGGCGGCCCGTACGGCTCGCGACGGCCCGCACGAGGTCCGCGAAGGGCCCGGGGCTTGTAGAAGGCTCCAGGAGCGGACACGGCCCACCGGTGGAAAACGCTATTCGTCCCTGTCGGTGCGGTGCGGCACCATGGGCCTCATGGTTCCCATGCACGACCATCCCGGCGAGTGGGCGGCGGCCGACCCGATCCGGCTGCTGGCGATTCGCGACACACCACTGTCGGTCGACGAGATCATCCGGGCCGTCGGGGACGACGCCGCGGGTGGTACGGCGTTCTTCGTCGGCACGGTGCGCAACCACGACGGCGGCCAGGACGTCGACGCCCTCGGATACTCCTGCCATCCGTCGGCGCAGGTCGAACTGCGCCGGGTGGCCGAGAAGGTAGTGGCGGACTTCCCCGTTCGGGCGCTCGCCGCCGTCCACCGGGTGGGGGACCTTCGGGTGGGCGACACCGCGGTCGTGGTCGCGGTCTCCTGCCCCCACCGCGCGGAGGCGTTCGAGGCGTGCCGCAAGCTCATCGACGACCTCAAGCACGAGGTCCCGATCTGGAAACACCAGCGGTTTTCGGACGGTACCGAGGAGTGGGTCGGCGCCTGCTGAACGCAGGCCGTTCGGGTGGTCGTCCGCCCCGATTTGCGTAACCGTCCCCCGGACGTGAGCGTTGGTCCTGCAGACGGATAATCTGCTGATCGGTCGGTTGCGGTCGCTCATGGGGCAGGGAGGTCGTCATGGCAGCACTCGCCTGGCTGTTGATTCCGCTTTTCGCTGCGTTCGGCGCTGGGATATGGGGAAGCTGGGCCACCCGTAATCGCACAGCCGGTGATGTTTCGGAGCTGGCCGGCTATGCGCGGTTCCGCGAGGCGATGGAGAAGTCGGACTCCGGTTCCGACACCGTCTGACAGTTCGCGCACATGTGCAGTCGCCAATCCACAAGGACTGCGAAGCGCCGACGCCCTCCGGGCCCCGTTGGGTCCCGGTTCCCGGCGCCCTCCGGGCCCCGCGGGGGCACCGGTTCCCGGCGCACGGGGATCGGGCCCGACGGCGCACTCACAGACAGTTCCCGTACTGTCGTTCCATGCCACGCCGCACCGCGACGATGCTCGCCTCGACCCTGATCCTCATCGCGCTGCTGTGCGCGGTACTGCTGATCAAGGTGCCTTATTCGGAGATGTCGCCCGGTCCGACCGTGAACACTCTCGGCAAGGCCAAGGGCGAGCCGGTCCTGCAGATCTCCGGGCACAAGACGTATCCCACGTCCGGCAATCTCAACATGACCACGGTCAGGGTCACCGGCGCCGACTACCGGATGAACCTCGTCGGGGCCGTGTACGGCTGGCTGTCGCACGACAGCGTGGTGGTGCCGCACGACACGCTCTACCCCGACGGGAAGACCGAGCAGCAGTCCACCCAGGAGAACGCCGAGGAGTTCAGCCAGTCGCAGGAGAGCGCCAAGGTCGCCGCCCTGAAGGAGCTGAACATCCCGGTGTCGTCGCGGGTCGTGGTCTCCGCGGTCGTCAAGGACAGCCCCGCCCAGGGCAGACTGCACGCGGGCGACGTGATCGAGCAGGTCGACGGAACGCGCGTCGGGCAGCCCGCGGACGTGGCGAAGCTCGTCACCCGGCACAAGCCCGGTGAGGACGTCACCTTCACGATCATCCCGGCAAAGACGGCGCAGGCGGCCGAGAAGGCGGGCAAGGAGCCCGAGGGCAGCCGGAAGATCGTCCTCACCACCGCGAAGGCGCCCGGGGAGGACCGTGCGATCGTCGGTATCCAGGCAGGGGCGGACCACACGTTCCCGTTCAAGATCGACATCAGGCTCGCCGATGTCGGCGGGCCGAGCGCCGGCCTGATGTTCTCGCTGGGCATCATCGACAAACTGACACCCACCGATCTGACCGGCGGCAAATTCATCGCGGGGACCGGCACCATCGACGACGAGGGCAAGGTCGGCCCGATCGGCGGCATCACCATGAAGCTCGTCGGCGCGCGCGACGCGGGCGCCCGCTACTTCCTGACGCCGACCGAGAACTGCAAGGCCGCGGCCTCCGACACCCCGGACGGACTCACCCTGGTCAGGGTGAAGACGATCGACGACGCGAAGAAGTCGCTGGAGAAGATCCGGACGGGGGACACGGCCGGCCTGCCGAGCTGTTCGGCGGGCTGACCGCGCCCCGACCGGCCGGTCACGCCTCGAAGGTCGCCGCCAGCGCGTCGGCCAGGCCGGGCACCAGACCCGCACCGGTCCGCACCTCGTTCGGGGAGTCCTTCTCCCTGAGACGTACGGCACACTCGCGCGAGCCGTCCCGGAGGACGGCAACGGTCATCCGCACCTCCTGGCGCTCCGGGTGCTTCGCGACCCACTTGGCGAGCTGGGCCTCGTCGAGCCCCTCGGGCACGGAGGCCTCGGCGGACGGCGGCAGCATCAGCCGTTCCACCGTCATCGCACAACCGATCACCGCGTCGGGCCAGGCGATCGTGGCGAGGAACTCGTCAAGGGCGGTGCCCGGTGACAGCTCCTCCTGTTCGATGGGGGTGAGCTGGGCGGCCGGGGCGTCGGAGGAGTCCAGTCCGAGCTGGGCGGCCAGGCCGGGCTCCTGGGTACGCAGCCGCTCCGTGTCGACGAGAGCGAAGAGCCGGGCGGGCTGATCCCAGCCGAGGCTGGAGACATATGTGTCGATTTCGAGCACGGCGACCGTGAGAGGGCTCGCGGCCATCGGGGGACTTGAGGGGGAAACGTTGGGCATGGCCAACATCCTGCCTCCTTCCGCCCCGGTATCGGGAACTAGGTAAAGCTTCAGTAAGTTGCATAGATGGGCTCTACGATCGCTGGGCCCGCTTCATACGACCCGCGAACTACGAGGTGCGCACGTTGGCTTTCCAGATGCCGGACCGCGGCGGAGGCCCGACCGGGCCACGGATCAGAGTCGGCCGCCCGTCCCGGCGCGCCCGTACCCTGCTCATGACACTGGGCGTCCTGGCGGTTCTCGCCATGGCGTTCGTCATGTTCGCCGGGTTCTGGACGGACTGGCTCTGGTACCGGTCGGTCTCGTACTCGTCCGTCTTCACCACCACCCTGTGGACCAAGATCGGGCTGTTCCTCGTCTTCGGACTGCTGATGGCGGTCGTCGTCGGCCTGAACATCTGGCTCGCGCACCGGCTCCGGCCGCCGCTGAGCGCGATGTCGCTGGAGCAGCAGAGCCTGGACCGTTACCGCATGAGCCTCGCCCCGTACAAGAAGTGGGTGCTGCTCGCGATCACCGCGCTCGTCGGACTGATCGCCGGAGCCTCCGCCTCCGGGCAGTGGCGCACCTGGCTGATGTACGTCAACGGCGTGGCCTTCGGGCAGAAGGACCCCCAGTTCCATCTGGATGTCTCCTTCTACGCCTTCGACCTGCCCTGGTACCGCTTCCTGCTGGGATTCGGCTTCGCGGCCACGGTCCTCTCGCTGATCGCCGCCGCACTGACCCACTACCTCTACGGCGGGCTGCGCGTCACCAGCCCCGGAGCGCGGGCGACCGGCGCCGCCACCGGCCACCTGTCGGTGCTGCTCGGCGTCTTCGTCTCGCTCAAGGCCGTGGCGTACTGGCTCGACCGGTACGGCCTTGCCGTGAAGTCCAGTGACTTCAAGGCCACGGACAACTGGACGGGCCTCAGGTACGTCGACGCCAACGCCTACCTGCCGGCGAAGACCATCCTGTTCTGCATCGCCGCGATCTGCGCCGTGCTCTTCTTCGCGACGCTCTGGCGGCGCACCTGGCAGCTTCCGGTGATCGGCTTCGGCCTGATGGTGCTCTCGGCGATCCTGATCGGCGGGCTCTACCCGGCGATCGTGCAGAAGTTCCAGGTCCAGCCGAACGAGCAGGCCAAGGAAGCCCCGTTCATCCGGAAGAACATCGAGGCCACGCGCGACGCGTACGACATCAACCGGGCGCAGGTCCAGGACTACTCGGGCAAGAGCACGACGGACGACGACGCGAAACTGCGCGCCAGCGCGGACGACGCCGCCAGCTACCGGGTGATGGACCCCAACGTCGTCTCCCCGGCCTTCCAGCAGCTCCAGCAGAAGAGGAACTACTACCAGTTCCCCAAGACGCTGGACGTGGACCGCTACAAGGACGCCGACGGCAAGGACCAGGACACCGTCATCGGTCTGCGCGAGCTGAACCTCAACGGCATCCCCAAGCGCAACTGGATCAACGACCACTTCACCTACACCCACGGCTACGGCGCCATCGCCGCCCGGGGCACGACGACGGGAAAGAACCCGAAGGGTTCCCCGGACTTCACCGAGTCCGGCCTGCCGACGACGGGTGACCTCGGCTCGTACGAGCAGCGGATCTACTACGGCGAGAAGACCGAGCAGTACTCCATCGTCGGCGGGCCCCAGAAGGAGCTCGACTACGAGGAGGACGGCGAGAAGACCACGAGCTACAAGGGCGACAGCGGGGTCAGTCTCTCCAACACCTTCAACCGCGCCGCGTACGCGGTGGCGTTCAGCGAGCCGCAGATCCTCTACTCGGGAGCCATCGGCGACGGTTCGCGGATCCTCTACAACCGCACGCCCAAGGAGCGCGTCGAGGCGGTCGCCCCGTGGCTGACCATCGACGGCGACGCCTACCCGGCCGTGGTGAACAAGCGGATCCAGTGGGTCGTCGACGCCTACACCACCACCAACGGCTACCCGTACGCCTCGCGGACGACGCTCGGCGACACCACGGCCGACTCGCTGACCACCAACCAGCGCGCGGTGGTCGCCCAGCAGAACCAGGTCAACTACATCCGCAACTCCGTGAAGGCCACCGTCGACGCCTACGACGGCAAGGTCACGCTCTACGAGTGGGACACCAAGGACCCGGTCCTCAAGACCTGGCGCAAGGCCTTCCCCGGAACGGTGCAGCCGCGGTCGGACATCCCGCAGGAGCTCATGGAGCACCTGCGCTACCCGCAGGACCTGTTCAAGGTGCAGCGCGAGCTGCTCACCCGCTACCACGTCACCAACCCCGCCCAGTTCTACAGCGGCAGTGACGCGTGGCAGGTCCCGGACGACCCGACCAACAAGGAGTCCGGCTCCGTCCCGCCGTACTACCTGAGCATAAAAATGCCGGACCAGGCGGCTCAGAAGTTCTCGCTGACCACCACGTTCACCCCGAAGGGGCGTCCCGACCTCGGGGCGTTCATGGCGGTGGACGCGGACGCGGCCAGCAAGGACTACGGCACGATAAGACTGCTCAGAGTCACCAGCACGGTGAAGGGCCCCGGCCAGGTGCAGAGTGAGCTCAACGGCAACGACGACGTCGCCGAGTTCGTGAGGAACCTCAAGGGCACCGACTCCGACATCGAGTACGGCAACCTGCTGACCGTGCCGCTCGAAGGCGGGTTCCTCTACATCGAGCCGGTGTACACCCGCGGTGGCACGCAGAACTACCCGCTGCTGCGCAAGGTCGCCGCCTCGTACGGGTCGAAGACCGTCTTCAAGAACAGCCTCGGCGAGGCGCTCAACGAGGTCTTCGGGGTGACCGGCGCCGAGCCGCCGGAGGAGACCACCCGGCCACCGGGTGAGACCCAGCCGCCGGCCACCGGTGACGCGGCGCTGAAGAAGGCGATCGCCGACGCGCAGAAGGCCTACTCGGAGAGCGAGGCGGCCCTGAAGAAGCCGGACTGGGACGCCTACGGCAAGGCCCAGGCGGCCCTGCAGGACGCGTTGCAGCGTGCGGCGGCGGCCCAGCCCACGTCGGACGGGAAGACCCCGGACGGGAAGACCCCGGACGGGAAGAAGTCGAACGGGGCGAACGGGGCCGATGCACCGAGTGGTTCGGGCGACAAGGCGAAGGAGCCCGAGGGCACGGAAAGCGGCTGAGCGGCCCGGAAGCGGCCGGGCCGCCCGGTGACCGGGCGGCCCGGTAAGGACCCACCCCCGCGTCGTGGTACTGTTTCCACACAACGACGCGGGGTGGAGCAGCTCGGTAGCTCGCTGGGCTCATAACCCAGAGGTCGCAGGTTCAAATCCTGTCCCCGCTACTGAAAGACGAAGGCCCGGATTCTTTCGAGGATCCGGGCCTTCGTCGTGTCGCGACGACTTTCTTGGACAGTCGGTCCGAAGGGCGGTTCGCGGGCCATGAGTTGAGGCCGAACGTGTTTGACTTATCTCTCTGTGGGCATGTCGACAAAACGCTGAAGTGACCTCGCTGGCTGCGATATACCAGCAGTGCGCGGGTTGCGGGTGGTGCGACGATGATATTTATGGGGGACAGGGCAACTCTGTTGGAAACAGGGCGATTTGTTCGGCGCCGCGTTCATCGGCAGGAAAGCGTGGTGAATGCGGCTTTCGGTGTTGCCGCCGCGGAGGACGCGGAGAACAGCGAGATCACTGATACCACTGAGATCACCGGGACTACTGAGACCGTCGAAACGGCTGGGACCACCGAGACGGCTGGGACCACCCGGGCAACGGAGACTGCCGAGACTGCGGGGTGTGCCGCGACCGTCGAGAGCACAGGGACAGCGAACGCGAAGGACGCTGCGGCGTCCGGCACCCCGGACGGTGCAGCGGGCCTCGGGGCTCCGGAGCGTCGGGGTGGTCGCGGGGCCCGGGAGGAGCAGGACCCCGCGGAGACCCCGGAAAGCGACGAGAACGAGGCGCGCCATCGCAGGGCCGCCGACGCCGGCGACACCACGTCGATGAGCATCCTCGGTGCCCTGCTGCTGCGTCGAGGAGATCTGGACGAGGCCGAGTCCTATCTGCGTGCGGCGACCGCCGACGGCGACCGGGCCGCCGCGAACAACCTGGGCGTCCTCCTCCACCGGCGCGGGTACACCGATGACGCCGCAGGCTGGTGGCGCATCGCGGCCGTCGCAGGATCCGCCGCCGCGGCGCACGCCCTCGGCCGCCACTACCGCGAGCGCGGGGACGAACCCGGCGCCGAGTACTGGCTGAGGCAGTCCGCCGAGCAGGGCCACGCACTGGGCGCCTACGCCCTCGCCGAGCTGCTGGAGCACCGCAGCGACGTCGGGGCCGAGCGCTGGCTGCGCGCCGCCGCCGAGCAGGGCCACCGGGAGGCCGCGTACCGTCTCGCGCGGATGCTGGACCGCAACGCCGACGACGACGATCCGCAGGACGCGTTCGGACACCACGCGCCGCGCCACGGCATCGGCCGCCCCACGGCCACGGGCGGCTTCTCGGTACTCAGGGGCGACGGCCCGGTGGCAGGTCCCACGACCGGGCGCGTGGGCGAGGCGGAGCAGTGGTACCGGCAGGCCGCCGCGCGCGGTCACCGGCAGGCCGCGCTGCGCCTCGGCGCCATCCTCGAACAGCGCGGCGAGCCCAAGGAGGCGGGCCGCTGGTACCTCATCTCGGCGAAGGCCGGCGAGCCGCGGGCGGCCTGCGCCCTCGGATTCCTGCTGCGCGACGCGGGGGACGAGGAGAGCGCCGCCGTGTGGTGGCTGCGCGCGGCCCAGGACGGCGACGGGAACGCCGCCAACGCCCTGGGTGCGCTGCACGCCGCCCGCGGCGAGCAGCAGACCGCCGAACGCTGGTACCGGGCCGCCATGGACGCCGGCGATGTCAACGGCGCCTACAACCTGGGGCTGCTCTGCACGGCACAGGACCGCACCCCCCAGGCCGAGCAGTGGTACCGCCGGGCCGCGTACGCGGGTCACCGCGAGGCCGCCAACGCGCTGGCCGTGCTCCTGCTCCAGGCGGGCGACGCGAGCGGAGCCGAACCCTGGTTCTCCAAGGCCGCCGAGTCCGGCAGCGTCGACGCGGCCTTCAACCTCGGCATCCTGTACGCCGGGCGCGACGAGGACCGGATGGCGTTGGTCTGGTACGAGCGCGCCGCGGCGGCGGGCCATACGGAGGCCGCGCTCCAGGTCGGCATGGCCCTGCTGCACCAGGGCGAGGACCAGGAGGCCGAACGGCATCTGCGCTGCGCGGCGGGCGGTGGCAGCGCGGAGGCCGCCTTCCGGCTGGCCGGGGTGCTGGACTCGCGGCAGCCGCGGCCCGGCGCCCCCGCGCTGGGCGAGCCGATGCCGGTGAAGACCGAGTGCGAGGAGTGGTACGAGCGGGCCGCCGAGCAGGGACACCGCCGTGCCCAGGTGCGGGTCGGGATGCTGGCGGCGGCCCGGGGCGACGTGGCGAGCGCGGCCCGCTGGTACCGCGAGGCCGCCGAGGCGGGCAGCCGCAACGGGGCCTTCAACCTCGGGCTGCTGCTCGCGCGGGAGGGGAGCGACCGTGAGGCCGCCCTGTGGTGGACCCGGGCCGCGAACGACGGGCACGGGCGGGCGGCCCTGCGCCTCGCCCTGCTGGCCGCCCGCCGGGGCGAGCTCGCGGAGGGGCAGCGCTGGTGTGCGCGGGCGGTCGAGCTGGGCCCGGCCGAAGTGGCCGAGCGGGCCGCCAGGCTCCGGGAGGCGCTGCACCAGGAACTCACCGCGTGAGACGCACCGCCCGCGGCACGCGGGGCGCCGGACGTGGGCCCGGGCGACAGGCCGGGGTGTCCGCACAGGCGCCCCGGAAGTGATTTGCACAGGTCCGAAGCGGTGACGTAAGGTTGTGAACACAACGACGCGGGGTGGAGCAGCTCGGTAGCTCGCTGGGCTCATAACCCAGAGGTCGCAGGTTCAAATCCTGTCCCCGCTACTGAAGACCGAAGGCCGGATCCTTTCAAGGGTTCGGCCTTCGGTGTTTTCCGGTGCGCGGAAACGCGTCCCTGTGCATGTCTGAGGCCTCGGTGCGCGTGCGCTCCGAGGCCTCAGGCGTTTCGGTCGGGGTCGTTGCCCGGGGTGGTCGTCGTGCCTCAGGCCGTCGCGGCGCAGTTCGGGCAGAGGCCCCGGTAGGTCACCTCGACGCCGGAGACCGTGAAACCGAACCGCTCGTCCTGCGGCAGGTCCGCCAGCGGATTGCCCGCCGGGTGAACATCTCGGATGGTGCCGCAGCGCGCGCAGACGAGGTGGTGGTGGGGGCGATGCGCGTTCGGGTCGTAGCGCTTGGCGCGGCGATCGGTGGACACCTCGATGACCTCACCGAGCGTCACCATCTCACCCAGGGTGTTGTAGACGGTGGCGCGGGAGATCTCCGGCAGCCTTGCCACGGCCCGCGCGTGCACCTCGTCGGCCGTCAGGTGCACATGGTCCCCGTCGAGGACCTCGGCCACGACGCGCCGCTGGGCGGTCATGCGCCAGCCGCGTCCGCGCAGTCGTTCCAACAGGTCACTCATGCGTACAAGCCTAACAGTGAGGGGACCGAGTCCCGAACGGGTGTGACTTTGGATGTTCCCTTGACTTGGACTAAGTCCATTGTAGGATCGGAAACGGCATACGCCAAGGGACAGGCTGTGCAGGACATGACGAATGTGCAGGAACGACGCAGGAGGCGCACGTGACGCAGGGACCGCTCACCACGGAGGCCGGGGCGCCGGTCGCCGACAACCAGAACAGCCAGACCGCAGGGGTCGGCGGTCCGGTGCTGGTGCAGGATCAGTCGTTGCTGGAGAAGCTCGCGCACTTCAACCGTGAGCGGATTCCGGAGCGCATCGTGCACGCCCGGGGCGCCGGCGCGTACGGCACGTTCACGCTGACCCGCGACGTCTCGCAGTGGACGCGCGCGAAGTTCCTGTCCGAGGTCGGCAAGCAGACGGAGACCTTCCTCCGCTTCTCCACCGTGGCGGGCAACCTCGGCGCCGCCGACGCGGTGCGCGACCCCCGCGGCTTCGCGCTGAAGTTCTACACCGAGGAGGGCAACTACGACCTCGTCGGCAACAACACCCCGGTGTTCTTCATCAAGGACGCCATCAAGTTCCCCGACTTCATCCACACCCAGAAGCGCGACCCGTACAGCGGCTCGCAGGAGGCGGACAACGTCTGGGACTTCTGGGGGCTGTCGCCCGAGTCGACGCACCAGGTGACCTGGCTCTTCGGCGACCGCGGCATCCCGGCCTCGTACCGTCACATGAACGGCTACGGTTCGCACACGTACCAGTGGAGCAACGAGGCGGGTGAGGTCTTCTGGGTCAAGTACCACTTCAAGACCGACCAGGGCATCAAGAGCCTCACCCAGGCCGAGGCCAACAAGCTCGCCGGTGAGGACCCCGACAGCCACCAGCGCGACCTGCGCGAGGCCATCGAGCGCGGCGACTTCCCGTCCTGGACGGTGCAGGTCCAGATCATGCCGGCGGCCGAGGCGGCGGCGTACCGTTTCAACCCGTTCGACCTCACCAAGGTGTGGCCGCACGAGGACTACCCGCCGATCGAGATCGGGAAGCTGGAGCTGAACCGCAACCCGGAGAACATCTTCGCCGAGGTCGAGCAGTCGGTCTTCAGCCCCGCGCACTTCGTGCCGGGCATCGGCCCGTCCCCGGACAAGATGCTCCAGGGCCGGCTCTTCGCCTACGGCGACGCCCACCGCTACCGCGTCGGCATCAACGCCGACCACCTGCCGGTGAACCGTCCGCACGCCACCGAGGCCCGCACCAACAGCCGCGACGGCTTCCTGTACGACGGCCGCCACAAGGGCGCGAAGAACTACGAGCCGAACAGCTTCGGCGGACCGGCCCAGACGGACCGGCCGCTGTGGGAGACCACCCCGGTCACCGGTGAGGTCGGCACGCACCCGGCGGCCGTCCACGCCGAGGACGACGACTTCGTGCAGGCCGGGAACCTCTACCGGCTGTTCTCCGAGGACGAGAAGGCCCGGCTGATCGACAACCTGGCGGGGTTCATCGCCAAGGTGTCGCGCGATGACATCGCCGAGCGTGCGATCAACAACTTCCGCCAGGCGGACGGCGACTTCGGCAAGCGTCTGGAGGCCGCGGTCCAGGCCCTGCGCGGCTGACGAGGACGCCTGTCGTCGACGGCGGGCCGGCCCCTTCCCCGAAGTCCGTGGAGAGGGCCGGCCCGCCGGTTGTCGTGGGCGCTCAGCCGACGAGTTCCACGTGGCGGCGGCGCCTGTGGGGCGCCCAGCAGCGCAGGATGTCGCGGACGGAGACGATGCCGACGGGTCCGTGATCGTCCAGGACGATCAGATGGCGGAACCCGCCGTGTGTCATGGCCTCCGCGGCCTCTTCCAGGGTCCAGGTGGGCGCGGCGAAGACCACGTCGGTGGTGGTGTGGGCGGAGGCGGTCTCGACGTCGGGATTTCGGCCCGAGCCGACCGCGTTGAGGATGTCGCGTTCGGTGATGATGCCGAGCCCGCTGGTGTCCTGGTCGAGGACCACCGCGGCTCCGACGTGCCGGACCGACATGAGCCGGGCGGCATCGCGGAGCGTATGGGCGGGCCCGATGGTGAGGACCAGTGTGCTCATGGCGTCACGGACGAGCATGAAGGGAGCCACCTCCTTCGCGAAACGATTGCGTGACTTGATTCACAAGTTCACAAGATGGGTGGGCTCTCAGCGTTGCATCCGTGCGGGGCAGCAGCAAGGGGGGAATGGGGCCGTCCGAGGGGCGCACGGTGGTGCGTGACGCCCCTCGGGGGGCGCGGCCGGGGTCAGGGGCGCGGGTTGAGGTAGCTGAGCAGTTCGTGGTGGAGCAGTCCGTTCGAAGCGGCGGCGTTGCCGCCGCCGGGGCCGGACACGCCGTCCAGGCTGGTGAACCTGCCGCCCGCCTCCTGGACGATGATCGCGTTCGCGGCCATGTCCCAGAGCGAGAGTTCGGGCTCCGCGCAGATGTCCACCGAGCCCTCGGCGACCATCATGTACGGCCAGAAGTCCCCGTAACCGCGGGTGCGCCAGCAGGCCCTGGTCAGGTCCAGGAATCCGTCCAGCCGGCCCTGCTCCTCCCAGCCGCTCAGCGAGGCGTAGGCGAACGAGGAGTCCGCGAGCCGTTCGACCTTCGACACCTGGATGCGGGTCGCGGAGGTGAGGGAGCGGCCGGTGAACGCCCCGGCACCCTTAGCCGCCCACCAGCGCCGGTTCAGCGCGGGCGCCGAGACCACGCCGACCACCGGCTGGAAGCCGTCCTCCCCGGCCTCCATCAGCGAGATCAGCGTCGCCCAGACGGGCACACCGCGGACGTAGTTCTTGGTGCCGTCGATCGGGTCGACGACCCAGCGCCGGGGGCCGGTCCCCTCGATCCCGAACTCCTCGCCCAGGATCGCGTCGCGCGGGCGGGCCCGATGCAGGTGGCCGCGGATCAGTTCCTCGGCGGCCTTGTCGGCCTCGCTCACCGGCGTCATGTCCGGTTTGGTCTCGACCTTGAGGTCCAGGGCCTTGAACCGGTCCATGGTCGCCGCGTCGGCGGCGTCCGCCAGTACATGGGCAAGGCGCAGATCATCGTGGTAATCGGGCATGTCGTCACAGTATCGACCGCAGGTGAACGGATCCACACGTCCTCGTGGCCGTGCGGCAGGCCCGGCGGGGTGCGGCGCCAGGTCAGTGGGACGAGCCGGAGAGCTGGAGTCCGATCACCCCGACGATCACGAAGGAGATCGAGACCAGCTTGAGCGTGGAGACCACGTCGTTGAGGAAGACCATGCCGTAGATCGCGGTGCCCGCGGCCCCGATGCCGGTCCACACGGCGTAGGCGGGCCCCACGTCGAGCTTCTTCAGCGAGAGCGTCAGCAGACCGAAGCTGCCGAGTGCGAAGGCACAGAACGCGATGGTCGGCCAGAGCCGGGTGAAGCCGTGCGACAGCTTCAGACAGACGGCGAAGCCGGTCTCCAGAAGCCCTGCGACCACGACCAGCAGCCACGCCATCGTCAGTGCCTTCCCACGTCGGTGACCGCCTTGCCACGGTGAGTGTGATTATGCACTTACCGGCTCCGACCGGTCGCAAACGCGCCCCGACCGGTCACCTTCGCGTCGCTTCCGGATCGGTCGTCTTCGCATTGCTTCTTGATCGGTCGTCTTCGCATGGACCCGGGCCGGTCGTCCAGGCTCTCAGTCGCCCTCGCGTCGCTCCCGGGTGGACAGCAGCCGCCGCAGCGAGTCCAGCCGCGCCGGGTCCGCGTGCCCCCCCGCCACCCAGGCGTCCAGGGCGCATTCCGGCTGACCGCTCTCGTGGGTGCAGCCGCGCGGGCAGTCCTCGGCGGCGGGCTCCAGGTCCGGGAACGCGTGGATCACCCGGGACGGGTCGATGTGGTGGAGCCCGAAGGAACGCACGCCCGGAGTGTCGATCACCCAGCCCCGGTAGTCGGGCAGCGGCAGCGCCAGCGCCGAGGTGGTGGTGTGCCGGCCGCGGCCGGTGACCGCGTTGACGACCCCCGTCGTGCGCCGCCGGTCCTTCGGCACGAGCGCGTTGACCAGCGTCGTCTTCCCGACGCCGGAGTGCCCGACGAAGGCCGTGACCCGGTCGCGCAACTGCTCGCGGACCCGCTCGGCGGCGTCGCCGTTCTCCAGCTCCTCGCGACTGGTCACCACGAACGGGACGCCCAGCGGCGTGTACGCCTCCAGCAGCTTGTCCGGGGAGGCGAGGTCCGACTTGGTGAGGACCAGCAGCGGGGACAGCCCGCCGTCGTACGCGGCGACCAGACAGCGGTCGATCATCCGGGGGCGGGGCTCCGGATCGGCCAGCGCGGTGACGATCGCCAACTGGTCGGCGTTGGCGACGACGACCCGCTCGTACGGATCGTCGTCGTCCGCGGTCCGGCGCAGCACCGAGCGGCGCTCACCGATCCGGACGATCCGGGCGAGGGTGTCCTTGTCGCCGGAAAGGTCGCCGACCAGGGAGACCGTGTCACCCACCACGGCGGCCTTCCGGCCCAGCTCACGGGCCTTCATCGCCATGACCGTACGGTCCTCGACGAGGCAGGTGAGGCGGCCCCGGTCCACGGTGAGGACCATGCCGTCCTCGGCGTCCTCGTGCTTGGGACGGATGTGGGTGCGGGGCCGGTTGCCCTTGCGGTTGGGGCGGACCCGGACGTCGTCCTCGTCGGGGTTCTTGCCGTAACGGCGCATCTCTCAGGCCCCGAGCATTCCGGTCCACATCTGCGGGAAGTCCGGCAGGGTCTTGGCGGTCGTCGCCACGTTCTCGATCTCCACTCCGGGGACGGCGAGTCCGATGACCGCCCCGGCCGTCGCCATCCGGTGGTCGTCATAGGTGTGGAAGACGCCCCCGCGCAGCGGGCGCGGCCGGATGTGGAGGCCGTCGACGGTCTCGGTGACGTCGCCGCCGAGCTCGTTGATCTCCTTGGTGAGCGCGGCCAGCCGGTCCGTCTCGTGCAGTCGCAGGTGGGCGACACCGCTCAGCGTGGACGGGCCGTCGGCAAGGGCCGCGACCGCCGCGATGCCCGGGGTGAGCTCCCCGACCTCGCCGAGGTCGACCTCGATGCCGTGGATACGACCCGAACCGGTGAACGTGAGGCCGTGTTCGGTCAGCTCGCAGCTACCGCCCATGGCGGTGAAGATCTCGCGCAGCGCGTCGCCCGGCTGGGTGGTGTGCTCGGGCCAGTCGGGGATGGTGACCCGGCCGCCGGTGACCAGCGCGGCGGCCAGGAACGGCTGCGCGTTGGAGAGATCGGGCTCGATGGTCAGGTCGCGGCCGAGGAGCGCCGAGTGGGAGACCCGCCAGACGTTCGGCTCGCCGCCCGTCTCCGGCTCGTCGACCTGGGCGCCTACGGCCCGCAGCATGTCGACGGTCATGCGGATGTGCGGCATCGAGGGGAGCCGGGTGCCGGTGTGGCGGACCTCCACCCCCTGGTTGAAGTGCGGAGCCGACAGCAGCAGCGCCGAGACGAACTGCGAGGACGAGGAGGCGTCGATCTCCACCGCCCCGCCGTCCAGCGCGCCGCCGCCGTACACGGTCATCGGCAGCGCGCCGCGCTTGTCGTCGTCGATCCGGGCGCCGAGCACCCGCAGCGCGTCGATCACACCGTTCAGCGGACGCTCGTACGACCGCGGATCGCCGTCGAAGCGGATCGGGCCGTCGGCGAGGGCAGCGACCGGGGGCAGGAAGCGCATGACCGTACCGGCGTTGCCGACGTCGATCGTGGCCGGGCCGTGCAGCCCGGCCGGGATGACCCGCCACGCCTCGCCGGAGACGTCCGGCGCACCGGCGACGGCCGAACTGGACGACACCGTCTCCTCGATGCCGACGCCCATCGCGCGCAGCGCCTCGGCCATCAGCAGGGTGTCGCGGGAGCGCAGCGGGCGGCGCAGCCAGCCCGGCTCGGCGGCGAGGGAGGCAAGGACGAGCGCGCGGTTGGTGACCGATTTCGAACCGGGCACGGTGACGGTCGCGTCGACGGCTCCGCTCGCGTGCGGAGCGGGCCAGAGGGCGGGGTGCACGGGGGTTTCGGTCATGAACCTCACTTTAGTGGTTCACCGCGAACCGGAATCTCGATCAAATGAGCCGAAACCCGTGCTTAATCAATCTGTGGTAGACACCGGTGACCCTTCTGCACGCCACCGGGCGTCCTGCGGTCTCACATGCCGAGCAGCCAGCGACCGCCGCCGATCAGCGAACAGAGCGACACCGCGTGGAAGAGGAACAGCCAGAGCACGGCCGGCACGTTCGTCAGCCGCGACAACTGGTCCGCGTCCGAATCGGGCGCGCCCCCGTGCCGCCGCTTCGACTGGAGCTCGAAGACCGGCCGCACCCCGCCGAACAGCAGCAACCAGATCACCGTGTACGCGAACAGCGACTGCACGGCGGGCGAGGCCAGCCAGGACACCAGCAGGAACGCCGACCCGGTGAGGATCACGGCCAGTGCCCCGTACACGTTGCGGATCATCACCAGCATCGCCGCGAGCAACGCGGTGGCCAGCCACAGCAGCAGCGTGATCCTGCCGTCGACGAGCAGCCACGCGCCGCCGAGCCCCAGCAGCGACGGGGCGGTGTAGCCGGCCGCCGCGGTGAGGATCATGCCGATACCGGTCGGCTTGCCCCGGCTGACCGTCAGCCCGCTGGTGTCCGAGTGCAGCCGGATTCCCGACAGCCGCCGTCCGGTGAGCAGCGCCACCAGTCCGTGCCCGCCCTCGTGCGCGATGGTGACCGCGTTGCGGCTCAGCCGCCATATCGGGTTCGGCACGACGGCGATCATGGCGAGCGTGCCGGTCACCACCACCAGCCACTGCTCGGGTGCCGGCTGGGTGCCGAAGACGCGGTCCCACAGGTTTCCCAGATCGGTGCTGTCCATGGTGCGGGCGGCTCCTCGTGGTAGCGGCTTGCGATATCGGCGTCCGGTCACCCGGGCGGTCGTGGCAGTCTGGCACTCATGTGCGGACGGTTTGCAGCGAGTCGGCGGCCCGAGGACCTGACCGGGCTCTTCCAGGTGGAGAAGTGGGAACCGGCGGAGACGCTGGCGCCCGACTGGAACGTGGCACCGACCAAGGAGGTCCACGCGATAGTGGAGCGTCCTCTGAAAGACGCAGAGGACCGGCGTCCGGTTCGCCAGATGCGCGCCCTGAAATGGGGACTCGTGCCGTCCTGGGCGAAGTCCCCCGAGGGCGCCGCGCGCATGATCAACGCCCGGGCGGAGACCGTCCACGAGAAGCCGTCCTTCCGCCGTCCGTTCGTCTCCCGGCGCTGCATCCTGCCCGCCGACGGCTACTACGAGTGGGTCACCGGCGCGGAGGAACGGCAGCTGGAGGAACAGGGGAGGAGGAAGCGCCCGCGCAAGCAGCCCTACTTCGTGACGCCTGCCGACGGTTCGGTCTTCGCGATGGCCGGACTGTACGAGTTCTGGCGCGACCGGACGCTGCCGGACGACCACCCGACGGCCTGGTGGGCGACCTGCACGGTGATCACCACCGAGGCGGAGACCACCCCGCTCGCCGTCGCCCCCGCCGAGGGCCCGGCCACGCTCGCCGACATCCACCCCCGGATGCCGCTGATGCTCACCCCGGACCGGTGGGACGCCTGGCTCGACCCCTCGTGCACCGACGTCGCGGAACTGCGGGCGCTGCTCGCGCCGCCGCCGAGCGGTCTGATGCGCGCCTACCCGGTGACCACCGCCGTCAGCAACGTCCGCAACAACGGTCCCGAGCTGCTGGCGGAACTTGCCGCGCCGGAGGCCGGCACGCTCTTCTGACGCGCGGGCGGGCAGGATGGGAACCGTGACTGCCACGGAGACGGAACGCAGGGTCGAGACGGTGGACACCGGGGCCGGGCCCGCCCGGATCACCTGGGTGCCCGCGGAGCGCGAGGGAAGTACGGGAAGCGCCGCCGGCACCGGCGGCGCCCGGCTGGTGCTCGCCGTCGGCCACGGTGCGGGCGGCGGCATCGACAGCCGTGATCTGCGGGCCCTGGCCGCCGCGCTGCCCGCGCACGGGGTGACCGTCGCCCTGGTGGAGCAGCCGTGGCGCGTCGCCGGCAAGAAGGTCGCGCCCGCCCCGAAGACGCTGGACACCGGATGGCGGGGCGTGTGGCCCGCGCTCGCCGCCCCCGGACTCCCCGTCGTCGCTGGCGGGCGCAGTGCCGGGGCCCGGGTGGCCTGCCGGACGGCAACGGAGCTCGGTGCCCGCGCCGTTCTCGCGCTCAGCTTCCCGCTGCACCCTCCGGGCAGGCCGGAGAAGTCCCGCGCGGAGGAACTCCTCGCGACCGGCGTGTCCACGCTCGTCGTCCAGGGCGGGAACGACCCGTTCGGACGGCCCGCGGAGTTTCCGCCGGGGGAGTACGCACTCACCGAGGTGCCGTACGGGGACCACGGGTTCGCCGTACCGAAGAAGTCCGGTTCGACCGAGGAGCGGGCGATGGGGATCGTGACCGACGCCGTGACCGCCTGGCTGTCCGCCCTGCTGTGAGCCGCGCCCTCCCCGAGCCGTCCGCCCCGGTGCGGGCCGGACGCGCCGCCGGGGCGGGCGCCTCCCGGGGGAATGTTGCGCCGGGGGCCGCTGTTGTCGGTGACATCGGTACATCACGTCGTATGTGGAGAGGGAGTCCGTCGCATGGGTTCGACCATCTGCCCGCGTCGCTCGAACACCGCTGACCTGGAGTGGACGGTCCTGCATGCGGCCACGACCGCTTCCGGGCACGCTCCGGGCGCGCCGGAACGACAGCCCGTCTCCGGGCAAGGTCGACTATTCTCCGATTCGAGCGGGTCCGGTTTCGGTTCCGCCACAGCGTTGGAGGAGGTGGGTCCGGTCACCGGTACCGGCACAGGGACCGACGACGGCCGCGCGCAGGAGACGGCCGCCGAGCGCAACGCGCGCTTCGAGCGGGACGCCCTCGGTTACCTCGACCAGATGTACTCGGCGGCGCTGCGCATGACGCGCAACCCCGCGGACGCCGAGGACCTGGTCCAGGAGACGTACGCCAAGGCGTACGGCTCCTTCCACCAGTTCCGTGAGGGCACCAACCTCAAGGCGTGGATGTACCGCATCCTCACCAACACGTTCATCAACTCGTACCGCAAGAAGCAGCGCGAACCCCAGCGCAGCGCCGCCGAGGAGATCGAGGACTGGCAGCTGGCGCGCGCCGAGTCGCACATGTCGACGGGTCTGCGTTCGGCCGAGTCCCAGGCGCTGGACCACCTTCCGGACTCCGACGTGAAGGCCGCACTGCAGGCGATTCCCGAAGAGTTCCGCATCGCCGTGTATCTCGCCGATGTGGAGGGCTTTGCCTACAAGGAGATCGCGGACATCATGGGGACTCCCATCGGTACGGTGATGTCCCGACTGCACCGGGGCCGCCGCCAGTTGCGCGGCATGCTGGAGGACTACGCCCGCGAGCGCGGGCTCGTCCCGGCCGGTGCCGGAGAGTCGGACGATCGGAAAGGCTCGGGCTCATGAGCTGCGGAGAGCCGCACGAGACGGACTGCTCGGAGGTCCTCGACCACCTCTACGAGTTCCTCGACCACGAGATGCCCGACAGCGACTGCACCAAGTTCGAGACGCACTTCGAGGAGTGCTCCCCGTGCCTGGAGAAGTACGGCCTGGAGCAGGCCGTGAAGAAGCTGGTGAAGCGCTGCTGCGGCCAGGACGACGTACCGAGCGACCTGCGGTCCAAGGTGATGGGACGAATCGACCTGATTCGCTCGGGGCACGCGGTTCCGGAACAGGACCTGACGGCGCCCGAACCGGACCGGCCGACCGCCGCCAAGGAATGACGGCCGCTGTCGAGTACTGACGACCGCCGTCAGGCGAATGGCGGCGGTGTCGGACGACGGCCGCCGTCCCGGGGATGACGCCCGCCCCCTAGGGCCGCGGTGCGTGACGCCCGCCCCCTCGCGAACGCGCATCCCACCGCGCCACCACCGGGGCCCTCGTGCGGCCCGCCGATGTCAAGGACACGGACGCCCGCGGCCACGGCGAGCGGGTGGGTCACGCCTCCTCCGCGCCCCTCGCCCGCGGACCGGGCACGGACCCGCGGACCGGGCGTGGAACGGAGCCGGCCGGACGCACTCCCGTCCGCCGGTGTTCCGCACGACAGCGGTGAACTTTTCTTCGCCGGGGCCGTCGACGCATACGACGGCCTGTCCGGGGAAGGGCTCATCCGGCCGCTCGACGCACGGGAACACCCCAGGTCCGGTACCGGCCGGGACTACCGGCCGCAGGCCGTCGAGACCCCGGCCCGGGTTCCGGCCCGGGGTGGTCCGGCGTCCGTCCCGCACGGGTAACCCATGGGTAATGAGCGGGCGTCCGGCCGGGCATGGTTGGATGCGAAGAAGAGCGGAAAACGAGGGTGTCCAGAGCGTCCGGCAGCAGGCAGCGCAGGCGAAGGAGCGGGGCCGGGGTGCGTGCATCGCAAGGCGGAGGATCGAGGCGACGCGGAGCGTTGGTGAGGAACGACAACGCCGCGAGGCGCACGCCCCGGGCCCACGACGCCGCGAAGCCCACTGCCGGACGCTCCTAGTCGGGACGGGCGGGAATCGTGAGGATCTTCGGGAAGGTACGGCATCGGCCCTCCGCCTCTTGGCGGCAGGCCACGGACCGCGCGTTCACGCTGATCGGCGACGGGCGGTACGAGGACGCGGGCGCACTGCTGACACGTGCGGCGGATCTGGAACCCTGGCTCTCGGAGTCGTGGTTCAACCTGGCGCTGCTGCACAAGTTCCGGCACGACTGGGAACAGGCGAGAGCCGCCGGTCTGCGGGCCGTCGCGCTGCTCGACAAGGAGTCCGGCGCCCCCGACTGGTGGAACGTCGGGATCGCGGCCACGGCGTTGCAGGACTGGCCGCTGGCCCGCCGGGCCTGGCAGGCGTACGGCCTGAAGGTTCCGGGAGTCGGCCAGCACACCTCGGCGGCGGCCAGTGAGCCCGTCGGCATGGATCTCGGCAGCGCCGCGGTACGGCTGTCGCCGGAGGGCGAGGCCGAGGTGGTGTGGGGGCGCAGGCTCGATCCGGCGCGCATGGAGGTGCTGTCCATCCCGCTGCCGTCGTCCGGACGCCGCTGGGGCGAGGTCGTCCTGCACGACGGTGTGCCGCACGGCGAGCGGGTCACCGCGGCCGGTCCCTCGTATCCCGTCTTCGACGAGATCGAGCTGTGGGCTCCGTCGCCCGTTCCCACCTGGGTCGTGTTGCTGGAGGCGGCCACCGAGGCGGACCGGGACGCGCTGGAGCGGCTGGCGTCCGACGCCGGGTTCGCCGCCGAGGACTGGTCGTCGTCCGTACGGCTGCTCTGCCGGGCGTGCTCGGAGAGCCGGATGGAGAGCGACGAGGGCGACGGCGAGCACCTGGACCCGCACGATCACAGCGAGCCGGGGCATCCGGGGCCGCTGGGCCACCGCACCGCGGGCGAGCTGTGGGTGCCGGAGCGCGAGTGCGGGATAGCGGCGCCGGCCGGACTGGTGCGCGGGCTGCTGGACGGCTGGGTCTCGGACAGCCCGGACAGCCGCGAGTGGCGGGATCTCGAAGAGGTCTGCTGACCGGCGCTCGATCCCTGCGTCCTGCCCCGGGGCGGGGCGGGGCGGTGTCGTGTTGGCGCCGTGCGGTGACGCGTGCCCCCGCGGTCCGCGGGGCGCTGTCCGGTCCGGCCCACACGAGTGGCCCCGGTGCCCGTAGGCTGTACGGGCACCGGTCTCGGTGCTCGGGTGCTCGGGGCCCGAACCGCTTCGGACGCCCGGGTTTCAGGTTTTGAGGAAGGCGTACGGCGGACATGGCGCAGCAGGAGACGGACGAGCAGACCAGCGTCGACGACGAGGGCTTCGTCGTGGACACCGAGGACTGCGAGGCGCGCGAGACGGCGCATCGCGAGCGCGGCACCTCGCGTCCGATCACGGTCGTGGGCAACCCGGTGCTGCACAAGGAGTGCAAGGACATCACCGCGTTCGACGAGGAACTGGCCCGGCTGATCGACGACATGTTCGCCAGCCAGCGGACGGCGGAGGGCGTCGGCCTTGCCGCGAACCAGATCGGTGTCGACCTCAAGGTCTTCGTCTACGACTGCCCGGACGACGACGGTGTGCGGCACGTCGGCGCGGTCTGCAACCCGGTGCTGGAGGAGCTGGCGCCCGAGGCGCGGGTCCTGGACGACTCCAACGAGGGCTGCCTCTCCGTGCCGACGGCGTACGCCTCGCTGGCCCGCCCCGACTACGCGGTGGTGCGCGGCCAGGACGCCGAGGGCAACCCGATCCGGGTCCGGGGAACCGGCTACTTCGCCCGCTGCCTCCAGCACGAGACGGATCACCTGTACGGGTACCTCTACATCGACAGGCTCTCCAAGCGCGACCGCAAGGACGCGCTGCGACAGATGGCGGAGAACACGCCGCGTTACGAGACCGTGCCGAACGACTGAGCGCGCACCGGACTGCACCCGGGCCCGGCATCCCTTCCACGGGGTGCCGGGCCCGTGGTCCTTGCGCTCGCCCGATCGTCAACTGCCGTTTTCCTGCGCACAGTTGACGCGCGTCGACTCGTCCGACAGGCTCTCTCACCACATCTTCGTCACGCCTCCGTCTCGACAGGGAGCCCCTTCATGCTCAGACGCACCGCCCGACTCCTGCTCGGCATTGTCATGACCATGGCTTTCGCTGCGGGAGGTGTCGCCGTCACCGCCGGGACCGCGCAGGCCGACGGCTGCTACACGTGGACCCGCACGCTGTCCCCGGGCGCCACCGGGAACGACGTCGTCCAGCTCCAGATCAGGGTGGCCGGCTATCCCGGATACAACTCCGTGCTCGCCGTCGACGGCTCCTACGGGCCCGCGACCACCGCCGCCGTCAAGCGTTTCCAGGCCGCCTACGGGCTTGCCGCCGACGGCATCGCCGGTCCGGCGACGCAGGCCAAGCTGTACGCCCTCCAGGACAACGACTGCACCCCGGCGCACTTCACCTACGCCGAACACAACCAGTGCAATTCCACCTGGGCGGGCGGGGCCGTGGCGGCCGGCACCGCGAAGGCCAACGCCCTGAGCACCATGTGGAAGCTGGAGGCGCTGCGGCACGCGCTCGGCGACCAGCCCATCCGGATCACCAGCGGTTTCCGCTCCGCGAGCTGCAACAGCGCGGTCGGCGGCGCGGCCAACAGCCGTCACATGTACGGGGACGCGGCCGATCTGGGCGCCGGGCCGCATTCCCTGTGCACGCTCGCCAAGCAGGCCCGCAACCACGGCTTCAACGGGATCCTCGGCCCGGGCTACCCCGGCCACGGCGATCACATCCACGTCAACCAGGGCCCCAGCCACTTCTGGTCGGCGTCCGGCTGCGGCATCTGACGGGTGCGGGGGCCGGGCGGTCCCGGCCGCGGGCGGCCCGGTCCGTGGGGTGGCCCGGTCCACGGACCGGGCCCCGTCCGACGGGATCGTTCCGCCGGGCGGGGCCGTCGTCGTTTCGCGGGTCTCAGGCGGTGCGCGCCGTGAGCGGCGTTCCGCCCGTCGTCTGGACCGCGGCACCGTCCGGTGCCCGTTCCGTCAGGCGGAGCTGCGAGACGGCGTTGCGCAGGACCAGTGCCCCCGCCACGGGATCCAGCTGCCAGCGCTGGGTGCGTGCCGTCGCCGAGCAGGCCCCGAGCGACAGCTCGGCCCCGACCTCCAGCGGGGCGCCCAGGTACTTCTTGCCGCGCACCGCGTCCAGGCACTGGCCGGTCGCCGCCGACCGCACCGTGTAGTAGCCGTCGGTGGTCGCCGTCAGGGTCCAGGAGGCGGCGGTGCCGCGGACCAGGGAGACCGCCGAGTCCGCGCCCGGGGTGAGCGCCTTCGGGCCCGAGGCCAGCCGGTACGTGCCGTCGGCGAGCGGGGCGCGGTCGGTGTTCGACCAGCCGGGCGCGTGACCGATCCGCCGGGCGAGTTCCTCGAACCCGGCGTAGGTGTCGCTCGGCTTCGGCCCGCCCCAGGTGGCCTGTGCGAGGAAGCGCAGGGGCATGAAGGTCTTCTCCTCCACCTCGTTCTCGGTCTCGGCCGCCGCGCTGTCCGGCCACAGGCTGATCTTCGCGCCGGTCAGGTTCTCCGGGGCGGCCGGCAGGGTCTCGTCCTCGAAGCGCAGCGGCGTCCAGTCGCTCTCGTACAGCTCCCGCGTCCGCGTCGTGTAGCCGCCGCGCACCAGGTAGAGCGCGTACGCGGAGTTCATGACCGGTCGGCCCTCGGCCAGCAGCGCGGACGGCTTCTGCACGGCGCCGCCGCCCAGCCAGTGCTCGACGGTGATGTCGGGGTTCAGCGGGACGACGCCGTTGCGGCCGGACAGGCCGTCGTTCCAGATCCGCAGCGACCGGCCGTCGGCCCGCACGTGTCCGTCGACCTGGTTGACGAAGTCGGCGAAGAGATCGTCGGGGGTCGCGTCGGCGCCGAACCCGGCGGTCGCGGCGGCCTGGAGCTGTGGGTACTCCGGGTACGAGGAACCGATCATGTACTCGTCGGCGCCCATGTGCCAGGTCCGGGTGTCCCACACCTCCAGGGCCTCGTCGACGAGCGAGGTGTAGTAGGCGAGCGCCTCGGGCCGGGAGATGTCGAGCCGGGACGGGGAGGCGACCCCGTCCCGGTCCTTGAGCTGGAGCTCCGGATGGTTCTCCAGGTAGGTGTCCATGTGTCCGGGGGAGTTGATCTCCGGCACCAGCTCCACGTGGTACTTCTTCGCCAGTGCGACCAGCGTGCGCACCTGCGGCTTGGTGTAGTAGCCCCAGAAGGCCGACGCCGGGTCGGTGTCACTGCGGACCTTGGCCTCGATCCACAGCTGGTTGAGCTTCTGCGAGGCCATGTCCTTCAGCAGCCGCTCGAACCACGGGATCGAGACGTTGATGTAGCAGGCACAGACGCCGACCCCGCGTTCCCGGTACTCCGGCACGTCGGTCGCCGAACCGCGGGCGGCCCGGCCGTCGTCGTTCAGCAACTGGAGGGCGGTGCGCGAACCGTAGAAGACGCCGGTGGAGGTGGCGGCCGTGACGGTCATCCGGTCGCCGACGTCGAGGCGGTAGCCCTCCGGACCCAGCGAGCCCTTCAGGGCGGCGTCCTGGCGCAGCACGATGTCGCCGGAGCGGGCCGCCCCCCGGCCCCGTACCACCGATGCCCCGCCGGCCAGCTCGTCGGCGAAGCGGCGCGCGTCGGCGGCCGTCCGGCCGTCGCGCTCCCCGTCCAGCACGATCCTCGCCCGGTCGGCGAGCGTGAACTCTCCCTCGTCCGGGTGCCACTGCCGCAACGAGGGCAGCACCTCGGGCGGTGGCGCGGCGGCGGGGGAGCCCTCGGCCGCGGCGCTCTGCCAGGGCAGCAGCGCGGCGGCGAGCGCGGCCACCACCGCCCAGGTCGTCCTTCGTCCTATCGTCTGCGTGTTCATGCCACAGACCTTGGTGCGGTGTGCGGGTGGCGGTCCATGGACAGGTGCGGCGATCGGTTGGACGAATGATCTGACGTCAGATCTGCTCCGGTTCAGGCGACTTCGGCCGCCGTCCCCGGGCCGCGGAAGGTGCGGCGGTAGGTGTGCGGGGTGGTGCCCAGCGACCGCACGAACTGATGGCGCAGCGCGGCGGCGGTCCCGAACCCGGTGCGCCCGGCGATCGTGTCCACCGTTTCGTCGGACGTCTCCAGCAGGTGCTGTGCCAGCAGCACCCGCTGACGCAGCAGCCAGCGGTACGGCGTGGTGCCCGTCTCCTGCTGGAAGCGGCGGGCGAAGGTGCGCGGCGACATGTGCGCCTGCGCCGCCAGCTGCTCGACGGTCATCTCCCGGTCGAGGTGGCGTTCCATCCACACCAGCGTCTCGCCCACGGTGTCGCACCGGGTGCGCGGCAGCGGCCGTTCGATGTACTGCGCCTGTCCGCCGTCCCGGTGCGGCGGCACCACCATCCGGCGGGCGATCGCGTTCGCGGTGTCGGTGCCGTACGCCTGCCGGACCAGATGCAGGCAGGCGTCGATGCCGGCCGCGGTGCCCGCCGAGCTGATGACCGGTCCGTCGTCCACGTACAGCACGTCGGGCTCGACGGTGGCCCGCGGGTAGCGGCGGGCCAGCTCGTCGGCGTGCCGCCAGTGGGTGGTGCAGCGGCGGTCGTCCAGCAGCCCCGCCGCGCCGAGGACGTACGCCCCGGAGCAGACGCTCAGCACGCGTGCGCCCCGGCCCACGGCCCGGCGCAGGGCGTCGAGGACCTCCTCGGGGTACTCCCGCTCGATGTAGCTGCCGCCTGCCGGTACGGCGATGAGATCGGCCTCCTCCAGACGGTCGAGGCCGTGCGGCGTGCCGATGGTGAACCCGGCGTGGGTCCGCAGCGTGGGGCCCTCGGCGGAGACGACGGCGAAGTCGTGGACCGGCAGACCCTCCTCGCTGCGGTCGAGACCGAAGATCTCGCACAGCACGCCGAGCTCGAAGGGGTGGACCTCGTCCAGCAGCAGGGTGGCGACATTGTTCAGCATCGGACCAGTGTGGCAGTAAATCGATGCTGTGTGGCAGTCCTGCCACTGCCGGAATGTGCGGGCGCCGACGAGAGTGAGGTCATGAACACCTTCCTGAATGTTCTCGGCATGTCCGCGTTCGTCGTCCTCTCCCTGCTGCCCGCCCTCCTCGGCCTCGCCCGGGAGCGCCGCATCTCCCGCGAACTGCTGGAGGCGGAACGGGCACGGGGGGACGCGCCACCGGAAACGGAGGGCGCCGCCCGGCCGGTCATGGCCGAGCGGCGCCCGTACGTCAGGAGCTGGGCCCGGATCTGATCCACCGGGCCCGCCCGGTGGATCAGAAGTCCTCGTCCAGGTCGACCGAGCCCTCCACCGCCACCTGGTACGCGGACGGCCGGCGCTCGAAGAAGTTCGTCAGCTCCTGCACGCCCTGGAGCTCCATGAACGAGAACGGGTTCTCGGAGCCGTAGACCGCGGGGAAGCCCAGCCGGGTGAGGCGCTGGTCGGCCACGCACTCCAGGTACTGCCGCATCGACTCCGTGTTCATGCCGGGCAGTCCCTCGCCGCACAGGTCGCGGCCGAACTGCAGCTCCGCCTCCACGGCCTCCTTCAGCATGTCGGTGACCTGCTGCTGGAGCTCGTCGTCGAAGAGGTCCGGCTCCTCCTTGCGGACGGTGTCCACGACCTCGAACGCGAAGTTCATGTGCATCGTCTCGTCGCGGAACACCCAGTTGGTGCCCGTGGCGAGACCGTGCAGCAGGCCGCGCGAGCGGAACCAGTAGACGTACGCGAACGCGCCGTAGAAGAACAGTCCCTCGATGCACGCCGCGAAGCAGATGAGGTTGAGGAGGAAGCGACGGCGGTCGGCCCTGCTCTCCAGCCGGTCGATCTTCTCGACCGAGTCCATCCACCTGAAGCAGAACTCGGCCTTCTCGCGGATGGACGGGATGTTCTCGACCGCCGCGAACGCCGCCGCCCGGTCCTCCGGATCGGGCAGGTAGGTGTCGAGCAGCGTCAGATAGAACTGGACGTGCACGGCCTCCTCGAACAGCTGACGGCTCAGGTACAGCCGCGCCTCGGGGGAGTTGATGTGCTTGTAGAGCGTGAGCACCAGGTTGTTGGCGACGATCGAGTCACCCGTCGCGAAGAAGGCGACGAGCCGCCCGATCATGTGCTGCTCACCCGGCGACAGCTTCGCGAGGTCGGCGACGTCCGAGTGGAGATCGACCTCCTCCACCGTCCAGGTGTTCTTGATCGCGTCCCGGTAGCGCTCGTAGAAATCGGGGTAGCGCATGGGGCGCAGGGTCAGCTCGAAGCCCGGGTCGAGCAGGTTCTTCTCGGCCTTCGCGGTGTGTTCGGTGGAGCTCATTACTGGCAGGCCTCGCAGGACTCGGGGTTTTCGAGGGAACAGGCGATCGCGTCCGCGTCGGGCGCCGACGCCTGCTGGGCGGGAACGACGGCGGCGGCGGCCGTGCCGGAGGCCGCGCGGGCGATCCGGGTGGCGGGGCGGGACCGCAGGTAGTACGTCGTCTTCAGCCCCTTCTTCCAGGCGTACGCGTACATGGAGGAGAGCTTGCCGATGGTCGGCGTCTCCAGGAAGAGGTTCAGCGACTGGCTCTGGTCGAGGAACGGCGTACGGGCCGCCGCCATGTCGATCAGACCGCGCTGCGGGATCTCCCACGCGGTGCGGTACAGGGCCCGCACGTCCTCGGGGATCCAGGCGAAGCCCTGCACCGAGCCGCTCGCCTCGCGCAGCGCCTCACGGGTGCGCGCGTCCCACACGCCGAGCTTCTTCAACTCCTCCACCAGATAGGCGTTGACCTGGAGGAACTCGCCGCTGAGCGTCTCGCGCTTGAAGAGGTTGGAGACCTGCGGCTCGATGCACTCGTACACACCCGCGATCGAGGCGATCGTCGCCGTCGGCGCGATGGCCAGCAGCAGCGAGTTGCGCATCCCGGTCCTCGCGACGCGGGCGCGCAGCGCGTCCCAGCGCTCCGGCCAGTTCAGCTCGGCGTCGTAGTGGTCCGGGTGCAGCACCCCGCGCGCGGCACGCGTCTGCTCCCAGGCGGGCAGCGGACCCGACCGCTCGGCGAGATCGCAGGACGCCTCGTACGCGGCCAGCATGATCCGCTCGGCGATCCGTGTGGACAGCGCGCGGGCCGCGGGGGAGTCGAACGGCAGCCGCAGCTGGAAGAAGACGTCCTGGAGGCCCATCGCACCCAGGCCCACCGGGCGCCACTTGGCGTTGGAACGCCCGGCCTGCTCGGTCGGGTAGAAGTTGATGTCGACGACCCGGTCCAGGAAGGTCACGGCGGTGCGGACGGTGGCGTCCAGCCGCTCCCAGTCGATGTCGCCGTCGGCCACGAACGCGCCGAGGTTGACCGATCCCAGGTTGCAGACGGCCGTCTCGCCGTCGTCGGTGACTTCGAGGATCTCGGTGCACAGGTTCGACGAGTGGACGACGCGGCCCGGCTCGGCGGTCTGGTTGGCGGTCCGGTTGGCGGCGTCCTTGAACGTCATCCAGCCCTGGCCGGTCTGCGCGAGGGTGCGCATCATCCGGCCGTACAGCTCACGGGCCGGCATCGTCTTGCGGGCCAGGCCCTTCGCCTCGGCGGCCCGGTACGCGGCGTCGAACGCGTCGCCCCACAGGTCGACGAGCTCGGGCACGTCGGAGGGGGAGAACAGCGACCAGTCGCCGTCCGCGTCGACCCGGCGCATGAACTCGTCGGGGATCCAGTGCGCCAGGTTGAGGTTGTGCGTGCGCCGCTGGTCCTCGCCCGTGTTGTCGCGCAGCTCCAGGAACTCCTCGATGTCCGCGTGCCAGGTCTCCAGGTAGACCGCGGCGGCACCCTTGCGGCGACCGCCCTGGTTGACGGCGGCGACGGACGCGTCGAGCGTCTTCAGGAACGGCACGATGCCGTTGGAGTGTCCGTTGGTGCCGCGGATCAGCGAGCCGCGGGCCCGGATGCGGGAGTACGGCAGGCCGATGCCGCCCGCGTGCTTCGAGAGCCGCGCCACCTGGTGGTAGCGGTCGTAGATCGAGTCGAGCTCGTCGAGCGGGGAGTCCAGCAGGTAGCAGGAGGACATCTGCGGGTGCCGGGTGCCGGAGTTGAACAGGGTCGGCGAGGACGGCAGGTAGTCGAGCCGGCTCATCAGCCGGTACAGCGCCGCGACGTCGTCCACGGCCTGCGGCGAGTCGTCCTCGGCGAGCCCGGACGCCACCCGCAGCATGAAGTGCTGCGGGGTCTCGATGACCTGGCGGGTGTGCGGGTGGCGCAGCAGGTAGCGACTGTGCAGGGTCCGCAGGCCGAAGTAGCCGAACCTGTCGTCGGCGCCGTCGACGAGGGCGCGTTCGACGAGGGCGTCCAGGGTCGCCGTGTGGGCCGCGACGAACGCGGCGGTGCGGTCGGCGATCAGGCCCTCGCGGTGACCGACGGCGACGGAGGCGGAGAAGGAGACAGCGCCCTGGCCCGCCGCCTCGTCCGCGATGGTGCGGGTGAGCAGCCGGGCGGCGAGCCGGGAGTAGGCGGGGTCCTCGGAGATGAGTCCCGCGGCGGCCTCGGTGGCCAGCGACCGCAGCTCGGCCTCGTCCGCCCGGGCGCTGCGGCCCCGCAGCGCGGCGGCGGCCACCCGTCCGGGGTCGGCGTCGGGAAGGTCGACGGTGAGGTCGGTCAGGGTCCGCAGCAGCGCGGTGCCCGGTCCGTCCTGTGCGGTTCCCTCGGACTCGGCCGCTACGGACGCGGCGACTGAGGCCGGATCGGCTGGCGCGATGGTCACGTGGTGCTCTCCCTCGCTCGGCTCGGGGCCAGGGCGGGGGAACGGGGCAGCCGGGCAGCACGGAGCCCTGGGCGGGCGGCACTGCGTACGGCGTCCACCGGCCCATCCGCGAGGCCCGGACGTCTGGCACCCGGATCGGTCGAGCCGGGTGCGCTGTCGGCAGGTCGTCGGACTTCGTCGGGGGTGCGCAAAAGCGCACTGAACACACCGTTGCGGGACAGTTCCGGATTCGCACCGGATTCCCCTGCGACGACAGCGAGGATGAGCATACATGTGGGGGCCGCCCGATGAGGCAGCCCCCAGATGTTGTGTCGGCCTCCGTGTGCCGGGCCCGCAGGAGGCGCCCTGCGGGCCTCGTGCCGGGCGGCGGACGGCCCGCCACCCGCCCCCTTTCGAAGGGGCGGGGACGGGCCGTCCGGGGGCCGGGAAGGGGCGGTCAGCGACCGTCCGGAACTCCCGCGGTGACCGGCGCCGGCTCCGCCCGGACACCCGGGTCGCCCGCGTCGGCCGTGTAGTCGGCCGGTGACGTCTCGTCCGTTCCGGCGGGCGCCTTCACCGTGTTCAGGACGAACGTCAGCACCACCGTCACGATCACGTTCAGCACGAACGCGGTGAGGCCGATGTAACCGATCTCACCGATGCCGGGGATCTTCTCGGAGGAGCCGCCGAAGTGCTTCTGGGTGGGCGACGCCACTCCGTACGCGGCCAGCGTGCCGTACACCATGCCGACCGCCCAGCCCGCGAGCAGTGCCCAGCGGTGGAACCAGCGGGTGAACAGGCCGCCGACGAGGGCGGGCATCGTCTGGAGGATCCAGATCCCGCCGAGCAGCTGGAAGTTGATCGCGACCGTCTTGTCCATGGTGAGGACGAAGGCCAGCGCCCCGACCTTCACCAGCAACGACACAAGCTTGGAGACCTTGGTCTCCTGCTCGGGAGTCGCGTCCGGCTTCAGGAAGTCCTTGTAGATGTTGCGGGTGAAGAGGTTCGCCGCCGCGATCGACATGATCGCCGCGGGCACCAGCGCGCCGATCCCGATGGCGGCGAACGCCACCCCCGCGAACCAGTCGGGGAACATGTTCTCGAAAAGCTGCGGAATGGCCAGCTGCCCGTTGTCCACCTCGATCCCGGCGGCGATCGCCATGAAACCGAGCAGCGCCAGCAGCCCGAGCATCAGCGAGTACAGCGGCAGGATCGTGGTGTTGCGCCGGATCACGTCGCGGCTGCGGCTGGAGAGCGTCGCCGTGATCGAGTGCGGGTACATGAAGAGCGCCAGCGCCGAGCCCAGCGCCAGGGTGGCGTAGCCCCACTGGCTGCCCGCGCCGGGGGCCAGGGCACCGGTCGGCTTCCCTCCCGGCGGCCCGGCGAACTTCTCCTGCGCGGCGGCGAAGATGTCGTGGAAGCCGCCCAGCTTGATCGGGATGTAGATGATCGCCACGGCGATGACCAGGTAGATCAGCCCGTCCTTGACGAACGCGATCAGCGCGGGCGCCCGCAGGCCGGACGAGTAGGTGTACGCGGCGAGCACCGCGAAGGCGATCAGCAGCGGCAGGTCCTTGACGAACCAGTGGGTGTTCTCGCCGCCGCCGACGCCCATCACGTCCAGCACCGCCTGGATGCCGACGAGTTGCAGCGCGATGTACGGCATGGTGGCGAGGATGCCGGTGACGGCGACCGCCAGCGACAGGCCCTTCGAACCGAACCGGCCGCGCACGAAGTCCGAGGTGGTCACGTACCCGTGCCGGTGCGAGACCGACCACAGCCGGGGCAGGAAGGTGAAGATCAGCGGGTACACCAGGATCGTGTACGGCACGGCGAAGAAGCCGGACGCGCCGGCCGCGTAGATCGCCGCGGGGACGGCGACGAAGGTGTACGCCGTGTACAGGTCGCCGCCGAGCAGGAACCAGGTGACCCAGGTGCCGAACGACCGTCCGCCCAGGCCCCATTCGTCGAGACTCGCCTCGTTCTCGGCCTTGCGCCAGCGCGCCGCCAGGAAGCCCATGACCGTGACGGCCAGGAAGAAGAAGACGAAGACGCCGAGCGCGACGCCGTTCACGCCGTCCTTCACGCCGACGCACCCCCCTTGCGGGCGCGCTGGTCACGCCGCCACAGCGTGTGCGCGGTCGCGGTGAGCGCGGTGGAGATCAGTACCCAGAGCATCTGGTACCAGTAGAAGAACGGAACGCCGATGAAGGTGGGGTCCACCTTCGCGTACGAACTCACCCAGAGCATCGCGACGAACGGTGCGACGAGGCACAGGGCGATGACGACCCGTACCGGTGTGATGGTGGGCGGCTTTCCTTCCGGCCCTGCTGACATGCGGCGACTCCGTCCCCTCGCTGATCACCTGCTGTGACGCGCAGGAAATCTAGGGGAGGTTTCCGGTCACCGTCACCCCCGGCCGCGTTGCGGTCCGGAAACGGCCACGCGGGCGGGTACACATATGCGAAATCCGGTCAGGCGTACGGGAGTTCGTTCGTCCCGGACACACGGAACGCCCCCGTGGGGAACAGCGTTCCACGGGGGCGGACGGGGTGCTGGTGCGACGGGGAAGGGGTGGCCGGAATCGATCGGCCGGATGCCCTGCCGGGCCCGGTGGGGCATCCGGCCGATCGATTCCGCGCGGGTGGCGGGGCCGGTGCCCCGTCCGGGCCGGAGATCAGTCGGTCGGCCGCTTCAGGCGCGCCACGAACTTGTACCGGTCGCCGCGGTAGACCGAGCGCACCCATTCCACGGGCTCGCCCCGTCCGTCCAGCGAGTGGCGGGAGAGCATCAGCATCGGCAGGCCCACGTCCGTACCGAGCAGCCCGGCCTCGCGCGGGGTGGCGAGAGAGGTCTCGATGGTCTCCTCGGCCTCGGCCAGCCGCACGTCGTACACCTCGGACAGCGCGGTGTAGAGCGAGGTGTACTTCACCAGCGAACGGCGCAGCGCCGGAAAGCGTTTGGCCGAAAGGTGTGTGGTCTCGATCGCCATGGGCTCGCCGCTGGCGAGCCGCAGCCGCTCGATCCGCAGCACCCGGCCGCCGGACGAGATGTCGAGCAGACCGGCGAGCATGTCGTCGGCCGTGACGTAACCGATGTCCAGTAGCTGGGACGTCGGTTCCAGTCCCTGGGCGCGCATGTCCTCGGTGTACGAGGTGAGCTGGAGCGCCTGCGAGACCTTCGGCTTGGCGACGAAGGTGCCCTTGCCCTGGATGCGTTCCAGCCGGCCCTCGACGACGAGTTCCTGGAGCGCCTGGCGCACGGTCGTGCGCGAGGTGTCGAACTCGGCTGCCAGGGTTCGTTCCGGCGGCACGGGGGTGCCCGGCGGCATGGTGTCCGTCATGTCGAGGAGATGTCGCTTCAGCCGGTAGTACTTCGGGACGCGCGCCGTGCGTGTGGCCGCGCCCGTCTCGTTCTCCGAACTGCCCCCGCCGGCGCCCATGGCCCGCCTTCCCGACTGCTGCGTTGCTGCCGTCACCGGCTCCTCCGTCTGTCGCGGCTCACATGGTGGCACGGTCCGGTCACGGCTCGTCGCCCTCCCTTAGGTGTCGGTCCTATAACGGACGCGAGTGCACTTCTTATACACCCTTGACACCCCTAAAGGTCTAGGCCAAGCTCCCGGTACTGGTCTAAACCATTAAAGACCAGGTCCAGCCCCAGCAGTACTCGTCGAATGTCTTCGCGGTGGGCGGGGTTGCAGCATCCCTGAGGAGGGTTTGGCGTGAAGCGCAAGCTCATCGCGGCGATCGGCGTCGCGGGCATGTTGGTGTCGATCGCGGCGTGTGGTTCCGACGACAAGGCATCGTCGAAGGACCCGAAGGACCGCAAGGACAACCTGACCGTCTGGCTCATGGGCGAGGCCCGGACCACCTGGCCGGAACTGGTCAAGGACGTCAATGCCGAGTTCAACAAGAAGTACCCCAACGTCAAGGTCGATGTCCAGTACCAGCAGTGGGGCGACAAGGTCAAGAAGCTTGACACCGCGCTGGGCGGCGACAAGTTCCCGGACGTTGTCGAACTCGGCAACACCGAGACCATGCAGTACATCCTCAATGGTGCGCTCGGCGAGATCGACGCCAAGAAGTACGAGAACTCCGACACCTGGATCAAGGGCCTCAAGGACACCTGCTCCTACGAGGGCAAGCTCTACTGCGTTCCTTACTACGCCAGCGCCCGCGTCGCCGTCTACAACAAGGACATGCTGAAGGCCGGCACCGGCAGCGACGCCCTCCCGCAGACCGAGGACGAGTTCCTCAAGGGCATGGACAAGGTCGCGGCCGAGCTCGCCAAGAAGGACAAGCGCGCCTCCTCCCTGTACTACCCGGGCCGCTACTGGTACGCCGCGATGTCCTACGTCGCCGCCTACGGTGGCCAGATCGCCAAGTACGACGAGGGCAGCAAGGAGTGGAAGGCCTCCCTCTCCACGCCCGAGGCGCAGCAGGGCCTGACCCACTTCGTCGATCTGGTCAAGAAGTACAACAAGGCCGACCAGACGAAGGACGAGCAGGACCACGCCAACGTCATGGCCAACGAGAAGGCCGCGGTCATCTACGGCCAGGCGTGGGAGGCCGGCAGCGTCACCACGGGCGAGAACGGCAACCCGAAGCTGGAGGGCAAGATCGGCACGGCCGGTATGCCCGGCCCGAACGGCAAGGCGCTCCCGTCCTTCATCGGCGGCTCCGACCTGGCGACCATCTCCAAGTCGAAGAACCAGGACCTCGGCGAGGAGTGGATCTCGCTCTTCACCAACGCGAAGTCCATGGAGGTCCTCGCGGCGAAGAACATCCTTCCGAACAACGAGAAGCAGCTTGAGCCGCTGAAGAGCAAGCCGGAGACGGCCCCCATCGCCAACGCGGTGCCGGACGCCTGGTTCACCCCGATCGCGCCGGGCTGGGCCTCGATCGAGAAGGAGGAGACCCTGGAGAAGATGCTCCTGGAGATCCTCAAGGGCACCTCCGTCGCCGACGCCACCAAGAAGGCCGACGCCGAGATCAACGGTCTGATCAACAAGAAGGCCTGAGCCTTCCGAACTGCCAGGTGGGGGCCCGGCGTTGTGCCGGGTCCCCACTTTTTCAGCTAGAGACTGCTGTGATTTCCGGGGCGTGCCTCGGATCCCGCGATGGAAGGTCAGCCACGTGACTGCCGCTGATACCAAGGCTGCCGGACCACCGGTCCCCGCACCACGTGATCCCCAAGTGTCCACGAGCCCGTCGTCCGGCGAGGCCGGCACCGGACCACGCAAGCAGAAGAGGCGGCGGAAGAAGGGGGAGCTCCTCCCCTATCTCCTGATACTCCCGGCGATCGTGGCGATCGCCGCCGTCTACCTCTACCCGCTCGGCAAGACCGTCGTCATGTCCTTCCAGGACATGGGCCGGCGCGAGCTGTGGACCGGCGATTCCGCGCCATGGGTCGGACTGGACCAGTTCACGAACATCCTCGGCGACTCCGAGTTCTGGTGGGTCACGCTCCGCACGGTCGTCTTCATGGCCGTCTGCGTGACGCTCACGATGGGCATCGGACTGCTGATATCGCTGCTGATGCGCCGCCTGACCAACTGGGTCCGGCTGGCGCTGACGTTCGCCCTGATCGCGGCCTGGTCGATGCCGCTGATGGTCGCCGCCTCGGTCTTCCGTTTCATGGCGGACTCCGACTACGGCCTCATCAACACCCTGATCGCCAAGGTCGTCGGCGAGGACTGGCTCGGCCACAACTGGTACCTCGACCCGATCCAGGGCTTCTCGATCATCACCCTGCTCGTGGTCTGGGGCGCCATCCCCTTCGTCGTCGTCACCCTGTACGCGGCGCTCACCCAGGTCCCCAAGGAACTGGAGGAGGCAGCCTCCCTCGACGGCGCGAGCAGCTACGGCGTCTACAAGTACGTCACCTGGCCGGTCATCAAGCCGGTCTTCACCATGGTGGCCACGCTCTCGGTCATCTGGGACTTCAACGTCTTCGGCCAGATCTGGCTGCTGCGTGGCAACAAGCCCGAGCCGGAGTACGAGACCCTCGGCCTCTACTCCTACTCCAAGGCATTCACGTCCACCTCCTTCAGCCAGGGAACGGCGATCGCCCTGATCACGGTCGTCCTGCTGTCCGGCGTGGCCGTGTACTACCTGCGCCAGCTCATGAAGACGGGAGAGGTCGAATGAGCACCACGACCGACACACAGGTCCTGCGGCCGGACCGCAAGAAGAGCCGACTGGGCTTCGACGTCCTCGGCCTGGGCATCGCGCTCGTCATGATCTTCCCGGTCTACTGGCTGGTGATCAGCGCCCTGCGCCCCAACCGGGAGATCCGGTCCTACGACCAGACCCTGTGGCCCACGTCGATCACCTTCGACAACTTCGCCCGGGCGATCAAGCAGGCCAACTTCGCCACCGCGATCCAGTCCAGCCTGATCGTCTCCATCACCGCCGTGGTCGGCGGCATGATCATCGCCACCCTGGCCGCGCTGGCCATCGGCCGCTTCCGCTTCTTCGGCCGCAAGCCGCTGCTCCTGATCATGATCCTTGTGCAGATGCTGCCGCCGACGGCGATGCTCATCCCGATCTACGCGCAGCTCAACGCCATGGGCGGGATCGACGAGTACTGGGGCCTGATCGTCGTCTACCTGGTCTCCACCCTGCCGTTCGCGACCATCATGATCCGCGGCTTCGTGGTGAACATCCCGGTGGAGCTGGAGGAGTCCGCCATGGTGGACGGCTGCACCCGCTTCGGCGCCTTCCGCCGCGTGATCTTCCCGCTGCTCGCCCCCGGGCTCGCCGCCGCGTCGATCTTCGCGCTGGTCAACGCCTGGAACGAGTACCTCTTCGCGTACATCCTGATCAACGACAACTCCAAGTACACGCTCAACGTGTGGCTCATGACGTTCACCACCGAGCGGGGTACCGACTTCGGCGCGCTCATGGCGGCGTCGACGATGATCGCGCTTCCGGTGGTCGTGTTCTTCATGTTCATCCAGAAGAAGATGGCCACGGGTCTCACCTCGGGCGCCGTGAAGGGATAACGCAGCCTCATGACCACCCTGATATCCACCACGGACACCCTCACCCGCGACGCGCTCGCCGTCCTGCAGCCCGGGTTCACCGGCACCACCGCCCCGGACTGGGTGCTGCGCCGGGTCGACGAGGGACTCGCCTCCGTCGCGCTGTTCGGCCGCAACATCCGTACGGCCGAGCAGGTCACCGCGCTTACCGCCCAGCTCAGGGCCGAGCGTGACGACCTCCTCGTGGCCATCGACGAGGAGGGTGGTGACGTCACCCGGCTGGAGGTCCGCACCGGCTCCTCCTTCCCCGGCAACCTCGCGCTCGGGTACGTCGACGACGTGGAGCTGACCCGCGGGGTCGCCCGGGAACTGGGCCGCCGGCTCGCCGAGTGCGGCGTCAACCTCAACTGGGCGCCGTCCGCCGACGTCAACTCCAACCCGGACAACCCGATCATCGGCGTACGTGCCTTCGGCGCCGACACCGGGCTGGTGGCCCGGCACACCGCCGCGTACATCGAGGGAATGCAGAGCTCCGGGGTCGCCGCCTGCACCAAGCACTTCCCCGGGCACGGCGACACCGCGATCGACTCGCACCACGCGATGCCGCGCATCGACGTGGACCTGGAGACCCTGCACGCCCGCGAGCTCGTGCCGTTCCGGGCGGCCGTCGCGGCGGGCTCCAAGTGCGTGATGAGCGCGCACATCCTGCTGCCCGCGCTCGACCCGGAGCGCCCCGGGACCGTGAGCCCGCTGATCCTCACCGGTCTGCTCCGCGAGGAGCTGGGCTTCGACGGCCTGATCGTCACCGACGCCGTCGAGATGCAGGCCATCGCCGGGACGTACGGCATCGAGCGCGGTTCCGTCCTCGCCATCGCCGCGGGTGCCGACGCCCTGTGCGTCGGCGGCGGCCTGGAGGACGACGGCACCGTGCTGCGGCTGCGCGACGCGCTGGTCTCGGCGGTGCGCAGCGGCGAACTCGCCGAGGAGCGGCTCGCGGACGCGGCGGCCCGGGTGCGTGCCCTCGCGTCGTGGGCGCAGGGGGCCAGGGGGACCGGTTCGGAGCCGGGTGCGGCAGCGCAGGAGGGGACCGCGCCCGGCACCGGAATCGGTTCCGACATCGGTCTGGTCGCCGCCCGTCGCGCGGTGGAGGCGACCGGCTCCGCCGAGCCGCTGACCGCCCCGGCGTACGTCGCCGCGTTCACCTCCGCGTCGAACATCGCGGTCGGCAACGAGACCCCGTGGGGTGTGCTCGCCGAGCTGGCCCGGCTGGTCCCGGGCACGGAGGGCGACACCTACAGCGACGAGACCGAGGCACCCGTGGACGCCGTGCTGGCGGCGGCGGGGGAGCGGCGCATCGTCGTGGCCGTCCGCGACGCCCACCGCCACGCCTGGATGGCCGAGGCGCTCGACGCCCTGGTCGCCCGGCGCCCCGACACGGTCGTCGTCGAGATGGGCGTCCCGCAGGCTCCCGCCCGCGGCGGTCTGCACATCGCCACCCACGGCGCCGCCCGCGTCTGCGGTCTGGCGGCCGCGGAGCTCATCGTGCGGGGGACGCCCGCCCGGCAGGGCTGACCCGCGCCACCACCGGCCCCGACGCCCGGTGACCGTCCCCGCGGACGGTCACCGGGCGTCGTCCGTCCGGCCCGGCGGGACGGGGCGCGCGCCCACGACATCGCGGCCACGACGCGCGGGAGGCCCGGAACACCCACCTCGGGTGTTCCGGGCCTCCTCGTCGGTTTCGGCCTTCCGGAGGGCCTACAGCCCCTGCCACGACGGCTTCGCCGCGTACGTGGCGCGGAAGTAGTCCGCCAGCTTCAGCTTGGACGCCGCGGCCTCGTCGACCACCACCGTCGCGTGCGGATGCAGCTGGAGCGCCGAGGCGGGCACGATCGAGGCCACCGGCCCCTCGACCGTCTGCGCCACGGCGTCCGCCTTGCCCTCGCCGGTGGCGAGCAGGATCGGGTGGCGGGAGTCCAGGATGGTGCCGATGCCCTGGGTGATGACGTGGTGCGGCACCTGCGAGATGTCGTCGAAGAAGCGCGCGTTGTCGATCCGGGTCTGCTCGGTGAGCGTCTTGATCCGGGTGCGGGAGGCGAGCGAGGAGCACGGCTCGTTGAAGCCGATGTGCCCGTCGGTACCGATGCCGAGGAGCTGGAGGTCGACGCCCCCGGCCTCGGCGAGCGCCCTGTCGTACGCCTCGCAGGCGGCCGGGATGTCCTCGGCGGCGCCGTCGGGGCCCATGAAGGACGCCTCGGACAGACCGAGCGGTTCGATGACCTCGCGCAGCACCACGGAGCGGTAGGACTCGGGGTGGCCGGCGGGCAGTCCGACGTACTCGTCGAGCTGGCACACGCGGGCGCGCGAGGCGTCCACGGCGCCGGAGCGGACCTTGTCCGCCAGCGCCCGGTAGATGGGCAGCGGGGTAGAGCCGGTGGCAACGCCGAGAAGGGCGTCGGGCTTGCGGCTCAGCAGAGCGGCGATGGCCTCTGCGATGAGTTCGCCGCCTGCCTTGGCGTCCGGGACGATGACAACTTCCACGCGGGGCCTGCCGATCTGAAGAGTTGAATCAGGTGGTATAGACCATTCAAAGTCCAATCTAGCAGAAGCGGGTGAGGGCCCGGGGGCAAGAGGGGGAAGGGAGCGCGCGGCGCCCCGGGGCCCGGAAACACCCGCGGGCCGCGGTGCCGGAACGGGACCCTCAGCCCGTCCGGCGCCGCGGCCCGGAATGGGACCGGCCCATCGGGCGGTCCGCCCGGCCGACGGTGTGCGGTGCCCCCGGCCGGAGGAGGCGCCTGCGCGGTCAGGGCAGAGAGTGCGGACGCCTCGATCCGCCCTCCTGTGCGGGGAGAGCGGAAGCTCTGTCCTGAGCATTGTGGACTAGACCATTCCTCCGTGTCCATCCGTCGGCGCACCGCAATTCCGCGGGCCCGTTCCCTTTCACGCGGGGCCGGCCCGTCCGGTTCGAGGCCGTGGCCCGTACGCGGGTACGCTCGCACACGTGCCCTCCATGAACGACCTCGTCCGCCAGCACACAGCCCTCGGTGACACCGACCTGGAGTGGCTGCATCTGCTGGTCTCGGAGTGGCAGTTGCTCTCCGACCTGTCCTTCGCGGATCTCGTGCTGTGGGTGCCCACCCGCGACGGCACCCGCTACGTGTCCGTGGCCCAGATGCGGCCCAACACCGGCCCGACGTCCTACCAGGACGACATGGTGGGCCACCTGGTGCCGCGCGGTCGCCGTCCGATGCTCGACGTGGCGCTGGACGAGGGCCGGATCGTGCGCGAGGGCGATCCGGAGTGGCGCGAGGAGGTTCCGGTGCGGGTGGAGTCGATCCCCGTGCGCCGGGAGGGCCGGGTCCTGGGCGTGATCGCCCGCAACACCAACCTGCTGACCGTCCGCACGCCGTCCCGGCTGGAGCTCACCTACCTCCAGTCGGCCTCCGACCTCGCCCAGATGATCGCCGCCGGGGCGTTCCCCTTTCCCGGGCAGCAGGTCGACATGGACGCCTCGCCCCGGGTCGGCGACGGGCTGTTGCGGCTCGACGCCGACGGGGTCGTCCAGTACGCCAGCCCCAACGGCCTCTCCGCGTACCACCGCCTCGGCCTCGCCTCCGATCTGGTCGGCCAGCACCTGGGGTCGATCACCGCCGAACTCGCCCCGTCCCGGGGCCCGGTGGACGAGGCCCTGGTCAAACTGGCCAGCGGTTACGCGCCGCGTGAGTTCGAGGTCGAGTGCGCGGGCGGGGTGATCCAGCTCCGTGCGATCCCGCTCAAGCCGAAGGGGGTCCGGATCGGCTCCCTGGTCCTTCTCCGGGACGTCACCGAACTACGCCGCCGTGAACGTGAGTTGATCACCAAGGACGCCACCATCCGGGAGATCCACCACCGGGTGAAGAACAACCTCCAGACCGTGGCCGCCCTGTTGCGGCTCCAGGCCCGCCGGATGGACTCGGTGCGGGGCCGCGAGGCACTCAACGAGGCGGTGCGGCGCGTCGGTTCGATCGCCATCGTTCATGAGACGCTGTCCCAGAATCTGGACGAGCGGGTGGAGTTCGACGAGATCGCCGACCGGGTCATCGCGATGGTCGCCGAGATCTCCCCGGGCAAGGTCGTCTGCCGCCGCACGGGACGCTTCGGCATTCTCGATGCCGAGGTGGCCACCCCGCTGGCGATGGTCCTCACCGAGGTTGTGCAGAACGCGCTGGAACACGCCTTCACCCTTGCCGAACGCGGCACCGTGGACGTGTCGGCGGTGCGCGGCGGGACCTCCGCCGAACAGCGGTTGCTGATCACGGTCCAGGACGACGGGTGCGGTCTGCCCGAGGGGTTCGACCCGCAGAGCGCCGGCAATCTGGGGCTCCAGATCGTGCGGACGCTGGTGGAAGGGGAGCTCGGCGGGACGTTCGGCATGATCCCGGCACCGGAGCGCGGCACGCAGGTCGTCCTCGACATCCCGGTTCGAGCCGAGAAGTAGCATTCCGGTCCGAGCCGAGAAGCGGCATTCCGGTCCGAGCCGAGAAACAGTGCGAGCGCCGGAGCGCACACCCGGCGCGGGACCGGCAGCGCGCACAGCAGTGGGCCCGGACCGTGAATCACGGTCCGGGCCCACTGTTCATGCATGCGCTTGGGGGGTACTGCGCGCTGCGACTCGGGGGGCGGGGTGATGCGTACGCGCTGTACGCGCCGCCTGGCTGAGGCTCGTAGCGGTGGCGTCGGATCAGGCGCTGGCGTTGCGCGCCCGGTTGCGAGCGGCGCGGCGCTTCATTGCGCGGCGCTCGTCCTCGCTGAGGCCACCCCAGACACCGGAGTCCTGACCGGACTCGAGCGCCCACTGCAGGCACTGCTCCATGACGGGGCAGCGACGGCAGACGGCCTTGGCTTCCTCGATCTGCAGCAGCGCAGGACCGGTGTTGCCGATGGGGAAGAACAGCTCGGGGTCTTCCTCACGACAAACGGCGTTGTGACGCCAGTCCATGGCTGCTACCTCTCCTTGGTATTGCAAACAGTGCTTGTGAATGTGAACGCTTTCACGAATCCCCCCGCGGCTAAACGGGCCGACTCCCAGATGAACTGGTTGTGGTCCTGTGAAGTGAGGAGGGGTTCTGGCTCTCAGTGGAGGCTGTTGTTTCTGCCGTCCCGATCGCCATGTAGAGATTCGCAAACCTCAGCGGCGGATACAACCCCTTCCGGAAAGTTTTTTTTGATTCCTCGGTGTCGACTAGGTCACAGCCGTACTTCTATGGGGTGGATCGCAGCCCAAACGTTCGAGTTAAAGGACTTTGGACTCTTCTACTCACACAATCACACGCAGTGCACGGCGTACGCCTGTGAACGTCACACTCGTACGCACTCCCAGATGGTCGCCGTCCATCTGGAAAGGCAGCGGTGCCTTTGAATGCAAGGTGAAGTCCGTGAGGTCGTGGAGCGACACGGCGTGCTTGCCGCGCGGGCCCTTTTCGGGGCTCGACGTGAGCAGCTGGGTGCCGTAACGGGCGACCGCCGAAGTGGAGAGCCGCTTCAGGCCGAGCACGTCCAGGCCGGTGTCGAAGGAGGCCGCGGGCGACGCGTACATCGGCCGGTTCCCCAGGTAGGTCCAGGGGGCCGTGTTGGAGATTATGGACAGCGCGAGATCGGTGACCGGCTCGTGTCCGGGCGCCTCCAGGGTCATCGCCCCGTGCCTGCGGTGCGGTTCCTCCAGGAACTGCCGGACCACCTGACGCACGTAGAGCGCGTGCGTCGACCGCTTGCCGCGTTCGCGCTTCTGCTCGACCCGGCCGACCACGCCCGCGTCGAATCCGAGCCCCGCGCAGAACGTGAACCAGCGCTCGGGAACGGATTCGTCCTCGGTGCCCGGGGTGCCGGCCGCGAGGCCGAGGCCCACGGTGCGCTCGGTGCGGTTGGCGAGCGCGTCCAGGATCGCGCCGGTCGCCTCGACCGCGTCGTTCGGCAGGCCCAGGGCGCGTGCGAAGACGTTGGTGGAGCCGCCGGGGACCACCGCGAGGCGGGGCAGGACGTCCAGGTCGGGGCCGTTGTGGAGCAGGCCGTTGACGACCTCGTTGACCGTTCCGTCGCCGCCCAGGGAGACCACCAGGTCGATTTCCCCGGAGTCCGCCGCCTGGCGGCCGAGGTCCCGGGCGTGCCCCCGGTACTCCGTGGTCACGGCCTCCAGCTTCATCTCGCTGGCCAGGGCGTGGATGAGGACATCACGGGTCCGCGCACTGGTGGTGGTAGCAGCTGGATTGACCACGAGAAGTGCGCGCATGACCGCCAGAGTACCTACCCGGTGGTATCGCCAAGAAGTCCTTCCCCATGGCCTTTACGCTCCGTGACGGCCCGGGTGCGGTGGGGCGGGCGCGGTTCCGTGTCCCCGTGTCGTTCGCCACCCCGGCTTCGCCTTCAGGGGGTGGGGATGCCAGTCTGCAAGGGTGAGTACTCAGCAGAACGCCCCCGACTCGTCGGCCCCGTCGTCGTCCTCACCGCCGGTCGAACCGGCGAAGCCGAGCAGGATCACCCTGGTGGCGGGGCTCACCGCCCTGGAGGGGGCGGCGCTCGTCGTCGGGGGGCTCTACATGCTGGTGATGGGGCTGCTCGGGCGCCCCGAGAGCCCGCAGCAGGCGGAGACGGGCGGCCTCACCCTGATCGCGCTGGGCCTGATCCCGCTGATCGCCGCGCGGGGGCTGCTGCTGCGGCGCAGTTGGAGCCGCGGCCCCGCCCTCATCACGCAGATCATCGCGCTCCCGGTGGCCTGGACGCTGCTGCGGTCCCACGGTGTGCTGATCCCGGCCGGGATCGTGCTCGCCGCGGTGGTCGTGACCGCGTTCTACCAGTTGGTCAGGCCGACGACGATCGAGGAGCTCGGCATCCGCCGCCCCGGGACCACGACCCCGGACGCCTGACGGGCCCGGCCCGGACCCCGGTGGCACCGCGAGGCGCCACCGGGACCGCGGGCCGCCGCGCCGCTCTCTCCTGCCCGGTTCCGGGTGACGTCTCCCCGGTCCCGCCCGCGGCACGAGCCGGGCGGCCCACTACTCCTCGACGAGCAGCCGTTCGCGCAGCTGGGCCAGGGTGCGGGCCAGCAGGCGCGAGACGTGCATCTGCGAGATGCCGACCTCCTGCGCGATCTGCGACTGGGTCATGTTGCCGAAGAAGCGCAGCAGCAGGATCCGCTTCTCGCGCGGTGGCAGGTCCTCCAGCAGGGGCTTGAGGGACTCCCGGTACTCGACCCCCTCCAGCGCCTCGTCCTCGGAGCCCAGCGTGTCCGCGACCGCCGGGGACTCGTCGTCGGTGTCCGGCACGTCCAGCGAGAGCGTGCTGTACGCGTTGGCCGATTCCAGGCCCTCCAGCACCTCCTCCTCGGAGATGCCCAGGCGCTCCGCCAGTTCGTGCACGGTCGGCGAGCGGCCGTGCAGCTGGGAGAGTTCGGCGGTCGCCGTGGTGAGCGACAGCCGCAGTTCCTGGAGGCGGCGCGGCACCCGGACCGCCCAGCCCTTGTCGCGGAAGTGGCGCTTGATCTCGCCGACGACCGTGGGGGTCGCGTACGTCGAGAACTCGACGCCGCGGTCCGGGTCGAACCGGTCCACCGACTTGATCAGCCCGATCGTGGCGACCTGGGTCAGGTCGTCCAGCGGTTCGCCCCGGTTGCGGAACCGGCGGGCCAGGTGCTCCACCAGCGGCAGGTGCATCCGCACCAGCCGATTGCGCAGCTCCGCCCGCTCGGGCGACCCGTCGGGGAGGTCGCGCAGCTCGATGAAGAGCGCCCGCGCGCCGCTGCGGTCGTGTGGATCGTGGTGCCCGTGCTCGCTCATCTGGCCTGCCCGTTCCGCCTGCGACTGCTCCATCGCGACCGTACGGCCCGCAGGCCCGTCCGCCCCGTCCTCCGGATGGGGCAGGGCCTGCTGTTCCGGGATGCCTGCCGTACGCACCACCCCGGGTCGGATCGTCTCGTCCCGCACCGGACCGTCCCCGTTTCCGTCGCTCACGCCGGCCCGGGTCCCGCGCCGCGCTGCTTGTAGAGACTGATGCTGACCGTTCGGTCGTCGGCCACCGAGGAGTCGACCTTCCCGGCCAGTGCGGAGAGCACCGTCCAGGCGAAGGTGTCGCGCTCCGGCGCCCGGCCGTCCGTCGTCGGGGCCGACACGGTCACCTCAAGAGAATCCTCGATGAGCCGGAAGACGCAGCTGAGGACGGAGCCGGGCACGGCCTGCTGGAGCAGGATCGCGCAGGCCTCGTCGACCGCGATGCGAAGATCCTCGATCTCGTCGAGCGTGAAGTCCAAGCGCGCCGCGAGACCGGCCGTGGCCGTACGCAGCACCGACAGGTAGGCACCCGCAGCCGGCAGCCGGACCTCTACGAAGTCCTGATTCCCGGGCTCGCCTGCGATCTGGGACACCCTCACCTCCAAGGTGGCACAAACTCTTCCGAGGATCCGGGAAGGGCACCCCGGAGCCATGTGGTACGTCTTCGGTTCTGGTCCGGCGACGCTATCGCGATCCATGATGCCGTGTCCCCGGACGTCCGGGGTCTGCCGACGGATCAAGGTCGGGCAGGCCCCAGCCCATGGCTGTCACTCATGGTAAGTCAGTGACCACACACGGTGGCTAGGGGTCTGCGGCGATCAATTACGGACAACGGGCGCCGGGTTGACGTACCCAGGTGTCAGACGATCGAACCGTCCTCGTAGCACCATCGCCAGCTCTCGCCCGGTTCGAAGCTGCGCATCACCGGGTGACCGGTCTCCTCGAAGTGCGCCGTGGCGTGCCGCAGCGGTGACGAATCGCAGCAACCGACGTGGCCGCAGACCAGACACAGCCGCAGATGCACCGGTCGCACCCCCGCCGCGACGCACTCGGGGCAGGTCGTGTCGAGCGGGCCCGGTTCGGGGCGCGGCAGCACGAGCACATGCGGGCATTCACTCATGATGGTCAGGTTACGAGCCGGGGAGCGGGAACGGGCGCGCTCGCGACGCCCTGTGACCGCGCCTCCCGCGTTGTCGCCGGTCGAGAGGTTGCCCGCGTTCCCGGCTTCGCCCGCACAGGGGAGGACCCATTCGGCCTCACCCTCCTCCGGCCCGGACCCGAAGCCTCAGGACGCCACTCGCCGCTCCACCCCCTGTTGCCCCCCAGCCCGTCACGACGGATGCGAGGATCATGAGATGGACGCATTGCCGCTGGTGGGACTGGTCGCGGCCAGTGCCGCCGTCGCGGGCGCGGCCCGCCGCGTGCCGGTGCCGGCGCCGCTGCTGCTGGTCGCGGCCGGGCTCGTCGCCTCGTACCTGCCCGGGGTGCCGACGTACACCCTGGACGCGCACATCGTGCTCCCGCTGCTGCTGCCGCCGCTGCTGCACACGGCGGCCGTCGACAGCTCGTACCTCGACCTGCGGGCCAATCTCCGCCCGGTCGCGCTGCTCTCCGTCGGTTACACCCTCTTCGCGACCGTGATGGTCGGCTGGCTGGCGTACCGCCTGGTGCCCGACCTGCCGCTCACCGCCGCGCTGGTGCTGGGGGCCGTCGTCGCCCCGCCGGACGCGGTCACGGCCGCCGCGATCGCCCGGCGGGTCGGGCTGCCCGGCCGCGTCACGACGATCCTCCAGGGCGAGTCCCTGGTGAACGACGCCACCGCGATCACGGCCTACAAGGTGGCCCTCGCCGCCGCCGTCGGCGAGGGCATGAGCTGGGGCGCGGGCATCGGCGACTTCCTCCTGGCCGCGGTCGGCGGGGTCGTGGTCGGCCTGGTGCTGATGGTGCCGCTGCACTGGCTCCGTACGCACCTGAGGGAGCCCCTGCTGCAGAACACGCTGTCGCTGCTGATCCCCTTCGTGGCGTACGCGGCGGCCGAACGCGTCCAGGCCTCGGGGGTGCTCGCCGTGGTCGTCGTCGGGCTCTACCTGGGGCACCGTGCCTGGCAGGTCGACTTCGCGACCCGGCTCCAGGAGGCGGCCGTCTGGCGGATGGTCGCGTTCGTCCTGGAGTCCGCGGTGTTCGCGCTGATCGGCCTCCAGCTGCCCCTGGTGCTGAAGGGGCTCGGCGCGTACGCGGTGGCGGACGCCCTGTGGTACGCGGTGGCGGTGTTCCTCGCCGTCGTCGTGGTCCGCTTCGTCTGGGTCTTCCCGGCGACGTACCTGCCCCGGTGGCTGTCGGCACGGATCAGGCGGCGCGAGCCCGACACCGACTGGAAGGCACCGCTGATCGTCGGCTGGGCCGGCATGCGCGGCGTCGTCTCGCTCGCCATCGCGTTCTCCATCCCCCTGCTCACCGCCGACGGCCGGCCGTTCCCGGCCCGCAACCTCGTGCTGTTCCTCACCTTCACCACCGTCATCGCCACCCTCGTCGTCCAGGGGCTCAGCCTGCCGCCGCTGGTGCGTGTGCTGAAGCTCCCGGGGCGCGACGCGACGGCGCAGACACTTGCCGAGGCCCAGGCGCAGAGCGAGGCGTCCACCGCCGCCGAGGCGCGCCTGGAGGAGTTGCTCGCCGACCCGCGCAACACCCTGCCGGAGCCGCTCACCGACCGCCTGCGCACGGTCCTGGAACGCCGCCGCAACGCCGTGTGGGAGCGGCTCGGCGCCGCCAATCCGGTGACCGGGGAGTCGGCGGACGAAACCTACCGGCGCCTGGCCGGGGAGATGATCGACGCCGAGCGCGAGGTCTTCGTACGGCTCCGGGACGAGCGGCGGATCGACGACGAGATGCTGCGCGACCTGCTCAGACGCCTCGATCTGGAGGAGGCGGCGGCCTACCGCGAGGAGTCGGACGCGCCGTGAGCGGGGCCGGTCAGGGGCGGCCCGTGACGACGGCCGCGACCGCCGTCCCCGCAGGGAACGCGCCCTCCGCGGCGAGCGCGGTGAGCGCGAACAGGAGCTTGGCCACGTAGAGCCGCTCGACGGCCAGCCCGTGCCGCTGCTCGAAGTCGTCCGCGAAGGCGTGCAGCTCCGGGGAGGTACGGGCGTAGCCGCCGAAGTGGAAGCGCTCGTCCAGGGACCACGACCCGGTGGGCCCGCCGAACGCGTCCCGTTGCAGTTCCCGCACCGCGTCGCCGAGGAAGCCGCCGCGCAGCACCGGGACACCGAGCGCCCGCTGCCCCGGCGCCAGACCGGCGGCCAGGCCGGCGAGGGTGCCGCCGGTCCCGCAGGCCACCGCGGCCACGTCGGCCCGGTCGCGCAACTCCCGGCCCAGCTCCGCACAGCCCCGCACGGCCGCGGTGTTGCTGCCGCCCTCCGGGACGACGCAGCAGTCGCCGAAGGTGCTCAGCAGGCCCTCCAGAACCTCCGGCTCGTTCTTCGCGCGGTACGTCGTACGGTCCACGAAGCGCAGGGTCATCCCGTCGGCGGCGCACCGCGCGAGCGAGGGGTTGAGCGGGCGGTCGGCGAGTTCCTCGCCCCGGACCACCCCGATGGTGCGGAATCCGAGCAGCCGCCCGGCGGCGGCGGTGGCCCGCAGGTGGTTGGAGTACGCCCCGCCGAAGGTCAGCACGGTGCGTCCGGCGGCGGCCCGCAGATTGGGTGCGAGTTTCCGCCATTTGTTGCCCGGGACGTCGGGGTGGATCAGGTCGTCCCGCTTCAGCAGGAGCCGGACGCCGTGGCGGTCGAACCGCTCGTCCCGCACCTCCTCCAGCGGGGAGGGAAGCCGGGGCGCGAGCAGTGCTTCGGGGGACGGGGGCCGGTTCACCCGTCCATTGGACCAGGCCCGCGGGGCCGTGTGCCGGACCGGGTTCCGGTCCGGTCCGGGCACGGCCGGTTCCGCGGAGGGGAGAGGCTCTCAGTCCTGGCCGAGCCAGAGGTCGGGGCCGAACACCTCGTAGTGGATGTCGCAGGCCGGAACCCCCTTGGCCAGCAACTGGGTGCGCACGGCGCGCATGAAGGGCAGCGGGCCGCAGAGGTAGGCGTGGGTACCGGGGACGACCGGGAGGTCGGTGAGGTCGACCAGGCCGGTGCGGTCGGCCGGGTGGCCCGGCTCCGGGTGCTCGTACCAGAAGTGGGCTCCGGCGTCGGGGAGCTTGCCGGTGAGCGCCGCGTGGTCGGTGCGCATCGCGTGGTCGGCGGGGGAGCGGTCGCCGTGCACGACGGTGACCGGCGCGCGGTGGCCGGTCGTGGCGAGGTGCTCCAGCATCGAGAGCATCGGGGTGCAGCCGATGCCCGCGGAGGCGAGCAGCAGCGGGGCGTCGGCGGAGTCGAGCACGAGATCGCCGTACGGTGCGGAGACGCGCAGCCGGTCGCCGGCCCCGATCTCGGCGTGCAGATGGCGGGAGACCTCGCCGTCCGGCGAGCCGCCGCCGTGCACTCGCTTGACGGTGATCGAGCGCAGCGGGGACCCCGGGGCGCCGGAGAGGCTGTACTGGCGTATCTGGTGGGCCCCGTCGGGGAGCTCGACCTGCACGGAGACGTACTGGCCGGGACGGAAGACGGGGGCGGGCGCATCGTCTGCGGGGCGGAGCCGGAAGGTCGCCACGTCGGCCGTCTCCTCGATCCGGGAGACCACGTCCCACTCGCGCCACACGTCGCCGGCGACGACGCCCTGCTGGGCGTACAGCCGTTCCTCGATCGAGATCAGGGCACCGGCCATCAGCCAGTAGACCTCGTCCCAGGCGGCGGCGACCTCGGGGGTGACCGCGTCGCCGAGCACCTCGGCGATGGCGGCGAACAGATGGGTGTGGACGATCTTGTACTGGTCGGCGGTGACGCCGAGCGAGGCGTGCTTGTGGGCTATGCGGCCGAGCATCACGTCGGGGCGGGTGTCCGGGTGCTCGACCAGGTGGGTCGCGAACGCGGCTATGGAGCCCGCGAGGGCCTGGCGCTGGGCGCCGGACGACTGGTTGCCGCGGTTGAAGAGGTCGCGCAGCAGCTCCGGGTGGGCGTCGAAGAGCTTGCGGTAGAAGAGATCGGCGATGTCCCCGATGGCCGCTCCCACGGCGGGGAGAGTGGCACGGACGGTGGTGGTCGACGTCTCGGAGAGCATCGGTGACTCCTTGGTTTCTCGGGTGTCTGGCTTTCTCGGGAATCTGAATTGGTATTTCAGATTCGTATTTTTGGGCGAGATGAACCCGGGCAGGGGTGCCCGGTCGTGGGGGAGGGTGCGGCTCGGATCGGGCCGGTGTTTGGCCGCTACGGGCCGACTCGGTCCATCGGGTCGGCCCGGTGGGTGCCCGGCCGGCTCAGCCGGTGTCGGGCCGGCTGGTGATGCCGATCAGCAGGGGGCCGGTGGGGGAGGCGACGAGTTCTTCCACGGTGAGCGGGTCGAGGGAGGCGTAGAAGGCGTCCTCGGCCTGGCGCAGGGCGACGCGCAGGCGGCAGGCCGAGCGCAGGGGGCAGGGGGTGGTGCCCTCGCAGTCCACGACATCACCCGGGCCCTCCAGCTCCCGGACGAGCCCGCCGATCGAGGCGGACCGGCCCGCCTCGGTGAGGCCGATGCCTCCGCCGCGACCCCGACGTGCCTCGATCAGGCCGAGGTGCTGGAGCCGGGCGACGACCTTCGCGGTGTGGGTGTACGGCACCTGCATCGTCGCCGCCACCTCTCGGGTGGTCGGCGGGTCCTCGCCCTTCACGACGGCGAGGCGCATCAGCACGCGCAGCGCCACGTCGGTGAATCTCGTCAGCCGCATGACCGCCACGGTAGATAAGTTGCATCCTGGATGCAACTTAAGGCGCCTCGTTCGGCGTAGTGCCCAGTCCGATGCCGGGATAATCACACTCTTTTGTGTAATGGCGGTGCGACTCTGCGTGCTGAAAGGCTTCTTCGCGCAGGCCAGTCGGAAATTTCGAGAGGACCACAGATGTCCGTGGGTGAAGAGGTTCAGAACGCGTCGCTGCCGCCGCAGCAGAGTCTGGGAACGGCGGCGGCGCGGAACCTCGCGACAACCACCAAGTCCGCACCGCAGATGCAGGAGATCACCTCGCGGTGGCTGCTGAAGATGCTGCCGTGGGTGCAGGTGCAGGGCGGTACGTACCGGGTGAACCGGAGGCTGAGCTACTCGGTCGGGGACGGCCGCGTCACCTTCGTGCAGACCGGTGACCGGGTGGCGGTCATTCCCGCCGAACTCGGGGAGCTGCCCGCCCTCCGTGACTTCGGCGACGAGGAGGTGCTCGGCGAACTGGCCCGGCGGTGCGAGCAGCAGGAGATCGCCGCGGGCCAGGTACTGGCCAGCGCCGGGGAAGCGGCGGACCGCGTCTACCTCCTGGCGCACGGCAAGGTGCAGAAGGTCGGCACCGGCAAGTACGGCGACGAGACGGTGCTCGGCGTCCACGCCGACGGCGCCTACTTCGGCGACCAGTCCCTGGTGGACGGCAACGCCACCTGGGACTACACGGCCCGCGCCCTCACCGCCTGCACCGTGCTGACGCTGAGCCGGGCGGATCTGCTGAACCTCGCCGAGCGCGCGGATTCGCTCCGCGGGCATCTCGCCGGTCTGCTCGACCTCCCGCAGCAGCGGACCAACAAGTACGGCGAGGCGGAGATCGATCTCGCGGCGGGCCATGTCGGCGAGGCCGTCGTCCCGCACACGTATGTCGACTACGAGGCCGCACCGCGCGAGTACGAACTGAGCGTCGCGCAGACCGTCCTGAAGGTCCACAGCCGGGTCGCCGACCTCTACAACCAGCCCATGAACCAGACCGAGCAGCAGTTGCGGCTGACGGTCGAGGCGCTGCGCGAGCGCCAGGAACACGAGCTGATCAACCACCGCGAGTTCGGCCTGCTGAACAACTGCGACTACGGGCAGCGCCTCCAGCCGCACGACGGCGTGCCCAGCCCCGACGACATGGACGAACTGCTTTCGCGCCGCCGCGGCTCGAAGCTCTTCCTCGCGCACCCGCGGGCCATCGCGGCGTTCGGGCGCGAATGCAACAAGCGCGGTCTGGTGCCGGAGAGCGTGGACGTCGGCGGGCACCATGTGCCGGCCTGGCGGGGCGTGCCGATCTTCCCGTGCAACAAGATCCCGGTCACCGAGGCCCGGACCACGTCGATCATCTGCATGAGGACGGGCGAGGCCGAGCAGGGCGTCATCGGTCTCCAGCAGACCGGCATCCCCGACGAGATCGAGCCCAGTCTGTCGGTCCGCTTCATGGGCATCGACGAACAGGCCATCATCTCCTACCTGGTGACTGCCTACTACTCCGCGGCCATCCTCGTCCCGGACGCCCTCGGCGTCCTGGAGAACGTCGAGGTAAGCCGCTGGAGGTAGCCCCTCGGGGCCCGGACGACCGTGTCCGGGCCCCGGACGACACCCCTGGACGACACGACCGTGTCCGGGTCCCTGACGACACCCCCCGGACGGACACCCGGCCCGGGCGCATCCGCCCCGGGCGGATCCGGGCAGGGGCAGACCCGGCCGGGGGCGGGGATGCGGCGGCCTCGCCCGCGACGGGCGGTGGCGCCGCTGCGTCGCGCGCCTCGCTCCCGGTGTTGCGCACTCCGCGTCCGTAGTCGTGCCTCTTCGTGCCCGGGGTCATGAACCCCGCGCCCGACGTCGCGCACCTCTGCCCCGACGGTGTCGTCGGTCCCCGACAGTCCTTCCCCGAGCTCCCGGTCCCAGCCGGGCGGGGGAGGCCCCGTTCGATCCTTTTCCCCCGCCTTGGACTCGAAGGCACCAGACACAGCTCCTTGCCCACTGCCCGTCGTGGGCGAGGCCGTAAGGACGCCCCAGTGAAGATCCACCACGCACCCCAGCCACCCACCCCCCGAGTCCCCGGCGGCGCCCGTCCGGCTGTCCCGGCGAGGCCGGTTCGGGACTCCGCGACACCGTGTCAGGAATCCGGGACTCCGGTTCGGGAGGTCGTGACGCCGGGCCAGGAACCCGCGACTCCGGTTCGGGAGGTCGTGACGCCGGGCCAGGAGGGCGCGGCCCCCGGTCAGGAGGCCCTGGCCCTCCTGGAACAGACCCGGATCCTCGTCGACCCCCAACTGCGCGCGGCCGTGGATTCGTTGCCCGGGTCCATCCGCCGCGTCGCGCGGTACCACTTCGGCTGGCAGCAACCGGACGGCACTCCCTCCACGGGACGGGCGGGCAAGGCGATCAGGCCCGCGCTCGTCCTCGCCGCCGCCCGGGCGCTGGGCGGCGATCCACGACAGGCGGTGCGGGCGGCCGTCGCCGTCGAACTGGCCCACAACTTCACGTTGCTGCACGACGACGTCATCGACGAGGACCGCACCCGTCGGCACCGGCCCACGGCCTGGGCGGTGTTCGGCGTCCCGGACGCGATCGTCGCGGGCGACGCCATGCTCGCCCTGTCCCAGCGACTCCTCTCGGAGGACACCGGCCCGACCGGGGCCCGCGCCTCGGCCAGGCTCTCGAACTGCGTCATCGAACTCTGCGCGGGCCAGCAGGCCGACTGCGCCTTCGAGGACCGAGGGCCGGAGGACGTCTCCCTCGACGAGTGCCTGGCCATGGCCACGGCCAAGACCGGCGCCCTGCTCGGCTGTGCCTGCGCGCTGGGAGCGCTGTACGCCGGTGCCGGGGAGCGGGCCGTCGGCGCGATGGACGGGTTCGGCCGGGAGGCGGGCCTCGCCTTCCAGCTGATCGATGATCTGATCGGCATCTGGGGAGATCCGGAACGGACCGGGAAGCCCGTCGGGGCGGATCTCGCCGCCCACAAGAAGTCCCTGCCCGTGGTCGCGGCACTGTCGTCCGGCACGCCCGCCGCCGCTGAACTCGCCGCGCTCTACCGGGGTTCCATGAGCACCTCCGACGAGGTGCGTCGTGCGGCCGATGCCGTCGACCGGGCCGGTGGCCGGGACTGGGCCCAGATGGGCGCGGCGGACCGGATGGCCCGCGCGGTTCACCACCTCGCCCGGGCGGTCCCCGACCTGGCCCGGGCCGGCGACCTCCTGACCCTTGCGGAGTTCGTCACCCGCCGCACGCACTGAGCCGTCCGCACCGAGCCGTCCGGCACTGAGTCACACGCACCGAGCCGTCCGGCGGTGAGCCGTCCGTACGGGAGTGGCAGCCGGAGCCCGTGGCCGTCACGGGGTCCGCGGGGTGAAGCGGAGGGCGGCAGGGCGACTGTCATGGGCACGGGCTACAGTCCGTGCCCATGACAGATGAGTCATGGGCGGGGTGGTACCGGGACCGGCAGGGTTCCGACGCAATCGTCCTCACCACCGACGGACAGCAACTCCGCCTCCGGGCCCGGGGCGTCGACTTCGAGGGCGAGAGCTTCGACGGCCTCGCGCCGGTGGCCGGCACCCCGCCGCCCGGCGACCTGTTCTCCCTGGTCGACGGGGCGCTGGGCGACTGCGTCCTGGAGTGGGACCTCCCGCTCCCGGTCCTCTGGGACGACTCCGTTCAGCAGGCCACGCTCAGCTGTCTGTTGTCGCTGCGCCGCCCCGATCCGTATCTCCACCTGGAGTTGCAGTTCGGCGGCGCGGCGTACGGATCCCACCGGGCCGAGAACGACTTCGCGACCGCCCTCGCCACGATTCAGCGCTCCCTGCCGCCGGGCGTACGCCTCCAGACGTGTATCGCCTGCGCCTTCTCGGACTACTTCCCGACCTCCGGCCGCGGCCTCTCCGGCGGCCTCGCGTGCTTCCGGGGCGCCAAGGACGCCTACCGGGGGGTCGCCGACGAGGGGGACGTCCGTGAGCTGTGGGACCGGCGGACGGGGTTCGTCCAGGAGATCTGGAGCTGCCGGGAGTACGAGCCCCGCCCGGATCGGGGAGCGGGCACCGGGCACCGGGGCGCGTTCCCGCTGGAACTGGCCTGAGAGCGCAGCGGGTGGCCTTCGACCGGAAAGCGGACGGGGCACGGTACGCACGCTTCCGGGGCGCCGGGAGGGCCCGGCGGCGGAGCTGCCCGGTCGTCCCGGCAGCGCCGGAAGCGTGCGTGCCAGGACGTGGCCGCCCGGTCGGAGGTCACCCGGCAGGCTCGGAGCGTCCGGCGCGTCCGAGAGGTGCGAAGGGGCTCCGTGCCGGAGTGCTTCCGGCGCCGACGATCCCGCCGGGGCCACGGGCGGGCTACGTGGTGCCGGTCCGTCCTATCTCCATCGGGAGAGAGTGCCCTGCGACGGCGGAATCTGCCTTTCCTGGCGCCGCGAGGAAAGAAGGCAAACAAATCAGCGTGATGGCGATAATGCGTCTGGCATATGCCATGATGTTGCGCCTGTTGGTGCTCACGTGCGACTGCTCCATGGTTTTTCGAAAGGTTCTTTGAACTAGTGCCGGAGCATACCGCTTCATGATCCCTAGGGCTCACCAATAGGTCGTGGGCGGTAAATCGCTCCACGCCACTTCATGCCGTACCGGTCGGTTTCCCGTGCCCGGTCGAATTACCCGCGCAGTGCGGAGAGTTCGTATTGCGCCTGAGTGGCTTCGTCCGTCGCCCCGATTCGGTCGGCGAGATCGACGGCCTCCTCCAGATGCCCGATCGCCGCACCGGTGCGACCGAGCCGGCGCTCGGTCGCACCGAGTCGGCAGAGGGCCTGAAGGCGGTCATGCGCTGCGCCTATGCCCGTGGCAACGTCGAGTGCGCGCTCGTGGTGCGCGACCGCCCGGTCGTCGTCACCGGCCGCCTCGAACGCGAGGCCCATGTGGTGCAAGGTGATCGACGTATTTCTGCGGTCGCCGAGGCGATGCAAAGTCAGCAGGGCGTCACGGTAGAGGCTCAGCGCCTCGTTCAATTCCTCGGGAATTTTCATGGTGTTCGCCAGATTTACCTGGCTGGTCGCCCGCGTCAATGGATTGGCTGCCGCGTGCGGACTCCCGAGGATTTTATTGAGGAGGCGGCGCGAGGATTCCTGGTCCCCGGTGATCGAATGGAGGTCGGCGATATTGTTGAGGGCCTTCAGTTCCTCCTGGATCTCTCCGGTCCGGCGAAATCCGCTGAGTGCGGAGGCGAAACACCCCATCGCTTCGGCGTAATTCTTCAGGTAGAGATGGGTGATTCCCAGGTTGTTGCGGCTCTTCGAGAGCTGGAGGTCGCCCCCGGTCCTCAGCCTTCGTTCCAGCGCTTGGGTCTGGAGGGACAGGGCCTCCTGGTGATTGCCGAGATTCCAGTGGATGACGCCCAGGAGATGCCGGGTCTCCGCCTCCGCCTCCGGGTCGTCGAGGGTGCCGGCGAGCTCCAGGGCCGAGTGGCCGGCGTCGAGCGAGTGCTCGTACCGGCTGGAACGCGCGAGTGCCGTACCGAGGTCCGTCAGGGCGCGCACCGCCGCCCGCCTGTCTCCCGCTTCGAGCCAGTACCGGGCGGCGGGTTCGTGCATGCGCCGAGCTGCCCCCCAGTAGCCGGCCTCGTCGAGGAAGCGCGCCAGAGCGCGGGCGAGCCGGGCCGCCCGGTGGGCGTGTCCCTGGGTGCGGGCGTACTGCTCCGCGGAGAGCAGGGCGGTGAGTTCCTGGGTCAGCCAGCCCGTCGCGGCGGCCGCGTCGGGCCATTCCGGGAGGAGGAACGTGGGTGCGGGCGGCGTTTTCCTCAGCGAGTGGTCGGGATAGATCATCACATCGGCGTGCTCGGCCGCCTGCACGTAGAAATCGATAAGCCTCTCCACGGCGAGGCGGTGATCTTCTTCCTGTTTCCCGGTGGAGGCGAGGGTCCGCGCGAACTCGCCGATCAGATCGTGGAACCGGTATCGGTCCGGCGCGGGTTCCTGGATGAGATGGGCGTCCAGCAGCGACTCCAGGACGCGTTCCACGGAATCGAGCGGCAAGGAGGTGAGGGCCGAGGCCGCATGGAGATCGAAGTCCTGGCCAAGATATCGACTGAGCATTCGAAACGACGTGCGCTGATCGGGGGTCAGAGTTGCATAGGACATTTCGAACACCCCGGCGATCTCGCGATATCCGTCTCTTATTTCGTCGAGTCGGCCGTGTGTGCGCGAGAGTTTTTTGATCAAGTGGGACGTGGTCCAGGACGGGCGGGACACCAGGCGTCCTGCGGCGATCTCCACCGCGAGCGGCAGGTAACCGCACAGGTGAACGATTCTTGCGACGTCGGCCGCGTCCGGTGTGCGCTCCTCGCCGGCGAACCGACGGAACAGTCGGCTCGCGTCGTCCTCGGGCAGTACGTCCAGGACGAGTGACCGGACGCCGGGCAGCCCCGTCAGCCGGTGGCGGCTGGTGATGATGATCAGCGAGGCGGAGGGGCCGGGAAGCAGCGGGCGGACCTGATCCGCGTCGACGGCGTCGTCGAGAACGATCACCGCGCGCCGGGTGCTGAGCAGGGTGCGCCACTGCGAGACGAGTCCGCCGAGGTCGTCGGGGAGTTCGCCGGCGGAGACGCCGAAGGCCCGCAGCAGGGTGGTCAGGGCCGATTCGGGCGACAGCGGACGCCGCCCCTGGGAGTGTGCGCCGAGATCGATGTGGATCTGCCCGTCCGGGTACTGGGCGGCGAGTCGTCGAGCCGCGTGGAGGGCGATGTGGGTCTTGCCGACCCCGCCCATCCCGGTGATCGTCTGTAACGCGATCACGGTGCCGGTTGTCGGGGAGGCTTCCAGGACGCGCATCTCCTTCTCCCGGCCCACCAGGTCTCCGTGGCTGGGAAGTGTGACCGGTACCACCCGGGCGGCCTCGGGCCGGCCCAGCAGCGCCGAGAGCGGGGCCCGGTCCAGAATGCGCTGGTAGAGCCTGGTCAGGGCCTCGCCGGGGTCCGAGCCGAGTTGCTCACTCAGCCGACGGCGGATGATGTCGTACGTGCGGAGCGCGTCGGCGAGTCTGCCGCAGCCGTAGGTCGCGACCATGAGCTGCTGCGCGACCGTCTCGTCCGTCGGGTGCTGCTCGAAGAGCGTGGACAGGTCCGGGACGAGTTCCGCGTAGTGCCCCATCCGGAGTTCGATCCCCGCGCGGGCCAGGGTGGCGGCGAGGTGCTTCTCCCTCAGGTTGGCGCGGACGCTCTCCGCCCAGAGGCCGGACAGCCCGGTGAGCGGATCGCCCCGCCACAGCCGTTCGGCCCGGTGGAACAGGGCGAGCGCGCCGGTGTCGTCGCCGTTGTCGGACAGCGCACGGGCCTCGGCGCAGAGCCGCTGGAAGCGGTGGCTGTCCACCCGTTCGGGGTCGATGGCGAGGGTGTAGCTGTGGGCCTGCTGGACCAGGAGGTCCGGGCCGTCGTCCTCGGGTCCGCGCAGACGCTGCCGGATCCGGGTGGCGTACGCGTGCAGGCTGGCCCGGGGCTTTCCCGGCGGGTTGTCGTCCCACAGACGGTGGATCAGGGTGTCGACGGAGATCGGGCGCCCCGCGTCGACGGCGAGTGCGGCGGCCATCGTCCTCGCCTTGGGCGTGCCGAGGGCTTCGCCGTGCCCGTTCACCCTCAATTCGACTGGTCCGAGCAGCGCGATCTCGAATTCCACCAGCGCCCCAATCGCCAGTCGGCTTCATCGGTCCCCGGCATCCGAACGCACGTCGGCAGCCGAAGTGATTCAGTGCACGCCCGAGGATGGCATGGCGCTGGCATCGTTTAAAAGATGGCGCTCTTTGGTCAATGAATACGATCAAGCGATCGTTTTGGAGTAGGGGCAGGTCGAGGTGAGGGCGACAGCGGAGGCAGATCTTGCCCTGTCCGGCTAAACACGAGACCGGCACCGCTCCTGATCCGAGAGGGAAGACGCTGGGTGCGAACCGATTTGTGGCCATCGAACGGTGGAGCGGAGGGGCGCTGAACTCGGCCTGCGCTCGGCGACACGGCGGCCGAGCGCGGCGACCTCCCGGCGGCCAGGGACTGGTACGACCGGTCCCTGGCCCGTTACGAACCGGTCAGCGAGGTGGACGTGCGGCGTCTGGCGGAGCGACTGCGCCTGCTCGGCGGCCGTCGCGAGGGGTGACGCCGGGCGACGGCGCGAGAGACGCGACGAGCCGGGCCACGACCTCGTGCAGGCCGGGCACGGACCCGGGCGGCCACGTCCCCAGCGCCGCCCGGCGGCCGAGGGTGACAGGAACGGAGGCGGAGGCGGTCACGGAGGCGGAGGCGGGTACGGGGTCGGGGCCGGGAGTGGAGTCGGAGACGGAAGCGGTGACGGGGCCGGGAGGGGAGTCGGGGCCGGGAAGGGAAACGGAACCGGGAGCGGAGACGGAAGCGGTGAGGCAGCAGCCGTCGTCGCGCCGGATCACGGCCAGTAGGCATCCGGGGTAGTGCCTGAGCGCCCACAGGGCGAGAGCCCTGGCCTCGGCCCCGGGACGCGGGCGGCTGCCGTACAGGACATCGGCGCACTGACGCCACGCCTCGTCGGCAGGGCTGTCGAGGTCGACGCCCACCGCTCCGTCCGCGGCCACGATGCCCGTGACGTCCGCGGCCACGACGCCGGTCACGGCTGCGGGCCCCCGCCGGGCGTCGTTCCGGCAGCGCCGGGTCACGCCGTCGCCTCCGACTCGTCGGCCCCGGCCCGCTGTCGCAGCGGCGTGGGCAGTGGCAGCGGTGCGGTCGCCGGGGCGTGGGCAGGCTCGCCGAGCCCCAGCATGCGGTACAGCAGCCGTCGCATCCGTCGGTCGAACCGGCCGGGCTCGGAGGAGATCCGTGCCGCGACGCGCCGGTGCTCCTGCGCCGCGTACTCGGCCGCGGCGTAGGCGAGTTGCTCCGTGAGCGGGTGGGTGGGCGAGAGCGCCGGGGCGATCCGGGCCAGTTCGGCCCCCGGCGACATCGGATTGACATCGGCCTCGGGGAAGCGCGCCAGGATGATCGGCAGTCCGGCCAGCGTGGCGTACAGGGTGACGGAGCCGTGGTCGCCGATGAGGAAGTCCGCCGCGATCAGGGTGGAACGCCAGTCCTCCTCCGGCGGGACGACCGTCATTCCGCGCCGCCGGAACGCGTCGAGCCAGGCCAGCACCTGCCAACGGCCGTGGCCCGACCAGACGTTGGGGTGCACCAGCAGCGCGATGCGGAACTCGTCCGCGGGCAGTTCGGCCAGCAGCCTCGGCAGCAGTGCCTCCAGCCGGTTGAAGGACGAGCCCAGCCCCCAGGTCGAGGAGACCAGGACCAGTTTCTGGCCGGGGCGCAGTCCCAGAGCCGCGCGGTAGCGCTCGCGCGACGGCAGGCCCGCCGTGATCCGGTCGTGGCTCGCGTCGCCGACCACCTCCGCGATCGGCAGAGCCTGGGGGCACCACCGCTCCAGCGCGACGAGATCCTCGTGGTGGGCCAGGGCGAAGGCCCTCGGGACCACCTTCCCGTCCCACATCAGATACGAGGCCCCCAGCCCGCCGACGGTACGGGGCGCGTCCTGGGGGCCGTCCGCCGGACGGGACAGCTTCATGTGGCCGATGCCGTGCGGCATGCGGAGCAAGGGGGCGCGGAGCTGTTCCACGCCCTGGGAACCGGCGGCCACCGCCAGGTCGAACGGTGTGCGCACCGCTTCCTCCCAGGGGACGACGGTGGCCCCGAGGTCGGGGAGCGAGTGGGCCGCGCCGTTGTTGAACGCGTGCGGCGCGATGGTGAAGGAGACCTGGACGCGAAGGTCCCCGGCCAGCAACGGCAGCAGGTCGCGCAGTCGTTGGCCGTAGACCTCGGTGTGCACGACCATCAGGACCTTCCTGCATCCGGGCAGGGTCAGCCACTGGTCGCGGTTGCGCCGGACCGGCGCGGTGGGTTCCGTTCGGGCGGGCCGCAAGGGCACCGCCGGGGCGGGTACCGGTACCGGCGGAGCCGCCGGTACCGGAACGGACGCGGGCACGGTCGTGAGGCCCGAGGGCCTTTCCGCAGCAGACATCGAATCCCCCGTTTTCGCTTCGGACAGTTCCACCTCCCAGCGTTGCCCGGTGCCGTGGCGCGAAGGCTTGCCCGGCGCTTGCCAAAACCTTGCCGTCCCAGGATTGTTCTACTAGCATGCGAACAATGGAGGTTTTCATGAAGCGTAAGAAACTGGGTGACGTGATCGTCGTGGCGCTGCCGTTCCTGCTCGCGCTCGTGGTCGACCTGGTGCTGTTCGTGGCCTTCCGCGACCGGCTTCCCGGGCGGATGGCCGAGCACTTCGGCATCGACGGCCGGGCGGACGGGTACATGGGGCAGGCCTGGCACGCGGTGCTCGGCAGCCTGCTGTTCGCCGTGACGGGGGTGCTGTGGACCGGCATGGTCGTGAAGGGGAGGTTCTACGGGCGGGCCCACCGACTGCTGGTCGCCGCCGGATACGCCTTCGCCGGATTCATGGGATGGCTGCTGGCCGCCGTGCTGTTCGCCAACGTGGACGCCGTCGAGGACGCGGCGGGCCGGGCGCAGGGTGTGTCGCTTCCGCTGTGGCAGATCGCCGCGGCCCTGGCGGCTGCCGCGGTCGCCTTCGGACTCGGTACGGCGCTGGCCGCGCTCACCCCCGTACCCGCGCCGCCCGCCGGAGCCGTGCCCGTCGGGGACGGTGCCCGGATCGCGCTCGCCGAGGGGGAGGTCGCCGGATGGGCCCGTGGCACGGGGGGCTGGTGGATGCCGCTGCTCGCGCTCGGGCTCGTGGCCGTCGGGGTGGTGCTGCTGCTCGCCTCGGGCTGGGCGGCCGGGATTCCGCCGCTGGTCCTCGGTGTCCTGCTGACCGTCTTCGCCCGTCCCCATGTGGTGGTCGACCGCCGAGGCATCACCATCTCGGGGCTACTGCCCTGGCCACGCCTCAGAGTCCCGCTCGACCGGATCGAGACCGCGACCAGCCGCGACATCAAGCCCCTCGCCGAGTACGGCGGATGGGGATACCGCGTCCGCCCGGGGCGGAGCGGCCTGATGATCCGTTCCGGTGAAGGCATCGTCGCCACCCTGGTCGGCGGCCGGGACTTCGCGGTGACCGTGGACGACTCGGCGACCGGGGCCGCGCTCCTCAACACCCTGATCGACCAGCGACGGGCGGAGCGCTGACCATGCTCTTCCGGGTCGACCCCACGTCCACCGTGCCGCTCGGCGACCAGATCGCCGCCTCCGTCCGCCGCGCCGTCGCCGACGGCACGGTGTCCACGGGCGAGCGACTGCCCGCCGCACGGGTGCTCGCCGAATCCCTCGGGGTGAACGTCCACACCGTGCTGCGCGGTTACCAGCAGCTCCGTGAGGAGGGGCTGATCGAACTCCGCCGCGGGCGCGGCGCGGTCGTCACCGGCGGCGCGTCGCCGCACCGCGCCCGCCTGCTGGAGCGCGTCCGCGAAGTGGCCGCGGACGCACGCGAGCTGGGGATGGCGGAGGACGAACTGCTGGCCCTGGTCCGTGCCGCGCTCGGCGCCCGGTAGACCCTCGCCCCGCGCCTGTGGCGGACCGTGCCGCGCGAGACGGATCCGGTGCCGACGCGCATGGGGCCGCCCCGTCCTACGAGGCGGCCCCACATGTCGCCGGAAGACCCGTCGTCAGGAGGCGTTGGCCGCGAGCGCGGCCGCGAAGCCGTACTGCCACAGGTAGTTCACCTGGCTGCGCTCGTTCGAGTCGGGGTACGGGTTGGTGCAGGACGGGCCGGGGCCACCACCGGACATCAGCTCGCTGCACGGACCGGAGTAGTGGTCCGGAAGGCCGAGCACGTGGCCGGTCTCGTGCGTGGTGACCCGCGTCGAGTCGTACTGCTGGTTCTGCGAGTAGTCGAGGAGGATGTACCCGTTGCCGTGCCCGTCGGTGCTCGCGTACGAACCGCGCGGGTCATTGCCCTCGTAGTACGTGAAGTCGGCGTTCGAGCCCTCCTGGAGCCGGACGTTGGACACCGAACTGTTCCAGATCTGCGCGCTGTTGGATATCTGCGTCCGGAAGCTCGGCGCGTTCGCCGTGCTGTAGACGATGGTGACCGCCTGGGCGCCGGGGTGCGCACCCCGCTTCTTCGCGACGGACTTGGCGACCGCCTCGAAGAACGCCTTGTTGGCGGCGGCGTCCTCGTGGGCACCGGCCTTGGCGGCGTAGCCGACGTGGGCCGCCGGTGCCGACGCGGGCGGTGCGGCGGGGGCGGGGGAGGCGGCGATGGCGGGTGCGGTGCCCAGCGCGGCCGCGAGTCCGAAGCCGAGGCCGATCACGGCCGACATGACGGTCCTGGGGTGTTTCATGGGGGGTCTCCTGCCGATTACCGGTCCGATGAACCCGTCCGACGAACCGTCCGATGACCGGACGTGGACGGGGGCGGTACGGGGAGAGTGTCGGGGAGACGAAAGCCCCGGCGGATGATGTCAACCGGCGATAGGACCGACCTATCACCACCGCCGGTACGGGCCCCGGGCGTTCTGCGACGTCGCGGGCCGCGCATCGGGACCGGCTCCGCGCGGTGGGGCGGTGGGGCGGAGGCGTGGTGGGGCGTTCCGGATGACGGGCGCCCCGGGCAAGGTCCCGGAAAGCCCGTCGGCCGGCGGGCTGTCGGCATCCCCGGCACCGGGCGGATCCGGTCGGGCCGGGAATACTCGCCGCGGCGGCCGACCGCTCCGACCGTTCCACAGCCTCTGCCGAAGGGCGGAGTCCCGGATCGGTCCTGAGGCCCATCTCCGCTCGACCGACGCGGTCGATACTGGACGGTGTGCCCCTCATCAGCCACTTCCGTCGTCGCGTCCGTCCCGGACGGGAGGCCCCGGCGCGCCCCTCGGGACGTGGCCGGGCCGTCGGGGAGACGGCCGGTGCGGCGGTTGCCGCGCTGTGTCTGTGGGCGGTCGCACTGCGGCTGTGGAACCTGCCGCACGCCGGGGCCCACCTCTTCGTGATCCCGGTCGCCGTCGCGCTCTTCCCGCTGCGTCGGCGTTGGCCGGACGCCACGCTCCTGGTCCTCGCCGTCCTGGCCGGGGCGGCACCCGCCGTGGGCCCGGTGACGGCGGGTGCCGCGTACACGGTGACGATCGACACGGCCGGTCCGCGCCGGCGTGTCCGGCTGCTGGGTGGCGCGAGTCTGCTGATCATGGCGTCCGCGACCGCGGCCGGCCCCTCGACCGGCCCCGGTTCGGCCGTCTACGGTCTGGAGCTCGGGCTGGCCCTGGCGGTTTCCGCCGTGGTCGTGCCCGGCCTGGCCGGGACGGTGTCGGGGCAGCAGACCCGGCTGTTGCGGGCGCTGCGGGAACGCGGGGACGCGGCCGAGCGGGCCCGCCGGTCCGCGGACAACGAGGCCCGCACCCACGAACGTTCCCGGATCGCCGCCGAGATGCACGACCTGGTGGGCCACCGGCTCAGTCTCATCTCCCTGCACGCCGGCGGCCTGGAGCTCGCCCTCGACGAGGCGGCCCCCGAACTGCGCGAGGAGGCGGTCCTGGTGCGGCGCACCACCCGGGACGCGATGCGCGAACTGCGGCAGGCGCTCGGGGTGCTCGGCCCGCTCGGCCGGGACACCGGGCCGGACGTGCTCACCGACGCCACCGGCACGCGCGCCGACGTCGAGGCGCTGGTCGCGGGATCCCGTGACGGCGGCATCGCCGTACGGCTGGAATGGAGCGGGCCCGACCTCGGCGTACGCCCGGCGCAGGTGCGGCGCGCGGTGCACCGGGTGGTGCGGGAGTCCCTGACGAACGTGCACCGGTACGCGGCGGCGTCCCAGGTCACCGTGCGGGTGGAGCACGACGACCGGACGGTACGTGTCACGGTCCGCAACGGTGCGTCGGCCGCCGTGGCGGGCACACCGTCCGGGGCCGGGACGGGGCGGGGCCTGCCGGGCCTGTGCGAACGGGTCGAGCTGCTCGGCGGCACCTTCGAGACCGGTGTGCCGACGTCCGGCGGGTTCCGGGTGGCCGCGACCGTCCCCGCGGAACCGGACGACACCGTCGCGAGGAGACCGGCCGCGGGCGACGTGGCGGCCTCCGCGCCGGACGGACCCGACGGCCCTGCCGCGGCGCTGCCGCGCGGCCCGGGAACCGCCGGGGCGCTGGCGTTCGGCCTCGGGGCGGTGGCCCTGTGGGGGGTGATGGCACTCGCGATCGGCGTGGCCTACAGCCAGCCTCGGCACACGGCCCCGCCTCCACAGCCGCGCCCGGGCATGACGTACCAGGAGCTGAAAGGGGTTTTCGACAGCCCGGCCGTGCGCGCGGCGGCCACCGGACGCGAGCCCCCGCGGCCCGTCGGCGCGGTGGGCTGCGTCTATCCTTCCGCCGGCTCGGGCACCCGGACCGGCGTATTCACCATCACCCGCTACTGCTTCGACGCCGCACGACGGCTCATCGCCATCGACCGCTTCCCCGTCCCGTCCGTGCGGGACGTCCCGCCCTGGAAGTCTCACTGATGAAGTCGAGCCGCTTGTTTGCGTGACGGGCGGGGCGGATCAGGCCCTTCCCTCCCGGGCCACCTCACAACTTACGGAGACCCCATGACCGAGTCCGCCGCGCCGATCCGTGTCCTGCTCGCCGACGACGAGGCGATGATCCGGTACGGGGTGCGACTGATCCTTCGGCACGCGCAGGGCATCGACGTGGTCGCCGAAGCCGCGAACGGACACGCGGCGGTCGAGGAGGCCGCGGCGCACCGCCCGGACGTGGCGCTGGTGGACATCCGGATGCCGGTGTGCGACGGGCTGGCCGCGATCGCGCCGCTGCTCGCCCTGGATCCCGCGCCGCGTGTGGTGATGCTGACGACCTTCGGCGACGACGACAACGTCATGCGGGCGCTGCGGGAAGGTGCCACCGGGTTCCTGCTGAAGGACGAGGGCCCGCAGGAGTTGATCAGCGCGGTGCGGGCGGCCGCCGCCGGGGACGCCGTGCTCTCGCCGGGCGTTACCGGGACGGTGATCTCCCGGATGCTGCGTTCCGGCAGCCCGCGGGGCGAGGAGGACGCGCCCGGGGACGACCGGATCGCCCGGCTCACCGGCCGGGAACGGGAGGTCCTGGCGATGCTCGGCAAGGGGCTGTCGAATCAGGACATCGCCGAGGGGCTCGGCATCGGGATCGGCACGGTCAAGACCCACATGGGCGCCATCCTGGACAAGACCGGTTCGGCGAGTCGCGTGCAGGCCGCGTTGCTGGCCCACCGCACCGGCCTGGCCTCCTGAGGCGCGATCGTCGACCGGCCACCCCGCAGCCGGGGGAAGCCGGCCCTGCGGCGGGGAGGAGCCGCGGAAACCGGTCCTCCGACAGAGAACAGCCGAGGGGAGCCGGCCCTTCGACAGATACCCAATCGGGCCTCCAGCACGACGTTTCCGCGGCTCGGAGCGTGCTCGTGGTCCTGCTCCCCCTCGCCGTCGGCGTGATCGCGGCCGCCCTGCCCGCCCGGCGGGCAGCCCCGCTCGCCCCCCTGCGAGCCGTCACCGGCGTCCGAGCCGGCGAGCCGGGTCCTGGCAAAGCGAACCGGCTCCCCGACGCGGCGCGGTGACCGGCACGCGCGGTCCCGGTCACGGACATCGCTCCCCGTGAGGCGCCCCCCTCACCCCGGCGGGCGCCCCCCACTGCACCAGTCGCCGAAGATCAGGTCAACTACCGGTGAATTCAAGGGTATTGAACGGGTTCGGTCGTCTGGTGCGACTGCCGTCCGCCGCCCTACGCTCAAGGGCATGGAGCTTGAGGTGAGACACCTCAGGGCGCTGTGCGCCATCGCGGACGCGGGCAGCCTGCACCGAGCGGCCCGCAGACTGGGCGTGAGCCAGCCCTCCCTGACCACCCAGCTGCGCCGGATCGAGAACGCCCTCGGTGCCGAACTCTTCTGCCGGGAACGGACCGGCTGCCGGCCGACGTTGCTCGGCCACGCCGTCCTCAGCCGGGCCCGCCCCCTGGTCGACGGCATGACCGCCCTGGTGAGTGACGCGAGGGCGGAGGCCGACGCGGTGCGCGCCTCGGGCCCACGGCTGCGCATCGGCAGCACCGCGAGCCGTGTCATCGGCGGCTGGCTGCGCGGGCTGCGGCTCCGGCTGCCCGGCACGGACATCTCGCTGCGCGTGGACGTGTCGGCGGGCGCGCTGCTGCGCACGGTCGAGGCCGGCGGGCTCGACGTCGCGTTCGTGCACGAGGTCGAGGGCTGCCCGCTGGCCATCCCCGAGACGCTCACGCGGCGTGTGCTCGTGGACCGCGAACCGCAGTTCATCTCCATGGCCCGGGACCATCCGGCCGCCGCCCGGACCGTCGTCGACCTCGGTGACCTGGCCGCGGACCGTTGGATGGTCGACCCCACGGTGGACGGTGAGTGGGACGGGCTGCGCCGGGTGTTCGGCGAGGCCGGTCTCGCGCCGACCGTCCTGCACGGCGACTACCTCACCGCCGCCTCCCTGGTGGTGCTCGGCGAGGCGGTCGCTCCCTGCCAGCCCACGTCCGGACCCCGTGACGACATGGCGATACGCCCACTGCGCGACGACCCCCTCGCGGTACGGCTGCTGCTGGTGTCCCGGCCGGGCACGGACATGACGACGGTGTACGCGGAACTGGAGGCCGCCTACCGGGAGGCGGCCCGGCGGGCGGCCGGTTACCACCAGTGGCTGCTGCGCCACCGCAGCCCGCTCGCCCGCACCGCGTGATCGGCGCCGCCCCCGCGGGACGGGACCGTGCGGCGGCCGGGGCGGACAGCGCTGCCACGCCGCCCGCCACCGTTGCCCGGCACGACGTCCGGAACTGCGTCCGGGACCGCCGTCCGGGCGCGAGGGCGTGTGAAGGCGCCGGACACCGCTCCTCGCTTCACCGCCAATCGTGGGCGAGGTCGTTAGCGTGGGCCCATGGCCGAACTGCTGCTGCACCTCACCGAAGGCCCCCTGTGGGAGGCGGCCCGCGGGATCGGGACGTACGAGATGTCCACCCGCGGCCGAACTCTGCACGAAGAGGGCTTCATCCACTGCTCGTTGCCGCACCAGCTCGACGGAGTGGCCGAGATGCTGTACGGCCCCGGGAGCCGGGCCGGGACCAGTGACCAGGACCTGGTGGTCCTCGTGATCGACCCCGCCCGGCTTCCGGTACCCGTACGGTACGAACCCGCCGCACCCGGCGGCGAGGAGTTCCCGCACATCTACGGCCCGGTCCCGGTGGACGCGGTCGTCGAGGTGCGCTCCTGGACGGGCGAGGGAGGCGGACACGCATGACCCCCCAGGACCGCACCGATCCCACCGACCGCACCGACCGCACCGATCCGGCCGGTGCCACCGACCGTGCCGATGCCACCGGTCCCACCGACCGTGCCGATGCCAACGGTCCTGAAGCTTCAGGGGCCCCCGTCATCGCCGTCACGGGTGCGAGCGGTGCGGTCGGCGGACAGGTCGCCCGACGCCTGGTGCGGGCCGGAGTGCCCGTACGGCTCCTCGGCCGCGACCCGTCCCGGCTGCCCGAACTCCCCGGAGCCGTCGCGGCACCGCCCGCCCCCTACGGTGACGGCGAGGCAATGCGACGCGCCCTCGCGGGGGCGCACACCCTGTTCCTCGTCTCGGCGCACGAGAGCCCCGACCGGGTCCGCGAGCACACCACCGCCGTGGACGCGGCCGTGGCCGTGGGCGTCGAGCGGATCGTCTACGTCTCCTTCCTCGGCGCCGCGCCGGACGCCACGTTCACCTTCGCCCGCGACCACTGGCACACCGAGGCGCACATCCGGGTCGCCGACGTCCGCCACACCTTCCTGCGGGACAGCCTGTACCTCGCCGGGCTTCCCGCGATGACCGGCGCCGACGGCGTGCTGCGCGGCCCGGGCGGCGACGGCCGGGTGGCGGCGGTGGCGCACGAGGACATCGCCGACGCGGCGACCGCCGTACTGCTCGCCGACACCGAGCGGGACGCGACCCGCCACGACGGAATCGGCTACGACCTCACCGGCCCCGAGGCGTTCACCCTCGCCGAGGCAGCCGAGGAACTCGGCAGGGTCACCGGCCGGACCGTCACCTACGTCCCGGAGACCCGCGAGGAGGCGTACGCCTCACGGGCGCGGTACGGGGCCGAGGACTGGGAGGTCGCCGGCTGGGTGACGTCGTACGAGGCCATCGCCGTCGGCGAGATGGCCACGGTCTCGGACGCCGTACCGCGGCTCACCGGACACCCGGCGATGAGCCTGGCCACCTATCTGACGAAACACCCGGACAGCTACCGGCACCTGCTGCCGACCGCCTGACGGGCCGCAGTCCGGCCCGGCCCGATCCAGTCCGGCCCGATCCAGTCCGGGCCGGACCGGTTCGGCCGGGGCGGTGGAGAAACGACAGGAAGGGGTCGCGCAGGGATGCGTACGGAAACGCCGTGGGGGCCCTGGGACCCGCCCCCGCTCGACGAGGCCGCCCGTCTCTTCGCCCCCCTGCGCACTCCCTGGTGGATCGCCGGCGGTTACGCGATCGAACTCGCCGTGGGCCGTGCCATTCGGGCCCACGGCGACATCGACGTGCTCCTGCTGCGCCGTGACCAGCTCACCGCGCAACGGATTCTGGCGGGCTGGGAGTGGTGGGCCGCCGACCCGCCCGGCACCTTGCGCCGCTGGCTGCCCGGAGAGATCCTGCCGCCGCACGTGCACGACATCTGGTGCCGCCCGGGGCCCGACGCCCCCTGGCGCGTCCAGTTGATGCTCGACGACACGGAGGGCGCCGACTGGCTGTTCCGCCGCGACCCCCGCATCCGCCTCCCGCTCGGCCGGCTCGGCCTGACCTCGACGGACGGCATCCCCTACCTCACGCCCGAGGTGCAGCTCCTCCACAAGGCCGGGTCCCGGCGCCCCAAGGACGAACAGGACTTCACGGCGGCGCTCCCGGTTCTCACCGGGGACCAGCGGGCCTGGCTGACCGAGACCATCATCCTCGTCCAGGGGGCCGGCCACCCCTGGACGACCCGCCTGCGCGCCCGTTGAGTGCCGGCCCGCGCCGCCCTCGCGTCTCAGCCCGCTTCGTACGCCCTCCGCAGCGCGGCGATGTCGAGCTTCTTCATGGTCATCATCGCCGCGGTGGTCCGCGCGGCACGTCCGGCGTCCTGATCGGCGATGAACTCGATCAGCGCCTCGGGCGTGACCTGCCAGGAGACCCCGTACCGGTCCGTCAGCCAGCCGCAGGCCCCCTCCTCGCCCCCGTCCGTGAGGCGGCCCCAGTAGTAGTCCACCTCGTCCTGGTCCGCACACCGGATCTGGAAGGAGACGGCCTCGTTGAACGTGAACTCGGGTCCACCGTTCACCGCGATGAACTTCTGGCCGTTGATCTCGAACTCGACCGTCATCACCGACCCGGCGGGCCCGGGTCCGGCCTCGGTGTAACGCACGGTCCTGCCGCGGCGGGAGTTCCCGAAGACCGAGAGGTAGTACTCCGCCGCCTCCTCGGCCTGTCCGTCGAACCACAGACACGTGGTGAAGCCCTCGGTGGTCATCCCTGTCTCCTGTCATGAGCGCGTACCGGTCGGGTGCGCAGATCCACTCATACCGACCGATCCCGCTCGCGGACCGGAAAGGTCGCACGCGAGAGGTGCGGGCATCTGTGTCGGTACGGCCATCATCACCGGCAACGCATTCAGGACACCGCTCAACGCGCCGGACGACCCGGCGAGCCGCAGGTCACATCTTCCTTGCCGCCCAGGGGTGTTCGGCGATCCGTACGCGCCGCACCCCTCCGCGGCCGACGCCGCTCGGCACCACGTCCGCTCACAGACGACCGAAGGGGTGCGGCCGCAGAGCGGTCGCACCCCTTCGGACAGGAAAGGAGAAGGTCAGGCCTTCTTGGTCTCCCAGAAGATCTTGTCGATCTCGGCGATGTAGTCCAGAGCCTTCTGGCCCGTCGCCGGGTCCGTGGACGCCTTCGCGGCCGAGAGGGCCTTCAGGGCGTCGTTGACCAGCTGGTGCAGCTCCGGGTACTTCTCGAAGTGCGGCGGCTTGAAGTAGTCGCTCCACAGCACCGAGACGTGGTGCTTGGCCAGCTCGGCTCGCTGCTCCTTGATGACCACCGCGCGGGCCCGGAAGTGCGGGTCCTCGTTGGCCTGGTACTTCTCCTGGACGGCCTTGACGGACTCCGCCTCGATGCGGGCCTGGGCCGGGTCGTACACACCGCAGGGCAGGTCGCAGTGCGCGCTGACCTTCACCTTGGGGGCAAACAGGCGGGAAAGCATGGAGCTGTCCTTCCTCGTGATCGTCTTCTCAGGTGGGACATTACTCCGTGAGAGACCGCTTTTCGTGGGTGCCCCCATGGGCTTAGGCCAAAAGTCCGGGGTGAGGATGGGTCCAGTGGCCGAATCTGCGGAACGCTGTCGGAGAAGCGGAAGACGTGGATCAGGCGGAACAGGCGGAAGGCGCGGACGACGTGGACGACGCGGTGACAGGACGGACGGGGAGGTGTCGGAACGATGCGGGAGGTGCCGGAGGTGCCGGAGCCGACGTGGGAACGGTCCGGGCGGGGGCCGGCGGGGCGGATGCCCTTTCAGGTGGTGGAGGTGACGGGGCCGTCGATGGTGCCCACGCTGTATCACGGGGACCGGCTGCTCGTGCACTACGGGGCGCGGGTGCGCCCCGGGGACGTGGTGATTCTGCGCCACCCGTTCCAGCAGGACCTGCTGGTCGTCAAGCGGGCCGCGGAGCGTCGCCGGGGCGGCTGGTGGGTGCTGGCCGACAACTCGTTCGCGGGGGGCGACAGCACGGACTACGGGACGGTGCCCGAGGACTTCGTGCTGGCCAGGGCGCGGGTACGGTACCGGCCGCTGAAGAAGGGTCAGCGATCGGTGCGGGCCGTGCTGGTCTGGGCCGCCTCCGCGGTGCGGCCGGTCTCGGCGGCGCGTTCCGTCTCCAGGCGCTTGCGGGCCCGGTAGGCGGCCACGTTGGCGCGGGTCGCGCAGCGGTCCGAGCAGTAGCGGCGGGACCGGTTGGTCGAGGTGTCGAGATAGGCGTTGCGGCACGGCGACGCCTGGCAGAGGCCGAGCCGGTCCACTCCGTACGAGGTGAGGTGGAAGGCGAGGCCCATCGCCGCGATCGCCGCGTAGCCTGCCGTCGCGTTGGACGGGTGGTCGGCCAGGTGCATGTGCCAGTCCGGTTTGCCGTCCTTGTCGCGGAAGTCGTGGCCGGAGATCTGCGGGCTGACCGGGAACTCCAGCAGCAGGGAGTTGAGCAGGTCGACGGCCAGCGTCTCGTCACCGTCGTCCGCCGCTTCGAAGACCGCGCGCAGTCGTGCCCGCACGGACCGGAAGCGGGTCACGTCCGTGTCGGTGGCGCGGCGGGCCGCCTGCTGGTTGGCGCCGAACAGTTCGCGGATCGCCTCGACGGAGGTGAGGGAGTCCTTGCTGCGGGCCGGCTCCTCGGTGTTGACCAGAGTCACCGCATAGTCCGAGTAATAGGCCAGTTCCACTTGTAGTCCTTACGGCGTCGGTCTAGAGTCGGTGCGCGAACGGTGTAATAGTCGTTTTCGGAACCAGGGTATTACATGGAGGTCTCGTGGTGGAGTCGACGGCACCTACGAATTGGGCGGCCTGGCAGGAGAGCTGGGATCGGCAGCAGGAGTGGTACATGCCCGACCGCGAGGAGCGGTTCCGGGTGATGCTGGACATGGTCGAGGCCCTGGTGGGGCCCCGGCCGCGCGTTCTCGACCTCGCATGCGGTACGGGAAGTATCACGGACCGGCTGCTCAAGCGGTTCCCGGAGGCGACCAGTACGGGTGTCGACCTCGACCCGGCGCTGCTCGCCATCGCCCGCGGCCACTTCGACGGCGACGAGCGCGTCACCTTCGTCACCGCGGACCTCAAGGATCCCGACTGGGCGGGGCGGCTGCCGTACGAGTCGTACGACGCCGTGCTCACCGCGACCGCCCTGCACTGGCTGCACACCGAACCTCTCGCCGCGCTCTACCGGCGGATCGGCGGGCTGGTGAGGGACGGCGGGGTGTTCATGAACGCCGATCACATGATCGACACGGACACCCCCAGGATCAACGCCGCCGAGCGTGCGCACCGGCACGCCGCCATGGACCGTGCCAAGGCCGCGGGCGCGCTGGACTGGGCGGACTGGTGGGCGCTGGCGGCCAAGGACCCGGCCCTCGCGGAGCCCACCGCCGAGCGGTACCGGATCTACGGTGAGCACGCCGACGGTGACACGCCGTCCGTTCGGTGGCACGCGGACACCCTGCGCGAGGCCGGGTTCGCCGAGGCGCGGGCGGTCTGGGCGTCGCCGTCGGACACCCTGGTGCTCGCCGTGAAGTAGCGGCGGACGACGGGACCGCGCGGGGCAGGATTCGTGCCCGGGAGCGGGATTCGTGCCAGGGCTCTGCCCGGGGCGGGATTCTTGCGCGGAGAGGGGTGGGGGCCGGGTCGGCCGCCACCCCTCTCCGGCGTCCTCAGAGGACCTTGGACAGGAAGGACTGCGTCCGGGCGTGCTGCGGATCGGTCAGCACGTCGCGCGGGTGGCCCGCCTCGACGACGACACCGTCGTCCATGAAGACCAGGGCGTCGCCCACCTCACGGGCGAAGCCCATCTCGTGGGTGACGACGATCATCGTCATGCCGTCCTGGGCCAGCCCGCGCATGACGTCCAGGACATCGCCCACCAGTTCCGGGTCGAGCGCCGACGTCGGCTCGTCGAAGAGCATCAGCTTCGGCTCCATGGCCAGGGCGCGGGCGATGGCCACCCGCTGCTGCTGGCCGCCGGAGAGCTGGGAGGGATAGCTCCCCGCCTTGTCGGCAAGACCGACCCGGTCCAGCAGCCGTTCGGCCCGGGTCCGTGCCACGGCCTTCGTCTCGCGCCTTACCTGGACCGGGGCCTCCATGACGTTCTCGATCGCCGTCATGTGGGGAAAGAGGTTGAACCGCTGGAAGACCATCCCGATGTCCCGGCGCTTCAGGGCCACCTCGCTGTCCTTGAGCTCGTGGAGCCGGTCACCCTTCTGGCGGTAGCCCACCAACTCGCCGTCGACGTAGAGCCGGCCCGCGTTGATCTGCTCCAGATGGTTGATGCACCGCAGGAAGGTCGACTTGCCGGAACCCGACGGGCCGATCAGGCAGAAGACCTCGCGCGGGGCGACCTCCAGATCGATGCCCTTGAGAATGTGCGCGGTGCCGAAGGACTTGTGGACGCCCTCGGCCTTCACCATGGCGGTCATGCCATGCCTCCCTTCGGGCGGCCCAGCGACAGCAGATCGGCCCTGATCCGCTGCAGCGGGGTGGGCGGCAGGCTGCGGGACGAGCCGCGTGCGTAGTAGCGCTCCAGGTAGAACTGGCCGATGCTCAGCACCGAGGTCATGATCAGGTACCAGGCCGCGGCGAGGAAGTACATCTCCACCGGGGCACCGGACGACTGCCCGATGTCCTGGGCGTACTTGAACAGCTCGTAGAACTGCACGGCGGCCACCAGCGAGGTCGTCTTGAGCATGTTGATGACCTCGTTGCCCGTCGGCGGCACGATCACCCGCATGGCCTGCGGGATCACCACCCGCCACAGGGTTCTGCCGTGGCTCATGCCCAGCGCGTGCGCCGCCTCCGTCTGCCCCTCGTCGACCGAGAGCAGACCCGCCCGGCAGATCTCCGCCATGTAGGCGGCCTCGTTGAGCCCCAGCCCGAGCAGCGCCGTCAGCAGCGGCGTCATGAAGCTCGACCAGTAGTCCTTGTAGACCGGCCCGAGATTGATGTACTCGAAGACCAGCCCCAGGTTGAACCAGACGAACAGCTGGACCAGGACCGGCGTGCCGCGGAAGAACCAGATGTAGAACCAGGAGACCGACGAGGTCACCGGGTTCTTCGACAGCCGCATGACGGCCAGCAGGACACCGCCGACGATGCCGATCACCATCGACAGGGCGGTCAGCAGCAGGGTCTTTCCGACGCCCGTCAGGATGCGGTCGTCGAAGAAGTAGTCGGGCACCGCTCCCCAATTGATCCTGCCCCGGGAGAAGGCGTAGACGATCGTGGCGAGCGCCGCGATCGCGGCGACGGCGGCGACGTACCGGCCGTAGTGCCGGACCGGTACGGCTCTGATCGGCTGCGGCGCGGTCGTCGCGGTGGCGGGAAGGGGCGGCCGATCGGCCGGACCCGTCTTCTGGATGTCGGTCACGGAAGAGTCCTTTCGGTGCCGGGCGGGGACACGGAGAAGTCCTTTCGGTGCCGGGTCGTCAGGACCCGCCGTTCAGCTTCGCCTCGGTCACCGCTCCGGCCTCCACCCCCCACTTGGCGATGATCCGGCCGTACTCGCCACTCCTGATGACCGCGTCGAGGGCCGCCCGCACGGCCTTGGTGAGCCGGTCGTTGCCCTTGGCGACGGCGATGCCGTACGGCGCGGCCTGTACCTGCTCGCCGACGAGCTGGAAGTCCTTGCCGCCGCCCGAGGTCTTCACCGCCCAGGCGGCCACCGGGAAGTCGGACGAACCGGCGTCCGCCCCGCCGCTGCGCAGCCGGGTCCGGGCCTCCAGGTCGTTGTCGAACGTCTCCATGGCGATGCTCCTGCCGCCGGCGCACTTCTTCGACTCGGTCTTGGCGAGGTTGTGCGAGACGGTGCCGCGCTGGACGGCGATCTTCTTGCCGCAGAGGTCCGCCCAGGTCCTGATCCCCTGGTCGTCGCCCTTCCTGGTGTAGATCGAGACACCGGCGGTGAGGTAGTCGACGAAGTCGACGCCCTCGCCGACCTTCTTCCCCGTGTCGGAGTCGATGCCCTCCTGGCGGTTCCTGGTGTCGGTCATCGCCGACATGGCCAGGTCGTAGCGCTTGGAGCGCAGCCCCGTGACCAGCGTGTCGAACGTGCCGTTCTCGAACCGGAACGTCACGCCGAGCTCCTTGCCGAGCGCGGCCCCGAGGTCGGGGTCGATGCCGACGGTGTCGCCCGACCCGTCCTTGAACTCGACCGGCGGATACGCGATGTCCGAGCCGACCCTGATGACGCCCCTGGCCCTGATCTCCGGTGGCAGGAGCGCGGCGGCCGCGGAGCTGCCGACGGTGTCGGGTCTCGTCGGGTCGCCGGGGCGGGGGTGGTTCTTCGTCTGGTCGCCGCAGGCGGTCAGCAGCAGGGCCCCGGCGACCACGAGGGCCCCGATCGCCGCGGTCCTGGAGCGGGCGGCCGTGCGACGAACGGTGCGAGCGGTGGCCGTGATGGTGCGACGAGTGTGGTGAGGGGGCGGGCACGTGCGACGGGTGCGGTGGGTGGCCGTGATCGTGCGACGAGTGGTGTGTGCGGTCATGATCGGGCTCCTTCGGCGAGTGCGGTTCGGGGCCGGGCGATGAGCGACACACGACGTCGGATGCCGTCGCGTCGAGCGGGTAAGGAAACGCGCCGGAACCGGGCGAACCCGGTTCCGGGCATGTCAAAATCGGGTAACGGGCGATCCCCTGACAGCAGCGGCCGGTACACCGCGGCCGGACCATCCACGACGGCTCCCTCCGTGCGCCGGCGCGTCTCCGGCGCGTCTCGACAACTGGACGCCATACGTCGTTCGCCGTTCGGCCTACTTGTCCGGATATTCGACTATGAGTCGCATCACCGTGCGGCCATGAACTCGTCCGTAACACGGTCCGTCCGGTAAGAAAGACCTTTACACCCCTCATCCGGGGCTCAGGGCGCGTGTGCGGCGCGCCCCGCGCGTACGTATTTCCCCCCTGCCGGGGCGGGCCAACCGCCGGGCGCAGGGCGCGTACGCGGTGCCCGCCCACCCCTCCTCAACCAGGAGTGGCCACCCTCAAACGATGAAAGACTTAAGGGGTCAACACCATGGCAGCGGAGATCGTGAATCCTCGCAGCGACAGCACCACAGACAGCACCACCGACGAGCCGTTCGATCCGGCCTTCGCCCTGCACCGCGGGGGGAAGATGGCCGTGCGGGCCACCGTCCCCGTCCGTGACAAGGACGACCTCTCCCTCGCGTACACGCCCGGCGTCGCCAAGGTGTGCAGCGCCATCGCCGAGAACCCCGAGCTGGTCCACGACTACACCTGGAAGTCGCAGGTCGTCGCCGTCGTGACGGACGGCACCGCGGTCCTCGGTCTCGGTGACATCGGCCCCGAGGCATCCCTCCCCGTGATGGAGGGCAAGGCGATCCTCTTCAAGCAGTTCGGCGGCGTCGACGCGGTGCCGATCGCGCTCGCGACCACCGACGCGGACGAGATCGTCGAGACTGTGGTCCGGCTCGCCCCGTCGTTCGGCGGTGTGAACCTGGAGGACATCTCGGCGCCGCGCTGTTTCGAGATCGAGCGCAGGCTCCAGGAACGCCTCGACATCCCGGTGTTCCACGACGACCAGCACGGCACCGCCGTCGTGACGCTCGCGGCCCTGCGCAACGCCGCGAAGCTGTCCGGCCGCAGCCTCGGCGACCTGCGCGCGGTCATCTCCGGCGCGGGCGCGGCCGGGGTCGCCATCGCCAAGTTCCTGCTGGAAGCGGGGCTGGGCGACGTCGCCGTCGCCGACCGCAAGGGCATCGTCAGCCGGGACCGCGAGGACCTGACGGACGTCAAGCGGGAGCTGGCCGAACTGACCAACCGGGCCGGCGTCTCCGGCTCGCTGGAGACCGCGCTGGCCGGCGCCGACGTCTTCATCGGCGTCTCCGGCGGTACGGTGCCCGAGGCGGCCGTCGCGTCGATGGCGCCCGGTGCGTTCGTCTTCGCCATGGCCAACCCGAACCCCGAGGTCCACCCCGACATCGCGCACAAGTACGCGTCCGTCGTGGCGACCGGACGGTCGGACTACCCGAATCAGATCAACAACGTGCTGGCCTTCCCCGGCATCTTCGCGGGCGCCCTCCAGGTGCGGGCCGCGCGGATCACCGAGGGCATGAAGATCGCCGCCGCGAACGCGCTGGCGGACGTCGTGGGCGACGAACTCGCGGCGGACTACGTGATTCCGTCGCCGTTCGACGAGCGCGTGGCGCCCGCGGTGACGGCGGCAGTCGCCGCCGCGGCGCGCGCCGAGGGCGTGGCCCGGCGCTGAGGGCCCGTCGGTGACCTCTGACCGGGCGGCCACGTCCTGGCACGCACGCACCGTGCCGCGTCCGCTCTCCGGTCGAAGGTCACCCGACACGCTCTGAGGCCCGGGTGCGGGGCGCGGGTGCGGGTGCCGGATGCGGGGTGCGTCTGGGGCGGGCCCGCCCGCCGTCCCGCCCCGTTCGCCCCGCGCCTTTCCCACGTGCGGCGCCCCGCGCCTCCCCCACGTGCAAGCAAGTGCCCGGTGCCTCTTCCCTCCCACGCGCAGTGCCCCGCGCTCCCGCAGTGTGTCGCGCCCCGCGCGTTCCTCACGCCGTGCGCCCCGCGCCTTCCCGGTGCTCTCCTCGCACTGTGCGCCCGCGCACTTCCCTGGCGTTGCGCCCCGCGCATGCGCAAGCGTTGCGCGCCGCGCTTCCTCCACGTGCGGCGCCCTTGCCCGTTGTGCCTTCCGGGCCCTGTGGCCCGCGCGCCCCGTTCCGCGAACGGCCGCACCCGCGCGGCGCGCGTCACACCGGTGACCGGTATCGCCGCCCCACCCACCGGCCTATCGTCGGGACATGTTCGCCGCCTACGCATCCCGCATCGATCGCGACCGCCCCCTCACCGGCCTCGAACTGGGTGAACGCCCCGCCCCCGAGGCACGCCCCGGCTGGACCACCGTCCGGGTGAGGGCCGCGTCGCTCAACCATCACGATCTCTGGTCGCTCCGGGGCGTCGGCCTCACCGAGGACAGGCTGCCGATGATCCTCGGCTGCGACGCCGCCGGGATCGACGAGGACGGCAACGAGGTAGTTCTGCACTCCGTCATCGGGCAGAGCGGCCACGGTGTCGGCCCGGACGAGCCCCGCTCCATTCTCACCGAGCGCTACCAGGGCACCTTCGCCGAGCAGGTCAGCGTCCCGAGCTGGAACGTGCTGCCCAAGCCGAAGGAGCTCACCTTCGAGCAGGCCGCCTGCCTGCCGACCGCCTGGCTCACCGCGTACCGGATGCTCTTCACCCATGCCGGAGTGCGGCCCGGGGACTCGGTTCTCGTCCAGGGCGCGGGTGGCGGCGTCGCCACCGCGGCGATCGTGCTCGGCCGCGCCGCCGGGCTGCGGGTCCACGCCACCAGCCGGGACGAGGCCCGGCGGAAGCGTGCCGTCGAGCTCGGCGCGGTGGCGGCGTACGAGCCCGGCGCGCGGCTGCCGGAGCGTGTCGACGCGGTCATCGAGACGGTCGGAGCGGCCACCTGGTCCCATTCGGTGAAGGCACTGCGTCCCGGCGGCACGATCGTCATCTCCGGGGCGACAAGCGGCGACCGGCCCTCGCACGCCGAGCTGACCCGGATCTTCTTCCTGGAGCTGAAGGTCGTCGGCTCGACCATGGGCTCCAAGGAGGAGCTGAAGGATCTGCTGTCGTTCTGCGCGACGACCGGGGTGCGTCCCGTCATCGACGAGGTTCTGCCGCTGGACCGGGCCCGCGAGGGCTTCGAACGGCTGGAATCGGGCGACCAGTTCGGAAAGATTGTGCTCAGCTGCTCTTGAGGTGTGCGGGGTGAACTGCTCTGATCTGCGCCATGCGAATGCGAATGCGAGTGCGGACGTGGGCGCGAGTGCGGACGTGGGCGCGGGTGCGGGTGCGAGCGAGAGTGCGTACGTGGACGCGGACGCGGGCGCGGATTCGAACCGGCGGCGTACTCACCTCGACCGTCATGTCGTTCGTGCTCGCGGCGGGGGCCCTCGCCCCCGCCGCCGACGCGCACCCCGTTCCATCGGACCGGTCCGGGATCCCCCGCCTCACCGACGACGCCGGACGCACGCTCACCCTGCGCGGCTGGAACGTCGAGGACAAGGCGAACCGGGGCGACCGGGCGCTGACCGCCATCACCGAGAAGCACTTCCGCGACCTGCGCGCCAACGGCTTCGACTTCGCCCGGCTGCTCATCTTCTGGGACGACCTGGAACCCCGTCGCGGCCACTACAGCACCGCGTACCTGCGCCGCATCGAGCGCGTCCTGGACTGGGCGCGGAAGTACGGCATCCAGGTGCTTCTCGACGCCCACCAGGACGTGTTCGGTCCGGCGTTCGGGCATCGCGGCATTCCCGCCTGGGCGACCCGGACCGACGGGCTTCCCTTCACGCCGCATCCCGACGACTGGTTCTCGGAGTACTTCGAGCCGGCCGTCCAGCGGGCCTTCACCCATCTCTACGAGGACCCCGATCTGCGACGCGCCCAGGAGCGGATGTGGCAGGTCGTCGCCGAGCGCTTCGGACGCCATCCCGCCGTCCTCGGCTACGACCTGATCAACGAGCCGATGGGGGAGATCGCCGAGGGCGAGGACCTGCCGACCGCGGCCCGCCGCATCGAGGCCCGTCAGCTGACTCCGATGTACAACCGGCTCGCCCGCGCGATCCGCTCGGTGGACCGCGCCAACTGGCTGTTCGTCGAGCCCACCCCCGCCGTCGGCGAAGGCGTACCCACCGGCCTCGGGACGATCGCGGACCACCGGACCGTCTACGCCCCGCACTTCTACGACACCGCGATGGAGGCGGGCGCCGACTACGACCCGTCGGCCGGATGGATCGAGTCGTACGAGGCCGCCGTCACCGCGTACCCGGCACGGCACCGCCTTCCGGTCGTCGTCGGCGAATGGGGCCCGCTCAACAACGCGCTGCCGATGATGGGCCGCTTCTACCGGGACGCGATGGCCTCGCTGAACCGCTACACCTCGGGCTGGGCGGGCTACGTGTGGTGCTACGGCGGAGGCTACTGCGCGCTGGACGAGAACGGCGCCTTCGCGGTCAACAAGGAACGGACCGTCACGCCGTACGCGCCCGCCGTCGCCGGAACGGTCCACTCCGACACGTACGACGCCACCACCGGCGTCTACCGGCTGACCTACACGGCGGGCCGCAGGGGTGTCACGGAGATCTCCCTGCCGACCGCGGCGGGGCGGTGGTGCGTCTCCGCGCACGGCAGCGCCGAGGTGCGCGGGAGCGGGGGAGCGATCACGGTCCGGGCCCGCGCGGGGGCCCGCGTCACGGTCACGGCGACCCCGGCCCGGCGGCACGGCCGAGCCGATGCGACCCGCTCCCGTTGTCAACTTTGATTGACGTTGGTCGACTGTCAACGTACATTGACGGCATGAGTGAAGCGACGGATCTCGCCGCACGCGCCGGTGACCACGACCCCCGGGTGGGGTTGCGGGCGGTCGCCGCGTTGCGCCGGCTGCTGGAGCACCTCGAATCCGTGCAGGTCGTACGCGCCCGCGCGCAGGGCTGGTCGTGGCAGGAGATCGCGGCCGAACTGGGTGTCAGCCGACAGGCCGTGCACAAGAAGTACGGGAGGCGATGATGTTCGAACGATTTACGTCGGATGCCCGGTCGGTCGTGACCGGCGCTGTGGCCCGCGCCGAACGGACCGGTGCCGCGGCGGTCACGGAGGAGCACCTGCTGCTCGCCGTGCTGGACCGGGAGGGCGGCCGGGCCGCCGCGGTCGCCGCCTCGTCGGGGCTCCTCGACCGCCGGGCGGCGGTCGAGGCCGATCTGGCCGCCGCCCGCCGCCGCGGCGGTCTGACCCGCGCGGACACCGACGCGCTCGCCGGAATCGGCATCGACGTCGACGCGATCGTCGCCCGCGTCGAGGAGGTCCACGGGGAGGGTGCGCTGGACCGGCCGGGGCGGCGCGGCGCGCGGCGTCGCCCGTTCAGTCGCGAGGCGAAGGACGTCCTGGCGAGATCTTTGCGGATCGCCGTGGGGCGCAAGGAACGTTCCATCGGTGACGAGCACCTCCTGCTGGCGCTCACCGCCCGCCCCGGAGCGGTCGCCGAAGTCCTCGCCACCCACGGTGCGACGTACGCGTCGGTGAGCCGCGCGCTGGACGGGGACGGGAACAGGAGAGGAGACGGGTAGGGGCAGGAACGGGGGACGGGGAGAGCGGGGTGAGGGGGGCGGGTGGCGGCGGGCGGTGACCGGCGGACTTCGGCCGCCCGGTCCCCGGGCCCCGTCGCCCGGCGTGGCGGCGGGCCCGGCCCGCCGCCACGGTTCACTTCTCCTCGTCGTTCCCGCCGTCCGTGCCGTCGCCCTTCCGCAGCAGTGCCCCGATGCGGGCCGCCGCCGTCGACAGGTGGCGACGGGTCTCGGCCAGCTGTTCCTCGGTGACGCCGTGGTCCCGTGCGGTGTCGCGGACGCCGTCGCGGAAGCGGTCCAGCAGCCGGTCGAGGTCCCGGGCCGGGTCACCGGTGCCGACGATGTCGCGGCCCCACTCCGGGTCGGCTTCGGCGGCGGGCTCCGGCTTGACGTACGGGGGCCGCCCGCCCGCCCTGGCGAAGTTGCCGAGCTGTCCGGTGATCTCGGCCAGCCCCTCCCGCACGCCCGAGGGCCAGTCGCCGCGTGCGAAGTGCTCCTGCACCTGGCGGGCGGCGTTCTGCATCTGCTCGCGCGCCCTCTCCTGCGCCTCCTTGGCCTGACGGCGGGCCTGTTGGGCTTCCTCGCGGGCGCGGCGCGACTCGTCCTTCGCCCGGCGCGCCTGCTCCTTCCATTCCTGCTTGGCCCTGCGCAACTCCTCCTTCGCCACGCGCCACGCCTCCTTGTCGCCGAGATCCGTGAAGTCGGCGAAGTCGGTGAAGTCCGGGAAGTCGGGGAAACCGCCGAGAGGAGACTTCCGGTTCCCCGGGCGTCCCGCGGACCCGGCGGGAGGCTGCCGGGTTTCGTGCGCCGCGGCCCTCATCTCGCTGCGCAGCTTGCCGGCCGCGCCGCGCACGTCGTCCCGTATCTCGGCGGCGAGCTCGGAGACGGAATCCTTGATCTCCTGTTCCAGGTCGGCGAGTTCGCCGGTGCGTCCGGCCAACTCGGCGCGACCCGCGTCGGTGATCGAATAGACCTTGCGGCCGCCTTCGGTGGCATGGGTGACGAGCCCCTCGGCCTCCAGCTTGGCGAGCCGTGGGTAGACCGTGCCGGCCGAGGGCGCGTAGAGCCCGTGGAAGCGCTCCTCCAGGAGGCGGATCACCTCGTATCCGTGGCGAGGGGCCTCGTCGAGCAGTTTCAGCAGATAGAGGCGGAGGCGGCCGTGGGCGAATACGGGGGGCATGTCAGAGCACCTTTCCGGTCGGCTCGGCGTCGTACGCGTCGTCCTCGGTCGCGGGGCGGCGGAGCAGGGCGATCGAGCCCGAGACGGTTGTCGCCCGCAGCTTTCCGGTTCCGGCGCCGAGGGTGCCGGAGATCTTCTTCGCGCCCCACTGGCCGCTGACCCGCAGGTCCTCGAAACCGTTGGACACGGCGCCGCTCGCGGTGTTCGCCTCGACCGTCGCGTCCGTCGGCTGCGGCAGCCGGACGGCTACCTCGCCGGACACCGTGGTCAGCCGGATGTCCGTGAGCTCTCCGGCCGGGACCGGGCCGAGGTCCAGCACCATGTTGCCGCTCACCGATTCCGCGCGAACCGACGGACCGGTGCCCTCGACGACCGTCAGATCGCCCGCGACCGTCTGGAAGCGCAGCTCACCGGTGACCGACTGGGCCTCCACGCTGCCCGACACCGTCTCGGCCCGGACCGGTCCGGCGAGCCCGACGAGCGTGGTGTCACCGGTGGCTCCGCGTACCTCCGTGCGCCCGCGGATGCCGGACACCACGGCCCCGGCACCGACCACGCCGACCGCCACGGCCGACCCGGCCGGTACGGCGAGGGAGACGACCGCCCTGCGGTTCCAGCCCTTGCGGTCGAACCATTCGAGGAGGCCGTTCCACGACAGGCCCTCGTACGCCACCGTGAGGACACCGGCCTCCTGGGTCACGATCAGCGGCGGCCCCTCGATCTCGGAGACCTCCAGGCGGGCGGTCGGCTCGTCGGTGCCGACGATGTTGACCGCGCCCCCGACGATGCGTACGTCGAGCGACGTCACGGGGGCGTCGAAGGCGAGCTTCTGGGGCTCGGCGATGGCCCATGTCGACACAGGCATGAATCTGGCCTCCCGGGGAAACGCGGAATGACGCAACATATCGCGTCTCTTGTGAACACGATATATCGCGGAATTGTGAAGTCAAGGGAGGAAGCCGGAGGAAGCCGGGGAGGAAGTCGGGGGAAGCCGGGGGAAGCCGGGGCGGAAGTCGGGGGAGCACGCGCGGGAACGATGATGCCGGGCGGAGAGACCGCGCGGGTGGAGAGGCCGCGTGCGGGGGATGAGTCCGGGCCGGGGAGTCCGGACCGGGGGAGGAGGGGACGCCCGGGAGCGAGACGGCCGTGGTGTGTGCGACGGGCCGGGGCCGGAGACTCGGGCCGAAGGCGGCTCCCGGACCGGCGCGCCCTGTGTGCTCGGTGGTCCCTGCGCACCCGGTGCGCTCTGTGTACGCGGTGCCCCCGGCGCCGGGGCGTCCGGCCGGTCCGGTCCGGTCCGGGATTTGAGGCGCCCGGCCGGTCCCGGGGCGCCCGACGCCGGGGTCCCGTACGAGGCGGCGCCCGGCAGCCGGAGATGTGCTTCCGCGTCTGCGTGCTTCCGCGCGGGGCATCGGGTGTGCGACCTCGGGCGGTCCGTGCGGTTGCTGTCGGTACTCACCGGGGACGAGGTCCGACGGCGTGCACCGAGGAGGCGGGAGGTGGGTCCCGGAGGGGGCACCGGGGCGGAACGGGTCCGTCGGGCGGCTCGACACCGGCCCGATCCGTCAGCGTCCGGTACTGTCCGGCGGCTTCCGCCGGATGCGCTGCGGGCCGGTGGGCCGGTGGGCCGGGGGGCCGGGGGGCCGACGGGCTGTGCGGCGGCCGGGCTACTCGTCCTCGTCCTCGTCGTCGAGGCGGGCCAGCCAGGTGGCGAGGCGCTCGACCGGCACCTCGAAGTCGGGGTTGAGGTCGACGAACGTACGCAGCTGCTCGGCGAGCCACTCGAAGGTGACTTCTTCCTCGCCTCGCCGCTTCTCCAGTTCCTCGATGCCGCGGTCGGTGAAGTACATGCCGCACAGCCTAATGCCTGGTGACGGCCCCCGCGGAGGCCGGAAGCGCGCCGCCGGGCCGGTCCGCGGCGGTGGTGCGGCCGGGGCCGGCGGCGGATCGTGACCCCCGTCGAGAACCCCCGCGCGGGCCCCCGCGTCATGGTTCATGTACCTCGCGCGGGTCGCGTACTGCCGTTAGCCTGCGGGTAGTTGGGAATCGGGGGGTTTCATGGACGACAACGGAGCTCGCGTCACGCGCATCGAGATGCCGGACGGCACGCCGGTCTGGGCACGGATCTCCGGTGCAGAGGAACTGGCGGCGCCCTCCCTGGGGCCGGCGTTCACGGACATCGGTTACGGGGACTTCGCCGACCAGGTACAGGCCCGGGTGGAGAGCCTCCGGGGCGTCGTGACCAGTGTGGCGCGCTCGCTCGCCGAGCCGCTGCGCGCGGTGCGCCCCGACGAGGTCAGCGTCGAGTTCGGTATCGAGCTCACCGCCAAGGCCGGCAAGGTCGTCGGACTGCTGGCGGACGGCGAGGCCAAGGGCGGTATCACGGTCACGCTGACGTGGCACGGCGGAGGGCCGCCCGTCGACCCGGCGATCCCGTCGCAGGGCGGTGCGGGCACGGCGGGGCGGACGCCGTCGGTCCCGGACGCGGAGCCCTCCCCGCCCTCGTCGACGTATGCGGCCCCTCCGCGCCCCGCCCCGCCCATGCCGCCGGGCCCCCCGCCCGCGCCGCCGAACGGGCGGGACGATGTGCCGCCCGCGTCTCCCGGTGGCCGGGACGACGCGTCCGCCGCGGCTCCGGGCGGTCCGGACGAGGGGTCCGCCGGGGGCTCGGGCACGGGGGCGTCCACCGGCGCACCGATGCATCGGGACGGGGACGGCCGGGGTGCCGGGAGCCGTTCATGACCCAGCCGCCGGGCTGGGGCGCAGGGGGCGGCTCGGAGAGTGCGCACCGTGCGCTGGCGGGCCTCGTGATGGCGGCGACCGTCCGCATCCACCGGCCGGAGCCCGGGTATGCCCCTGACGGATCCGACCGGGGATTCCTGGGGAGCGGCTTCTTCGTCGCCCCGAGCTGGGTCCTCACGTGCGCGCACGTGGCGATGGCGGGGGAGGGGCGGCAGGTGAGCGTGGTCTTCAAGCCCGACCCGGGCAGCGCCGAGACGGTGGTCGAGGGTGCCGTGGTCGCCGCCATGCCCGAGACCCGGCCCGGCAGCCCCGGCCCCCGCGGCGGACGGGCCGCCGCCCCGGGCGGCTGGCCCGCACCCGACCTCGCGCTGATCCGGTTGCTGCGGCCGGTCGAGCACCCGTGCGTGTACGTCACCGAGCGTCCGGCCGGCATGTTCGGCGGCGGGTCCGTCCTCTACACGGGCTGGACCGCGGGCGGATCCGGGCAGCTGACCCGGTTCAGCGGGCGGTGCCAGGTGATGGGCACCTTCGGCGACTGGGCCGAGGACGACGAACAGATGCGGCTCGACGGCGACCGGATGTACCCCGGTCTGTCCGGCGGCCCCGTGGTGGACCTGGCCCGCGGCGAGGTCGTCGGCGTACTCAAGTCCCGCTCCGACGGCACGACGGGCGGCACCTCGATCGGCCTCGAACGGCTGCGCACCCTGCCCGTACCGCCCGGAACGGTCGCCACCGAGTCCGACGACCCCTATCACGCGGTGTTCCACGCCCACGACCGCTACCACGCCGACCGGCACACCAGCCCGGTGGGCACCGAGCGGACCTGGGCCGACCTCCAGCGCGAGCTGGGTGCCGGGGCGGGGCGCGCGCTGAGTCCCCAGCAGCGCATCGACCTGCTCGGCAGGCTCGCCGACCTTCCGCCCCCGCTCAGCACCCGCAGCCTCCTCGACCTGCTGAACGAGCTGCCGGACACCCACCCGGGAGAGCACCACGCGGCCCCGCGCGGCTGGCGCGACGGACTCGGCGCCCTGTACGACGCCCCCGGGGGCGACAGCGCGCTGGAACTGGTCCTGCGCTACTGCATGAGCGCGCTCTCCGCCGAACGCCCCTACGTCCTGCCGTCCACGCCGGACGCCGAGGAGGCGCTGTGGCAGTGGGTGAAGCGGATCGCCGAGGACCGGCTCTCCCGCAAGTTCCGCCACGAACTCGCCGGGATCCGGTACAACGACCGGCACGCGGCCGGTCGCGAGCACCCGCTCGTTCCGGCGCCCACGACCGAACCCGCCAGACCGTTCGGCGCGCCGTTCGTCGTGCTGGAGCTGGAACCGCGCGGCTGGGAACGGGACCGCTACGACTGGCGGGTCGGCGTCGCCCGGCAGTCCGGGGAGGTGCTGCCGGTCGCCGAGGACAGCCGGGGCACGTCACCGGACGCCCTTCCGGCCCGGCTCGCCGCCCCGCTCGCCGAGGCGTTCCGGCGGTGCGACGAACCCGACGCCCCGGCGGTGCTTCAGGTCGTTGTCCCTCCGGCCCTGATGGACCTGGAGGTCGACGCGTGGCGGCCGGACCCCGACGGGCGACCGCTCGGGGTGCTCCGTCCGGTGGTCGTCCGCCCACTGCACCGCGGCATGTTCGTGGCCGGTGGAGGGGCTGATGGAGCAGCCGGTGGAGCGGCGGACGAAGGCACCGACGAAGGCGCCGACGAAGGAGGGGACGAGCGCGAGGCGCGCTGGAACCGGGCCATGACCGTTTCGATGCAGGCCGCCGTCGTCGACTGCGAGGACGGGATGGGGGTACCCGTACCGGCGGCGGAGGAACTGCGTCGGCTGGCGTACGAGACAGTTCCGGTGCTGTGCAGGTACGGCGAACGGCCCGGCCCGGAACGAGCGGCCGGACTGGGACGGGTGCTCGAAGCGGGCTTCGGGCTCGCCCTGTGGAGGCGCGGGGCGGCCGAGCCGGCCGCGGTCTGCGCCGACTTCCACCGGCGTGCCTCCGACGAGGTCGCCGCGGCCCGGACCCCCGATCGACTCCCCGGGAAAATACACGAATGGAGGCAGGGGGTGCATGCGGGGCGTACGGAGACGTACTGGTCGGCCGGGGTTGCCGTGATGTATGACGACCCGCACCAGCAAATCCCCGGCCACGGCGACTACTTGGAAGCGCCGTGAGAGCCGTCCGGCCCCTTACGGGGGGTGCGCCGGATCGCTACCGTGATGCACGTTCGACTGCTGCCCCTGGCGGACGAGTGACGACGAGGAACACGCTATGAGTGAACCCAGCGAGTGGCTCATCTATCGAGGGGCCGGCGAACCGCACGAAGGCATCGACCGGCTGCCGCCCCCGCCCCCCTGGCGGGACTTCGCGGGCCGCGGCGCCCCGGACGGCGACGGGCCGGACGGCGACGGATCGGCCGACCGCCGTCTCGGCGGCTACCGGCACATCGCCGAACTCCACCGGCCGGGGGCCGAGGAGCTGGAGATGATCAACGCGGCGCTGTATCTGCGGCGGCCGCTGCTGGTCACCGGGAGCCCCGGCGCGGGAAAGAGCACGCTCGCCCATTCCGTGGCCCACGAACTCGGTCTGGGCCGGGTGCTGCGCTGGCCGATCGTCAGCCGTTCGACGCTCCAGGACGGGCTCTACCGCTACGACGCGATCGCCCGGCTCCAGGACGTACAGCTCGCCGCGCACGCCGCGTCGGCCGGGACGACCGGAGCCGAATCGGCGGAGAACGTCGGCAGCTACATCCGGCTCGGCCCGCTCGGTACCGCGCTCATGCCCTCGGACCGGCCACGGGTCGTCCTCATCGACGAACTCGACAAGAGCGACATCGATCTGCCGAACGACCTGCTCAACGTGTTGGAGGAGGGCGAGTTCGGCATCCCCGAGCTGGAACGGATCGCCGACCGGCTGCCCGACGGCGAGGCGCAGGTACTGGACCACGACGGCAACAAGGTGACGGTGCGGGGCGGCAGGGTGCAGTGCCGGGCCTTCCCGTTCGTGGTGCTCACCAGCAACGGCGAACGGGACTTCCCGGCCCCGCTGATGCGCCGCTGCGTCCACCTGGAGCTGGGGCGCCCCGACCACCAGCGTCTCGCCACCTTCGTGCGCGCCCACCTCGGCGACGAGGCGGCTCGCTCCGGGGACGATCTCATCGCCCATTTCCTGGAACGGTCCCGGAGCGAACTCCTGGCCACGGACCAGCTGTTGAACGCGATCTATCTCACCGACGCCGCCGCGCCGGCCGGTCGGGACCGTCTCGCCGACCTGCTCATCCAGCGACTCGACCGGCCGAGGTGATGCGCTGATGTCCGATGGCGCGGCGCGGCACGGACCGCAGGGGAGACGCGGCCCCGACGGCGACCCCGAGGATCCGGCGCGGGGCCGCGACGACGACGCGCCGGTGGTGCCGCATGACCCGCGGGCGGACGGGGCGGGGGCCTCGGACACGGTGAACGGCCCGTCCCGGGCGGGGAAGGCGGCCCCGGAGCCCCGGCCGTACGACGGCGGGCTGCTGCCCGAGTTCGTCGCCCGGTTGCGCGAGGCGGGACTCGACCCCGACGCCGAGCAGCTCTGCGACGCCCTCTGGCTGGCCCGCTGGACCCGCCACCCCGACGCCCCGGGCGATGACGAGGGGACCGTTCCGCCGCTGTCCGACGCACCTGCCGCGACGCCCCGGCCGGACGGGGCGTCCGCGTCCCCCGTGTCCGGCCGGGACGGCGTCCCGGCCGCCCAGCCGGACGGCGATGACGGCGGCGACCCCGCGGAGCGCCGCCAGGACGCCGGGGGAGCGGACGGGCGCGTCGCGCTGCACCCCGTCCCCCGGGCCACGCCGTCAGCCGGGCCCCGCACGTCCGGGCGCGGCGCGGGCGGCACCCGGGGGGCGACACTGACCTTCGGCGTGCCCGCCGCCCCCGCCCTTCCCGCACCACTCGAACTCCAGCGCGCCCTGCGCCCGTTGCAGCGCTACCGCCCCGCCGCGCCGCCGATGCGCCACACCCTCGACGAGGCGGCGACCGCCGAGCGCAGCGCCGGGGCGGGCGGGCTGATCCTGCCGGTCTTCCGCGGCGCGTCCCGGCGCGAGTCGGTGGTGCAGTGCGTCATGGACGCCTCGTCCTCGATGCTGGTGTGGGACCGCCTCTTCGGCGAACTCCAGCAGATATTCGGGCAGTTGGGGGCCTTCCGGGACGTCCGGGTGCGCTATCTGCACCAGGGGCCCGACGGTGCGGCCGTGGTGAGCCGCAGCCCCGATCCGGCGGCCGCGCCGCTGCATTCCGCGGACCGGCTGAGCGACCCGACGGGCCGCCGCGTCACCGTCCTGGTCAGCGACTGCGCCGGTCCGCTCTGGCGCAGCGGCCGAGCCCACCGGCTGCTCCACCACCTGGCCGGTCAGGCCCCCACGGCCGTGCTGCAGCCGCTGCCGCAGCGGATGTGGAGCCGGACCCGGCTGCCGGTCACCTACGGCTCGCTGTCGCGCGGTGACGGTCCCGGCGGGGCCGGCGTGCTGAAGGTCGTGGAGCACGCCGGAGCGGGACCCGCCGTGCACCCGGGCGCGCTCCCCGTTCCCGTGCTCCCGCCGGTGGAAGGGGCGTTGGCGGCCTGGGCGAAGCTGCTCTCCGGCACCGGCGCGGGGCAGGTGTCCGGCGCCGTCGGCTGGGTGCGGGCCGACCAGCCCCCGGCTGCCGTCCAGCGCCCCGGCGACGGGCTGTCCTCGCTCCAGCTCGTCAGCCGCTTCCGCTCGACGGCCTCGCCCGCCGCCGGGCAGCTCGCGGTGTACCTCGCGGCCGCCCCGCTGTACCTGCCGGTGATGCAATTGGTGCAGCGCACGATGCTGCCGGACTCCGGTCCCTCGGAACTTGCCGAGGTGCTGCTCAGCGGACTGCTGACGCGGGCCGGGACCGAGGACGCCGCGGAGGCCGGCGGCCAGTGGTACGAGTTCGCGCCCGGCGTTCGGGAGGCCCTGCTCGGCCCGCTCGGCCGGGACGAGGCACTGCTCGTCCTCAAGCACTGCTCGCAGTACATCGAGCAGCGCTACGGCAAGGGCGGACCGAACTTCCCCGCCCTTGCCTTCGCCCAGTTGGGCGAGGGCAGGTACGGGCCCGCGCCGCTCACCGACCGGGCCCGGACCCCCGGGAATGGCGCGGGTGACGACGAGTTCGAGGAGGGGGACGAGGACGGGGGGAACGACACGGGCGGTGCCTCGCGCGTCCCGCATCCCTTCGCCGAGGTCGCCGTCCGGGTGCTGGAGCGCTTCATGCCCCTGCCCGACCGGTTCGTCGTCGACCCCGACCGGAACCTGCCGCCCGCCGACCCGCCGACACCGAACGCGGCGGTGGAGAGCGCCCGCGTCCTGCTGCGGCACTTCGAGTCGGACGGCATGGTCCAGTACCTGATCGACGCCGTGCAACTGCTGCGCGGTGCCACCGAGCGGCAGGACGGACAGGGCTCCGAGCCGGGGGTGTGGGCCGAGTACTCGCGCTGCGTCCTGCGGCTGTGGGAGGTCCAGGGCGACGCCGAACTGCTCCGTGAGGCCGAGTACGCCGCCGAGCGGGCCGCCGCGCACCCCGGCGCGATGCGCGAACGGGCGGCTCTGGCGAAGGTGTTGCACGCCGCGGCCGACGACCGCCGGGGGCGCGGCGACCGGCGCGGGGCACTGGAACTGCTGCGTCGCGCCGACCGCGAGTACACGGCGGCGTGCTCGGCCCCCGGACTGGAACCCGCCGAGGCCCTCCGGCTCACCCTGGAACGGGTCCGGGCGCTGGAGGCGCAGTGGCGGCTCGACGGCGACAGCGCGCTGCTCCAGGCCGCGTGCGGCATGCTGGAGGCGTTCGCCGACGCGTGGCACGACCAGGAGAACCGTCCCGCCGCCCTGCCGCTGGCGCACGGCCGCACCCTGCTCAGGCTCTCCGGGGCCACCGTCGACACCGAACAGTCCCGGGCGTACGCCGCCCGGGCCGCCCGCTCCCTGCGCACGGCCTTCCAGCAGGAGGGCGGCCGGCACACCGTGGGCACCGGGACGCGCGTCCTGCTGGACCTGGTGGACGCCCTGCTCGCCTCCGGCGCGGAGCCGGACGAGGCGGCCGTACTGGTCGACCGGGCCCTGGCGACCGTACGGGACCAACGGCTGCGCGCCTCGCTCCTGACCCGGGCGGCCCGGGTCGGGGTGGCCCGCTACGAGCACACCGGCGATCCGGACGAACTCGTCGAGGCGGCCGACCGGTTCGCCCGCGCCGCCCGCGGCGTGCCGCGCGACTCGCAGGCCCACGCCGACCTGCTCGCCGAGTGGGGCGGCACCCTGCTGCGGCGCGCCGGGCTGCCGGACGGGCGGGGTCATATCGGGGCTGCGGTGCGGGTGCTGCGCGACTGCCGCACCGAGACCGCGGCGGGCAGCGCGCGGCAGTCCGAGCGGCTGCTGATGCTGGGCCGGGCACTGATGCTGCGGCACCGCGCCACCGAGGACCGAGTCGACCTGCGGGAGGCCGAACACCTCTTCGGACTCGCGGCCCAGGAGGCGACAGAACCGCTGGCCGAGGCGCGCTGCTGGCTGGATCTGGGCCTTGCCCATCTCGACGCCGCCCGGGTGTTGCGGCGGCCGGCCCGGCTCGACGAGGCGGCGGAGGCGTTCCGGGACGCGGCCGAGGCGGCCGGAACGGCGGAGGAGGAACTGGAACATCCGCAACTGCTCCGGCAGGCCGTCGAGTTGCGCGCCGAGGCCCACCACTGGCGGGGGACGACCTACGAGAGGGCGGGCCGTCCCCGGGCCGCTCGCGACGCGTACCGCGCGGCACGCCACGAATGGCGCAAACTGCCGGACGGCGGCGGCGCAGCGGGGGAGGCGACCGTCGCGCGGCTGGCGGAGCTGGAGCGCTGACCGCCTCGGGCGGGGCGCCGACGGGCGCGCCCGCCGGCGTGTCCGGTACGACCGGCGCACGACGACACCGGCGGACAGGACGGCGCACCAGGCGTAGGCCGCGCCGTGCGGGGCATCCGTACAGGAGCGGCCGGTGCGGGCGCGGCCCCGTGCCGCCGCGGGCAGCACGGCACGGGGTGTGACGGAGGCCGGTGGCCACCGCCGCACGGGCAGAGGCACGGTGCCGGGAACCGGGCCCCGACGGCACGCTCGACGGCGAGCGCGCGTACGGGGCCGTGTGCCGCGGAACCGCGCGATACGGAACCACGCGATACGGAACCACGCGTTACGGGGAGGCGTGATGAACGAGTCGACGGGGAACGACGGGCCGTCCGACGGGCTGTCCGGTGGATTGCCCGACAGGCCGTCCGAGAGGCCGTCCGGTGGGCCGGACGCACTGCCGGAGCTGCTGGAGCTCGATCTGGAGGCGTTGCGGACCCTGGACCATCCGGTGCTCCGCGACGTGGTCGCGGAACTGCGCGAGCGGGCCGAGCAGCCGCGGGAAATGCTGTGGGGGTTCACCAACGCCTTCTGATCCGGCGCGCGCCGCGGCGGTGGGCTCCCGATCCGCCGCATGTCCGGGCTCCGGTGCCGGGGCCGCACGATTCCGGTCCCCGGCCCGTCCCAACCGGACATCGTGGCCCGCGGCGGGTTTGCCCGTAGGGCGGGCCAGGGATACTCGCCTCGGGCCGGCGACGGGGGCCGTCCCGGCGTACACGCAGCACGGGGGTGCCTCAGTGGCTGGACGGGCGACGCCGCGCGCACCCGGGCACACCGACGGCGACACCGTCCGCCGTCGGCCCCCGGTCCCCTTCGCGCAGTTCATCGTCAAGGTGCACGGCCGCTGCAACCTGGCCTGCCGCTACTGCTACCTCTACGAGGGCCCCGACCGGACCTGGCGCGACCGCCCGGCCGCCGCCCCGCCCGCCGTCCTGGACCGCACCGCCCACCGGATCGCCGAACACGCGAGCGCCCACGCACTGCGCGGCATCGCCCTCGTCCTGCACGGCGGCGAACCCCTGCTCGCCGGCACCGACCGTCTCGCCGCCCTCACCGACCGGGTGCGCGAGCTGGTCCCCGACTCCTGCGCCGTCCGCACCACCGTGCAGACCAACGGCACACTGCTCACCGACGCGCACGCCACCGCCCTCGCCCGGCACGGCATACGCGTCGGCGTCAGCCTCGACGGCGGCCTGTCCACCCACAACACCCTGCGCACCGACCGCGCCGGGCGCCCCTCCTGGCCCGCCGCCGCTCGCGGCGCCCGGCTCCTCGCCGAGCGGCACCCCGACGCGTACGCGGGCATCCTCACCGTCGTCGACCCCCGCACCGACCCGGTCGAGATGTACGAGTCGCTGCTCGCCCTGCGCCCGCCCGCCCTGGACCTGCTGCTGCCGCACGGCAACTGGACGAACCCCCCACCGGGTCTGCCCGTCCGGCAGCCGCCCCGCACCGGACCCGGAACGGACCGCCCGACCCCGTACGGGGACTGGCTCACCACCGTCTTCGACCGGTGGTGGCGGGCCGGACGGCGCGAGACCCGGATCCGGCTCTTCGAGGAGTGCCTCGCCCTGCTGCTGGGCCTGCCCGCCGCCACCGAATCCCTCGGCCTCGACCCCGTCAACGCGATCGTGATCGAGACCGACGGGACGATCGAGCAGGTGGACTCCCTCAAGTCCGCCTACGACACCGCCGCCGCCACCGGACTCGACGTGTTCCGCCACACCCTCGACGACGCCCTGCGCCACCCCGGCGTCGCCGCACGCCAGGCGGGCGCCGACGCACTCGCCGCCGTCTGCCGCGCCTGCCCGCTGCTGACCGTCTGCGGTGGCGGCCACTACGCACACCGCTACCGCGCCGACCACGGCTTCACCAACCCGTCCGTCTACTGCGCCGATCTCGGACGGCTGATCCGCCACGTCGCGGCCCGGCTGTCCGACGCGACCGCGGGAGCCCGCCGATGATCCCCCCACCCTTGGACCACATGCTGCGCCTGCTCGGCCGCACCGAGGGCGACGCAGACACCCTCCACGTCCTCGTCCGCGACCAGGACACCCGCCGACTCCTCCTGCTGCGCGCCCTGCTCGACGCGGCCGAGGCCGCCCCCGCCTCCCTCTGCCCGCCCCCGGCACTCGACCGGCTGCGACAGGACTGGGCGCTGCTGGAGACCGCCGAACGCGCCGACCGGGCCGCCGTGCGCACCGTCCTGTTCCACCCCTTCACCGGCCCCTGGGCACAGCGCTGCCTGCGCGGTCTCTCCGGTACCGCCACCGATCCCGAACTCACCACCGAGCTGAGGCACCTGGGCGCCCTCGCCGCCGCTTCCGCAATCCGCGCGGGCCTCCCGTTCACCACCCGGCTCACCGCCCGCGAGGGCCTCCTGGCGCTCCCCACCCTCGGCGCCCTGCGGACGGCGTCCTCGACCTCCCCGGTCCGGATCGCCTTCGACGGAACGGAACTGACGGCACGCGAGACAGCGGGCGGGACCCGCCTCACCGCGTACGCGCAACCGGACGGAACCACCGGCTCGGCCGACCCGCGCTGGCTGCCGGTGCTCGCCCTGCCCGCCACACGGCACGGCATCGGCCCCGTGCCGCTGGACGACGTGGACCCGTACCGCACCGACGGCAACGGCCTGCGCCGCCACGGGCTGAGCGCCGCCACCCACATCGACGACCACGACCGCAAGTCCTGGGCCGCCTCCTGGGCCGGGGTGACACCCCTGCTCCGCATCGGCGGCCCGCACCGTCTCGCCGAGACGGCCGTCCTGCTGCGCTGCCTCGTCCCGCTCGGCCCGCCCCCCGGCTCCGCCCCCACCGGCGAGGGCGCGGCCCACTGCAGCGGGACCAGGCGCGAGGCGTTCGGCGCCGTCCTCAGCAGCAGACCGGCCACCGCGGCCTACTTCGCCTCCACCCTCGTCCACGAACTCCAGCACACCAAACTCGCCGCCCTCACCGCCCTCGTACCGCTGCACCACGAGGACCCGGCACCACGCCACTTCGCGCCCTGGCGCTCCGACCCCCGGCCCTTCGACGGGCTCCTCCAGGGCGCCTACTCGCACCTCGCGCTCGCCGACTTCTGGCAACGGTTCGCGCTCGACGCGCGGCGCGTCACCCATCGCGACCTCGCCTGGGCCGAACACGCCCGCTGCCGCGAACAGGTCGGCGCGGTCCTGCCCGTGCTCGCCGGTTCGGCGGCCCTGACCCGCGAGGGCCGCGTCCTGGTCAACGAGATGATCGCGCTCTACCACCGTCTGGACGATTGTCCGCCCCCCGCGGGCCATCTCGCCCGCGCGGAGGCGTATGTGGCCACGGCCCGGGTGATATGGCAGCAGAGGAACGGCTCGTGAACGCGGTGCCGGACCGGCGCCCGTCCACGAAACGTCCGCCGGTACGACGGCGCCCAGGTGTATGTTGACAAAGCTCGGACCGAGGCAGGGAGACGGCTGAATGCCCGTTACGCGTAAGCAAGTTGGAGCCATCGGGGCGCAGACCGTCACCATCAGTTTCGCCGGTTTCAACCGGGCCTGGGCGGCATGGATCGGCGACCGGCTGGAACGGCGCGGGGTGTCGGTCGTCCAGCAGCGCTGGGACCCGCCGGTGGAGATTCCGCTGGAGGAGGCGCTCCGGGACCTGATGCTCGCCCGGGGCCAGGTCCTGGTCATCCTCAGCGACTGGTACTTCCAGCTCGGCCCGCGCAGCCACGAGGAGTGGAACAGGGCGCTGCGCGAGGTCGTCGCCCCCGACCCGGAGCGGTTCGCCGCCGTGTCCGTGACCACGTCCGCACTGCCCGGAGCCACCTCGGTGCTCGCCGCGGCCGATCTGACCCACGTCGGCGCCGACGAGGCCGAACGGCGACTCCTGACGCGCCTGGGACTGCCCGCCGACCCGCTGCCGGAGCCCGCCGAGGACCGGGCCGGGCCCCGCTACCCGGCCGACACCCCCGAGGTGTGGGGCGGGGTGCCGCGGCGCAACACCCGCTTCACCGGCCGCGAGGAACTGCTCAACCAGACCTACCGCGCCCTCCAGGACGCCGGATCCGGCGCCGGGGTCGTGGCCCTGCACGGCATGCCCGGCGTCGGCAAGACCCAACTCGCCGCCGAGTACGTCTACCGCTTCGGCCCCGAGTACGACGTGGTGTGGTGGGTGCCCGCCGACCGCCGCGCCCTCTACCGCCAGAAACTCGCCGAACTCGCCCCGGAACTCGGCCTGTCGACCGGTGCCGAGTACGGCGAACGGCTCCGCGCGGTCCGCGACGCGCTGCGCCGGGGCGAACCGCACTCCCACTGGCTCCTCGTCCTCGACGGCGCGGACGAACCCGAACAGATCTGGGACCTGGTGCCGACCGGCCCCGGACACGTCCTGATCACCTCCCGCAACCCGGAGTGGAGCGAGCACAACAGCAACCTCGTCGAGGTCCCGGTCTACGCCCGCGACGAGTCGGTGGCGTTCGTCCGCCGACGCGCCCCGCGACTGACCCCGGCCGAGGCCGACCAGCTCGCCGAGGCCCTCGAAGACCTGCCGCTCCTCCTCGACCAGACCGCCGGCTGGCTGGGCGACTCCGACATGTCCGTCCAGGAGTACATCGAACTCCTGGAGGGCGGCATCGACCAGGACGTCGTCAAGGTCTCCGCCGACTTCCCGCTCGCCTTCCAGACCGCCTGGTCGATACTCCTCAACAAGCTCAAGGAAACCGTCCCCGAGTCCGTCGACCTGCTGCGCCTGTGCAGCTTCTTCGCACCCGGCTCCATCCCCGTACGGCTGCTGCGGGAGATGCCCCCCGGCGAACTGCCCGAGCAGCTCTCCGGCCTGATGAACGACCCGCTGCTGTGGAACAGGGCCATCGGCCAGCTCCGCCAGTACTCCGTGGTCCGGCTGGAGTCCCACGAGACGCTCGGCGAGGAGTCGTCGTCCGGCGAATCGCTCTACATGCACCGCATGGTCCACCAGATCATCGGCAAGGACATGCCGGAACGCGACCGCCGGGAATTCATCGACGTGGTCCGCCGCGCCCTGGCCGCCGCCGACCCCGGCCGCCCCACCGACACCCGCCTGTGGCCCGCGTACGCCGAGATCACCCCGCACCTGAAGTGGGCCGACGTGCTCAAGAGCACCGAGCCCGCGGTGCAGAGCCTGGTCCTCAACTGCCTGCGCTACATGTACCTCTCCGGGGAGTACCGGGCCGGCATCAAACTCGGCCAACGCGCCATGGCCGCCTGGCGCGAGCTCCTCGGCGAGGACCACCCCAGGGTCTGGGACCTCAGCTACAACTACGCCAACGTGCTGCGGGCCGTGGGCGACTACGCCGGGACGGAGATCATCGAACGGGCCGCCGTCGAGCACCTGCGCGTCGAGCGCGGCGCCCAGGACCTGGAGCACCTGCGCGCCGCCGGTGGTCTCGCCGCCGATCTGCGGGGCCTGGGCCGGTACGACGAGGCGTTCCAGATCTCCAGCTGGATCTACGCCGCGTACCGCGAACTGCTGGGCGAGCTGGACTCGCGCACCCTCAACGCACAGAACAACCTCGCCGTGTCGGTCCGGCTGCTCGGCAGGTACGAGGAGTCCCTGGAGCTCAACCGGAGCACTCTGGACAACCGGCGGCAGCTACTGCGCTCGCGCCACACCTGGACCCTGTTCTCCGAGATCAACTACGCCACCGACCTGCGGCTGCTCGGCAGGTACACCGACGCCCTCTCGCTGCAGAACCAGAGCGTCCGGGTGCACCGGCTGGTCATGGGGCCCGACAACCCGCAGACCCTGCGCGCCGAGCACAACCTCGCGCTGTGCCAGTACCGATCGGGCGATCGCGGCAGGGCCGCCGCCCTCTTCACCCGGGTCCTCGAACGGGCGGAACGCGTGCTGGGCGAGAGCGACCCGTTGACCATGATGTTCGCGGTCAGCCAGAGCTTCTTCGCCCGCGAGCACGGCGACATCGACCGGGCCAGGGACATAAGCGAACAGGTCCTCGCGGGCTACGGGGCGATGCTCGGCCAGGCACACCCCTTCGTGGCGGGCACCCGGGCCAACCACGCCCTGATCCTGCGCAACGTGGGGGAGCGGGACCAGGCCCACGCCCTCCTGGAGGAAGCGCTCGCCGACATGACCTCGGCCGTGGGCGAGAACCACCCCTGGACCCTGGGCTGCGCGATCAACGCCTCGGCGCTGCGCAATCTGGTCGGGGACCCGGAATCCGCGGCGGCCCTCACGGACTCGGTCACCACCCGGGCCGTCGAGGTCCTGGGGCGGACCCATCCGCTGACCCTCTCCGCCCGCATCGCCCACGCCGCGGACCTGCGCGGCCTGCGCGAGCGGCAGCGGGCCCAGAAGGTCGAGGACGAAGCGCTGGGGGACCTGGCGGCGACACTCGGCGCCCAGCACGTCCACACCGTCTCGGCCCGTTCCAGGAACCGCCCGTACTGGGACTTCGAGCCGCCGATCGTCTGAGAGCCCGCCGGATCCCGCACACCGGGGGCCCGGCCCCGCGATCGAGTCGCGGGACCGGGCCCCCGGTGTGCGTACGGTGTCCGGTCAGGCGTCGAAGACCTCGGCGACGAGCTGGGCCTGCTCGGCCTGGTGGCGCTTGGCCGAACCGACCGCCGGGGAGGAGCTGCGCGGCCGCGAGATGCGGCGCAGGCGCTCACCGTGCGGGACGTCGGCGCCGACGGCCAGGTCCAGGTGGTCGATCAGGTTCAGGGCGATGAACGGCCAGGCACCCTGGTTGGCCGGCTCCTCCTGGGCCCACAGGTACTTCTCGGCGTTCGGGTACTTGGCGATCTCGGCCTGGAGCTCGGCACCCGGCAGCGGGTACAGGCGCTCCAGCCGGATGATCGCCGTGTCCGTGACACCGCGCTTGACCCGCTCGGCCTCCAGGTCGTAGTAGACCTTGCCGGAGCAGAAGACGACCTTGCGGACGTCGTTCGCGTTCACCGATTCGTCGCCGATCACCGGGCGGAAGCCGCCGGTGGTGAACTCCTCCACCTTCGACGCGGCCGCCTTGAGACGGAGCATCGACTTCGGGGTGAAGACGACCAGCGGCTTGTGGTGCGGGTTGTGCACCTGCCACCGCAGGAGGTGGAAGTAGTTCGACGGCAGGGTCGGCATGGCGACCGTCATGTTGTTCTGCGCACAGAGCTGGAGGAAGCGCTCCGGGCGGGCGGACGAGTGGTCCGGGCCCTGGCCCTCGTAGCCGTGCGGCAGCAGCAGCGTGACGCCGGAGGTCTGGCCCCACTTCTGCTCGGCGGAGGAGATGAACTCGTCGACGACGGTCTGCGCGCCGTTGACGAAGTCACCGAACTGGGCCTCCCAGACGACCAGCGCGTCCGGGCGGGCCAGCGAGTAGCCGTACTCGAAGCCCATCGCCGCGTACTCGCTGAGCAGCGAGTCGTAGACGTTGTAACGGGCCTGGTCGTCGGCGAGGTAGAGCAGCGGGGTGTAGTCCTCGCCGGTCACCTGGTCGACGAGGACCGCGTGGCGCTGGCCGAAGGTGCCGCGGCGGGTGTCCTGGCCGGCGAGCCGGACCGGGGTGCCCTCCATCAGGAGCGAACCGATGGCCAGGGTCTCGCCCATGCCCCAGTCGATCGTGCCGTTCTCCACCGAGGCCGCGCGGCGCTGCATCTGCGGCATCAGACGCGGGTGGACGGTGATCCGGTCGGGGATGTTGACCTGGGACTCCGCGATGACCTTCACGACCTCCTGGGAGACCGCGGTGGTCACGGCGACCGGGAACTCGGGCTGGACCTCGGGGGTGTGCGCCGGGGCCGGCAGCGAGGTGGCCTCGCGGACCTCCGCGAAGACCTTCTCCAGCTGGCCCTGGAAGTCCTGGAGCGCCTGCTCGGCCTCTTCCAGGGTGATGTCGCCGCGACCGATGAGGGACTCGGTGTAGAGCTTGCGCACCGAGCGCTTCTTGTCGATCAGCGTGTACATCTGCGGGTTGGTGAACTCCGGGTTGTCGCCCTCGTTGTGACCGCGGCGGCGGTAGCAGATGAGGTCGATCACGACGTCCTTGTTGAACGCCTGCCGGAACTCGAAGGCGAGCCGGGCGACCCGGACGACGGCCTCGGGGTCGTCGCCGTTCACGTGGATGATCGGCGCCTCGATCATGCGCGCCACGTCGGTGGCGTACATCGAGGAGCGGGAGGACTCCGGGGCGGCGGTGAAGCCGACCTGGTTGTTGATCACCACGTGCACGGTGCCGCCGGTGCGGTAGCCGCGCAGCTGCGACATGTTGAGCGTCTCGGCGACGACGCCCTGGCCCGCGAAGGCCGCGTCGCCGTGGAGCGCGACGGGCAGGACCGTGAAGTCCGTGCCGCCCTTGTTGATGATGTCCTGCTTGGCGCGGGCGATGCCCTCCAGGACCGGGTCGACCGCCTCCAGGTGCGAGGGGTTGGCGGCCAGCGAGACCTTGATCTGCTCGCCGTCCAGTCCGGTGAAGGTGCCCTCGGCGCCCAGGTGGTACTTCACGTCGCCGGAGCCGTGCATCGACCGGGGGTCGAGGTTGCCCTCGAACTCGCGGAAGATCTGCGCGTACGACTTGCCGACGATGTTCGCCAGCACGTTGAGCCGGCCGCGGTGGGCCATGCCGATGACGACCTCGTCGAGGCGGGCCTCGGCGGCGGAGTCGATGACCGCGTCGAGCAGCGGGATGACGGACTCGCCGCCCTCCAGCGAGAACCGCTTCTGGCCGACGTACTTGGTCTGCAGGAACGTCTCGAACGCCTCGGCGGCGTTCAGCCGGCGCAGGATGCGCAGCTGCTCCTCGCGCTCCGGCTGCGGGGTGCGCGTGCGCTCCACCCGGTCCTGGATCCACTTGCGCTGCTTCGGGTCCTGGATGTGCATGAACTCGATGCCGGTGGTGCGGCAGTACGACTCGCGCAGCACACCGAGGATGTCGCGGAGCTTCATCATCGACTTGCCGGCGAAGCCGCCGACCGCGAAGTCCCGCTCCAGGTCCCACAGGGTGAGGCCGTGCTCGGTGATGTCCAGGTCGGGGTGCTTGCGCTGGCGGTACTCCAGCGGGTCGGTGTCGGCCATGACGTGGCCCCGGACCCGGTAGGAGTGGATCAGCTCGAAGACCCGCGCGGCCTTGGTCACGTCGTTGTCGTGCGAGGCGTCGATGTCCGTGAGCCAGCGGACCGGCTCGTACGGGATGCGCAGCGCCTTGAAGATCTCGTCGTAGAACTCGTTCTCGCCGAGCAGCAGCTGGGAGACGATCCGCAGGAACTCGCCGGAGGCGGCGCCCTGGATGACCCGGTGGTCGTACGTCGAGGTCAGCGTCATGACCTTGGAGATGCCCAGCTTGTTCAGGGTGTCCTGGGAGGTGCCCTGGAACTCGGCCGGGTAGTCCATCGCGCCGACGCCCATGATGAGGCCCTGTCCGGGCATCAGGCGGGGCACCGAGTGGACGGTGCCGATGCCGCCGGGGTTGGTCAGCGAGGCGGTGACGCCGGTGAAGTCGTCCATGCCGAGCTTGCCGCTGCGGGCGCGGCGGACGATGTCCTCGTACGCCTGCCAGAACTCGAAGAAGTTGAGCGTCTCGGCCTTCTTGATGGCCGCGACGACCAGCTGGCGGTCGCCGTTCGGCTTGACCAGGTCGATGGCCAGACCGAGGTTGACGTGCTCCGGCTTGACCAGGGTCGGCTTGCCGTCCTTCACCGCGAAGGAGTGGTTCATCGCCGGCATGGCCTTGAGGGCCTGCACCATCGCGTAGCCGATGAGGTGGGTGAAGGAGATCTTCCCGCCCCGGGCGCGCTTGAGGTGGTTGTTGATGACGATGCGGTTGTCGAAGAGCAGCTTCACCGGGACGGCGCGGACGGACGTGGCCGTCGGCAGCTCCAGCGAGGCGTTCATGTTCTTCGCGACGGCGGCCGACGGGCCGCGCAGCGTCACGTACTCGGGGCCCTCGGGCGCCTGGGCGGCGGGGGCCGCCGCGGGCTTCGCCGGGGTCTCGGCCTTCGCGGCGGGGGCCGGAGCGGCCTTCGCCGGGGCGGCCGGGGCGGCCGGAGCGGCCTGTGCGGGGGCCGGGGCCGGTGCGGCGGGCGCGGGTGCGGCGGGGGCCTTCGCGGCAGGGGCCGGAGCCTGTGCCGGAGTGGCCTGCGGTGCGGCGGCGGTCGGGGCCGCGGCGCCGGGAACGGGCTTGTCCGCCGTGCCGGACGCACCCGGCTTGTAGTCGGCGAAGAAGTCCCACCAGGCGCGATCGACCGAATTGGGATCCTGGAGGTACTGCTGGTAGATCTCGTCGACGAGCCACTCGTTGGGGCCGAAGGCGGCTGCCGGGTCGGAACCCGGGCCTGCTTGGTCGGTCGAGATGCTCGAGTTACTGGGGGACTGAGACGACACGGCGGCAACCGCCCTCTTCCGCTTCACAAGGTGATGGACAGCGGAAATCAAGGCTACGCCTCCCCGGCCGTTCCTCGCAGGCGGGGCCACCCATCGTCGCGCAAGTCACATGGAAAGGCGGGTTTCGAGGGTGGAATTGGCGGGAAACAAGCCTGGTTCCGCTCCATCGCGACAACGCCGGACAAGGGCTACGGCCTCCTGGGCGGTACCCCTGGAAGAGAACACGCAGAACGCGTCCTTCCGGTTCGAACCCTACGTCAACCGCGCGGTCGAGGGATCCCCGGAAGAGTGACTCGAATGCGGCAACCGCGATCGGATTCGGCCACTCCGATCCGGCCGCCGTGCAGATCCACCGCCCAGCGGGCGATCGCCAGGCCGAGGCCCGTGCCGCCGTCGCTGCCGGGCCCGTGCGGCGAGGGCACCTCGCCGCGGTTGAAGCGCTCGAAGACCCGGTGCCGCTCCGGTTCCGGAATGCCGGGCCCCTCGTCCAGCACCTCCAGCGCCAGCGACTCCGGGCCCTCGCCGCGCCGTGCCAGCACCTGCACCCTGCCGTGCGGCGGACTGTGCTTGACAGCGTTGTCGATCAGATTGGCCACCACCTGATGGAGCCGTTCGGTGTCCGCGTACGCGGTCAGCTCCGGCGGCGACACGTCCAGGGCCAGGTGCACGTCCTTGCGGGTGTGGTTCCCGGAACCGGAGGCGAGCTGACGGTGCGAGACGGCGAGATTCGCCTCCTTCAGCACGCCCGACAGATACGGCCACACCTCGAAGCGTCCGGTCCTCAGCGTGACCACACCGTTGTCCAGGCGCGACAGGTCCAGCAGCGTCTCGACCAGCCGGCCGAGCCGCTCCGTCTGCTTCAGCGCCGTGCGCATCGTCTCCGGATCGGCCGAGGACACCCCGTCCACGACGTTCTCCAGCACGGCTCTCAGCGCCGCGATGGGGGTGCGCAGCTCGTGCGAGACGTTGGCCACCAGTTCCTTGCGGTGCCGGTCCACCGCCTCCAGGTCGTCCGCCATGCGGTTGATGGTCTGTGCCAGGTCGCCGAGCTCGTCGCGCCGGTCGGCGCCGCTCACCCGTCTGGTGTAGTCGCCGTGCGAGATCGACCGGGCCACGGTCGTCATCTCGTCCAGCGGTGCGGTGAGACCGTGTGCCACGAACTGGGTGATCAGCAGGGTCGCGATCACCGAGAACACGGTGATGAACCGCAGCTCGGTCCTGGTGCGCAGGGCCACCATCAGCAGCCCGGTGGTGATGAACACCGAGATCACCACGAGCGTTCCCAGCTTGGCCTTGACCGAGAAGGGACGCAGTCCGGAGCCGGGCCGGGTCATGTCGCCGGGGTCTCCAGGGCGTAGCCGACGCCGTGCACGGTACGGATCCGCTCCGCGCCGATCTTCCGGCGCAGGGCCTTGATGTGGCTGTCGACGGTACGGGTGCCGGAGGCGTCCGCCCAGTCCCAGACCTCGGCCAGCAACTGCTCGCGGGAGAGCACCGCGCGCGGGGTGTTGGCGAGGCAGACCAGCAGGTCGAACTCGGTCGGCGTGAGGTGGACGTCCTCGGCGCGCACCCGGACCCGGCGCTGGGCGTGGTCGATCTCCAGCTCGCCCAGGCGCAGGATGCCGCTGCGCGGGGTGACCGCGGCCAGCGCCGCCCGCTCGACCCGGCGCAGCAGAACGTGCACCCGGGCCGCGAGCTCACGCATGGAGAACGGTTTGGTCATGTAGTCGTCGGCGCCGACCCCGAGACCGACGAGCATGTCCGTCTCGTCGTCCCGCGCGGTCAGCATCAGCACCGGCACCGGCCGCTGGGCCTGTACCCGGCGGCAGACCTCCAGGCCGTCGAAGCCCGGAAGCATGATGTCGAGCACCATCAGGTCCGGCTGCCACGCCTCGGCGGCGTCCACCGCCGCGGGCCCGTCGAGTGCGGTCTGCACCAGAAAGCCCTCGGCCCGCAGCCGGGCGGAAATGGCATCGACGATCGTGGCGTCGTCCTCGACCACCAGCACCCGGCGCTGCGCGCCCGGGGTGGCCGCGACGCCGTTGTGGGTGGTGTGTGTCTGTTCCATCGCCCCGCCCCTGCCCGTCCTCCCGGGGGCCGTTCCCCCCGGGACGTACGGTCTTCGCTCGTGGATGTCGTGGGTGATCCCGTCACCCGTTCAGCAGCGTAAAGGCAGTGCACTGCTCTCGGCTACGCAGGGTGTAACGGCCGGGGCGCGCCGAAGTGGCGGAGTGTCGGCCTTGTGGCACTTGGCCCCCCGGTCGTCCGGGGCAAAGGGGAAGGAACGGAGAGGGGAATCAGACCGTCCGGATTGCGAGATGCACCACGTCGGGAACACCTCGGGCAACGCCGACCTCTTCCGTCCTTACTCCACTGAATCCGGCATTCCGCAATGCCTGTTCGAAGTCGGCCGAGGGCTGGGCGGACCAGACCGCGAGGACGCCGCCCGGCGTCAGCCGCTCCCGGCAGTCCGCCAGACCGGCGGGGGAGTACAGGTTCGTGTTGTCCTCGGTGACCGTCCAGTCCGGTCCGTTGTCGATGTCCAGACACAAGGCGTCGTAACGTTCCGTAGTCGTCCGCAGGTGCGCGACGAGGTCCGTGGTGAGGATCGACGTACGGGGATCGGCGAGCGCCGCGCGGGAGATCCGGCCCAGTGGCCCCCGCAGGTGCCACTCCACGATCGCCCGCTCCCGTTCGACGACGGCGATCCGCCCCCAGCGCGGTTCGGCGGCGGCCCGGACGAGCGAGAAGCCGACCCCGAGCCCCCCGACGAGCACCGTCGGCTCCGGCCGGTCGGCGGGCAGTGCGGCCAGGGCGGCGTCGATCAGCAGCCGCTCGGACCGGCCGTCCGAGGTGTCCATGAGGAAGCAGCCGTTGGCGATGATCTCGAAGTCGTCCCCCCGTTCCCGCAGCACCACCTCGCCGTACGGGCCGTCGCGGCGGTCGAGCGTGACGGGGGCGGGAACGTGGGTTCCGGGGCGATCGGGCATGGCGCGGCTCTCCGATGGGCGTCGGACGGGGTCCCCGCCATCCTGGCCGCCCGACGGGGTGGACGGCCAGCCGATTGCCGATGGCGTCACCCGGATCGGCCGGACCGGCGCCCGGGGGCCGTGCGCCGACGGTTCGCGGCCCGCCCCGGGCGTGACACGGGACGCCGCGCCGGCCGTGCACCGGGACTCGTGTCAGGCCGCCGGTCGTCGGCCGCCGCCGGGAAGGCGTGCGACGGCGGAGTCGAGCACGGCACCGAACTCCTGCGGGGTGGTGACCCGCGGGCACGAGGTGACGACCTCGTCACCGGTCAGCACGTCGAGATCCGCCCAGCCGCCGCGGTACAGGACGACGTGGAGTTCGGCGCTTTCGTCGGAGCCCAGGACGCGAACACCGACCGAATCCGGGGCGGCGACGACACCCCGGTCGGTCTCCGGCCGCCGGGGCCACGCGGCGGCCCCGTCCCGCCAGGTGAGCGGACCGGGGGCGTGGCCGGACGCGATCCAGACCGGCAGGCGCGCGACGATCTCGGCGGCGGCCCGATCGAGGTCGATGACGTGATCCATGGGGCGATCCTCGCCGATGCCGCTCCGCCGGGTGCGGTGCGGGGCCGCACCGTGCCCGGGACCCGGCCGCCGCTCCGGGCCGGTCGCCGTGCGGTGAATTCCTGACGAACTGGGGAGCGGCAGAGAGCGTCGCGAGCCCGTCCTCTATTGCTCCGCAGCCTGTTGGCCGGCGCCGACGCGGTCGGCGACTGAGAAGTCGGTCTCGCAGTCCGGGCAGGTCGCGTTCCCGAAGACGTAGGTCAGCACATGGGCGACTTCGTGCTGGCCGTCGCCGAGCGCGATGCCGTGGAGGCGCGAGCCGATGGCTTGCAGGTCCGCGGGGCTCGTCGGGCGGAGCGGGCGGGTTTCGACGGGGCCGTCCGACAGGGCGTAGTCCTCGCTGGTGCAGAAGAAACCGCGTTCGCCGAGGACGACGAAAAGGCTGGTTTCGCATCCGGGGCAGGAGACTTCGTATTCCTCGTTCCCGATTCCCCACGCCAGGTCCTCGCTCCATCCCGCGACGCCCTCGAAGCCGAGCATGGATTCCAGGAGCTCGACGTATTCGGTCCGGTCGGTCGCGGTCCGCAGACGGCGGTTCACCGATGCCAGCAGGGCCGCGATTTCCGTCGAGTGCCGGGTGCGGACATCGCGCGCTTCATGCGGCTGCTCGGCGCCCGCCATGATGGCCCCCGCCAGACCCAGGGCGTTCACGGCCTGTTCCCGGTCTTCGCTCTCGGCCATGTCGGCCAGCCAGGGCAGCGCCGCGAAGCTGGCCGGGTAGACGGTGCCTTGATGGCAGAGCGCGGACCACAGGTCGTTCCAGAGCTCCGGCTCGGGCTCGGAGGCGATGAGTGCCAGCAGGGCGGGTATGTCCTCGGCGGAGCCGTAGGCGTGGCTGAGTTGCGGCCAATCTGTCATGCCGGGGATCGAACCATGCCCGTGGCTGCCGGGGACGAGGGGGCGGCCACTCTCCGGCCCGGGAGGTGAACCCGCGGGACGGTGATCGGGCCCTGCCGGGTGCGTACGAAAACCCGGGACGGGCCGGAGGGGCCGTAGGGGACCTCCCGGACCGGAAAGGAGCGCGCGGAGCGTCGTGCGGTCGGGCCTTCCGGCCGGCAGCACCGCCGCGCAGATCGTGCGGGTGGTGACAACGGCCGCCCCTGATCGCTCACGGCGAACACGCTCGGGGAACAAGGGAACGCTCAGGAGCATTGAGTCTGCATAGCTCAACTTGACTGCCGAAGGGGAGATCATGGCTACTGAGTCCAATGCGGTCACTCCGCTCGCCCTGCCCGTGCTGCCGCTCGACGACGAGGTCGTGCTGCCCGGGATGGTGGTGCCCCTGGACCTGTCCGACACCGAGGTGCGCGCCGCCGTGGAGGCCGCGCAGGCCGCAGCCCGCGAGGGCGGCGGGAAGCCCGAGGTGCTGCTCGTGCCGCGCATCGACGGGACCTACACCGGAACCGGTGTCCTCGGCACCGTCGAGCAGGTCGGGCGGCTGTCGGACGGAGATCCGGGCGCACTCATCCGCGGCCGGGGCCGGGTGCGGATCGGGGCCGGGACCAGCGGACCGGGCGGGGCGCTGTGGGTGGAGGGGACGCGGGTCGACGCCGTCGTGCCCGACCCCCTTCCGGGCGCCGCCGCCGAACTCGTCAAGGAGTACAAGGCGCTCGCCACGAGCTGGCTGAAGAAGCGCGGGGCCTGGCAGGTCGTGGACCGGGTCCAGCAGATCGAGGACATCTCCGCGCTCGCCGACGATTCCGGATACTCGCCCTTCCTGACCACCGCCCAGAAGGTGCGGCTCCTGGAGACCGCGGACCCGGTCGCCCGGCTGAAGCTCGCCATCCAGTGGCTCGGCGAACACCTCGCCGAACAGGACGTCGCCGAGTCCATCGCCAAGGACGTCCAGGAGGGCGTCGACAAGCAACAGCGCGAATTCCTGCTGCGGCGCCAGCTGGACGCCGTCCGCAAGGAGCTCGCCGGACTCAACGGGGACCCGGAGGACGAGTCCGACGACTACCGGGTGCGCGTCGAGGCCGCCGACCTTCCCGAGCACGTCCGCGAGGCGGCGCTCAAGGAGGTCGACAAGCTGGAGCGCGCCTCCGACCAGAGCCCGGAGGGCTCCTGGATCCGCACCTGGCTCGACACCGTCCTCGAACTGCCGTGGACGAAGCGGACCGAGGACGCCTACGACATCCGCGGTGCCCGGGAGATCCTGGACGCCGAGCACGCGGGCCTCCAGGACGTGAAGGAGCGGATCACCGAGTACCTCGCCGTGCGCAAGCGGCGCTCCGACCGGGGCCTCGGCGTCGTCGGCGGCAGGCGCGGCGGTGCCGTGCTGGCGCTGGTCGGACCGCCCGGTGTCGGCAAGACCTCGCTCGGCCAGTCGGTGGCGCACGCCATGGGCCGCGAGTTCGTCCGCGTCGCGCTCGGCGGTGTCCGCGACGAGGCGGAGATCAGGGGCCACCGGCGCACCTACGTCGGCGCGCTGCCGGGCCGCATCGTCCGAGCCGTCAAGGAGGCCGGTTCGATGAACCCGGTCGTCCTGCTCGACGAGATCGACAAGGTCGGCTCCGACTTCCGGGGCGACCCGGCGGCGGCCCTCCTCGAAGTTCTCGACCCGGCCCAGAACCACACGTTCCGCGACCACTATCTGGAGGTCGAACTCGACCTCAGCGACGTCGTGTTCCTGGCCACCGCCAATGTGCTCGAAGCCATCCCGGAGGCCCTGCTCGACCGCATGGAGCTGGTCCGGCTCGACGGCTACACCGAGGACGAGAAGGTCGTCATCGCCCGCGACCACCTGGTCCCGCGCCAGCTGGAACGGGCCGGTCTGGCGACGGACGAGGTGACGCTCGACGAGTCCGCGCTGCGCAGGCTGGCCGGCGAGTACACCCGCGAGGCGGGCGTGCGGAACCTGGAACGGGCAGTCGCCCGGCTGCTCCGCAAGGTCGCCGCCCAGCACGAGCTGGGTGACCGGGAGCTGCCGTTCACGGTCACCGAGGCCGATCTGCGCGCGCTGATCGGACGGCCGCACCACGTGCCCGAGTCGGCCCAGGACCCGGCCGAGCGCCGCACCTCGGTGCCGGGCGTGGCCACCGGACTCGCGGTGACCGGCGCGGGCGGCGACGTGCTGTTCGTGGAGGCGTCGCTGGCCGACCCGGAGACCGGGGCCTCCGGACTGACCCTCACCGGGCAGCTCGGCGACGTGATGAAGGAGTCCGCGCAGATCGCGCTGAGCTTCCTCAGGTCGCACGGCGCGGAGCTTGAGCTGCCGGTGGCGGACCTCAAGGACCGCGGGGTGCACATCCACTTCCCGGCGGGAGCGGTTCCCAAGGACGGCCCGAGCGCGGGCATCACGATGACGACGGCGCTGGCCTCCCTGCTCTCCGGGCGGCAGGTCCGCACGGACGTGGCGATGACCGGCGAGGTCTCGCTGACCGGGCGGGTGCTGCCGATCGGTGGCCTGAAGCAGAAGCTGCTCGCCGCGCACCGGGCCGGGATCACCACCGTGGTGATCCCCCGGCGGAACGAGGCCGATCTGGACGAGGTGCCGGCCGAGGTGCTGGACACCCTGGACGTGCACCCGGTGACGGACGTCCGCCAGGTGCTGGAGATCGCCCTGACCCCGGCCTCCGCCGCCCGGCCCGAGGAGAGGATCCCGGCCGCGGCGTGACGGCCGCGGTGTGACGGACGCGGCGCCACGCACGCGACCGGCACGGACGGTCCGCCCGCCCATCGAGGGCGCGCGGACCGTTCCGTGCGCGGGCCCGACGCGTCCGGACCGTCTTGACGGGCGCCGAGGGGCTGCGGGTCGACGGCGATCTGGTGGTCTTCACCGGGTACGCCCCCTTCGGCGGCCGGCACGTCGGCCACGTCAACACCCGGACCGGCGACCAGGCCCACGTGGACGGCGGCAGGTACCGGCTCCCCACCGCCGCGGGCTCGGTCAGGGGCGACACGATCGCCTACGGGAAGCTCCGCCCCGGCGAGGGCGAGCGAGGGGGTGGCAGTTGACCCCGGACGGCTCGCGCGTCGAGCGGGTGTCCTGCAACCGCGGTGAGCAGTCGTACGCGGCCGCCGACGGCGGCGGCCGGGTGGTGTGGGTCGACGGCGCCACCGGCTGCACCGACCTGGTGACCGGGCAGCGGCCCGCGGGCAACTGTGGCTGACGGCGGGACGGTTCGTACGGCTCTCAGGCCCCCGGTGCCGACGCGCCGGAGGTTCGGCGTTCCAGGATCACGGGTGGTAGACGGTGCCCGGGACCGGCTCGGCGGGGGCCATCAGTTCCGGCACGGTGACGAAGGTGTAGCCCCGCTTCTTCAGTTCGTCGATGATGCCCGGCACCGCGGGCACCGTCCCCTTGTAGATGTCGTGCAGCAGGATGATGCCGTCCTTGCCCGCCTGGTCCAGGATGCGCTTCCTGATCAGCGCCGAGTCGGTGGTGGAGTAGTCCTTCGCGGTGGCGCTCCACAGCACCTCCGACAGCCCCAGGTCCTTGCTGATCTGCGAGACGGTCTCGTCGGTGCGGCCCTGCGGCGGGCGCATCAGGCGCGGCTTCCTGCCGGTTATCTCCGCTATCGCGTTCTGGGTCTTCTCCAGCTCGGCCCGTATCTCGGCCGGCTTCCGGTCGGTGAGGATCTTGTGCGTCCAGGTGTGGTTGGCCACCTCGTGCCCCTCGTCGGCGATCCTGCGCACGGTGTCCGGGTACTTCTTGACGTGGTTCTTGCCCAGCAGGAAGAAGGTCGCGTGCACCTTCTTCTCCTTGAGGACGTCCAGCAGATGCGGGGTGTCCTCGCCCGGCCCCGCGTCGAAGGTCAGCGCTATGCACTTCGCCTTGCGGCAGTCCGCCGGGCCGAAGGAGCCCTTGGCGTCGGAGCCCGCGTCCGCCCGGGCCGCGGCCGGCGCGGTGGTGTCCGAGGAACAGCCGGCCAGCGTCAGGGTGAGTGCCGTCACAAGGGCGGCGGCCAACCCCGTACCGATCGGCTTCGTCTTCAAGGGCACGGCGGGTCACTCCTCCACAGCTGGGCCGGACACACGATGTGCGGCGCAGATGGACTATACACATGGTGTATAGAGGGGTCGGGGGAGGGGTGGAGAAATCGAATGAGGACATGAAGTGCCCGGTGAGGGCTCGAAAACGGGTCGAGCCCCCGGCGATGGGTGGTCGCTGGGGGCTCGGCTGTGCGAAGCGGTCGATCCGGGTGGCGCGCTGGGCCGCGCGGCGGACGCGGCGGGCCGGGTCAGCCGTTCGCGAGGGCCTGCACACGGTCGTAGGCGCCGTTGAAGTGGCTGTGGTCGCCCACGTACGGGCCGGACGAGGTGTACTGCCACATCGTGTAGAAGCCCCAGCCGGCCGGGAGTTCGCCGACGGCGCTCGCGTAGCGGGCCACCCACAGCGGGTTGGTGGCGCCGAAGCCCGCGTTGTTGCCGGTGCAGTCCTTCCACCAGCTCGTCGCGGTGTAGATGACCGCGTCGCGGCCGGTGCGCGCCTTGTAGGTGTTCACGAAGTCGCGGATCCAGTTGACCATGGCCGCCTGGCTCAGGCCGTAGCACTGCGCGCCGTACGGGTTCCACTCGATGTCGAGCGCGCCGGGCAGAGTCCGGCCGTCCTTGGACCAGCCGCCGCCGTGGTCCACGAAGTAGTTGGCCTGGGCGGCGCCGCTCGTGGTGTTCGGGGTGGCGAAGTGGTACGAGCCGCGGATCATGCCTACGTTGTACGAGCCGTTGTACTGCTGCGCGAAGTAGGGGTTCGTGTAGTACGTGCCCTCGGTGGCCTTGGTGTAGGCCCATCGCACGCCGCTGCCGGAGAGTGTCGGCCAGTCGACGTTGCCCTGGTAGCTGGCGACGTCCACGCCCTCGGTCTGGGCGGCGCGGGTGTCGCGCGGCAGGCCGCCCTGACCGTCGTGGGCGACGACGCCCATGCCCATCGTGGCCGTGCCGCGGGCGGGCTTCTTGGCCGCGGCGGCGTCGGCGGTGTCCGTGGCGCTCGCCGCGCCGGGCAGGGCGAGGAGAAGGGAAAGGGCTGCGAGCAGGGTCCCGGCCGCCGCGAGGCGCGAGCGGCGGGGCGTTCCGGATGCGGATCTGAGCACCGGCATGTGAGTGCCTCCGAGGCGTTGGTGGGGGGACGCGCTGATCCCGGGGGGAGCCGGGCGCACCCCCCGTCGGCATGTCATGGTGTGAACATGCCAGGCATGACGCTACGCACGTAGACCCGTGCTGCGGAAGAGGGGCGGGGTGCCGTCACTGGTCTATGCCTGCGAAATACTGATCGAGCTGCGGCAATGACCAGCGGCGGAAGAAACTTTCAGCGACAGGAAAGCTCGTGAGGGGTGTTGACGTGCACGGGAGCGAAAGCGGTAGTGAACGCGGCGCGACCGGTGGAAGTGGTGTGGACCACGCATTCCTGGCCCTGGAAAGGGAGTTGGCCGTCTTCCTGCGCCGGGCGCGCGCCAACTCCGGGGAGATGGCGCGCGAGGTCCATCCCGAACTGGAGCCCGCCGCGTATGGACTTCTCGTACGGCTGGAGTCGGCCGGATGGCAGCGGGCCACCGATCTCGCGGCCTACTTCGGCGTCGGCAAGGCGACCATGAGCCGTCAACTTCGGGCCCTGGAGGGACTCGGGCTGGTGGCGCGCGAGCCCGATCCGGCCGATGGGCGGGCCTTCCTCGTCCACCTCACCGGCGAGGGGCTGGCCCGCTACCGCAGTGTCCGCGACGCCCGCCGGGACCGCTACGTGCGCAAGCTCGCCGACTGGGACCGGGCCGAGGTCGCCGAACTCGCCCGTCTGCTACAGCACTTGAACACCCGCGCGGAGGACTGACGCCGTTCGCCGGCATGCGACGGACCGGCCTCGCGACGTTGCGGCCCGCGCCGGCACGGCGATACGGAGTCACGGCGTCATCGGGATCGCTGTCACGGCCCCACGCCCCACGCCCCCACGGCGGCACAGCCTCACGGCTCCACGGCGGCACGGCCTGATGTCGTCACGTCGTCACGTCGTCACGTCGTCACGGCGTCACCAGGGTCGCCGTCGCGTCGTCATGCGTCTTGCTGCGGCGCAGGTGCACCCGCCCGGTGTCCTCGTCCTCCAGCGACCTGACCCGGTCGATCAGCCCCTGGGGTCCCTCTTCGCCGAGCACCGCGAGGCAGTCCGCCCAGTCGCCCTCGTGGAACATCTCGACCCAGCGTCCGGCCCCGTCGGTGAGGGCCGCCAGACTCCGCACCTCGGCGAGCGGGGTGCGCCCGGTGACGGCGCGGGCGGCCACGGACGGATCGGCGGCGGCGGTGAAGAAGCCGCCCTCCTTGTTCCGGAACCGCGCGTCGACGGCCGCCTCGTCGGTCAGCGCACCCGGCGGCAGCCGGTCCAGGCGGTCGTCGACGTGGGGGCGGGCGCTTCCGTCGGACATCTCGAACAGCAGCACGGAATCGGAGAGCACCAGGTGCTCGATCTCGTGTGTGTCCCAGCGGGCCAGGACGACCGTCGCCTGTGGCGTCCGCGCGTGAGAAAGGTCACACGAGGGCCGGTGGGTCTCGGCGGTGCGTCGAATGGACTCGGCCAAGATCTCCTGGAGGGTCAGATCCTGTCGTGAACCGGACAGTTCCATCAGTGATCCGCCCAGTCGTGCCGTGAACCAGGGGACCGAGTGCACACAACCGTCATCGCCGCGCGGTGGAGTCACCCCGTCCAGCAGGACGAGTGTCCCGCCCTGGCCGGAAGCGGGAAGGGCGGTGGCGACCCAGTCCTCGTTCGGGCGGTCGGCGCTGCCGGCGGCGGTGGCGAGTTCGATACGCATGCGGCCAGTCTGCACGACGCCTTCACGAACCCTGCACGTGGCTGAAATTGGCCTATACCAGCAGGTCAGACGGCTGGGCGGGGTGGAATGGGGGGCTCCGTGCGCGTTGCGGGCGGGCATCTTCCCAAAGCATGGACGGAAGTTCCAGCCGACGGTTCGGGTGTGGCGGAAAGGCCTCCGGGGGAGACTTGTTCGTCAACTCTGGAGTGATGTTCACTCGTTCGGGTGGCGGAGCGGTTGATGCGCGCCCCCCTCTCAAAAGCACTGGAATGGTCGGAAGCCGTACCAGGGGTCGGGGCGCTCGCTCACACGTGACCGCGCGTCACCTCTGCTTCAAGGGCGGACGAGTCAAGAATGCGAGCACCGGTGCAGAAGAAGCGGCCTCGGAGCAAGGTCAGCGAGCACAGCGGTTCCGGGGCGACGCCTCCGGTGTCCGCCGGGAGCGAGAGTGCCCGGCGTGCGGTGCGCGTACGCAGTCGGCTGGTCGCCGGCGTCGCGGTCGTCGGTATCACCGTCATCGCCGCCGGTGCCCCGGCGATCCTCGGCGCCTCCGCCGACCTGAGCGAGTCGCAGCGACTGGTCACACTCGCCGAGCTGAACCAGCAGGCCGTCGCGCTCGCCCACGCCCTGGCGGACGAGCGCGACGGGGTCACCGCCCTCCTCGCGACGGGCCGGGACAAGAAGTCCGGGGACAAGAAGTCCGAGGACAAGAGCGACGCCGACGCCCGGGGAGCCCGTGTCGACCGGCAGGTGGACGAGATCGGTGATGCCGCCCCCGCGGCGCTCCGCCGCGACCTGGCCACCATCCCCTCGGTGCGCCGCGACGCGCTCGGCGGCAAGGGCACGGCGCTGGAGGTCCACCAGGCGTACACCGAGATCATCGCCAAGCTCCACGCCGTTGCCGACGAGCTCGCCCGGAAGACCCCGCCGCGCGCCGCCGAGGCCACCCGTGCCCCGCTCGCCCTCGGCCGGGCCACCGAGCAGGCGTCCTCCGCGCGGGGGCTGTTGCTCGCCGCGCTCTCGGTGCCCGCCCAGGACACGAGCCCGCAGACCGACCCGTTCACCGGCCTGCCCGTGGAGACCCAGGACAAGGGCGACGACGAGGACGACCGCACCCGTGACGGGCTGAGCGCGGCGGCCCAGCAGGCCCGGGTCGGCGAACTCGCCTCGCTCGCCGACTTCGACCAGTCCGCGAGTCCCACCACCCGCGACACCCTGGCCTCCACCGTCACCGGACCCGAGGTCACCAAGGCCGAGAAGTACCTCAGCACGCTCGCCGACCGCCCCGAGCTGTCCGAGTCGGACCGGCGCACCAGCCGCAAGAAGGTCGAGGAGGCGCTCTCCGCCCGGCTCGACCGGATGCGCAGCGTCGAGTCCGCCCTCGGCACCGAGCAGGTCGCGCACCTCGAAGAACTCCGCGACGACGACGTCACCGCGCTCGAACTGCGGGTCGCGTTGCTCGGCGGCTGCCTGCTGATCGCGGTCGCTGTCTCGACGGCCGTGGCCCGCACCCTCACCCAGCCGCTCGCCGTCCTGCGGATCGGTGCCGCCCGCCTCGCGGCGGAGCCCGCCACCGCCGAGCCCGTGCGCTACAAGGGCCGCAACGACGAGTTCGCCCAGGTCGTACGCTCCGTCAACGCGCTCCACGGCCGACTCCGGGAGCTGCTCGGCGAGCAGCACGGACGCGTCGAGGGCCAGCGGGCCGAACACGCCGAACTGCTCGCCGCGCGCGAGGAACTCGCCGCCCGGCGCGCCGAGTTCCAGCGGGTGACCACCGAACTCACCACCCAGCTGGAGCAGCTGAAGCACACGGTCCACCACACCTTCGTCAACCTCTCACTGCGCACCCTCGGTCTCGTCGAGCGGCAGCTCGGGGTCATCGAGAGCCTGGAGGACCGGGAGCAGGACCCGGAGCAGCTGGCCACCCTCTTCAAGCTCGACCACATGGCCACGGTCATGCGACGGCACGGCGAGAACATGCTGGTCCTCGCGGGCACCGAGCACAGCCACAGCCACGCGGGCCCGATCCCGCTGGTCGACGTGGCGCGCGCGGCCGTCTCGGAGATCGAACGGTACGAGCGGGTCACCATCCAGGCCCTGCCGCCGCACGCCCAGATCGCCGGATTCGCCGCCGACGACCTCAGCCACCTCGTCGCCGAACTCCTGGAGAACGCGACCTCCTTCTCACCGCCGGACTCCCAGGTCCAGCTCTCCGGCTGGCTGCTGGAGAGCGGCGAGGTCATGCTTTCCGTCCAGGACGAGGGCATCGGCATGCCGGCCGAACGGATGGGCGAGCTCAACTCCCGGCTCGGCGATCCCGCCCTGTTCGACGCGGTGGAACGGGACGACCGGGGCGAGACCGAATCCGGCCTCGGCCTCCACGTCGCCGCCCTGCTGGCCGCGCGGCACGGTGTACGGGTCCAACTGCGCGAGCACACGGGCAGTGGGGTCACCGCGGTCGTCGTCCTGCCCAAGGCCCTGCTGCCGAAGGCGCCGTCGGCAGCCACGCCGCCCGCGGTGAAGGTCGCCGGGGACGGGCCGGGGCTCAACCTGCCGGGTTCGGTCGCCGAGGCCAACTCCAACGCGCTTCCCGCACGGGCCCCCGGTCACGTGGACGACGCGCTTCCCGCGCGTACCCCCGGTCACGTGGACGACGGGCTTCCCGCACGTGCCTCGGGCCACGTGGACGACGGGCTTCCCGCGGTGGTGTCCGACCAGTCGGGCGACGCGCTCGCCGCACGCACGCCGGACCGACCGGGCGACCCGCTGATCGCAGCCGCCGAGCGCGCGATCCGCGCCTCCGAAGCCGCGGCCGGGACCGAGGCCGCGCCCGCCCCCGACCGAGCGGCCGAGCACCTGGCCACCCCGAAGGCGGCCGACCCCGACCCGGTTGCCGATGTCGAGCCGTCCCCGGCGGCTCACCTGCCCGCCCCGGAGACTCACGCCCAGGCGGACGAAGCCGAGTTCGCGTTCGATTCAGAGTTCGGGTCCGAGTCCGATCCAGAGTTCGGGTCCGAGTCCGAGTTCGGGTCCGAGTTCGGGTCCGATTCCGAGTCCGAGACCACGATGCAGGTCCGGCTCCCGGTGGCCCCGACGACCGGGGATGCCCCCGGGGTCGCGGCGCCCGGCCCGTACGCCATCGGCCCCGACCGCCACGAGCGCACCGCCGACGCGTCCCCGGAGCAGTTCCGTCCGGCCGAACCGACGCCGCCCGCCCCGGAGCCGCACCCCGCGCCCGCCCCGGAGCCGTACGCGGAGCCGGAGCCGCACTTCGCGCCCGCGCCCGCCGCCGACACCGCCCCGGAGCCGCACACCGGACCGGAGACACACCACACCGTCCCGGAGCCGCACACCGGATCGCAGACGCACACCGTCCCGGCCCCCCGGCGACCGGAGCAGACGCAACCGGACCAGCCGCTGCGGGAACGCCTCACGGACAAGGGGCTGCCCAAGCGCACCCCCAGGGTCGTCAAGGCCGGCACGGCGCCCGCCGCCGAGCGCAAGGGCGGCGGCCTGGACAAGGAGGCCCTGCGCCGTAGGCTCGGAGGTTTCCACCAGGGGGCGAAGGACGGTCGTCGCGACGTCGAGGCGGAACTCGCCGGGACGCCGGAGACCCAGCCGCCCACCGGCGGCACCGCACCCGCCGCACCCGTCGCGCACACCGACCACCGCGCACCAGCCGCGCGCACCGCGCCGACCGACCATCGCGCATCCGCCGCGCCGACCGACCACCGCGCACCAGCCGACCGCACCAACGACCGAACCGATGAGACGGGGGACACAGTCGAGGAGGCACGCAGTTGACTGCGCCCAGCACATTCGGGCTGAGCACCGAGGCCCGGAACCTTCACTGGTTGCTGAGCAATCTGGTGGAGGAGGTGCCAGGGGTCCACTCGGTCACCGTCGTCTCGTCCGACGGACTGATGCTCCTCTCCTCCGACCCCGGCCACCTCACCGCCCCGGCCGCCGGTCAGCAGGACGGACCCAGGGGCTCCAGCGCCGATCTGGCCACCATCGTCTCCGGCATCGGCAGCCTCACTCAGGGGGCCGCCAAGCTGATGGACGGCGGAGGCGTCAAGCAGACCATGGTCGCCATGGACGAGGGCAGCGTCTTCGTCATGTCGATCAGCGACGGCTCGCTGCTCGGCGTGCACGCCACTCCGGACTGCGACATGAGCGTCATCGCCTACCACATGGCGCTCTTCGTCGGCCGGGCAGGACACGTACTCACCCCCGAACTCCGCAGCGAGCTGCGCAAATCGATGGAGAGCACCCAGTGACGTCCGCAGCCGAACCTCTCCGCAGGCTCCCCGTCCGAGGGGCCGACCGGAAGCCCGCGCGGGTCCGCCCGTACTCGCTCACCGGCGGTCGCACCCGCTTCGGCCACGTCCTGCTCGTCGAGACGTTCGTCGCCGCGCTCGAAGCGCCCGAGGAACGCCGCGAACTGGCCAACGGCGCGTCGGCCGGCCGTCTGATGCCGGAACTCCAGGCCATCGTCGAGATCTGCCGCCGGATGCGTACGGTCGCCGAGATCTCCGCCCTTCTCAAGATGCCGCTCGGCGTGGTCAGGGTCCTGCTCAGCGACCTCGCCGACCAGGGAAAGATCCGCGTGTACGGGACCGGTCACGGCACCGGCCAGCCCGACCGCGCACTGCTCGAAAGGGTGCTCGATGGACTCCGCCGTCTCTGAGCCGTCGCTCTTCGCCCCGCGCCAACCGGGGGTCGAGGACCTTGCCGACGAAGGGCTGCAGGCCTGGCAGCTGGACCGCACCCGGGCCCCCATCGCCACGAAGATCGTGGTGGCGGGCGGGTTCGGCGTGGGCAAGACGACCTTCGTGGGATCGGTCTCCGAGATCACCCCGCTGAGGACCGAAGCGATGATGACGCAGGCCAGTGAGGAGACCGACGACCTCACCGGGACGCCCGACAAGCTCACCACCACCGTCGCGATGGACTTCGGCCGCATCACGCTCGCCGACGACCTGGTGCTGTACGTCTTCGGTACCCCCGGCCAGCAGCGCTTCTGGTTCATGTGGGACGACCTGGTGCGCGGCGCGATCGGCGCGATCGTCCTCGCCGACACCCGGCGCCTCGCCGACTGCTTCCCGGCCCTCGACTACTTCGAGAGCTGCGGGCTGCCGTACGTCGTCGCCGTCAACCACTTCGAGGGGACAACGGCGTTCGACGCCGAGGACGTCCGCGAGGCCCTGACCATCCCGTCGCACGTGCCTGTTGTGATCATGGACGCGCGTCGGAGGATCACGGTCGTCGAGTCGCTGCTGGCCCTCGTCGGCCACGCGCTGGACGTCACCCCCTGACGCGGCCGGGGCGGCCGTTCCGGCCGCCCCCACACGGACACGCAGAACATCGGAGAACCGCGATGCGGAAGATACTCATAGTCGGAGCCGGTCAGTCCGGTCTCCAGCTGGCCCTCGGACTCCAGTCCAAGGGATACGAAGTCACCCTGATGTCCAACCGCACACCCGACGAGATCCGCTCCGGCCGGGTCATGTCGACGCAGTGCATGTTCCACACGGCGCTCCAGCACGAGCGCGACTATCAGCTCAACTTCTGGGAGTCGCAGGCCCCGCGCATCGAGGGCCTCGGCGTCTCGGTCGCCGCCCCCGACTCCTCGCGCGCCGTCGACTGGGTCGGCAAGCTGGACGGTTTCGCCCAGTCCGTCGACCAGCGCGTGAAGATGGCCGGCTGGATGGACACCTTCGCGCAGCGCGGCGGCCAGCTCGTCATCCACGGCGCCGCCGTCTCGGACCTTGACTACTTCTCCCGCACCTACGACCTGGTGCTGGTCTCGGCGGGCAAGGGCGAGCTGGTCTCCATGTTCGGCCGGGACGCGTCCCGTTCGCCGTTCGACGCCCCGCAACGCGCCCTCTCCGTCGCGTACGTCCACGGCATGGGACCGCGCCCCGAGCACCCCGAGTTCGACGCGGTCCGCTGCAACCTCGTCCCCGGCGTCGGCGAGCTCTTCGTGATGCCGACCCTGACCGTGTCCGGCCGCGCCGACATCCTGTTCTGGGAGGGCGTCCCCGGCGGTCCCGTCGACGTGTTCCAGGGGATCAAGGACCCCTCCGAGCACCTCGCCAAGACCTTGGAGCTCATGGAGCGCTTCCTCCCGTGGGAGTACACCCGCGCCACCAAGGTCGAGCTGACCGACGCCAACGGCACCCTGTCCGGCCGCTACGCCCCGACCGTCCGCAAGCCGATCGGCCGACTGCCCGGCGGCGGTCTGGTGCTCGGCGTCGCGGACGTCGTCGTCGCCAACGACCCGATCACCGGTCAGGGCTCCAACTCCGCGTCCAAGTGCGCGAACTCCTACCTCGACTCGATCATCGAGCACGGCGACCGGGAGTTCGACGCGGACTGGATGCAGGCCACGTTCGACCGCCACTGGGAGACCGCGCAGCACGTCGTGAAGTGGACCAACGCGATGCTCGGCGTCCCGCCGGAGCACGTGCTGAACCTGATCGGCGCGGGCGGACAACTCCAGCCCGTCGCCGACCGCTTCGCCAACGGCTTCAACAACCCGGCGGACTTCGAGAACTTCTTCTTCGACCCCGAGAAGACCAACGCCTACCTGGCCGAGGTCTCGGGCGCCGCGTAGGCTTCTGACCTGCGAAGAAGCGGTCAACGTTGGTGAACGTCCGTGAACGTCGGTGTCTGTGGGCCGCCCTCCGACGGCCCACGGACGACCCGGCCGTCGGCCCGAGAGGGAACGGGTCTGATACCTGTGTGACGCCTGGCAGAGTCACGGGGCCGTGACACCCAAACCCATAGGTGGGACGGGTGTGACGGGCGCGTCGCACTTGCCCGCGCACCTGCGTCACACCCCCCGTCACACCTCGTACAGTCACACAGCAGCAGAGCGCGAATCCCCACATCACGCGGCGCGTGAATCGGCCCGCACACGTTCGCACAGTCCTCCCGCACACCGCCTCACAGCTCCGTTGCACAGCTCACCAGGCAAGTGCAGGAGCCCGTAGGGGAGAGCGGATCCTGTAGTTCCATCTGATGCTGTGTGTGGTGTGATGGGTCCGCTCGTTCAAGGGGAGGGAGGGGCGGCGTTGAGATCGGCACGCACGTTTGCTGCGACTGGCGTGGGTCAGAAGCAACTAAACGAGAATGGCCACTTTCCCGAGTAAAACCGCAGCTCAAAAAGGGGTGGTCCCCGCAGGCGCGGGGGTGGTCCGGGTCGTACAACGGTGGGATGGGGGCCGTCCTGGTGGTCCCCGCAGGCGCGGGGGTGGTCCGTTGGTGCGGGAGTACTACTCCCGCTGCCCGACGTGGTCCCCGCAGGCGCGGGGGTGGTCCCTGCGGGACCTTGCTTTCGCGGCCGGTGGTCTGGTGGTCCCCGCAGGCGCGGGGGTGGTCCGGCACATCCAGTTCAGGATGCCGCCGAGGGTGCGTGGTCCCCGCAGGCGCGGGGGTGGTCCCTTTTGGCGGCGGTCCTCCGTCCACTGCGTCATGTGGTCCCCGCAGGCGCGGGGGTGGTCCGTGCGAGTTCTGCCACCAGGCCAAGCCCGACGTGGTGGTCCCCGCAGGCGCGGGGGTGGTCCGGCCGACCTCACCGGTGCGCGCCTGGTGCCGTAGTGGTCCCCGCAGGTGCGGGGGTGGTGCCCGGAGGGAAGAGCAGAAGGGGCCGCCTTCGGTGGACGGCCTTCGGGCGTCCACGCCGAGAGCTTCCAGAGCTGTCCGGCGCCCGCCCCCGTGGCTCGATGGCGCGCCAATGAAGCGACCATCCCGCCGCCGGGCCGTGTTCTTTTCCCTCCCACACGTTCGCGCCACCGAGAAGACCAATGCGTACCTTGCCGAGGTTTCCGGGCCGGCACCGTCCGCCCGACCGCGGTGTGCGTCCGCGAGGCCACTCGGGGCACGGCGGACGGGCCGCCTATTGCCCGGGGGCCGAGGACGAGCCGTACCCCGTGTCCGAACCCTCGGTCGCCCCGTCGGGGAGCCGGGGTCCGCGGTAGTCGGCCAGCGGGGCACCCCCCGGGTCCGGGCGGACGGCGCCGAGCAGCGGGTTGGAGGCCACCGGCGAGACCTTCACCCGCGTGCCGGGCCGCGGCGCCTGCACCACCAGACCGTTGCCGATGTACAGCGCCACATGCGTGGCCTTCGGGAAGTACACCACCAGGTCGCCCGGGCGCAGCGCGTTCAGCGGCACCTTGCGCAGTTGCCGCCACTGCTCCTGAGAGGTCCGGGGGATGACCAGGCCCGCCCTGGCCCAGGCACGAGAGGTCAGCCCCGAACAGTCGAACGAGTCCGGGCCCTCGGCGCCCCAGACGTACGGTTTGCCGAGCTGCTCGATCGCGTACCGCACCGCCGTGCCGCCCGCCGCGGACGGTGGCCGGACCGAGGACAGCGCCCCCGAGGCGGCAAGGGCGCTCTGTGCCTTGGCCGTGCCCTGCTGTTCCAGCCGGGCAAGTTCGGCGAGCTGAGCGGCGGACAGCTTGGCCAGCTTCGCCTCCACGACCCCCAGCCGGGCCCGTACGGTGTCCCGCTGCTTCCCGCGCCGCGTGGTCAGGGCCCGCTGCCGGTCCAGTACCTTGCGGGACTCGGATGCCAGGGCGTCGGCGCGCTTCTCGGCCGTGGCGAGCCGCTTCACCGTCGTCGCCCGCCAGGTCGCCGCCCGCCGCAGCAGGTGTTCCTGGTCCATGAGGTGCTCGGGGTCGGGGGCGAGCAGCAGCCGGGCGTAGCCGGAGAAGTCGGAACGCTCCCGGTACTGCTCGCGAGCCAGTCGCCCCGCCGCGTCACGGCTGTCGGACAACGCGGTGCGGGCGGCGGCGAGGGCGGCGCCGAGCCGCTTCGCCTGGGCCGTGCGCCTCTTCAGCTCCGCCGCGGTCCCGTTGTACGCCTCGGTGGCCTCCTCGGTCTGCTGGTAGAGCTTCTGGAGCTCGGTCAGCAGCGGCGCGACGCCCTGCGGTGGGGCCGGTGGGGCCGGTGCGGCGGGAGCGGCGGGAGCGGCGGGTGGCGGTTTTCCGGTGCGGTCCGCCGAGGGGCCCGGGTCCACGGGCGCGGCGATCGCCGACGTGCTCATGGCGATCGTGACCAGTGCCGCGGTGCAGGCCACGCGCAGGGCTCCGACGGGCACGACATCACCTCCGGTGACGGGGCGCGTCGCGGGACCGCCCCATGAGCGAGCGAACGCATCCATACGGACACCCGTCGCCGGAAGTCACAAGGACCGCGCGGTGTGGCGGCCTGCCGGTTCGCCCGGAAGGCGGCAACGCGGAAACCACGACGGAACCACGACGAAACCGGGGGAGAGGGGGAGCCGAGGGGAGCCGGGCAGTCCCAGGGGCACCGGTCCGGGTCAGGCGACGGGGAACGCGTAGAAGATCCGTTCCCGCTGGACGACGGCGGTCCGGCCGGCGGCGAGTACCCGGTACGGGGTGGTGACCGTGGGGCCCTTCGGGTCCTGGGCCCCGATGTCCTGGAACTTCCACAGCCGTCGTCCGTCCTGTGCCGCGAAGGCGGTCACCTGCGAACCGTCCGCGGCCAGCAGCGTCCTGCCGGTCGTGCTCAGCGTGACCGCCGGGGCGGTGGCGCCCGGCGCCGCCTCCGTCGAGCGCCGCCAGCGTGCCTGTCCCGTCGCCCGCTCGACCGCACCGACTTCCTGGTTGCGGTGGGTGGTGTAGAGGAGGGCTCCGCCGACGACGGGGGTGCCGTACGGGAGGCCGGTGGTGCCGTTGAGGATCCACTTCGGCTTGCCCGTGGGGGTTTCGAACGCCTGGAGGTCGTCGCCCGCGGCGGCGTAGAGCAGACCCTGCCCGTCGCCGGTGACCGCGCCGTCCGTCGCGACCGTGCCGACCGCCCTGGCCCACAACTGCTTCCCGGTCGTCCGGTCAAAGCTCCGGAAGATGGCCTTCCCCTTGGCCGCGGCGAGGTCGGCGGGGGTGAGTGTGGCCGGGGTCTGGCGCAGGACGATGTCCTTCTCACCGCAGGCGACCAGCCGGTACACGGGGGCGGCGGGGCCCCGTCCGACCGGCACCTGGGCCCGCCACAGTTCCTTGCGCCGGAGTACGTCGTAGGCGAAGAGGTACGCCTTGACGACCTGGGTGTCCTTGCCGGGCTTCTTGCCCTTCTTCGGCGGCGGGGCCTTGACGGTGACCGTGTGCGAGCCGGTGAACCAGATCACGGCCCCGTCCGCGCCGACGGTCTCCGAGACCACGAGGTCCGGCACGCCGGGGACCAGGGCCGTGTGGTTCTCCCGGTGCGCGACCTTGCCGTCCTTCGCTGACAGCCACAGGAACGCGCCGGGCCCGGCGACGAAGCAGAGATCCTCACCGGCCGGCAGTGCGGCTCGCCCGCCGGCGGCGTCCGGGCTCGCCCACAGCCGTCGTCCGGTGCGCAGATCGACACCGGTCGCCCCGTTCGCAGCGGTCAGTACCAGCAGCCGGTCGTTCCCGAGGGCGGCGGTGAGCGGCGGCGGCTCGGCCGCCGGATGCCGGTACACCCAGCGCGGTCGCGGTGCCAGCCCCGCGACGACGGGTCCGCTCTCGTCCGGCGCGGGCTTCGGGTCGTCCGCCGTTCCGTCGCCGGACGCCAGCGCGAACGCCCCACCGCCACCGATCACCAGCCCCGCGGCACCGGCGGCGAGACCGATGAACAGTCCGCGCCGGTCCGGAGCGGGAGAGGAGAGCGGGGCGGGAGGAGGGGAGGAAGAGACGGGTGGAGGTACGGGTACCGGCAGCGGGCCGGGGGGTGCCGGCGCGAACGCGGTTCCGGCGGCGGGTGCGGGGGCTGCGGTGAGTTCGCGTGGCACGGACAGTTGGGCCGTCGGCCGGTCGGTCCTCGGGACGTGGCGTCCGACGTCCCCGAGCTGGGTGGTGCGGGTGTCCGGGGAGGGGGTGGGGGTGGAGTGGGGAGCGGGGGAGGGGACGGGGGTGTCGTCCGACGCGCTGGGTGCCGTGACGGCGGTGGCGCCGGAAGGCCCGTCGGCGGGGACGGTGTCCGAGGGGTCCTCGGCCGGTTCGTGCGACGGTCGACCGGACCCGGTCAAGGACCCGGGCTGAGCCCCGGGCTCCGACCCGGTCAAGGACCTCACCCGCAGGCGCTGTTCCTCTAGCGCGGTCGTCAGGGCCACCGGCAGCCGGAGGCTCTCGGCCGGGCCCGTCGTCTTCTCCGGGGCGAGTTCCGCGGCCACTGTTCCCGCGTCCGGCCGTTCGGCCGGGTCCTTCGCCAGACAGCGGGCGATCAGGTCGCGCAACTTCTCGGGAACCGCGTCGAGTTCGGGCTCGGTACGGGCGATGCGTTCGGCGGCCCCGGCGGCGGGGCCGTCGGCGAGCGGGGTCGTGCCGGTCGCCGCGTACGCCAGCAGCAGGCCCAGTACGAAGAGATCGGAGGCCGGTCCGGGCTCCTCGCCCGCCACCTGCTCCGGGGTGAGGTAGCCGAGCCGTACGGACAACTGCCCGCCGGGGCGGGCCTCGGCATCGGCCGCCGCGCCCAGCGGCCCGAACGCGGTGAGCCGCGGTCCGTCCTCGGCCAGCAGCACCGTACCGGGCGTCAGCCCCTGGAGCACGGCTCCGGTGGCGTGGACCCGGGAGAGGGTTTCGGCGATGCCCGCGCCCAGTATCCGTACGATCCGTTCGGGAAGCGGGCCCACGATCCCGATCGCCTCGGTGAGCGTCAGGGCGGCCACGTAGGGGTTGGCCGTCCACGGCAGCTCGTCGTCACCGTCGTCGGCAGGGGCGCCGAGCCGGGGTTCGACCCAGGGGCCGGCCAGCAGTTCCGCGGTGCGGGCCTCCGCCAGGAAACGGCGACGGAAGGCGGGCAGCGCGGCCAGCTCGGGCCGGGCCGCGGTGACCACCACCGGGTGACCGGCGGCCTCGGAGCCCTCGGCGGATGTGTCGTGCGCGAGGTACCGCACTGCGCTCGCGGTCGCACGGAGTCGCGCCCGCAGGGCGTACGGGCCGATTCGACGTGGATCGTCCTGACGCAGCGCCTCCATGGCGCACCCCCTTGCTGGCCGTGCGGACCGGAGCGTCGATCTTACGACCTCGTCCGCGACCGTCAGCGGCCCCAGGACGCCCGGGACTTACGAGCTGGGGAGCAAGAGAGGCGGGCTCGTGACGTCCTCGACCGCTTCCCGGCCCGTTACGCCCCCGGATGCCACCCTCGGTCACCACGGCCCGGCGGCATCTCCTCCGTCTCCGCGCCGGACACGAGGATTCCTCGTGTCGTATTCTGCTCAACGCGCCGCGATTCCGCGCGAGTTGGTCCCTCTCTTCATCGCTCCGGCTTGGACCAGGGCCACTTGGGGCGCCGACGCACCCGGCCCTCCGGCGCGTACACGTACACCCAGCCGCGGGGGATCCCCAGCCGCTTGGAGTGACCGGCCGGGGTCCTGCGGTACGCGTGTACGGTGGCGGGCCCGCCGTCGGCGTCCGGCACCGGCACCTCGTACCACTGGGGTGGATGACCGGTCGGACCGACCAGGACGGGCAGCACGCGTCCGTCCAGCGGGCCGCCGGTGAAGTGGGTGTTCTCGCTTCTCACCACTCCAGTCTGGCTGATCGGCCCCGGGGGCGACGGGCTCGGCCCCCGCAGGCGACCCGAACGGCCCCCCGCGACGGACGATCAGCCCCGGGGCAGCAGGTGGGCGGCCCCGCCGACCACCGGGATCAGCCGCTCGGCGAGTCGTCCGGCCGGGCCCGACGGGCTCTCCCACGGCAGCAGCCCGGACACCACCGACGCGGTCTCCGGATCCGTGGCCGCAGTGGTGGCCAGCAGCCCGAGCAGCTGGTCGACCAGCCAGTCCCGCAGCTCGGCGGCATCGGGCCGCTTCCCCTCGTCCAGCCAGATCAGCGATGCCGCCTCGACGGCCGCGATCCAGGTGCGCACCATCATCCGCAGCCTGCGGCCCGGCCCGGACCCCGCCCCCATGCCGCCCAGGTGCCGCAGGATCTGGTCGGCCGCGGCCCGCCGCACCTCGTCGACGATCGCCGTCGTACGGGAGGTCCCGACGACGCCGCCGCCGCGCAGCAGGGCACTGAATCCGGTGTCGTGTTCGTCCACGAAAGCCAGATAGCGGTCGAGTACCCGCTGCACCCGTTCGGTGGGCGGCCCGGCCTCCGGCTCGTCGAAGCACCCGATCAGGGCCTCGGCCGCGGACCTGAGCGCCGCCTCGTACAACTGCTGCCGCCCGCCGGGAAAGTAGCGGTACACCAGCGGGCGGGAGACCCCGGCGACCGTCGCCACCTCGTCGAGCGAGACCTCGTCGGGTGCCCGGTGGGCGAAGAGGGTGAGTGCCGCACCGAGGAGCTGCGTACGGCGCTCCTCCACGGTGAGCCTGCGGTAGGCGCGGTGCGGCGGCGCGGCGGCGGAGGACATACGGGAAGCCTAACGATCGTGGGCGAGATCATGAGAGCTGTCCCCGATGGCCGGTCCGGCCTGAGTGGCTCCGTCCGCGGGTGGCCGGTCCGGCTTGAGCGGGGTCCGTCCGCGGGTGGCCGGTCCGGCTTGAGCGGGGTCCGTCCGCCGGGGTCCTGCTCAAGCCAGCAGGCCCGAGCTCTTCCACAGCCTGCGTCCGACGCCGTTCAGCACCCCGATGTCGTCGAAGAAGTCCGTCAGCCGTTTCGCGCCCGTCTGCATGATTTCCGCGCGGTGGCCGCTGGCCCGCACCTGGGCGACGGCCTGGCGCCGGTCCAGGCCGACGTTCTCGTACACCTTCGGGTTGATGAAGCAGACGGAGAACACGCGGGCCGCCTCGCCGCAGCTGACCCTGGTCAGTTCGCGTTCCCAGCGCGGTGCGGTCACCATCTGGCGGCGCAGCTCCTCACGGGCGTACCGGACGTGCCGGGCCTCCTCGACCACGTGGATGCGGGTCACCCCGCGCACCAGTGTCTGCACCCGCTCGTCCGGGAAGGTCAGCCGCTGCATCCAGTCGAGGATCTCCTCGCCGAGCAGCGTCGCGGCGAACGAACCGGGCGTCGTGGAGACGGACTTCAGTACCCGGGCCAGGTTGTGGTAGACGCGCGGAACGGGGTAGTCGGGTGCCCTGCCCCATGTGATCATGCGGCCGAACATCATCGAGTGCCGGCATTCGTCGGCGATCTCGGTGAGCGCGTAGCGGACATGATTGCTGGTCACCGGCCGGTCGTAGATGTGCCGGATCAGCAACTGCATGAGGATGATCTCGAACCAGATGCCCAACGAGGCCAGCGACGCCGCCTCGTGCCGGGACAGTTCGATCCGCTGCTCCTCGGACATCCGGCGCCACAGCGGGGTGTCGTAGAGCGAGACGAGTTCGGGCGGCCAGTGCCACTTGCCCTCCTCGACCGGTGCGTCCCAGTCGAGCTCCTTGTCCGGGTCGAAGGAGTGCTTCGCGGAGGCTTCGAGCAGGCGTGCGGCGATCTGCTCGCGGTCCCGGAGCGGGCCGATCGCATCGCGGAGCAACTGCACGTCGCGTTCGGTCACTGGCGTCATGGCTTGAGGCACCTCGCACAAGGATGACCGGTGAAGTTACCGGCGGTCACCCCTTATGAGACTGCTTGTCAGCAAAGCCGTCAATCCCTTGCGCACGACTTGTTGACCCGGCGTCCAACAACGTGTGAACCTGCCAACCAAGGTGACCAGCAAGGGACTTGATGGAGCACGTCAGGCGTAAGGAGCCGTCCGTGTCGACACACGACCTCTACACCACCGCCCCCGACGCACCGCTGTGGGAGGTGCCCGCCTCCGGTGCCGCCCGCTTCAGCTGGGACTACGACGACGGCCGTGAGCGCCTGCTCGCCCTCTACCAGAAGGGCAAGGACAAACAGTGGGACGGCAACAAGCGCATCGACTGGTCGCTGGAGGTCGACCCCCTCGACCCGCTCGGCACGCCCGACGACGCACTCCCGCTGTACGACTCGCCGCACTGGGCGAAGATGACCGACAGGGACCGGGGCGAACTGCGCAAGCACTACACCTCCTGGCAGTTCAGCCAGTTCCTCCACGGTGAGCAGGGCGCCATGGTCTGCGCCGCCCGGATCGTGGAGTCGGTCCCCGACCTTGACGCGAAGTTCTACTCGGCGACCCAGGCGATGGACGAGGCCCGGCACGCGGAGATATACGGCCGGTTCCTGCACGAGAAGATAGAGATGCTCTACCCGGTCAACGACAATCTCCAGGCGCTGCTGGGCGACACCCTGCGCGACTCCCGCTGGGACATGCCCTACCTCGGCATGCAGGTTCTCATCGAGGGGCTCGCGCTCGCCGCGTTCGGCATGATCCGCGACACCACGGACAAGCCGCTGCCCAAGCAGATCCTCGCGTACGTGATGCAGGACGAGGCCCGCCACGTCGCCTTCGGGCGGATGGCGCTGCGCGACTACTACAAGCAGCTCAGCGACGCCGAACTGCGCGAACGCGAGGAGTTCGTCATCGAGGGCTGCTACCTGATGAGGGACCGGCTGCGCGGTGTCGAGGTGCTGGAGAACTTCGGTGTCGGGAAGCGGGAGGCGCACGAGCTCTCCGAGCAGTCCCCGTTCCTCCAGCTCTTCCGCAAGCTGTTGTTCAGCCGGATCGTGCCGTGCGTCAAGGACATCGGTCTGTGGGGCGAACGGCTCCAGAAGGCGTACGTGGACATGGGCGTCCTCGAACTCGGCGATTCCAACCTGGACCTGTTGATGACCCAGGACGAGGAGCTTGCCGAGCAACTGGACCGGGACCGCTTCGCGGCGGAGGAACGTGCGAGGGTCGCCGAGGTCGAGGAAGCGGTGGTGCGGGGCGCGGCGGGGGAGTAAGGGCGCGGGGCACGGTGGGCGAGCGAGGTGCGGGGCACGACGGTGGGGGAGTGAGGGTGCGTGGTGCGGTGGCGGCGGGATGCGTCGCCGCGTGTCTCCCGCCGCCCGGTGCGGTCCTCGGCCGGTCGTGTCCGGCGCGGTCCTCAGCGGGCCGTGTCCGGTGCGGTCCTCAGCGGGCCGTGTCCGGTGCGGTCCTCAGCCGGCCGTGCCCGGCGCGGGGAAGGGCTTCCGCAGCGTGAACGCCCGCTCCGTGGGCCCGTGTTCACGCAGATGGCGCAGGCGCTCCTCGGCGTCCGCCACGGTCGGGCGCACGCCCGCCGGCACCCACCACAGGGCCGTCATCGCCTCGTCCACCCGCTCGAACCACTCCCGTCGGCGGGCCAGGAGCTCGCGGTGCCGGCCCTGGTACATGAACGCCGTCAGCGCGTCCGTGTCCCGCCACACCGACATGTTCACGATCAGCCAGGAGTCCCCGAAGACGGGTACGTCGGTGGCGTTGCCGGTGTCGCTCTGCAGGCGCCAGACGAAGCCGGTGGCCCGGTCGGCCACCGCGTTCACCGGGTCGAGCGCGTCGACGAAGTCCTTCAACTCGGTTGATTCCAGGGGAAACCGGAGGCGGGCTATGTTCACCTGAGCCAGCTCGTGACCCACGTGATTCGTCCGGGTCGGTTCGTGGCCGAGGTGATCCGTCCGGCCCGGTTCGTGGTCGTCCTGCGGGTTGTTGTGTGTCATGGCCGCACAGTAACGACCCGGGGAGCGATCAGCGCGCCCTCCACCGCATCGGCGATCTCGACAAGCGAGACGTCCGTGCCGTGCCGTGCTACCAGGTGCAGGCCCACCGGGCAGCCGTCCGCCGTGAAACCGGCGGGCACGCTCGCGGCGGGGTGCCCACTGAGGTTGAACGCCCAGGTCAACGCCGTCGAGTAGAGCTCCCCCGGTCCGTCGTGGCCGTGCGGGCGGTTCGGTGTGGTCGGGCTGAGCAGCAGGGGGACGCGGGCGAACAGCGCGTCGAGCCGGATGTCGTTCTCCCGCCGGATCTCCGCGGCGGCCGGGGACGGCTCGCCGCCCCGGACCGCCTGCCAGGCCTCCAGCGGGTCGAGCAGCCGGCACGGGGCGTCGACCAGCCGCACCACGCCGGTCGCCACAAGGCGGCGCACCGCGCGCCGGACCACCGCCGCCACCTCCGGGTCGACGTGCGCGTACCCCAGGTCCGGGGAGAAGACGGCCGGGACCGGGAGGGAGGGCGGCGGCTGCGGCCGGTGGTCGCCCAGGACGTGGCGCAGACAGGTCCGGGCCCCGGCCGCCGAGCGGGCCAGCACCCCGGCGGCGGCGAGCCCGGTGCGGTCGGGGGAGGGCAGCCGCCCGTTCGTCGTCTTCAGGCCGAAGACCCCGCACCACGCGGCCGGGATGCGTACCGACCCCGCCCCGTCGCTCCCGGTGGCCAGCGGCACCAGTCCCGCCGCGACCGCCGCCGCCGAGCCCGCCGAGGACCCTCCCGGCGTCCGGTCCGGCCGCCACGGATTGACCGTACGGCCGTGCGCGCCCAGCCCCCACGTCTGCCAGACCGTGCCCGGACCGGGCACCGAGGTCGAGCCGAGCGGCACGGCACCGGCCGCGATCAGCCGCCGGGCAACGTACGAGCGGATGCCGGCCGGTCCCTTCACGGCGAACGGCAGGGCGCCCAGCGGGAGCCGGACGGCCCGTTCCACGTCGGCGAGGGCCCGCTCGGGCCACACCTCGACGAACGCGGAGAGCCGCGGGTCCTCCCGCTCTATCCGCGCCAGTGCCGAGGCGACCTCGCCCGTATCCCCCGCGCCCGTCATGCGGTCAGTCTCGCAGCGCCGCCGCCATCACGGAACGGGCGATCGGGGCGGCGTTGCCGCCGCCGCTGATGTCGGCCCGGTGTGCGGCGGCGTCCTCCACGACCACGGCGACCGCCACGGCCGGCTGACTCGCGTTCCGCGCCTGCGCCCAGGAGATGAACCAGGCGTAGGGGCGGCCCGAGTTGTCGACGCCGTGCTGCGCGGTGCCGGTCTTGCCGCCGACGGTCACCCCGTCGATGGCGGCGTTGGATCCGGTGCCGCGTTCCACGACATCGACCATCATCTCCCTCAACTGCGCGGCCGTACGCGGGTTCATGGCCCGGTGGTAGGTGCGCGGACCGTACCGCCGGACGGTCGAGCCGCTCCGGGTCGTCGTACGGTCCACCAGATACGGGTGGGTGAGCCGGCCGTCGTTCGCCACCGCCGAGGCGACCATCGCCATCTGGAGCGGGGTCGCCGTCGTGTCGAACTGCCCGATCGAGGAGAGCGCCAGCTGGTCGTCGCTCATCTCGGTGTCGAAGTTGCTCTTCGCCACCCCGGACGGGATCAGTAGCCCGGTGTCGTCGAAGCCGAACTTCCGCACGGCGCCGACCATGCCGTTCAGCCCGACCCGCACGCCCAGCTCCGCCATCACGGTGTTGCAGGAGACCCGGATCGCCTCCGCCAGCGAGGCGTCCTCGCAGCCCTCCGCCTCGTTGGGGAGCGTGGTCGTCGTGCCCGGCAGCACGTAGGGAGAGGGGGTGTCGGTCTCGGCGTAGGGATCGGTGACGACACCCGCGTCGAGCGCCGCCGCCGCGGTCACGATCTTGAAGGTGGAGCCCGGCGGATAGGTCTGCCGGATCGCCCGGTTGAGCATCGGCAGGCTCTTGTCCGCGTTCAGCCGCTGCCAGGCATCGGTCACGGACGGACCGGTGCCGGAGATCAGCCCCGGGTCGTACGACGGGGAGGAGACCAGCGCCAGGACACGGCCGGTGGACGGTTCGAGGGCGGCGACCGCGCCCCGCCGTCCGGCGAGACCCTCGTAGGCGGCGCGCTGCACCGCGGCGTCGATGGTGGTGACCACGTTCCCGCCGGGCTGCTGGCCGCGGGTGATCTCGTTCCACAGCGGGACCGGGGCGAGCGCCGAGTCGGTACCGGAGAGGATGCCGTCCTCGGCGTGCTCGATCAGGGTGGTGCCGTAGGTCTGGGAGGCGTACCCGGTCACCGGCGCGTACAACGGACCGTCCTTGTACGTGCGCTCGTACGCGAGCTGCTCGCGGGTGTTCACGGAGCCGGTGACGGACGCGCCGCCGACCAGGATGTTGCCCCTCGGCTGGCCGTAACGGGCGATCGTGGCACGGCGGTTGGCGGGATTGTCGTCAAGTTCCGGGGAGTCGAGGACCTGGACGCGCGCCGCGTTCAGCAGCAGGGCCACGAGCAGCAGCAGACAGAGCGCGGCGGCCCGGCGGATGCAGCGGGTCACGACACCTCCCGCGGGCTCGGAGCGGCGGCCCCGGTGTCCGTGGAGTCGGGCGGCGGTGGTCTGCGGGCCTGGTCGCTGACCCGGATCAGCAGCGCCACGATGATCCAGTTGGTGACGACGGACGATCCGCCCTGGGCGAGGAACGGCATCGCCATGCCGGTCAGCGGGATCAGCCCCATCACCCCACCGGCGATCACGAACACCTGGAGCGCCAGGATCGAGGAGAGCCCGATCGACAGCAGCCTTCCGAACGGGTCGCGCAGGGCGAGCCCGGTCCGGTAGCCGCGGGCGACGAGCAGCGTGTACAGCAGGAAGATCGCGGTCAGCCCGGTCAGGCCGAGTTCCTCGCCCGCGGTCGCCAGGATGAAGTCCGACTTGGTGGCGAAGCCGATGAGGATGGAATGCCCGAGCCCGAGTCCGGTGCCGAGCATCCCGCCCGCGGCGAACGCGAACAGTGACTGGGCGAGCTGGCCGGGGCCGCGGCCGGCGGCGATGGAGGCGAACGGGTCGAGCCAGTCCTCGACACGGCTGTGCACGTGTGGTTCGAGCGAGCCGACGACGAACGCGCCCACCGCGGCCAGCAGCAGGCCCACCGCGATCCATCCCGTCCGGCCGGTCGCCACGTACAGCATGATCACGAAGAGGCCGAAGAAGAGCAGCGAGGTGCCCAGATCGCGTTCCAGGACCAGCACCCCGACGCTGAGCACCCAGATCGCCACGATCGGGCCGAGTACCCGGCCGGTGGGGAACTGGAGCCGCCAGATCCTGCGGCCGGTGAAGGCGAGGGCGTTGCGGTTCGCGGCGAGGTACGCGGCGAAGAACACGGCGAGCAGGATCTTGGCGAACTCGCCCGGCTGGAACGAGAACCCGCCGACCCGGATCCAGATCTTGGCCCCGTTCACCGCGGGGAAGAAGATCGGCACGATCATCAGCACCAGGGCGGCGGCGACCGACAGATAGGCGTACCGCTGGAGCACCCGGTGGTCGCGCAGCAGAACGACCACGACGATGAAGAGCGCCACCCCGAGCGTGGACCAGATCAGCTGGGTGGGGGCGGCCTGGTCCCTCGGGGTCTCCAGATCGAGCCGGTAGATCAGCACCAGGCCGAGCCCGTTGAGGAGCACCGCGATGGGCAGCAGCAGCGGATCGGCGTACGGGGCGCGGAAGCGGACCGCGAGATGGGCGAGGAGGGCGAGCAGCCCCAGTCCGCCCCCGTAACCGGCGACGTCGGGCGGGACCGCGCCGTTCCTGGCCAGGCCGACGGCGGCATAGCCGTAGACCGGGACGAGGACGGCGCCGACGAGGAGCAACAGCTCCACCCCGCGCCGCTTCGGCAGACGCGGCGCGGGCGGTGACGGGTCCACCGCGGTTACGGTCATGCCACGCAACGTAGCAAGAGGCGGTGCCTATTTCCCTTATGTCATAGCGGGGATGTTCTGATCCGCGGATGAGGAGAGACCTGATCCGCGGATGAGGAGAGACCTGACCGCGGATGAGGGGACCGGATCCTCAGTCCCGGGGGCGGGAACCGGAGCCCGGCCCGTGCTCGCCCCGCACGGTCTTGCCGCCTGTGCCGCCTGTGCCGCCTGTGCCGCCTGAGCGGTCCGAGCCGCCTGTGCCGGTCATGCTGTTTGCGCCGTCCGAGCCGCCTGTGCGGTCCGAGCCGTCCGGGGCGCCCGAGTCCTGCGAGCCGTCCGGGTCTTCCGACGGCACGTACGCGGGCAGTGCCAGCCGGGCCACCGCTCCGCCCTCCGGGGCGTTGGAGAACGTCAGCTCGGCGCCGATCACCGCGGCCTGCCCGACGGCGATGGTCAGGCCCAGTCCGTGTCCCTTGCCGCCGCTCTCGGTGCGAAACCGCTGCGGACCGCCGTCCAGCAGATAGTCCGGGAAGCCCGGTCCGTGATCGCGTACCGTCACGACCGGCCCGTCGACCGTCACGAGCACGGGCGGGCGGCCGTGCCGGTGCGCGTTGGCGATCAGATTGCCCAGCACCCGCTCCACGCGGCGTCTGTCGGTCTCGACCCGCACCGGCGCCGGAAGCGGTACGGGCGCGCGCTCGCGCAGTCGCCCCCCGGCCGCCCCCGACCCGGTGGCGGTCTTCCCGTGCCGGACCTCGGTCTCCGTCCCCGACGCGCGCACCACGCGTTCGACGAGGGGCGCCAGCTCATGCACGTCGAGATCGACGCGCTCGGTACGGGCGTCGAGCCGGGAGATCTCCAGCAGGTCCTCGGTCAGCGCCCGCATCGCCCGAACCCGGTCGCGCACCAGCTCGGACGGCCGCCCCGGCGGCAGCAGCTCGGCCGCGGCCGTCAGACCGGTGAGCGGGGTGCGGAGCTCGTGTGCCACGTCGGCGGTGAAACGCTGCTCGGCCTGCAGCTTGCGCTGGAGCGTGGACGCCATCGTGTCCAGCGCGCCCGCGACGATCGCCACCTCGTCCTGCGGGCGCGAGGGATGCGCCGTACGCGGGTCGTCGACGCGGGCATCGAGATCACCCGCGCTGATCAGACGGGCCACCCGGGCCGTCTGGTGCAGCCGCCGGGTGACCCGGGTGACGGCGAACGCGCCGACGAGCAGCGTGGCCCCGGTGGCCAGCAGCGAGGAGCCGACGATCGCCCGGTCGAGAGCGCCGATCGTGCCGGCGCTCTGGCTGTAGTCCACCGCGGTGGCCAGCACGCCCTCGTCGGCCGGGGTCGCCGCCCACATGGCGGGTCGCCCCTGACGGTCGGCGACGAGCGTGCCGCGTTCGCCGCGTGTGGCCAGTGCGCGCAGGGCGGTGGGCAGCTCGGGCGGATCGAGACCGGAACGCGGCGGCAGTGCCTCACCGGCCTCATACGCGGCCGTTGCCTCGGACAGCCGGAACAGCGCCTTCTCGCGCGCCACGGCGACGGTCTGCCGGGTCACCTCGCCGTGGACCAGGATGCTCAGCAGCGCGGCCAGCGCACAGCACATCGCGGTGATGAAGACGGCGGCCTTCCAGGTGAGCGTCGCGGTCCAGGCGGGGAAGCGCAGCCGGCGCGCCCCCGATCCCCGCTGTCCGGTCCCCCGCCGCCCCCGGCCGTGCCGTCTCATCGGCGCTCCGCCGCGACCCCGGCGGACGGGGAGGCCGAAGCGGAGGGCGCGGTCGCGGAGGGCGCGACGGGCGGCCGGGACGTGCGCGGCGGAGGCATCCGCAGGATCTCGTCCCGCGTGGGCAGCATCGCGCGCTGCCGCTGGTCCCAGGTCCAGGCGGTGCGGTACTCGTATCCGGTGATGGCCGACGGCACCCGCATGATCAGGTCCCGCCCGGCCAGTTCGATGCTGATCACGGCGTCCGAGGTGGACAGGATCCGGGTCAGCCCGCCCGCCTCCGGCATGTAGACCCGTACGGAGACCTGGTCGTCGGGCAGCCGGATGCCGAGCACCATGTCGTCCTTGCCGTCCCCCGTCAGATCACGGAAATAGGGGCGGAGCACCGGGCAGGAGGCGGGTGCGTCGTGGCACTCGTTGATCCGGCGGACGGTGTCGGCGGGCAGGGCCGCCGTACCGCTGGACCGGTCGGGCCGCGCCTTCAGCCCTGCCTGCGCCACCGCCACCGGATCCAGCCGGTGCACGTCACCGTCCGGGAGCTCGATCCCCGGGATGCGCGCGGTCTCGCCCTCGCCGTAGTCGTACGGGGCGGCCGAGGCGGGCGGCAGCTCGGGCCAGAGCCGGGCGGGCCCGATGGCGTGCGGGGCCGGGCCCGTGCTCCGCAGACCGCCGCCCGCACCGCAACCGGCCAGCAGGGCACCCCCGGCGACGGCCCCGAGGGCCGCCACCAGGCGGTATCGCATCCGGCGACGGGGACCCATGGCACCCTCCCTTCCCTCGGCCCATGCCCCTAGACCATATGCGGAAGGAAGTCGTTTATCCCTATTTACCTACTGGTCGGGATCTGGTGCCGCCCGGAATCCGGCGCGCAATCCGGCGCGGATTCCGGCACGGATTCCGGCGCGGATTCCGGTGCGGATTCCGGTGCGGGCCGGATTCCGGCGTGCGATCCGCTGCGGGTCGGGATTCCGGTGCCGATCGGGAGGCGGCGCCGACCGGGAGGTGGACTCAGCCCTGGTAGGGGTTCCCGCCCGGCGTGTACCCCGGCTGCCCCTGCCCCTGCCCCTGAACCGGTCCCTGCGGCTGCCCGAACGGATTGCCCTGCTGAGAGGCCGCGTGCTGTGCCAGCAGCTGCTCCGCCTGCTCCTTCGGGATCTGCTGCTCCCCGCCGCAGAACGTGCACTGCGTCGCGAACTTCGTCGAGAACGGGAAGAGCGGTATGAAGAACAGCGTGAACTTGGTGACCCGCTTGCGCAATGTGTGTGCGGCCGGGTTGGTGCACCAGTTGCAGACCAAGGTCATGACGGCCAACTGGTACAGATATCCCCGCGTACCGAAAATGATCACGTTGTGGGTCCTTTCCCCGTGTTCCCCTGGAGTGCTTGCCGGCAGAACGCCAGCAGCGATTCGTCCTCGTATATGTCGTGGCTGCCGTACCCGCCGTCCATCGCGTTGTGACGGCGGAGGGAGGCGAGTTCGGTGCGCAGCACACGCGTCGCGTCCGACCCTGCACCAACGGCACCCGTCCGCGCCAGGCATTCCGCCACACGAACCCGGATCTGCCGGTTCCGTTCCCAGGCCGACAGCAGCACGGGCACGGATTCCCCGGCCCGCCCGGATACCTCCCGCAGCGCGTCCGCGGCGTCCACCCGCACCCACACGTCCTCGTGCCCGAGCAGCGTACGCAGTCGGGGAACGGTCTCCGCCGCCCGGGTCCCGAGCTCGGCCACGGCGTTCACGGCACAGCGCAGCGCGTGGACGTTCCCGGCCCACAGCCCCTCGGCCAGTACCGGCAGTACGGCGACGTCGTCACCGCCGACCGCCCACAAGGTCCGGGCCGCCTCCGTGGCCGAGGCCGTCCCCGGACCGCGCAGTAACGCACGCAGCTCCGGTACGGCTTCACGTGCCGCGGGCCCGAACGAGGCGAGCGACCGCAGTGCGGCCCTGCGCAGCCACTCGCCCCGGCTCCCGTGGGCGCCGCGCAGCATCCGCAGCACCTCCGGCAGCGCCTCGTCCGCCCGCAGCGCGGTCAGGGCCGTCAGCAGCGGGCTCGCCAGTTCGTACGCCGCCTCGTCCAACGGGACCTCGCCGAGCCTGCGGCGCAGCACATCGGTCAGCGGGGCCGCCTCGGCGCCCAGGAAGCCGATCGTGAACCCCACGTCGTGCGGCACCCCGGGCCGCTCCAGGGCCGCCGCCAGCGCCGGTACGGCACGGGCGTCGCCCAGCCGGGCCAGGGCCTTCACCGCGCCGCCGAGCGCCGGGGGGCCGCTCGGCCAGTCCCGTACCCAGGCGCCGGGATCGGCGGTCACCCGGGCCGCCAGCGCGTCGGCGGCGGGTGCGGCCAGCCCGAACAGGTCCTCCAGCACATGCGCCGCGGCCTCGGCCAGCCGTGGTTCGGGTGTGGCGAGTTGCTCGCCGACCAGCCGGATCAGTTCCTCGTAGCCGCCCCGCCAGGACCGGATCAGGCCGTTGCTCATCCGGAGCGCGTCGATCCGCTGGTGACGGTCGGGGCTGCGCAGCTGATCCGCCAGCAGCGCCGATCGCTCGGCCACCCGGTCGTCGAGTCCGACGTGCAGCGTCCGCAGCAGGTCCGCCGTCCACGGGGCGGGGGGCATCGAGTCCTCGCCGCCCGGTGTTCGGGGCTGGCCGGCCCGGGTACCCGGCACGGACCACTCGTCCACGGACGGATCACCGGTCCCGGCCGCCTCGGTGTACGCGTCGACGGCCGCGATCACCCCGGCCGGTCCGGTCCGTTCCTCGCCCGTGCCGTACCCGGTCGGCGCGGACCGCCGTGCGGGCGCCGCCCGAAGCTGCCGCAGCAGCCCCGTCACCATCCGGACGACGTCGCCCGGCAGCGCGTCCGGTGCGCACCGGGCCAACTGCGCCAGGGCGGCGAGCCGCAGCCCCGGCGGGAACCCCTCACCGGCAAGCCGGGTCAGCCAGGCCGCCGCCTGCCCGGCGAGTGCGCGATGCCGGAGCGCGACCCTCCCGGCGGCCTCGACCAGCGCGAGCCGTACTTCCTCGGACGGTTCCACCGGCAGCCGTTCCCGCAACAGTGCGAGCACCCGCGTCGGGTGGCCGTGGAGCCCGGCGAGCGCCGACGGCGCGGCGAGCCGCACCCCCGGATCCTCGTCGGCCATCAACTCACAGAACACCCCGGCTCCCGCGGTGACGGCGGTCGCCGCCATCGCGTAGTTCGCCGCACCCTCGATCTCGTCCTCGCCGATCTCGTCCTCGTCGTCCTCGCCCAGATCGATGCCGCCGATGCTGGTGAGCAGCTCCACGATGCTGCCCCGGTCCTGGACGTCCGGATCCACGACCAGTTCGAAGAGAAAAGGAATGCAGGCCAGTGTGCAGGCGTACACATCACCCTGGTGGTGAACGGCCCCGTACATGCCGTCAAGTGCCTGCTCGCGCTCCGCCGGATCACCGGACGCGAGACCCCGCAGCATCGCCGGCACATCATCGGCAGGCCCGTAGGCATGCTCCATCGAGGCCCAGTCGACTTCGTCGATCCCTGCGAACACGCCATCGCCTCCCCACGCATATTCCACGAAGCAGTGTCTGCCAGAGTGTGCACCACGGCCCGGACGGTCCGCCCTTCACATGCGGTCTTTTCCTGACGGACATGACAAAAGTCTCGCCATGCGCTAGCGGTCGGCCGGGGAAAATGCCCCACTTCCCACGGATGCGCGTCACGCATGCCCGCGTCGCACGACGGCGCGGTGGTGCGGCGGACGGCATGCCTGCCCCGTCGGCGGACGGAGCCCCGTCGCGCCGCTCCCGCACCTGATCTGCACAGCAGTTCCCCCACGGTCGCTCCCGCAGCCGCTCGGCACGCAGCCGCCCCCGCAGCCGTTCAGCCCCTTCAGTCACCCAGCCCCTTCAGTCACTCAGTCACTCAAATGTTCGGTCGTTCATTCGTTCTGAGGGGTGTCCCCGCGCGGCAGCGGGCGGGCCCGGTCGGGGTCGACGAGCGGTGCCAGCAGGTCGCCGTGGTCCGCCAGCCGGGTCGCCATGTCGTCGGCGAGGAAGACGAGTTCCCCGGGTGCCCGGCACCCCTCGATCTCCGCCCACGAGACGGGCGCGGAGACCGTCGGCCCGGGGCGGGCGCGCAGTGTGTAGGGGGTGGCGGTCGTCTTCGCCGCGGCGTTCTGGCTGAAGTCGACGAACACCTTCCCCGGCCGCAGTGCCCGCCTCATCCGGTGCACCACCAGCTCCGGCAGGGCCCGCTCCGCCTCGACGGCCAGCCCCTTCGCGTAGGCCGACACCCGTTCGGAGGCAGTCGGCTCCAGCGGTACCAGCAGATGCAGCCCCTTCGAGCCGGAGGTCTTCGGGCAGGCGAGCAGCCCGTCCGCCGCCAGCCGTTCGCGCAGCCACACCGCCACCGCGCAGCACTCCACCACGGTCGCGGGCGCCCCCGGATCCAGATCGAACACCATCCGGTCGGCGACCCCGGGCGTCCCGGCCCGCCACTGCGGGGTGTGGAACTCCACCACCAGGTTGGCCGCCCACATCAGCGAGGCCAGATCCTCCACGACCACCTGCCCGGCCCGCTCGTCCCCGCGGTGCGGCACCGGAGTGGTGCGTACCCAGGACGGCGTACCGGGCGGCGGATTCTTGGTGAAGAAACACTGGCCCTCCGGCCCGTCCGGATAGCGCAGGAAGGACACGGGCCGGTCACGCAACTGGGCCAGCAGGGGCTCCGCCACGGAGGTCGCGTAGTAGTGGAGCACTTCCCCCTTGGTGGTTCCGGTGGCCGGGTACAGCACCTTGTCGAGGTTGCTGAGGACCAGCCGCCGCCCCTCCACCTCCGTGATCGGCGTCATACGATAAGAATCACATGATTTCCGCACAAACCGCATCGCCTCAAGCGGGCGGAACCTCCGGCGCATACGCGGACGCAAGGGGTGAACAGTGAGATCCATATGGAACGGCGCCATCTCCTTCGGGCTGGTCAGCATCCCGATCAAGTTGGTCAACGCGACCGAGAACCATTCGATCTCGTTCCGTCAGATCCATCTCGCCGACGGTGGCCGGATCCGCTACCGGAAGGTGTGCGAGATCGACGAACAGGAGGTCACCGCGGCCGAGATCGGCAAGGCGTACGAGGACGCCGATGGTTCGATGATCCCGATCACCGACGAGGATCTCGGTTCGCTCCCGCTCCCGACCGCCAAGACGATCGAGATCGTCGCCTTCGTGCCCGCCGCCTCGATCGATCCGCTCCAGATGGACGCGGCGTACTACCTCGCCGCCAACGGTGTCCCGGCGGCCAAGCCGTACACCCTGCTCCGTGAGGCGCTGAGACGGAGCCGGAAGGTCGCCCTGGCCAAGTACGCCCTGCGCGGGCGGGAACGGCTCGGCATGCTGCGCGTGGTCGACGACGTGATCGCCATGCACGGCCTGCTCTGGCCGGACGAGATCCGCAGTCCCGAGGGCGTCGCCCCGGAAGCCGGGGTCACGGTGCGCGATGCCGAACTGGACCTGGCGGACGCGCTGATGGACACCCTCGGCGAGGTCGACATGGACTCGCTCCACGACGACTACCGTGAGGCCGTCGAGGAACTCGTCGCCGCCAAGGCGGAGGGCCGGACCCTGGAACCCGAGAAGGCGCGGGACTCCGGCCGGGGCAAGGTCATCGACCTGGTGGCCGCGCTGGAGAAGAGCGTCCGGGCCGCCAGGAAGTCCCGTGGCGAGGAACCGGAGGACAAGACACCGGAACCGTCGGAGGAGCCTGCGGGCGCCTCCATGGCCGAGGTCACCTCGCTCGACGGCCGCAGAAAGCCGGGCGGCACCGGGACGAAGAGGAAGACCGCGTCGGCAGCCGGGAAGACGGCCGCGAAGAAGCCGAAGTCCACGACGAGCAGGGCCCCCGCCAAGAAGTCCGCCCCACGGTCCGCGGCGAAGAAGCGGGCCACCGCGACCGCGGCGAAGAAGACCACCGAGACGTCCGGAACCAAGACGACCGGCAAGTCCGCGGCGAAGAAGACGACATCGCGCAAACGCGCGTCGGCCTGAGCGCCGAGCGTCCGCACGCACCGAGCAGCCGTACGTCACCGAGCAGCTGTGCGTCGCAGGGCGGCCGTGTGTGGCCGGGAGGCCGTGCGTCGCCGACTGCCGCCCCGGAGCCGAAGCCCCGGGGCGGCAGTCACACCGCGCTCGTACGTCCCCCCGTGTCCGTACTCGGAACGCGCGTCAGTGCCCGTGCCCGTTCCCGTGCCCGTTCCCGTGCCCGTTTCCGAACAGTCGGTACGAGTCGACGTATCCGGCCGCCGGGGTCCCGACCCCCGTCACGTCGTCGTATCCCCTGACCGCCTTGAGCGAGGCGTCCTTGCCGAGGCCGCGCAGCGAGGTCAGCAGACCGTCCGTCGCGTCGACCCCGTTGGCGTAGTCGACGCGGACCACCGCGAGGTCGCGGTTGGGGCCGAGCGGGTGGTCGGTGACGTCGTGGTACGCCTTCGAGCCGTACCGGGCGTAGATCGCCGGATTGGCGAAGCCGATCGGCAGCCCGTACCGGGCCTGCTGGGCGAGCGCCTGCACGCCGGCGATGACCGGGGCGGCCAGTGACGTGCCGCCGATGCGGTACTCGTCGTAGCCGAGAGTGCCGTCGGGCAGCGTCTGGGTCTGACCGACCAGGAAGCCGGTGTTCGGGTCGGCGACGGCCGCGATGTCCGGCGCCGTGCGCATCCGCTGCTTCCCGTTGGCCCGCGCGAGCGAGTCCGGGACGACGCCGCGCTGGTAGAACGGCTGCTTCACGGTCGCGCTGGTGCCGCCGCCCGCGCCGCCGGTGTACGCGCCCGGGTAGTCGGCCCAGCTCTTGCCGTCGTCGGCCAGGTTCGCCTTCAGGGTGCCCCAGCCGGTCTCCCACAGGTACCGGTCGTTCTTCCCGACGGCCAGCGCGGTGCCGCCGACCGAGGTCACCCAGGCGGAGTTCGACGGCACGTCGATCTGCTTCGTCCCGGTGGAGTCGACGTTGTCACCGGCGTCGCCGGAGGAGAAGTAGAAGCCGATGCCTTCGATCGCGCCCATCTTGAAGACCTGGTCGTAGGCGGCCGCGATGTCCGGGGTCTCGTTCGACTCGACGTCGCCCCAGGAGTTGGACACGATGTCCGCGAGCCGATGGTCGACGATCTTGTTCAGCGAGTCCAGCAGGTCGGCGTCGTAGCAGGACGCGCCGCCCACGTACACGATGTCGGCGGCGGGCGCGAGCGCGTGCACCGCCTCGACGTCGAGGGTCTCCTCGCCGTACCAGCCGGAGGCCCCGCACTCCTCGGTCTTCGTGTAGTCGTCCGGCAGCACCTGGCGGAGCTGGCCCCGGCGGTACGGGGCGTCGCCGTTGCGCTTCGCGTACTCGGCGGCGTCCTTCGCGATGGTCGGCGAGGCGTACGCGTCGGTGATCGCGACGGTGACCCCCTTGCCGGTCCACTTGCCCGCACCGTACGCGGCCCGCAACTGCTTGCCGGTGTACCCCTTCACGGCGTACGGCGCCTTCTCCCCGTTGGCGCTCGGGAGCGTCGACGCGGTCTTCGAGCCGTAGTACGACGAGAACGGGCCGGAGTTGCGGAACACCGCGTCCGGCGGCGGCAGCGTCTCGTCGTGACTCGCCTTGTGCGGCGCGTTGTCCAGCCCGGAGACGGCGAGCACGGCATCGCTCAGCGCGGCGGGCACGGAGGCGGTGGAGGCGGGGGCGCGGTAGGTCCGCCCGCCCTTGCGGTAGTTGCGCAGCTGCGTACCGAACGTCTTCTCGGTGGCGGCGACGTCGCCGGTGGCCGAGACGTAGTGCTGGTTGGTGCCGGTGACGGTCAGCCCGTTCGACCGCAGCCACTGGGCGACCCGGTCGATCTGGTCCTGGGTGGCACCGTACCGGGCCTGCGCCTGCTGCGGGCTCAGGTACTTCCCGTACGAGGCCGACTGCGGGTCGGACACGGCGGCGGCGTAGGCGGCCAGCCCCTTGGCGTCCCGCCCGGCCAGATGCACCCGGACGGCGACCTTGCCGCTGTCGGCCGTGGCCCCCTGATCCGCCTGGGCGGTCGCCCAGGCCGGCTTGGTGCCCTGCAGAGCGTTCCGCCCGCCGGGTGCGGAGTCGGCACTGGCGTTCGGTGTTCCGAGGGCGAGTACACCGGCCAGCAACGGCAGTGTCGCTGCCATGCTGAGCGCGGCGCGCCTTCTCGCGCGGCTGGTTCTCATACAACCCCCTGCGAAGTGGTCTACGCGTGTGGACCATGTGCGGGATGAGGTGCACATGTAATGCGCCACTCTGGCGAGGAACCCTTCATGCAAGGGGCATGCATTCACCAAGAATCGACCAAGTGACGTTCTCCGCACCGCCGTTCACGAAGAATGCGGGGAAAAGCGCACCCATGATCGATCGGGTGGTCCCCGGCCGTACGACCGGGGACCACCCGACAGCGCCATCCGACGGGAACCACCCGACAGGGCCATCCGACCGGCGACGCCCCGACTGGCCGTCAGATTCCCGAGGTCGTGTCCCTCGGCGTGAGACCGAACGTCGGCGAACTGCTCATGTACGTGCAGCTCGTGTACCGGTAGCCGGACTGGATCTTCGAGCCGTCCGCGTAACTGCTGACGTCGCTCGACGAGCCGCCCCGGTGCTTGTACAGGAAGTGGTACTCGCCCGCGGGCAGCCTCAGCGTCGTCTTCGGATAGTTCTTCCCCTTGGCCTTGCACGCCGACAGGATCCCGTTGACCGGGGAGTACGTCGAGCAGCTGCCGCACTTCCCGATCACCGCCCTGCCCGTGACCGGTCCCGTGTACAGGACCTCGACCCCGTCGGGTGCGTCGTTGCTGATGACGAGTTCCATCCGGGCCCCGCCCGGCGCGCTCGCGGGTGGCAGATGTTTCCCGGCGGCGGCCCGTTTGTCGGCGATCTCGGCGGCGATGGCGATGTCCTGGGCTCGGGCCCGGCGCTTGTCCTTCTTGTACGTCGCGGCGAACTCCGTCAACGACAGCCGGGCCGAGTCGAACTTCTTCTCCTCGAACTTCGCGACGCCGCAGGCGTACGCGCCGTCCTCGATCCCCGGGTCGGCCTTCGCGGCCAGTGCCGAGACCTTCGCGTCCGGCAGCGAGAGGGCCGTCGCGCGGATCGTCCGCAGCGCCCCCAACGCCGTGCAGGGAGCCTTCCCGCGCACGGCCCGGCTCTGCGCCGAGATCTTCTCCGTGACCGTCGGCCCCACCTTTCCGGCCTGCGCGGAACCGGGGAACGTGCGGAGCAGCTCGGCGAGCTCAGGACCGTCCGCGGGGGAGGTCACGCTGCCGAGCTTCGAGACCCCGCACTCGTACAGCGCGGTGGCCAGCGGATCGTCCGGGAAGCCGACCAGATCGCCCAGCAGCTTCCGGTCGATCGCCTTCGGCACGGTACGCAGATAGGTCAGCGGCTCGACGGCCTCGCAGTACTTGTTCTGCCGGTACGGGGCCGAGATCGCCCGGTAGTAGGCGTCGAGCCGCTTCGGCACGAGCTTCCCGGCCCGCGAACCCGTGTGCTTCTCACCGAGGTCGCGATAGACGGCGAGGGCCGACCGGTAGTCGTCGCGTACGTCGGCGAAGGGCCTGCCCGAGGCCGCGGCGACACCCCTGTCGCCCTGCTCCAGCCGGTCCAGCAGCATCTGCTCCACGGCCTCGTCGCGTTCCGATCCGTAGAGGGCGACGCCCCCCGCGGGCGCTGCCAGCAGCACCAGACCCGCGCCCGCCGCCACCACCGGCCGCCACGACCCGCCCACCGCCCGCCGCCGGGCGGCCCGCGCCCCGTCCAGGGCGGCCAGGACCAGCGCCACGGCGTACGCGACCACCACCCCCGTGGCCACCCCGTCGGGATCGGCGGGCAACGCGACGAACAGCAGCGCGCCGGTCGCCGCCCAGCACGCGACCGCCCTGCCCCAACACCGCATCAGTACGTAGCCCAGCCCGAACCCGCTCAGATTGAGCAGCGCGACCGCCGCCGACCGCAGCCCGCTCCCGTCCGGCGGCGGCCCGACCATGGGCGGCCGCGTCGGCGGCGGCGGCACCGAGAATCCGGGCGGTACCGAGGACGAGGCGTCCACCCCCGCCCCTTCCCCTGTCTCCACGTCTCGATCATCCCAACTCACTTGCATTCCCCCACTGTTGAGCAATCCGAACACGATTCCCGTACCTGGCTGGAATACCTTCCATGACGTCATGAACAGTGTCAATCCGGGCTCCTGACCCGCTTCGGTGGCCCGGGCTGCGGCTCCCGGATGCCTACCGCCCCGCCAGGTTCGGTCACGGTCCGACGGGGTGGGTCGTCGTTTCGGACGAGGTGAAACTTCGCTCCGCATCGGCCGGGTGTTCGTGTACCGCGCGGATGGCGGACGAGGTCCCGTCCAGTGCGGGGCGTTTCGCTCCAGACCGTACTTCGCCACTACATCGCTGCTCATCGGTGTCGCGGAGCCTCGTACCACCGGGCGGCGCGCCCTCGCAATCTCATTGGTGCGGCTGCTGTCGGCCGCATAGAGTCTCGACGCGGATCACTCTTGTGAGTGATGTACCGTCATATCAATTACGTAGCAAGGAAAGTAAGCAATGCACCAGATGCTGATCTATTTCTCCTCCGCCGTCGACGTTCTGCGACAGTGGATGTGGTAGACGCTGGTCACGCCGACGGCCCGGCCGTCGGCGTCCGACGGCCGCCGGGGCGAAGTTCCTCAGGAGCCCGTCACCTCCGGATGATTCAGCAGTATGCGTCGTAGCCTGTCCACTTCCTGCCGGGCGTCGAGCCGCCGGTACAACGCCACCGCACGGTTGCCGTGGCGCCTGGCGGGTCCCCAGTCCTGCGTAGCCAGGGCCGTACGGGCCAGCCCCGCATCGGCCTGGGCGCAACCGAGCAGAGAACCGAACCCCCGGGCGACCGCCAGGGCCTCTGCGTACGTTCGGGACGCGTCGGTGAACCGCCCCGAAGCGCACTGGACGTCGGCTGTGCCCAACAGGGCGCGCTGACGCTCGTACGGGGAATCGATCCGCCGTGCTACTTCCTCCGCTCTCCGGAAATGATCCAGGGCCTCGTCTTCGCGACCCATGTCCGTGCATGCCTTGCCCAGCTGGATGAGGGCATTGGCCTCTCCCAGCGAGTCGCCGTGAGCACGATGGCTTTCCAACGAGCGCTGGAAGCAGCCCAGGGCCCGTTCCGTCTGACCCGTCGCCTGGTACACGGTCCCCATATTGGTGTCCAGGATGTCCAACTCCTGTCGTCCACCGTAGAGCTGGGCCAGAGTCAGGGAAACCTCGTAATAATCGAGAGCCTCTCTGTGTTGTCCCTGCAGCGCACAGAGCTCACCCAGATTGTTCAGGGCTCGAATCCGGCCGAGGAGGTTCTGCGTCTCCTCGTAGATGCCGAGCATCACCCGGGCCCTGTCCAACGCCTCTCCGTGCTGCCCCGTCTGGTAGAACGCCGCCCCTTGGACGTTCAGGGCGTCCGCCTCGCCCTCACGATCGCCGACCTCTCTGTACGCCGTCAGAGCCTGTCCGAGGACATCCAGGGCGGCCTTGCTGCGTCCCGACGCGAGGTGGGCGCGACCCGCCTGGAGAAGAGCGTCCGCGCAGCCGTGGGGGTGACCGAGCCCCCGGAACCGGACAAGGGCCTCGCTCGCGCAGCTCAGCGCCTCGTCGGGACCGGTCTGTGCGAGTATCTCGGCCGCTTCCACCAGGGTCTGGGCCAGCGCGTACGGGTTGTTGAGCATGCGCAGCGCCCGTACAGCGGCCTCGTAGAGCTCGTTGGTGACGACCCAGGAGCCGAGACGTTTGAGCGTGGGTGCGAGGACATGAGGGAAGAGTGCCGCGTACGCGGGAGCCTCCGCGGCGGCCGCACCCGCCGCCGCGAGGAGGTTGTTCCGCTCCAGGTCGAGCCAGTCGGCGGCGTCGTCGGGGCCAGCGAAGTCGTGTGCGTACAGGGAGGTGAGCTCGGGCTCCAACGGCAGCCGACGGCGCCGGGACCGGACATGTCGGTCGGCGTTGTGGGCGGTGGTGAGATAGAAGGCGAACAGTCGGTCGAGCGCCTCGGTCCGCGCCTCCTCCGGTTCCGTCCGGGCGAACACGCGCAGTGCGAAGCCTCTGATCAGTTCGTGCAGGCGGTACCTGCCGGGGGCGGGTTCCTCCAGCAGGTGGGCGTCCTGAAGCTCGTCCACACTGTGGCCGGTACTGGTGCAGTCCGGTGGTGCGTCGGCCAGTGCCGCAGCCGCGGCGACGGTGATGTCCGGAACAGGGTTCAGTGCGAGATGGCGCAACAACGTCCGTGCCGAGGAAGTGAGTTCGGTGTAGGAGAAGCGAACCACCGGGACGAGTTCCGCGTCGTCGAATTCGTCGAGCGGGTCTACGGCGGCGTTCAGCCGGTCCAACAGGTGGTGCAGATCCCAGGACTCCCGGTGCCGGAAGCGGCTCGCCAAAAGCTGAATCATCAGCGGGTGGTTGCCACAGGCATCCGTGACCGGGGCCAGGGCCGCGGGGATGGCGGGGACGCGTTCGGTACCCGCGATCCGGGTGAACAGGGCGGCAGCCTCCGTGCCGGACAGCACGTCGAGCCGGAACGTGGTGGCGCCGTCCAGCCCGGCGAGTCGGCTCCGGCTGGTCACGATTGCCCGGCAGGTGGCGGAACCGGGCAGTAACGGACGTACCTGCGCGGCGTTTCTGGCGTTGTCCAGCACCACGAGCACCTGGTGATGTGACGTCCACTCCCGCCACCGTGCCGACCGTTCGTCGACCGAGTCGGGGAGCTTGCCCGTCACCCCGGCGGCGTGCAGCAGCACGGCGAGCGCTTCGGCGGGATCGTACGGCGGGCGTCCGCTGAACCCGTGCAGGTCGACGTAGAACCGGCCTCCCGGATAGGCGGAACGGAGCCGGTGCGCGGCATGGACGGCGAGGGCGGTCTTGCCGATACCCGGCATGCCGTGAATGACCGTGACTGGCATGGCGTACTGGGCGGAGCCACGCGGATCGGGTGTGTCGGAGCCGGGGAGGGGCGTCGTACCCGCACCCGTACCGGCGTCGAGGCCCGAGCCGGGCGTTCCTGTTCCGGTACGGCTGTCCGAGCCGGACAAATCCGTTCCCGACGCGTCGTCATGCGACCATAAGTCTCCCAGCAACAGGCGGAGTTCCTTGGTGCGTCCGGTGAAATCACGACTGTCACGAGGAAGGTTGCTGCGCGGCTCCGGCTCGATGGGGTACTCGACACGCACCGCCGTCTCCGCCAGTGCGCCGTCCTGCTCCAGGATGCGTCGGTGGAGCCGTTGCAGATCCGGAGCCGGCTCCATGCCCAGGTCCTCGCTCAGACGCTGCCGTGTGGCGCGGAAGAGGGCGAGCGCCTCGTCGTGCCGTCCGGATCGGTAGAGGGCCAGCATCAGCGCGGCGATCACCTGCTGGGCCAGTGGATTCTCCGACGCCAGTTCGTGCAGCTCACCGAGGAGGTCCGCGTGCCGTCCCAGCTCCAGCTCCAGCCGGATGCGCTCTTCCCGTACGCGGCGATGGTCCTCCAGCAGGCGGGTCCGCACCGATTCCGCCCAGTCGCTCGCGGCCTCGGGCAGGGGGTCTCCGCGCCACCTGCTCTCCGCTGTTCGCAGCAGGCCGACCGCCAGTTCCCGCCTGCCCTCCTCTGCCGCCGCGCGGGCCTGTTCGCACAGTCGCTGAACATGGGTCAGGTCGACCTCGACGGAGGGCGCGAGCCGGAGCTGGTACCGACGGGGCGACAGGCTCTCCACCTGAATGAGATCACCGGCCGTGTCACGCAGTCGACGGCGCAGCTTCGACACGTAGCTCTGTATGGTCGCCGTGGCCCGACCGGGCGACGCGTCGCCCCAGACACGGTCGATCAGCGCGTCCGTGGAGACGGGCTCGCCACGGGCGTGCACCAGAACGGCGAGTACGCAGCGCGTCTTCACCGATCCGAGTTCGCACTGATGATTCCGGTGCCAGAGTTCCAGAGGTCCTAGAGCAAGAAGTTCCACATGGCCCCCGTTGGGTGCGTTACTTCCTGCTGCCGACGGCAGCGCCCGCACGTGTGTGCGGGACCTTTCACTGTTACTCCGGCGGCGACGGGAGCGGACAGAGGCGCATGGTCGCGTGCCGGGCGCATCGGCCCGCCCTTTCGGCCCAGGGGCCGGACCGGAACCGCAGGGTGTCCGGCGCTAGGCCCGAAGCCGGTTCGCACGCGCCCCGGCCACCGATCAGGGACGTGAGGGTGCCCACCGACGACTGCGGCGGGCTGCCCGGACGGACCCGCCTGGGCCTTCAGCCGGAGTGCAAGATTCCTGCAAGCGGTCCGTCCAGAACCTTGGGCATCCCTGAGACGTATGCCGCGAACGGACGCGGCGGCCGGCCCGTGTGCCGGTCCGATGTCGAGGAATCGGGGGATCGATTCGATGAGTCCGACAATGGCCGAAATCAACCGGCAGCCGGTGCCGGTACGCATGGACGTCGAGCGCTGGGTCACCCGGCGCGCCCGCAGAACGGTGCTGGCCGTGGTGCATACGGTGACCTCGGGCCAGCGACTGCTGGACGCCGTACGGTTACTGGAGGGCGACACCCGGGTACAGGTGTTCTTCACTGCGGCGCCCGACGTGTTCAGCCACGGGGTAGATACCTTCCTGGACCAGCTCAACGGGCTGGTACTGCCCTGGCACCAGGCGGTTCAGATGCCGTTCGACCTGGCGCTGGCCGCAGCGCACGGCGGCCTCAACGACCTGCACGCTCCGGTGATCGTGCTGCCCCACGGCGCCGGCCACAACAAACTCGTTCCCGACGGGCAGCGCGGACGCCCGGTGGCGGAGCGCGGTGTGTACGGGCTCAACCGGGAATGGCTCGTCCAGGACGGCAGGCTGGTGCCCGACTCCCTCGTGCTGGCCCACCACGAGGATTTGAACCGGCTCGGCCGCGAGTGCCCCGAGGCATTGCCCGCGGCGGAAGTGATCGGAGACCCCTGCTTCGACCGCATCCTCGCCAGCCTGCCGCTGCGGGCCCTGTACCGTGAGGCGCTGGGCACCGGCGCCCGGCAGCGACTGGTGCTCGCCTGCTCCACCTGGGGAGCCCGCTCCCTGTACGGGCAGAGCCCGGATCTTCTGGAACGCCTGGTCACCGAACTGCCCCAGCACGACTACCGGGTCGCCGTACTGCTCCACCCCAACATCTGGAACGCCCACGGCGAGTGGCAGATCCGTAGCTGGCTTGCGGCGCTCGGACGGGCCGGCCTGACGGTGGTCAGTCAGCAGGCCGACTGGGTGGGCGTCCTCGTGGCCGCGGACTACATCGTCGGCGACCACGGCTCCCTCTCGCTCTACGGCGCGATGACCGGTGCTCCTGTGCTGATGGCGGGCGCACCGGAAACGGACGTTGACCCCACCTCGCCAGGAGCCGAATTGGCCACGCTCGCCCCCAGGCTGCACCCGGACCGGCCGCTCGGCCGTCAGCTCACCAGGTCCTCGGCGCTGTACCGCAAACAGCGGTACGAGCGGATCGCGGACCGGATCACCTCCGAGCCCGGCCGGTTCGCCACCAGGATGCGTGCGCTCCTGTACCGCAAGCTCAAGCTGCGCGCCCCTGCCGTGGGGCTCGCGGCCGAGCACGCGCCGTTGCCGTTCGCCGTGCGCTACGACGAGCCCGGCCGGGCCGTCCGGTGACGGCGTCTGTCATGGTGTTGTCCGAGGACCCGCGTGGTCGGGGGCCGGCCCATCGTATCCGGGTCACACTGTTGCACCCCGGACTGAACGGCCCGGCCACGGACGACCACCTGAGGGTTCGGCTGCCCGCGCCCCGTCCGCTGCCCCTGCTGGCCGACGTACTGGTGGCCGCGGGACGGGGGCCCGAGGATGTGGCGGCGCTGGCCGCTCGTTACCCCGGAGCCCTCGTGCTGGCCGTGCATCGTGGGTCGCGGTGCTGGTTGCGGCTCGGCCGCGAGGGGCCGCTCCTGCTCCTGTCCACGCGGCGGCCGTGGTTGCCGTGGTCGCTGTTGGCCTCGCTCGCCCATGCCTGGCTGGTCGCGGGCCTGCCCGCTGCCGAGTTCGGCTCGGTCGCCGTACGCATGAGGGGCGGCACGAGCGTGCGGACTCAGTCGGCCGTATCACCGCCGATGTCCTCGCCCACCGCGTCACTCACTTCCTCGTCGGTGTCCGCGGCGGCATCGGGGTCCGCTTCCAGAGCCCCGAGCCGACTGCGCATCTCTGCCGCGTCCGCCGAGTCCGAACGGCCCGCCTCGGAGTACAGACGCAGCGCCTCCCGGTAACACCGTCCGGCGACTTCCGGCTGCCCGCGCCGCTCGGAGACCATGGCCAGGCTCCCCAGCGCGCGGGCCGTCTCGTAGTCGGCGGACATGGACCGCAGCGTGTCCACCGCCGTCCGGAGACCTTCCTCGGCCCGGTCGAGCAACCCGAGGCCGAGGTACGCCCGTCCGGCCAACGCGTCGGCGCGTGCGGCGTTATAGGTGTCCCCGACCTCTCGCAGCACGGAGCGGGCATCCTCGGCGCCGTGGACGGCGTCCTCGTACCGTCCGCGCGACAACGTGACATCCGCGAGATTGAACCGGGCCAGCGCACAGGCCCTGCGGTCGCCGCAGTCGAGCAGTTTGGCGGCCGCCCGGTCGAACAGTTCGGCGGCCCGGTCCGGATCATGGAGCCGCTGGTGAGCCAGGCCGCGGTAGTTGAGGGTACGTGCGTGTCCCAGAGAGTCCCCGGCGCGTCGAAAGATCTCGGACGCTCGCTCGAACATCTCCAACGCCGCCCCGTGGGCGCCCAGATCGAGTTCTCCCAGGCCGCCGGAGGTGAGCATGCGGCAGATGGCCGCCTCGTCGCCCGATTCCTCGGCCGCGAGCAGCCCCACTCTGTGCGTCTCACGCCACTCCGAGTAAAATTTGCGCCGCAGGAACAGCGGCCACATGGCATCGGCGAGCTGCCAGCCGAGTGCCGGAACCCCCCACTCGCGAGCGCGTCGAACGACTGCCATGAGGTTGGGCAACTCGCGTTCGAGCCAGTCCAGCGCGATGTCAGCGGCGTTAATGCTTTTGTCGGTGGTTCTGTTGCCCGCGCCACTCTCCCCTGCTCCGCGTCCATCGGCGGAAGTCCCGCCCGTGGTGCCGCCATCGAATTCCGCGACGAACGGACCGGAGCCGAGATCCCTTTCCATGGTGCGGTGCTGGGGGTCGAGGATCTCCTCCGCGAGGGTGGCGTTGGCCAGGTAGTGACAACCGATGCGATGCCGGGCCGCGGTTCGTCCCGCGGGGGATTCGTCCTCGTCCGCCTGCGCGACGGCGTGCAGCCGGACGAGGTCGTGAAAGCGGTAGCGCTCGGTGCCGGCCGCCTGACCGGCGTCGACGAGCAGGTTCGCGTCATACAGCGCGTCGAGTGCCTCGGCGGCTTCCGTACCCAGGACAGCCTCTGCCACAGGCCCGCCGAACTCCCGCCCCGGATGCAGCCCCAGCAGCCGATAGAGACGGGCGGCAATGGGCGGGAGCCCCTGGTAGGAGAGGTCCAGCGCGGCCCGTACATCGTGATCGCCCTCGATGGCCAGCGCCTCCAACCGGTCGTGCTCCTCAGCCAGCGCCCGAACCATCGTGGTGATGCCGTGCCGCGGGCGCGCCGCCAGCCGGGCCCCGGCGATGCGTACCGCGAGCGGCAGCCCCGCACACAGGTCGACCAGTGCACGCGCCTCCTCGGGCTGGGCAGCCACCCGCCCGTCGGCCAGCGTGGACGCCAGCAGTTCCACCGCCGCCTCCGTTTCCAGGGGCTCCAGATGGATCACGTGGCCCCCGTCGACGCTCAGCCCCGGCAGCCGCTGGCGGCTGGTCACTGCCGTCACGCACTGACCAGCGGGCAGCAATGGTCGGACCTGCGCCGCGGTGGCCGCGTCGTCCAGCAGGACCACGAGCCGCCTGCCCGCGGTCAATGACCGGTACAACGCGACCCGTTCGGCAAGCTTCGAGGGAACCTGGGGAGTCGGTACGCCCAGGGCCCGCAGGAACTGCCCGACGACATCGCCCGGATCCACCGGCCCGTCGGGCGACTGGGCCCCCAGGTCGGCGTGCAACTGGCCATCGGGGAACTGTGGACGGAGACCATGGAGCCAGGTCAGCGCAACCGCTGTCTTGCCGACACCACCGAGCCCGCTCACCACCGCCAGAGCGGGATGCCCCGCTTGGCCGGCGCGGTCACGGTGCTCCTCCAGCGCGCGTACCTCTGACCTGCGGTCGGTGATGCGGAGCGGCGGAGGTAACTGCCAGGGCGGATTCGGCCCACCGGGCTCCGGGAAGTTCCCCGTTCGGATGTGGATGCCGCCATACACGGTTCCCGACTGGATCGTGGGGCCGTGCACTGTTCCGCTCACGTCGTTGTCACTGCGCTCGTGTCCCCGCACTGGTCCCCCTCCGTACGGCCACCGACGAATGTCTCCGAGGACATCCTTTCCGCACAGACGAGCGATGACCCGGCCGGCCGGCGGCCGTTTCCGCCTCTGTCTGGATACTGTCCAAGGTATCGGCGTGTCGCATGTGCTGGAGGCATATGCAACACGCATGAGTGACGTCGATTGTGTGGCAAAGTGCGGTCAGTACCCGGAAGCAATACACCCGGTGGCCGCACCGTCGGTCGGGCGGCCGGAGCGACGGCTCACGGAGTGCGCGGCCGTAGGAGCGCGGAGGACAGAACGGTCACCGCGATGAACAGCGCCAGGGGACCGAGAGGCATCAACGTGCGGGGACTCTCGCCGAGTTGATTGATGCAGTTGCCGACGGTGAGGAACCATCCGACCGTGCCGACGATCACGATCAGATACACCCGGCGTTCCCCCAACAGCCGCATGCCTGTCCACAACACGGCAGGCATGGCCAGCAGTGTGTTGACGATCGCCGCGGAGAACGCGGTGTCGCCCGAACCACCGAGATCGCCGCCCACGTTCGCGGCGGCCTCCTGCCACTGGGACAGCGACAGGCCGTCGGACAGCAACAGATGGGACAGGGCGGTGGCGATTATGGTCGCTATCAGCGCCTTACCGGCCCGTCGTACCACGTGCGTTGATTCCATGGCGTCACGATAGGGCGCAGCCGAGAACGCCCCGCGAGGGGACCGGATCCATGTCCCTCGCGGGAGGCCGTGACCGTGGCGCCGCACGGACCATGGCTCCGACTGCCCCGCGCGGTACCGATTCCACACCTATGCTCACGGCATGGAGCAGAGCGAAGTGGTGAAGCGTGTGGTGGGAATCCTCACGGAAGCGGGCGAGATCCGTCGGCTGCTCGAAGAGAACATCGACCGCGACGACATCGAAACCGACTCGACGGTGGTGACCGCCCTCCTGAACGAGACGATGCCCCGGATCACGATTCCCGAGGACGCCTCGATCGAGGAGGTCGCGACCCTCGTCGGCCGGGAGGTCGGCGGCGCCGTGGAACAGTTGGTCGGCGCGTTCACCCTGGCTTTCGCCATGCTGGCCCAGGTGCACGACTCCGGACAGACCGACGTGACCTCCGCCGACGTGCTCCAGGACCTGGCACTGCGAGCGGAACAACTCGGCTCCGGCGGGACGGAGGGCACGGATGCGTAGGACGACGGCCGCCGGAGTGGTGTCACGGCAGGGGAGGGACGAGTCGCGGACGGTTCGACCGAGGCGAATCCCAGGGTGCTGGCAGGTGCCCGTTCCTTTGAGCGCGGGCGTGGATACCTCCATGCGGTGACCAGGGTCGAGATCCGTGACACCCGGATCACCGCCACCGTCCACGGTGCGGAACGGTACGAGACGGAGCCGACCTCACCGGGCCGGGAGGCCCGAGCGGCGGACTCGGCTGCCCGTACGGCCCGGAGGTCCTGGAGACATCTGCTCGCGCTCGGTCCGACCGTGCCGGGCCCGGCACAAGAGCCTCCTGCGGGCGGCGGGGCGTCGACGACTCCGGCGGATGGTTCGGGGAGGCCGGTGCCTCCCCGGCCGACGCCGCCTCGACGCGTGCCGCGCCGCACGTTCAGGCCGGACCGGCACGCGCGTCGGCTGGTCACCCATGTGCTCGGCGACGCCGACGACTTCACCGCCGCCCATCCGCTCGACTGCGAGGACGCGTACTCGGTGAACCGGGGACGGCGGCCCTGCGGAAGCACACGGTCGCCGCGTGGCGGCGCCATCGCACCAGGCGGCATAGGGCTGCACACAGCTGCATACGACGGCACATACGCAAAGACCCCGGCCTCAGCGTTTTCGCTGACGAACGGGGTCTTCAGGCACTTCGATCGAAGTGCCCCCGGCAGGATTCGAACCTGCGCACACGGCTCCGGAGGCCGATGCTCTATCCCCTGAGCTACGGGGGCGTATCGCTGTGCTGCTCGGCGACGGGTGAAACACTACCAGCTTCCGCGGGGTGCCCGTGAACAGGTATTTCCGCGCTGCGGGGGAGGGCGTCGCGAGGGCCGGAGGCGAGTGGCGTGGAACCGTCGGCGTACATCCGGCCACCCCCGCACCACTCGTCCGGGGCCGGAAATGGGCAAAACCCGGACGCAGCCCCTACACCCCGCCTACTCTCGGAGTGTGTCAGGCGCGTGCGGCCGCGTGCTTGTTGTCGACGACAACAAGGTCATCCGGCAGTTGATCAGGGTCAATCTCGAGCTTGAGGGCTTCGAGGTCGTGACCGCGTCCGACGGTGTCGAGTGTCTGGATCTGGTGCATCGGGTCTGTCCCGATGTGATCACTCTCGACGTCGTCATGCCTCGGTTGGACGGTTTGCAGACCGCCACCAGACTGCGTTCCGATCCGCGGACCAGACATCTGCCGGTGGCGATCATCAGTGCCTGCACGCCCCACGAGGTGGACAGCGGCGTCGCCGCGGGGGTCGACGCCTTCCTGGCGAAGCCCTTCGAACCCAGCGAGATGGTGCGGCTCGTACGCCAGTTGGCGAACCGGCAGGACTCGCCTTCGGCCGACGACAGACGCGGTGCGGGAAAGGCGGAGAGCGCCGCCGGATGACCGCATGGCGAAACCGGGTCGCGGGGTGCCCCCCTTCCTCCCATACGCTGGTCCCGTGACCCCCGCCGATCTCTCCAGGGCCGTGCTGCACGCCGTGTGCCGCGCGGTCGACGAGGGCGCCCTGCGCGCGCCCGTGCCCGCGCGCGTGCGGGTGGAGCGGACCCGGCCCGGCGGGCGCGGGGACTACGCCTGTGCCGTCGCCCTCCAGCTCGCCCGGCCCGCCGAGCTGCCGGCGAGGGACGTGGCCGAGATAATCCGGGAGCGGGTGCCGGGCGTGCCGGGGGTCGGCGCGGTCGAGGTCACCGGGCCCGGCTTCCTGAACTTCGTCCCGATGGACGGCGACGACCGCCTCGGAGCACTCGTCGAGACCGTCCGCGAGCGCGGCGCGGCCTACGGGCACGGGAACGCGCTCGCCGGTACGACGGTCTCGTTCGCTGCCGTCGAGGAGGTGCGGGCGCTGGTCGTCACCGAGACCGTCGAGCGGCTGCTCGGCGCCCAGGGGGCGACCGTCGGGGCACGGACCGGGGGCGGGGAGGCGCTGCACGTGGCGCCGGTGGCCGCCGCCGACCGCGACCTCTTCGAGCGACTCGGGAACGACGCCGCGCGCTGGGCGCTGCTGCGACCCGCCCCGCACGACCGCCCCCGTGACACCGGGGGCGACGCACTGCTCGCGCAGCGGGAGGACAACCCGCTGTTCCGGGTGCGGTACGCGTACGCGCGGACCCGGGCACTGGGCCGGAACGCCGAGCGGCTCGGGTTCGACGCCGGGTACGAGGAGCGGGTGGACGCGCCGGTGCTCGGGTCGCTGCTCGCCGATCATCCGGACGTGCTCGCCGCCGCCGCCCGCCACCGCGAGCCCGACCGGGTCGCCCGGCAGCTGGAGGCGGTCGCGGGGGCGTTCTTCGACTTCCACGACGCCGCTGCGCCGCTCCCCGCCGGTGACGAGAAACCCTCGGCCGCCCACCGCTCCCGGCTCGCCCTCGCCGAAGCCGCCGGGACGGTGCTGGCCGGCGGCCTGTCCCTGCTCGGCATCAGCGCACCCGAAGTCCTCTGAGAGAACCGAGAGAGCAGAGCAACACCATGAGCCGATCCGCACACCCCGCCGGGCCCCGCCACGCCGACGTCCTGCCGGACGGGCACTACACCGCCCCGCCCGCCGACCTCAACGTGCTGGACCGCAAGGTCTGGTCCCGCACCGTCGCCCGGAACGCCGACGGCGCGGTCGCCGTCGGCGGGATCGAAGTCACCCGGCTCGCCGAGGAGTTCGGCACCCCCGCCTACTTCCTCGACGAGGCCGACTTCCGGGCCCGCTGCCGGGCCTGGGCCGACGCCTTCGGGCCGGACGCCGACGTGTTCTACGCCGGGAAGGCGTTCCTGTCGCGCGCGGTGGTGCGCTGGCTCACGGAGGAGGGACTCAACCTCGACGTCTGCTCCGGCGGGGAACTGACCTGCGCGCTGGAGGCCGGGATGCCCGCCGAGCGCATCGCCTTCCACGGCAACAACAAGACCACCGCCGAGATCGAGCGCGCGGTCACCGCCGGCGTCGGCCGGATCGTGCTCGACTCCTTCCAGGAGATCGCCCGGGTCGCGCACATCGCGCAGCGGCTCGGCAAGCGGCAGCGCGTACAGATCCGGGTGACCGTGGGCGTCGAGGCGCACACCCACGAGTTCATCGCCACCGCGCACGAGGACCAGAAGTTCGGGATCGCGCTGGCCGGGGGAGAGGCCGCCGAGGCGGTGCGCCGGGCGCTCACCCTCGACGGGCTGGAACTCATCGGCATCCACTCCCACATCGGCTCGCAGATCTTCGACATGGCCGGTTTCGAGGTCTCCGCCCGGCGCGTGGTGCAGCTGCTCGCCGAGGTGCGCGACGAGCACGGCGTCGAGCTGCCCGAGATCGACCTGGGCGGCGGCCTCGGGATCGCGTACACCTCCGAGGACGATCCGCGCGAGCCGCACGAGATCGCCAAGGCGCTCGGCGACATCGTCACCCGTGAGTGCGAGGCGGCCGGGCTCGCCACCCCGCGGATCTCCGTCGAACCCGGGCGCGCCATCGTCGGTCCCACCGCCTTCACGCTGTACGAGGTCGGCACCATCAAGCCCCTGGAGGGGCTGCGCACCTACGTCAGCGTCGACGGCGGCATGTCCGACAACATCCGCACCGCGCTCTACGACGCCGAGTACAGCGTGGCGCTGGTCTCGCGCACCTCCGACGCCGAACCGATGCTCGTCCGGGTCGTCGGCAAGCACTGCGAGAGCGGCGACATCGTGGTCAGGGACGCGTTCCTGCCGTCCGACCTGGCGCCCGGCGACCTGATCGCCGTGCCCGCCACCGGCGCGTACTGCCGCTCCATGGCGAGCAACTACAACCATGCCCTGCGCCCGCCCGTCGTCGCCGTGCGCGACGGGGAGGCGCGTGTGATCGTCAGGCGCGAGACGGAGGAAGATCTCCTGCGTCTCGATGTCGGCTGATGAAATAGATGTCTCAGGATCCGGACGTATGGCAGAAAGTCCCGTCCGGTGAGTGAGACTGGTCCGGATACCAGAAGTAAAGGAATCGAGGTCGGATGATGCGTACGCGTCCGCTGAAGGTGGCGCTGCTGGGCTGCGGAGTGGTCGGCTCAGAGGTGGCGCGCATCATGACGACGCACGCCGACGACCTCGCCGCGCGCATCGGCGCGCCGGTCGAGCTCGCCGGCGTCGCCGTGCGTCGGCCCTCCAAGGTGCGCGAGGGCATCGACCCCGCGCTGATCACCACCGATGCGACGGCCCTGGTCAAACGGGGCGACATCGACGTCGTCATCGAGGTCATCGGAGGCATCGAGCCCGCCCGCACGCTCATCACCACCGCCTTCGAGCACGGTGCGAGCGTCGTCTCGGCCAACAAGGCATTGCTCGCCGAGGACGGCGCCGCCCTGCACGCCGCGGCCGAGCAGCACGGCAGGGACCTCTACTACGAGGCCGCGGTGGCCGGGGCCATCCCGCTGGTCCGGCCACTGCGCGAGTCGCTCGCCGGGGACAAGGTCAACCGGGTCCTGGGCATCGTGAACGGCACGACCAACTTCATCCTCGACCGGATGGACACCAGCGGCGCCGGATACTCCGAGGCGCTCGACGAGGCCACCGCGCTCGGCTACGCGGAGGCCGACCCCACCGCCGACGTGGAGGGCTTCGACGCCGCCGCCAAGGCCGCGATCCTTGCCGGTATCGCCTTCCACACCCGGGTCCGGATCGGCGACGTGCACCGCGAGGGCATCACCGAGGTGACCGCCGCCGACATCGTCTCCGCGCGCCGCATGGGCTGCACCGTCAAGCTCCTCGCGATCTGCGAGCGCGCCGCCGACGGAAACTCCGTCACCGCCCGGGTGCACCCCGCGATGATCCCGCTGAGCCACCCGCTGGCCTCCGTCCGCGAGGCGTACAACGCCGTCTTCGTCGAGGCCGAGGCGGCCGGTCAGCTGATGTTCTACGGGCCGGGCGCCGGCGGCTCGCCGACCGCCTCCGCGGTCCTCGGCGACCTGGTCGCGGTCTGCCGCAACAAGCTCAACGAGGCCACCGGCCCCGGTGAGTCCGCGTACACGCGCCTGCCGGTCAGCCCCATGGGCGATGTCGTCACGCGCTATCACATCAGCCTCGACGTGGCCGACAGACCAGGCGTGCTCGCCCAGGTCGCGACGGTCTTCGCCGAACAGGGCGTGTCGATCGACACGGTCCGCCAGCAGAGCAGGAACGCGAGCGGCGCCGACGCTGCCGCCGCCGCGCAGGACGGCGGCGAGGCCTCCCTCGTCGTCGTCACCCACCGCGCGCCCGACGCCGCCCTCTCGGCGACCGTCGAGGCGCTGCGCAAGCTCGACACCGTGCGCGGTGTCGCCAGCATCATGCGTGTTGAAGGGGAGTAAGGACCCATGACCAGCAAGGGCACCCACCAGTGGCGCGGCATCATCGAGGAGTACCGGGACCGCCTCCCGGTCACGGACACGACGCCGGTCGTCACACTCCGTGAGGGCGGGACGCCGCTCGTCCCCGCCCAGGTCCTCTCCGAGCGCACGGGCTGCGAGGTACACCTCAAGGTCGAGGGCGCCAACCCGACCGGCTCCTTCAAGGACCGGGGCATGACGATGGCGATCACCCGGGCCAAGGAGGAGGGCGCACGGGCCGTCATCTGTGCCTCCACCGGCAACACCTCCGCCTCCGCCGCGGCGTACGCGGTGCGGGCCGGCATGGTCTGCGCCGTCCTCGTCCCGCAGGGCAAGATCGCGCTCGGCAAGATGGGGCAGGCGCTCGTGCACGGCGCCAGGATCCTCCAGGTCGACGGCAATTTCGACGACTGCCTCACGCTGGCCCGCTCGCTCTCGGACAACTACCCGGTGGCGCTGGTCAATTCGGTCAACCCGGCCCGTATCGAGGGCCAGAAGACCGCCGCGTTCGAGATCGTCGACGCCCTCGGCGACGCCCCGGACATCCATGTCCTCCCGGTCGGCAACGCGGGCAACATCACCGCGTACTGGAAGGGGTACAAGGAGTACGCCGGGGACGGCATGGCCACGCACACCCCGCGCATGTGGGGCTTCCAGGCGTCCGGCTCGGCCCCCATCGTGCGCGGCGAGGTCGTCAAGGACCCGTCGACCGTCGCCACCGCGATCCGGATCGGCAACCCCGCCTCCTGGCAGTTCGCGCTGAACGCCCGGGACGAGTCGGGCGGTTTCATCGACGAGGTGACGGACCGCCAGATTCTGTCCGCCTACCGGCTGTTGGCCTCCCAGGAGGGTGTCTTCGTGGAGCCCGCGTCGGCCGCGTCCGTCGCCGGTCTGCTGAAGGCGGCCGAGCAGGGCAAGGTCGACCCGGGGCAGAAGATCGTCTGCACGGTCACCGGCAACGGTCTCAAGGACCCCGACTGGGCCGTCGCGGGTGCTCCGCAGCCGGTCACGGTCCCGGTCGACGCGGCGGCGGCCGCCGAGCGGCTCGGCCTCGTGTAGCACCCCCGTCCGGCCGGGGCGGGGTCCGGGCGCGGGACCGCCGCGACGGCGGCGGCTCCGCGACGGACCGCAAGGGCGTTCGGCCGGAGCGCGGACCGCACCGGCGGGAGCGGGTCCGGCCGCCGGGCCCCGTCGGCGGCCGGGCCGTCCGCCCTCGTGCGGAAACCCGCCCCAGTCGGGCAGGAACCCAGCTCAACCGTCCCTTTTCGGGGCGGAGAGCGCATAGGAGGCGGGCGACACGCATCGTGCGCCTCCTGTGCGCCCTATGTCGCCACAGAACCTTCCTTCGATAAGCTGTGGTCAACCCGCCCGCCGCATATGCCGCGGTGCAAGGGCCGTCGCGGCCGTCGGTTTCCCCAGGAACCCCACTCCCCGCCGCCCGCGACTTCGGGTACCGCCGAGAAAACGCACCACCACCCCCGCTGTCTCACAAGGAGAGTCGTCCGACCGATGGCCCCTCCCGCCTTCCGCGCCGCCGCCGTCCGGGTGCGCGTCCCCGCGACCAGCGCCAACCTGGGCCCGGGGTTCGACGCCTTCGGCCTCTCGCTGGGGCTGTACGACGACGTCGTCGTCCGCGTGGCCGACTCCGGACTGCACATCGACATCGCCGGTGAGGGCGCCGACACCCTGCCCCGCGACGAGCGGCATCTTCTCGTGCGCTCCCTGCGCACCGCCTTCGACCTGCTCGGCGGGCAGCCGCGCGGCCTGGAAATCGTGTGCGCCAACCGCATCCCGCACGGACGCGGTCTCGGCTCCTCCTCCGCCGCCATCTGCGCCGGCATCGTCGCCGCCCGCGCCGTGACGACCGGCGGCGACTCCCGGCTCGACGACGCCGCTCTGCTGGACCTCGCCACCGAGATCGAGGGGCACCCGGACAACGTCGCCGCCTGCCTGCTCGGCGGATTCACCCTTGCGTGGATGGACGGCGGATCCGCCCGCGCGATCAGGATGGATCCCGCGGATTCCATCGTTCCGGTGGTTTTCGTCCCCGATCGGCCGGTCCTGACGGAGACCGCCCGCGGACTGCTGCCCCGTACGGTCCCGCACGTCGACGCGGCCTTCAACGCCGGCCGGGCCGCGCTCCTCGTCGAGGCCCTGACCAGCCATCCCGAGCTGCTGCTCACCGCCACCGAGGACCGGCTCCACCAGGAATACCGCGCCCCGGCGATGCCGCAGAGCGCGGAACTCGTGAACCGACTGCGTGCCGAGGGCGTGCCCGCGGTCATCTCCGGTGCCGGGCCGACCGTGCTCGCACTTGCCGAGGACGGTGAGGCCGACAAGGTCGCACGACTGGCGGGCGAGGGATGGGCCGCCAACCGGCTCGCGCTCGACGCCCCGGGCGCGAGTGTGCTGCCGCTCGCCCCGTAGCCGAGAAGTGATTGCCGGTGCGTGAGAGGGGGAATGTTTGTTGGAGCCGGTAGTGTTAACCTCAAGTCTGCAATCGACGTCCATGAGGCGCGTTGCTTCGTGTCCCTTTCCGGGACCACCATTTCTCCGGGAGCCTCCTCAACTGCCTGAGCAGCCCGCCTGAGCAGTTTCGTGCACGCTCCGGAACCGGCACGACACCCCTCGCTCGTTCAGGAGTGGGCCGAGCAGGGGGATGCTCGCGCCGGACCCTTGCACACTTTCATCTCTCCGCCGTACCCGGCGGACCACCGCCCCGGCACGGTCCGCAAGAAGACAGACCGCAGTCGGACAGCACAACCGGTCGCCGAGCCAGAAGGCCGACGTCCGCTCCAGGGAAGGACCCTTCGTGAGCGACACCACCGATCTGATGGGCGTGACTGCCGACAAGACCGTCGACAGCGCCGCGCCCGCCGAAGGTGCTGCCACTGGCACCACCACACGGCGCCGCCGCTCCGGCACCGGCCTTGACGGCATGGTCCTGGCCGAGCTGCAGCAGGTCGCGTCCGGCCTCGGTATCAAGGGCACCGCGCGGATGCGCAAGGGCCAGCTGATCGAGGTCATCAAGGAGGCGCAGGCGGGCAACGCCGCGCCCAAGGCCGCCGCGGATGCCGAGACCAAGCCGAAGCGACGTGCCACGTCCAAGGCGCGCACCGGTGAGGAGTCCGCGGCCGCGTCCGCGCCCGCCGAGAAGGCCGCCGCCCAGCAGCAGATCGACATCCCCGGTCAGCCGGCCAGTGACGAGCAGCCCGCGGGCGAGCGTCGTCGGCGTCGCGCCACGGCCCAGGCGGGAAGCCCGGAGTCCAAGGCGGACAGCAAGCCCGCCGCGGAGGCCAAGGCCCAGCCGCAGGCCGACGCCAAGAGCGCCGAGCCGAAGGGCGAGGACCGCACCGACGCCAAGGCCGACTCCGCCGACACGGCCGAGGGCCGTCGCGGTGACCGCCAGGAGCGTGGCCAGCGCGGCGACCGCCAGGAGCGCGGCGAGCGCGGGGAGCGCCGCGACCGTCAGCGCGACCGCCGGGGCAAGGGCGACGACCAGGGCGGCGGCCAGGGCAGTGGTCAGGGACAGCCGGGCGGCCAGCGTCAGCAGCGCCAGGCCGGCCCGCAGGACGACGGCTACGACGACGAGGCGGGCGGTCGCCGCGGTCGTCGCGGCAGGTACCGCGACCGTCGCGGCCGGCGCGGCCGCGACGACTTCGCGGGCGAGGTCCAGGTCTCCGAGGACGACGTCCTGATCCCCGTCGCGGGCATCCTGGACATCCTCGACAACTACGCGTTCATCCGGACCTCCGGCTACCTGCCGGGCCCGAACGACGTGTACGTCTCGCTCGCGCAGGTCCGCAAGAACGGCCTGCGCAAGGGCGACCACGTCACCGGTGCGGTGCGTCAGCCCAAGGACGGCGAGCGGCGCGAGAAGTTCAACGCCCTGGTCCGCCTCGACTCGGTGAACGGCATGGCGCCCGAAACCGGCCGCGGCCGACCGGAGTTCCAGAAGCTGACCCCGCTCTACCCGCAGGACCGGCTCCGTCTGGAGACCGACTCCAATGTGCTGACGACGCGGATCATCGACCTGGTCGCGCCGATCGGCAAGGGGCAGCGCGGTCTGATCGTGGCCCCGCCGAAGACCGGCAAGACCATGATCCTCCAGGCGATCGCCAACGCGATCACGGTCAACAGCCCCGAGTGCCACCTGATGGTCGTCCTTGTCGACGAGCGTCCGGAAGAGGTCACCGACATGCAGCGGTCGGTGAAGGGCGAGGTCATCTCCTCGACCTTCGACCGCCCCGCCGAGGACCACACCACCGTCGCCGAACTGGCCATCGAGCGCGCCAAGCGTCTCGTCGAGCTGGGCCACGACGTGGTCGTCCTGCTGGACTCGATCACCCGTCTCGGCCGCGCGTACAACCTCGCGGCCCCCGCCTCCGGCCGCATCCTGTCCGGTGGTGTCGACTCGACCGCGCTGTACCCGCCGAAGCGCTTCTTCGGTGCCGCGCGCAACATCGAGGACGGCGGCTCGCTGACCATCCTGGCCACCGCGCTCGTCGAGACCGGCTCGCGCATGGACGAGGTGATCTTCGAGGAGTTCAAGGGCACCGGCAACATGGAGCTCAAGCTCGACCGGAAGCTCTCGGACAAGCGCATCTTCCCGGCGGTGGACGTCGACGCGTCCAGCACCCGCAAGGAGGAAATCCTGCTCGGCAGCGAGGAGTTGGGCATCGTCTGGAAGCTGCGCCGGGTGCTGCACGCGCTCGACCAGCAGCAGGCGATCGAGCTCCTCCTGGACCGGATGAAGAAGACCCAGTCCAACGCGGAGTTCCTGCTCCAGATCCAGAAGACGACGCCGGCCCCGGGCAACGGCAACGACTGACGTCGCGCCCGGAGCGGCAGGATCACAGGGCCGCCCCCGTCACCTTCGTGGTGACGGGGGCGGCCCTGTTCCGTGGACCGACGGGCGATTCGGCCCGTCGCCGTCGAATCTCCGCCGAACCGAGACCTTCGCCACACCGCCGCGCGGCGGAGCTGCCTCGGCGCGATGGCCGCAATGGGCAAGAAACCGCAGGTGAGTGCGGTGCCACCGCCCGTCCGGCGCCGCGCGGTGCCCCATGGGCGGGCACGCGGTACTCACGCGGATGTGACGGAACGCTGTGCAACCCTTCTTCATGCCGCGACGTCGTACGAAGTGGCGACAAGCCGTCGAAGTATCGACAAGCCGCCGAAGTGGCCACAAGCCGTCGAAGCCGACCAAACCGGTGCGCGCACGCCGCTGCCGGGGATGGCGGACAGCCGGGAGAAGCCGAGGACCGAAGGAGAAGGATGAGCGGGCAGAAGGGGAGCGGTGCCCGAATACGCCCCACCGGCAGACGCCGGAAGAAGCCTTCCCGTCGCCGTCGCGTGACGGTGGTCGCCGCCTGGACACTGGCGGGTGCCGTGGTCCTCGGCGGCGGCGGACTCACCCTCGCCTACCTCAGACTCAACGGCAACCTCAAGGCCGTCGACATCAACGCGGCGCTCGGCAAGGACCGTCCGGGCAAGGTCGACAACGGCTCCCAGAACATCCTCGTGCTCGGCTCGGACTCGCGCTCCGGCGCCAACGCCGCGTACGGCGCCGACGACGGAGGGGCCCGTTCCGACACCGCGATGGTCGTGCACGTCGACAAGGGCCACCGGACGGCCTCCGTCGTCTCCATCCCGCGCGACACCCTCATCACCCGCCCCGCGTGCGTCAGCGACACCGACGGGCGGACCGTCGCGGGGCAGTCGCGCGCCATGTTCAACACCGCGTACGAGGTCGGCGGACCGGCCTGCGCGGTGAAGACCGTCGAATCCATGTCCGGTATCCGCATGGACCACTACCTCGAAGTCGACTTCACCGGATTCAAGAAACTCATCGACGAACTGGGCGGTGTGGAGATCACCACCACCGCGGCGATCCACGACGCCAAGAGCCATCTGGACCTCGAACCCGGCACCCATGTCCTGGACGGCGAGCAGTCGTTGGGCCTCGTCCGTACCCGCAAGAGCGTCGGCGACGGCAGTGACCTCGGCCGCATCCAGCTCCAGCAGGCCTTCGTCAAGGCGCTGATGGAACAGGTGAGGACCGTTGGGGTGTTCTCCAACCCGAAGAAGCTGTTCGACCTCGCGGACGCCGCGACCAAGGCCGTCACCACCGACTCCGACCTGGGCTCGGTCACGCAGCTCACCGGCTTCGCGAACGGCCTCAAGGGGCTCGGCGCGAAGAACGTCCACATGGTCACCCTGCCCGTGCGGTACGACCCGGTCGACCCGAACCGCGTCGTCCCGCTGGAGGATTCCGCCCGGCAGGTCTGGGACGCGCTCGCGCGGGACGAGCCGATACCGGCCTCCGCCACCGAGAAGTCGGCGGGCGACAAGGGCGCCGCGGGCGGCGTCGTCAGGTGAGGTGCGCGCCGCCGCACGCGCGGACCCCGCGCCACGCGTGACGCACCGCGACGGACCGTCGCGACCGGTGACACCCGGATGCCCCGGAGGGCGCCGGGAATAGCTGGGCCCCGCCCCCGGTTTTGGGAGATGCGGCCGGTCCTGGCAGACTGGTACGTCGGCCCCGGTTCACGGACGCGCATCCCGCGCGTGCGACCCGGTGCCCTCCCGAACCTAGGAGAAACCCTTGAAGCGCGACATTCACCCCGAGTACGTCGAGACGCAGGTCAGCTGCACCTGTGGCGCGTCGTTCACCACCCGGAGCACCATCGACGGCGGCACCATCCGCGCCGAAGTCTGCTCCGAGTGCCACCCGTTCTACACGGGCAAGCAGAAGATCCTCGACACCGGTGGCCGCGTGGCCCGCTTCGAGGCCCGCTTCGGCAAGGCTGCCGGCTCCGCCAGCAAGTAGCGAGCCACTGCGCCGGTTCTCGGCGCCCTCTTTCCCGGGGGCGCCGAGGCCGGCGTTTTTCGGACTCGGGGCACGGACGACGTCCCCGCGTCCCAGCCCGGACGGCATCACGTCGCCCAGCAGGCACGTTCGAGTGAAGGAACCAGGAGCCCGAAGATGTTCGAGGCGGTCGAGGAACTGATCGGCGAGCAGGCCGATCTTGAGAAGAAGCTCGCGGACCCGGCGGTCCACGCCGACCAGGCCAACGCGCGCCGGCTCAACAAGCGCTACGCCGAGCTGACCCCGATCGTGGCCGCGTACCGCTCCTGGAAGCAGGCCGGCGACGACATCGAGACGGCCCGCGAGTTCGCCGCCACCGACCCCGACTTCGCCGCCGAGGTCAAGGACCTGGAGCAGCAGCGCGAGGAGCTCACCGAGAAGCTCCGCCTCCTGCTGGTCCCGCGCGACCCCAGCGACGACAAGGACGTGCTCCTGGAGATCAAGGCGGGCGCGGGCGGCGACGAGTCGGCCCTGTTCGCCGGCGACCTGCTGCGGATGTATCTGCGCTACGCCGAGCGCGTCGGCTGGAAGACCGAGATCATCGACTCCACCGAGTCCGAGCTCGGCGGCTACAAGGACGTCCAGGTCGCCGTGAAGACCAAGGGCGGCAACGGCGCCACCGAGCCCGGCCAGGGCGTCTGGGCACGGCTGAAGTACGAGGGAGGCGTGCACCGCGTGCAGCGGGTGCCGTCCACCGAGTCCCAGGGCCGCATCCACACCTCCGCCGCCGGTGTGCTCGTCACCCCCGAGGCCGAGGAGGTCGACATCGAGATCCACGCCAACGACCTCCGCATCGACGTCTACCGCTCCTCGGGCCCCGGCGGCCAGTCCGTCAACACCACGGACTCCGCGGTCCGCATCACCCACCTGCCGACCGGTGTCGTCGCCTCCTGCCAGAACGAGAAGAGCCAGCTCCAGAACAAGGAGCAGGCCATGCGCATCCTGCGTTCCCGGCTCCTCGCGGCAGCCCAGGAGGCCGCCGAGCAGGAGGCGTCGGACGTGCGTCGCAGCCAGGTGCGCACCGTCGACCGTTCCGAGAAGATCCGCACATACAACTTCCCGGAAAACCGGATCTCGGACCACCGCGTCGGCTTCAAGGCGTACAACTTGGACCAGGTGCTCGACGGCGACCTGGACACCGTGATCCAGGCGTGCGTCGACGCCGACTCCGCAGCCAAGCTCGCCGCCGCGTAGTCAGGTGACCGGAACGGCCCGCCGGGCGCCGCGCCTCGGCGGACCCCTCCGGATCACCGCCCCGGGACCGTCCGCACCCAACGGCCGGTCCGAGCCAAGCCCGCCCCGCCCGTAACCCCGTACGGAGTACGCGATGAACCTGCTGCTCGCCGAGGTGGCCCAGGCCACCCAGCGGCTGGCCGACGCCGGTGTGCCCTCACCGCGATTCGACGCGGAGGAGCTCGCCGCGTTCGTGCACGGCGTCAAGCGGGGCGAGCTGCACCGTGTGCCGGACGCCGACTTCGACGCCCGCTACTGGGAGGCCGTCGCCCGCCGCGAGGCCCGCGAACCGCTCCAGCACATCACCGGCCGCGCCTTCTTCCGCTATCTGGAACTCCAGGTCGGACCCGGTGTCTTCGTGCCCCGCCCGGAGACCGAATCGGTCGTCGGCTGGGCGATAGACGCGGTGCGCGCGATGGACGTCGTCGAGCCGACCGTCGTCGACCTGTGCAGTGGATCGGGCGCCATCGCCCTGGCCATGGCCCAGGAGGTGCCCCGCTCCCGGGTGCACGCCGTGGAACTCTCCGACGACGCCCTGAAGTGGACCAGGAGGAACGCCGAGGGATCCAGGGTCACCGTCCACCACGGAGACGCCCTTACCGCGCTGCCCGAGCTCGACGGCCAGGTCGACCTGGTCATCTCCAACCCGCCGTACATCCCGCTCACCGAATGGGAGTACGTGGCGCCCGAGGCCCGCGACCACGACCCGGAGATGGCCCTCTTCTCCGGCGAGGACGGCCTCGACACCATCCGGGGCATCGAGCGCACCGCCCACCGTCTGCTGCGCCCCGGCGGCCTCGTCGTCATCGAGCACGCCGACACCCAGGGCGGCCAGGTGCCGTGGATCTTCACCGAGGAACGGGGCTGGGCCGATGCGGCCGACCACCCCGACCTGAACAACCGGCCGCGTTTCGCCACGGCCCGCAAGGCCATGCCGTGACCGGCGGCCCCCACCCGCACGCCCCGCACCCGCCATACCCGTACACGCTTGAGGAGGCCGGCTGATGGCACGGCGATACGACTGCAACGACGCGACCGACCGCATCACGGGGCTGCGCGAGGCCACGTCGGCCGTACGCCGCGGCGAACTCGTCGTGCTGCCCACGGACACCGTCTACGGCGTCGGCGCGGACGCCTTCAGCTCCGAGGGCGTCGCCGACCTGCTGGCCGCCAAGGGCCGCGGCCGCAACATGCCGACACCGGTCCTGATCGGTTCCCCGAACACGCTGCACGGCCTGGTCACCGACTTCTCCGAGCAGGCGTGGGAGCTCGTCGACGCCTTCTGGCCCGGCGCCCTCACCCTCGTCGCCAAGCACCAGCCGTCGCTCCAGTGGGACCTCGGGGACACCCGCGGAACCGTCGCCATCCGCATGCCGCTGCACCCGGTCGCCATCGAACTGCTCACCGAGTTCGGCCCGATGGCGGTCTCCAGCGCCAACCTCACCGGGCACCCGGCCCCCGAGGACTGCGACGCCGCCCAGGAGATGCTCGGCGACTCCGTCTCCGTCTACCTCGACGGCGGACCGACACCCGGCATCGTGCCGTCGTCCATCATCGACGTGACCGGCAAGATCCCCGTGCTGCTGCGCGCCGGCGCACTCACGGTCGAGGAGCTCCGCAAGGTGGTACCCGACCTTGAGGTGGCGAATTGACCGTCCCCGAGGGGCGTGGCATAGCGGCGCGGACCGACACCTTCCGCATCCTCCACGTCAGCACCGGCAACGTCTGCCGCTCACCGATCACCGAGCGGCTGACCCGGCACGCCCTGGTGGACCGCCTCGGCGATCCGCTGCAGGGCGGACTGATCGTGGAGAGCGCGGGGACCTGGGGCCACGAGGGGGCCCCCATGGAGGACAACGCCGAGGTCGTCCTCGCCGACTTCGGCGCCGACCCCACCGGCTTCGTCGGCCGGGAGCTGCTCGACGAGCACGTGATCCGCGCCGACCTGGTGCTCACCGCCACCCGCGACCACCGGGCGCAGGTCATCTCGATGGGCCACTCGGCCGGTCTGCGGACCTTCACGCTCAAGGAGTTCACCCGGCTGGTCCGCGCCATAGACCCGGCCACCCTGCCCGACCCGCTCGACGAGGGCGTCGTCGAGCGCGCCCGCGCACTGGTCCGGGCCGCCGCCGCGCTGCGCGGCTGGCTGCTCGCGCCCACCGCCGAGGCCGACGAGGTGTACGACCCCTACGGTGCCCCGATCACGTTCTTCCGCTCCATCGGCGACGAGATCAACCAGGCCCTGGACCCGGTCGTCACCGCGCTGACCGGCGTGCCGGCCCCGCACTGACCGGCGCCGTACCCGCGACCTCGGCCGAAGCCGCCGGGCGCCGCCCCGGAGGCCGCACGCGAACGGGGTGAGGGGCAGGGCCCAACGGGCGTACTCCGGCGCCGCGGAGCGGGCACGGGACCCGCCGCGGGCCTACATTGGAGCTGACGCCAGCGCACCCACCCCAGGTCCGGAGCCCCCGATGCCGGTCACCACGCCCGCCGCTCCCTCCTCCGCCCCCGGCACGAGCCTCCCGCAGGATTTCGGCGCCCTGCTCCGGGAGGACCCGGAGATCGCCGCCGTGCTGCTGGGGGAACTGAACCGGCAGTCGGACACCCTGCAGCTCATCGCCGCCGAGAACTTCACCTCGCCCGCGGTCCTCGCCGCCCTCGGCTCTCCGCTCGCCAACAAGTACGCCGAGGGCTACCCCGACGCCCGGTACCACGGCGGCTGCGAGCACGCCGACGCCGCCGAACGCATCGCCCGCCGCCGCGCCACCGCGCTCTTCGGCGCCGAGCACGCCAACGTCCAGCCGCACTCCGGCTCCTCCGCCGTCCTCGCCGCCTACGCGGCCCTGCTGCGCCCCGGCGACACGGTGCTCGCGATGGGCCTCCCGTACGGCGGCCACCTCACCCACGGCTCGCCCGCCAACTTCTCCGGCCGCTGGTTCGAGTTCATCGGGTACGGGGTGGACCCCGAGAGCGGCCTCATCGACTACGCGCAGGTGCGCGCCCTGGCCCGCGCGCACCGGCCCAAGGCGATCGTCAGCGGCTCGATCGCGTACCCCCGCCACCCCGACCACGAGGTGTTCCGGGAGATCGCCGACGAGGTGGGGGCGTACCTCATCGCGGACGCCGCGCACCCGATGGGGCTGATCGCCGGGGGAGCGGCCCCGAACCCGGTCCGGTACGCCGACGTGGTCTGCGCGACCACGCACAAGGTGCTGCGCGGGCCGCGCGGCGGGATGATCCTGTGCGGTGCGGAACTTGCCGAGCGGATCGACCGGGCGGTCTTCCCGTTCACCCAGGGCGGCGCGCAGATGCACACGGTCGCCGCGAAGGCCGTCGCGTTCGGCGAGGCGGCCGCTCCGGCGTTCGCGGCGTACGCCCACCGGGTGGTCGCCCACGCCCGGGTGCTGGCCGCCGGTCTGGAGGCGGAGGGTTTCGAGATCACCACGGGTGGCACCGACACCCACCTGATCGTCGCGGACCCGGCCCCGTTGGGTGTCGACGGGCGGACCGCCCGGGACCGGCTGGCGGCGGCGGGCCTGGTGCTCGATGCCTGCGTGCTCCCGTACGGGAGCGGCAGAGGCATCCGGTTCGGCACCGCGGCCGTCACCACCCAGGGCCTGGACGAGGCCGACATGGCCCGGCTGGCGGTGCTCTTCGGGGCGGCGGTGCGGGGGAAGGGCGAGGAGGGGGCCGTTCGCGCGGAGGTCCGGGAACTGGCCCGCGCGCATCCGCCCTATCCCGGCCACGGGGTGCCGGCCGGCCTTCCGGGAGGTGCTCCGTCCGCCGGTCCGGTCTGATCCGGGCGCCGGGGCCGGTTGCGGAGCGGTCCCGTCCGGTGAGTGGTTCCGGCGCAACCGACCATGGAACCACGGGGCGGTGCTCGGTGTCCCGCACCACGGGGCGAAACGCTCGGAGCGTCTAAGGTTGAGGGCTGAGATGGCCGGCGAAATACTCTGGGGCAGCCTGTGCGTGATTATCTGCTGACACTCTGTGTCACGGCTGCCGTGACCTACTTGCTGACCGGTCCGGTGCGGAAGTTCGCCATCGCGGTCGGGGCGATGCCCGCGATCCGCGCGCGTGACGTCCACCGGGAACCGACACCCCGGCTCGGCGGCATCGCCATGTTCGGCGGGCTGTGCGCGGGCCTGATCGTCGCGGCCCATCTCTACAACCTGGACTGGATCTTCAAGTCCTCCAGCGAACCGCGGGCGCTGCTCTCCGGGGCGGCTCTGATCTGGCTGATCGGTGTCCTTGACGACAAGTTCGAGATCGACGCCCTGATCAAGCTCGGCGGGCAGATGATCGCCGCCGCGGTCATGGTGATCCAGGGCCTCACGATCCTGTGGCTGCCGATCCCCGGAATCGGCACGGTCGCCCTCACCCAGTGGCAGGGCACACTGCTGACGGTCGCCCTTGTCGTCATCACCATCAACGCGGTGAACTTCGTCGACGGTCTGGACGGTCTCGCGGCGGGCACGGTGTGCATCGCCTCGGCCGCGTTCTTCCTGTACACCTACCGGCTCTGGTACGGGCACATGATCGAGGCGGCAGCCCCCGCCACGCTGTTCACCGCCATCCTGATGGGCATGTGTCTCGGCTTCCTGCCGCACAACATGCACCCGGCCCGGATCTTCATGGGCGACTCGGGGTCGATGCTGATCGGTCTGGTGCTGGCGGCCGGCGCGATCTCCGTCACCGGGCAGGTCGACCCGGACACGATGAAGCTGTTCGCGGGCAGTGAGCGCGAGGCCACCCAGGCGATGCTGCCGGTCTTCATCCCGTTGCTGCTGCCGCTGACCATCATCGCGATCCCGGCCGCGGACCTGGTGCTGGCGATCGTGCGGCGGACCTGGAACGGCAAGTCGCCGTTCGCGGCGGACCGCGGCCACCTGCACCACCGGCTGCTGGAGATCGGTCACTCGCACAGCCGGGCGGTGCTGATCATGTACTTCTGGTCGGCGCTGATCGCGTTCGGGGCGGTCGGATACTCCGCGCACTCGACGTCCCTGTGGATCGTGCTGGTGGTGATGGGACTGAGCGCACTGGGTCTCGCCCTCCTGCTGATGCCCCGATTCACCCCGCAGGCGCCGCACTGGGCGGAACGCTTCCTTCCGCCGCGCTACCGACGGAGCCGGGGCGGGGGCGGTGGGGAGTCCTCCGCGCTCGCGCGAAAAGCCCAACAAGGGCCGTCGGCCGCGCAGATGGGGCAGGGCGCGCACGGACTCCAGGAGCGCGCGCAGGCCGTCGTCGTGGGAGTTTCGGGCGTCAACGGGGCGACCGCCGTCGGTACCCGTTCGCATTTTTCGGACAGAGGCACGGCCGATTCGCCCCGCTGACTATTCGGTTATTCGTGGGCAATACCAGACAAGATGTTGAGTTGTCTTGCTCACACGCGCATATTCACTCTCATGTGTGACAGTAAGCACAGGTCAGAGTAAAGACCTCATCAAATAGTTTGTGATACCGTTCACTAAGCCCGGTGACGGAGTTGAAGGACTTGAGTACCACGGTCCACCAGCCCGAGGCATCGACCCGGACCGGGCCATGCTCGTCCCCGACGACACACTGCCCATCCCCTGCAAGCGGAGCTGCCCCATGCCGTCCAACGACGCCCGGACTCTCCTCCATACCGCCGTACCCACCGCTGCCGCCGGCGCCGTCGCCGCTGCCATCAGCGGTGGTGTGGCGGGCGGCAAGGGAGCCCTCGGCGCGGTCGTGGGGACGCTCGTGGTGATCCTCTTCATGGGGATCGGGCTCGTGGTCCTGCAACGGACCGCCCGGTCGCTGCCCCACCTGTTCCAGGCGATGGGGCTGATGCTGTACACGGCTCAGCTTCTTCTGCTGTTCATCTTCGTCGCCGTATTCAAGAACACCACGGTGTTCAACCCGAAGGCCTTCGCGATCACCCTGGTCGCGACGACACTCGTGTGGATCGGCGCACAGGCGCGTGCGCACATGAAGGCCAAGATCCTTTACGTCGAACCCGAGTCCGACAAGGACAAGAAGTCCGAGAACTCAGGGCCGAAGTCGTGAAGGGTAGGGGCGGGATAAGCGGGGGTTCAAGACCCTGCTATCGTCCGGTTCCAACTGCGGCATTGCGGGCGCGGGCATGTGAGCTGACGCCTGCTCGATCGCGAGGCTCAATGCCTGACTGCCGCTCACACATCCGTAATACCAGTCCAGTGCCGAACCGCGGCTGCGCGCCGCGCCGACACAACGAGGTTGCCGTACCTATGCGCCACGCTGAAGGAGCCCGCGGTGAGTGCTGACCCGACACAGGTGCTCGCCTTCGAGACCGATTGTCACATCTTCGATGGTTGTGGCTTCCCGGCACCCGGCTTGCACTCGTTCCTGTTCGAGCCCCTCTGGGGCGACGCGGACAGCAACCTGTACTTCAACAAGACGATGCTGCTGGCGCTGCTCGGCTCGATCATCATCGTCGGCTTCTTCTGGGCGGCTTTCGCCAGGCCGAAGATTGTTCCGGGCAAGCTCCAGATGGTGGCCGAGGCCGGCTACGACTTCGTACGCAGGGGCGTCGTCTACGAGACGATCGGCAAGCGCGAGGGCGAGAAGTACGTCCCGCTCATCGTCTCGCTGTTCTTCTTCGTCTGGATGATGAATCTCTGGTCCATCATTCCGGTGGCCCAGTTCCCCGTGACGGCGATCATCGCCTACCCGGCCGCGCTCGCCCTGATCGTCTACGTCCTCTGGGTCAGCCTGACCTTCAAGAGGCACGGTTTCGTCGGAGCCTTCAAGAACTTCACGGGCTACGACAAGAGCCTCGGGCCGGTCCTGCCGCTCTCGATGACCATCGAGCTCTTCTCGAACCTGCTGGTCAGGCCGTTCACGCACGCCGTCCGGCTCTTTGCCAACATGTTCGCGGGTCACACGCTGCTGCTGCTCTTCACGATCGCCAGCTGGTACATGCTCAACGGCATCGGCATCGCCTACTCGGGCGTCTCGTTCGTGATGGTCATCGTGATGACCGCTTTCGAACTCTTCATCCAGGCTGTCCAGGCCTACGTGTTCGTGTTGCTGACCTGCAGCTACATCCAGGGCGCCCTGGCCAAGGGCCACTGAGCACCACAGCCACCGAACACCTCACCTCCTGAAGCTCCCGGTGGCCAACCCCCACCGGACCAAGAAAGAGAAGGAAGAACCGGCATGTCTGCTCTCCAGACCCTCGCCGCCACCAGCGTCGAAATCAAGGGCAACCTCGGCTCCATCGGTTACGGCCTCGCCGCGATCGGCCCCGGCGTCGGCGTCGGCATCATCTTCGGTAACGGCACCCAGGCGCTCGCCCGCCAGCCCGAGGCTGCCGGTCTCATCCGCGCCAACCAGATCCTCGGCTTCGCCTTCTGTGAGGCGCTCGCGCTGATCGGTCTGGTCATGCCGTTCGTCTACCCGACCTCCTGACCGGTCGCGAACAGCCCATTCGACGGAAGGCACTGACGTGAACCCTCTGGTTCAGCTCGCGGCGGAGGAAGCGGAAAACCCGCTCATCCCGCCGATCCCTGAGCTCGTCATTGGCTTCATCGCCTTTGTCATCGTCTTCGGCTTCCTCGCCAAGAAGCTCCTCCCGAACATCAACAAGGTTCTGGAAGAGCGCCGCGAGGCCATCGAAGGCGGTATCGAAAAGGCCGATGCGGCCCAGACCGAGGCCCAGAGCGTCCTTGAGCAGTACAAGGCTCAGCTCGCCGAGGCCCGCCACGAAGCCGCGCGCCTGCGCCAGGAGGCGCAGGAGCAGGGCGCCGTGATCCTGCAGGAGATGCGGGCCGAGGGCCAGCGGCAGCGCGAGGAGATCGTCGCTGCCGGCCACGCCCAGATCGAGGCCGACCGCAAGGCCGCGGCCGCCGCGCTGCGCCAGGACGTGGGCACGCTCGCCACCGAACTGGCCGGCAAGCTCGTCGGGGAGTCCCTGGAGGACCATGCCCGGCAGAGCGGCACCGTCGACCGCTTCCTCGACGAGCTCGAGGCGAAGGCCGACGCGAAGGCCGAGGCCGTCCGATGAACGGCGCGAGCCGCGAGGCACTGGCCGCCGCCCGCGAGCGTCTCGACGCGCTGACCGACAGCACGTCGGTCGACGCGGCGAAGCTCGCGGAGGAGCTGGCCGGTGTCACGGCACTGCTCCAGCGCGAGGTCTCACTGCGACGGGTCCTCACCGACCCGTCGCAGGCCGGCGAGGCCAAGGCCGAGCTGGCCGGACGACTGCTGAGCGGGCAGGTGGGCGGCGAGACCGTCGACCTGGTCTCCGGCATGGTCCGTTCGCGCTGGTCCCAGTCGCGCGACCTGGTCGACGCGGTCGAGGAACTGGCGAACATCGCGGACCTCACCGCCGCCCAGCGCGGCGGGGACCTCGACGACGTCGAGGACGAGCTGTTCCGGTTCGGCCGGATCGTCGCCTCGGACAAGGAACTGCGCGCCGCGCTGACCGACCGGTCCGCGACCGCCGCCGCCAAGGGACAGCTGCTGCACAGCCTGCTGGGCGGCCGGGCACGGCCCGCCACCGAGCGCGTCGTCGTGCGGCTCGTCACCCAGCCGCGTGGACGTAGCCTGGAAGCGGGCCTGGAGTCCCTCTCCAAGCTCGCCGCCGAGCGCCGGGAGCGCATGGTCGCCGTGGTCACCTCCGCGGTGCCGCTGAGCGACCGGCAGAAGCAGCGCCTCGGCGCCGCGCTGGCGAAGATCTACGGCCGGCCCATGCACCTGAACCTGGACGTGGACCCCGAGGTCCTCGGCGGGATCGCGGTGCAGGTCGGTGACGAGGTCATCAACGGCACCATCGCGGAGCGCCTCGCCGAGGTGTCCCGCCGCATGGCCGGCTGACGGACGAAGCAACAGAACAGAGCAAGACCAGCGGCCCGGTTGGGCCGTGCAGAAACTGCAGAAGATTCCTGGGGGTCGGCCCCCAGACCCCCTTAAGAAACTTCGGGCCCAACAAGGAGAGCAGGGAACCCAGATGGCGGAGCTCACGATCCGGCCGGAGGAGATCCGGGACGCACTGGAGAACTTCGTCCAGTCGTACAAGCCGGACGCGGCCTCGCGCGAGGAGGTCGGTACGGTCAGCGTTGCCGGCGACGGCATCGCGAAGGTCGAGGGTCTTCCCTCGGCCATGGCGAACGAGCTGCTGAAGTTCGAGGACGGCACCCTCGGTCTCGCCCTCAACCTTGAGGAGCGCGAGATCGGTGCGATCGTCCTCGGCGAGTTCAGCGGCATCGAGGAGGGCCAGTCGGTGCAGCGCACCGGCGAGGTGCTCTCCGTCGGCGTCGGCGAGGGCTACCTCGGTCGCGTCGTCGACCCGCTCGGCAACCCGATCGACGGCCTCGGCGAGATCGCGACCGACGGACGCCGCGCCCTCGAACTGCAGGCCCCCGGCGTCATGGTCCGCAAGTCGGTGCACGAGCCGATGCAGACCGGCTACAAGGCCGTCGACGCCATGGTGCCGATCGGCCGCGGTCAGCGTCAGCTGATCATCGGCGACCGTCAGACCGGCAAGACCGCGCTGGCCGTCGACACGATCATCAACCAGCGCGACAACTGGCGCTCGGGCGACGTCAACAAGCAGGTGCGCTGCATCTACGTCGCCGTCGGTCAGAAGGGCTCCACCATCGCCTCCGTGCGCGGTGCCCTGGAAGAGGCCGGAGCGCTGGAGTACACGACCATCGTCGCCGCCCCGGCGTCCGACCCGGCCGGCTTCAAGTACCTCGCGCCGTACACCGGATCGGCCATCGGCCAGCACTGGATGTACCAGGGCAAGCACGTCCTGATCATCTTCGACGACCTCTCGAAGCAGGCCGACGCCTACCGCGCCGTGTCGCTTCTGCTGCGCCGTCCGCCGGGCCGTGAGGCCTACCCGGGCGACGTCTTCTACCTCCACTCGCGTCTGCTGGAGCGCTGCGCCAAGCTCTCCGACGAGATGGGCGCCGGTTCGATGACGGGCCTCCCGATCGTCGAGACCAAGGCGAACGACGTGTCGGCGTTCATTCCGACCAACGTCATCTCCATCACCGACGGCCAGTGCTTCCTGGAGTCCGACCTGTTCAACGCCGGTCAGCGTCCGGCCCTGAACGTCGGTATCTCGGTCTCCCGCGTCGGTGGTTCCGCCCAGCACAAGGCGATGCGCCAGGTCTCCGGCCGTCTTCGCGTCGACCTCGCCCAGTACCGCGAGCTGGAGGCGTTCGCCGCCTTCGGTTCCGACCTGGACGCGGCCTCGAAGGCGTCGCTGGAGCGCGGCAAGCGCATGGTCGAGCTGCTGAAGCAGCCGCAGTACAGCCCGTTCCCGGTCGAGGAGCAGGTCGTCTCCGTCTGGGCCGGCACCAACGGCAAGATGGACGACGTCCCGGTCGAGGACATCCGCCGCTTCGAGTCGGAGCTGCTGGAGTACCTGCGCCGCGAGCGCAAGGACCTCCTCACCAGCATCCGCGAGGGCGCCAAGATGTCCGACGACACGCTGCAGGCGATCGCCGACGCCGTCGCCGCCTTCAAGCAGCAGTTCGAGACCTCGGACGGCAAGCTCCTGGGCGAGGGCTGATCGATGGGCGCTCAGCTTCGCGTTTACAAGCGCCGCATTCGCTCCGTCACCGCCACGAAGAAGATCACCAAGGCGATGGAGATGATCGCCGCCTCGCGCATCGTCAAGGCGCAGCGTCAGGTGGCGGCGTCGACGCCGTACGCCACCGAGCTCACCCGCGCGGTGACGGCGGTGGCGACCGGCTCCACCACCAAGCACCCGCTGACCACCGAGGCCGCCACCCCGGTCCGGGCCGCGATCCTGCTCATCACGAGCGACCGCGGCCTGGCCGGCGGTTACTCCTCCAACGCCATCAAGGCCGCGGAGCGACTGACCGAGCGGCTGCGTGGCGAGGGCAAGGAGGTCGTCACGTATGTGATCGGCCGCAAGGGTGTCGCCTACTACGGATTCCGCGAGCGCAAGGTCGAGGATTCGTGGGTGGGCTTCACCGACAGCCCGACCTACGCGGACGCCAAGCGTGCCGCCGCCCCGCTGATCGAGGTGGTGTCCAAGGAGACCGCCGAGGGCGGCGTGGACGAGCTGCACATCGTCTTCACGGAGTTCGTGTCGATGATGACGCAGAACCCGGTCGACGACCGGATGCTGCCGCTCAGCCTCGGCACCGCCAAGGACGAGGACAGCAAGGGCGAGATCCTGCCGCTGTTCGAGTTCGAGCCGTCGGCGGAGGACGTCCTCGACGCCCTGCTTCCGCGGTACGTCGAGAGCCGCGTCTACAACGCGCTGCTCCAGGCGGCAGCCTCCGAGCACGCCGCCCGTCGCCGCGCGATGAAGTCGGCGACCGACAACGCCGGTGAGCTCATCAAGACGCTCTCCCGGCTGGCCAACGCGGCCCGCCAGGCCGAAATCACCCAGGAAATCAGCGAGATCGTCGGTGGTGCCAGCGCGCTGGCCGACGCGACCGCGGGGAGTGACAAGTAATGACGACGACAGTTGAGACGGCCGTTGCCACGGGCCGCGTCGCCCGGGTCATCGGCCCGGTCGTCGACGTGGAGTTCCCCGTCGACGCGATGCCGGACATCTACAACGCGCTGACCGTCGAGGTGGCCGACCCGGCCGAGGACGGCAAGCTCAAGACGCTGACCCTCGAAGTCGCCCAGCACCTCGGCGACGGCGTGGTCCGCGCGATCTCGATGCAGCCCACCGACGGTCTGGTCCGCCAGGCCGCGGTGACCGACACGGGCACCGGCATCACGGTCCCCGTCGGCGACATCACCAAGGGCAAGGTCTTCAACACCCTCGGCGAGATCCTGAACAAGCCCGAGGCCGAGGCCGAGGTCACCGAGCGCTGGCCGATCCACCGCAAGGCGCCCAACTTCGACCAGCTCGAGTCCAAGACCGAGATGTTCGAGACCGGCGTCAAGGTCATCGACCTCCTCACCCCGTACGTCAAGGGCGGGAAGATCGGTCTGTTCGGTGGTGCCGGTGTCGGCAAGACCGTGCTGATCCAGGAAATGATCTACCGCGTCGCCAACAACCACGACGGTGTGTCGGTGTTCGCGGGCGTCGGTGAGCGCACCCGTGAGGGCAACGACCTCATCGAGGAGATGGCCGACTCCGGCGTCATCGACAAGACGGCGCTCGTCTTCGGTCAGATGGACGAGCCGCCGGGCACGCGTCTGCGCGTCGCGCTGGCCGGTCTGACCATGGCGGAGTACTTCCGCGATGTGCAGAAGCAGGACGTGCTCTTCTTCATCGACAACATCTTCCGGTACACCCAGGCCGGCTCCGAGGTGTCCACCCTGCTCGGCCGCATGCCGTCCGCGGTGGGTTACCAGCCGAACCTGGCCGACGAGATGGGTCTGCTGCAGGAGCGCATCACGTCGACCCGCGGTCACTCGATCACCTCGATGCAGGCGATCTACGTCCCCGCGGACGACCTGACCGACCCGGCCCCGGCCACCACCTTCGCCCACCTCGACGCGACGACGGTTCTCTCCCGTCCGATCTCCGAGAAGGGCATCTACCCGGCCGTGGACCCGCTGGACTCCACGTCCCGCATCCTGGACCCGCGCTACATCGCGGCGGACCACTACAACACGGCCATGCGTGTCAAGGGGATCCTCCAGAAGTACAAGGACCTCCAGGACATCATCGCGATCCTCGGTATCGACGAGCTGGGCGAGGAGGACAAGCTGGTCGTCCACCGTGCCCGTCGCGTCGAGCGCTTCCTGTCGCAGAACACCCACGTCGCCAAGCAGTTCACCGGCGTTGACGGGTCGGACGTGCCGCTCGAAGAGTCGATCACCGCGTTCAACGCGATCTGCGACGGCGAGTACGACCACTTCCCCGAGCAGGCGTTCTTCCTGTGCGGTGGCCTGGAGGACCTCAAGGCCAACGCCAAGGAGCTCGGCGTTTCCTGAGCCGACGGCTCACCGAGGGGGGCGGGCGCGTCCCGTCCCCCTCACCACGCCCCGTAGAATTGACCCAACACCCGGCCGGTCCCGGCCGGGTGGTGACCCGAGGAGCCACCCTTGGCTGCTGAGCTGCACGTCGAGCTGGTCGCCGCGGACCGCAGTGTCTGGTCCGGTGAGGCCACCCTGGTCGTCGCGCGCACCACGTCCGGCGACATCGGCGTCATGCCCGGTCACCAGCCGCTTCTGGGTGTGCTGGAATCGGGCCCGGTGACGATCCGCACGAGTGACGGCGGAACCGTTATCGCCGCCGTGCACGGCGGTTTCATCTCGTTCGCGGACGACAAGCTGTCGCTGCTCGCGGAGATCGCCGAGCTGGCGGACGAGATCGATGTCCAGCGCGCCGAGCGTGCGCTGGAGCGTGCGAAGTCGGACACGGACGCCGCTTCCGAGCGGCGCGCCGAAGTGCGACTGCGCGCGGTGGCGGTGCGCTAGCGCACCGCGACAACGTAGCTTTACCCTCAGCCGCGGCACGGCCTGGAGACCTCTCCGGACCGTGCCGCGGCTGAGGCGATGCAGGTGGGCACAAGACGTTCGTGTGTTTTCCGTTACTCGACGACGCGAGGAGGTCGGTGGAGATGTTCCTCGCGCTGTGGGTGGGCGGGCTGGTCGTCGCACTGGTCCTGATCGGACTCTTCGTCTTCGGCCTGCGCCGAAGGCTGATCCAGCGTTCCGGCGGGACCTTCGACTGCAGCCTGCGATGGAACGTGCCGGAGGAGCCCGATCTCTCGGGCAAGGGCTGGGTGTACGGGGTCGCCCGGTACCGGGGCGACCGGATCGACTGGTACAGGGTCTTCTCGTACGCTCCCCGTCCGCGCCGGACCCTGGAGCGTTCCGCGATCGAGGTCGTGGGCCGCCGGATGCCCGAGGGCGAGGAGGAACTGGCCCTCCTGTCGGACGCCGTGGTGCTCGGCTGTCTCCATCGCGAGACCCGCCTGGAGCTGGCCATGAGCGAGGACGCGCTCACCGGTTTCCTGGCCTGGCTGGAGGCGGCTCCGCCCGGTCAGCGGGTCAACGTGGCCTGAGCGGGGACGCTCCGGACGGAGTGCCCTCCCCGTTGTGTCGTTCGCGGTCCCGCAGGAGGACCGCTGCCCGCGTCCTGGCCCGGCGGGTGTTCTCGGCAGGGACCGACGTGATGTGTCGCGGGCGCTTTCCGGTCGTGACCGATGCAATGGCCGCGGGTGTCCTCACGCCGGGACCGATGTGTCGCCGGTGCTCTCCGCCGGGTGAACCGGGGCGTGGACGACGAGAACCGGGGAGACAGGGGGCGGACCTGTCTCCCCGGTGGCTTTCCGGAGTGGTGTGCGCGGTGCGCGGTGGGTTACTTCAGGCCGCTGTTGATCGCGCCGACCAGCTCACCGTTGGCGGTGTCGCCACTGAACTCCCAGAAGAACGCGCCTCCCAGGCCCTGGCCCTTCGCCCAGCTCATCTTGGACGCGATGGTGGCCGGGGTGTCGTAGCTCCACCAGTTGGTGCCGCAGTGGGCGTAGGCGGTGCCGGCGACGGTGCCGGTGGTGGGGCAGCTGGTCTTGAGGACCTTGTAGTCCTCGATGCCGGCCTCGTAGGTGCCGGGGGCGGCGCCGGTGGCGGTGCCGCCGGGCGCGTCCTGGGTGACGCCGGTCCAGCCGCGGCCGTAGAAGCCGATGCCGAGCAGCAGCTTGGAGGCGGGGACGCCCTGCGCCTTCAGCTTGGCGATGGCGTCGGCGGAGTTGAAGCCGGCCTGCGGGATGCCGTTGTACGAGGTCAGCGGGGAGTGCGGGGCGGTCGGGCCCTTCGCGTCCCAGGCGCCGAAGAAGTCGTACGTCATCACGTTGTACCAGTCCAGGGACTGGGCGGCGCCGGCGTAGTCGGTGAGGTCGATCTTGCCGCCGTCGGAACCGTCGGCGGTGATGGCGGCGGTGACCAGGTTGCTGCTGCCGAACTTGGTGCGCAGGGCCGAGGTGATGGCCTTCAGCGCGTTCGGGCCGCTGCTGTCGCAGGTCAGACCGCAGGCGTTGGGGTACTCCCAGTCGACGTCGATGCCGTCGAAGACATCGGCCCAGCGGGGGTCCTTCACCAGGTTGTAGCAGGAATCGGCGAACGCGGCCGGGTTCTTCGCGGCGTCGGTGAAGCCGCCGGACCAGGTCCAGCCGCCGAAGGACCACAGGACCTTGATGTGGGGGTACTTCGCCTTGAGCTTGCGAAGCTGGTTGAAGCTTCCGCGCAGCGGCTGGTCCCAGGTGTCCGCGACGCCGTCGACGGACTTGTCCGCGGTGTACGCCATGTCGTAGTCGGCGTAGGAGTCACCGATCGTGCACTTGCCGCCCTGGACGTTGCCGAAGGCGTAGTTGATGTGCGTGATCTTCGCGGCGGAACCTGACGTGTCCAGGTTCTTGACGTGGTAGTTCCGGCCGTAGACACCCCAGTCGGTGAAGTAGCCGAGGTTGACCTTGCCGCCGGTTCCCGGGCCGGGCGGGTTGCCGCCGCCACCGGTGGTGTGGACCTTGACGGCGCCGCTGACCGGGCCGGTCTGGTCGGCGGTGTCCCGGGCCTGCACGGTGTACGAGTAGTCGGTGCCCGCGGTGAGACCGGTGTCGGTGTGCGTCGTGCCGGTGACCGTGGCGACGACCGCGCCGTCGCGCAGGACGTCGTAGTTCTTGATGCCGTTGTCGTCGGTCGCGGCGGACCAGCTGAGCTTGACCGAGGTGTCGGTGATGGCGCTCGCGGTGGGGGTGCCCGGGGCGGAGGGGGCGTTGTCGCCGGGGACGCTGCCGCCGTCGCAGGAGGCGCCGTTGAGCTTGCAGCCGGTGGGGGCGCCGGGGCCGGTGCCGTTGAAGCCGAAGCTGACGCTGGCGCCCGGTGCGACCGAGCCGTTCCAGCCGAGGTTCTTGGCGGTCCAGTGGGTGCCGGAGCTGGTGACGGTGGCGTCCCAGGCCGAGCCGACCGCGGTGCCCGAGGGGAAGTCCCACTCGATGGTCCAGGAGGACAGGGCGGTGGTGCCGGTGTTCTTCACCGTCCACTGGCCCTCGAAGCCGCCGCCCCAGTCGGACTTCTTGAGGTACGTGGCGGTCGCCGAGGTGGCGGCTTCGGCGGGGGAGGCCAGGCCGACCATGGCGGCGAGGGGAAGGAGCAGTGCGGTGACGCCCGCGACCGCTCTGGATCTGGTGGCTCTCCCGGTCCCGAGTCTGAATCGGGTCCGGCGTAGGGGGGTTTCAGTGCTCAACGGTGCTCCTCGGTTGAGGTCTGGACAATCGGGGTGGTCCGTGGACTGCAAACCCTGCGCCGCCCAGAGCACGCTTTGTCATGGCGCACTCACCGCAGTGTGTGTGCGGCGAGATTAGGAAGGTCTGGACCAATCGTCAAGAGGTCCAGACCAAAGATCACGGATGAACGTCAGGCGTCCAACTCCTGTGCCAGCACGGCGGCCTGCAGTCTGCTGCGCAGTTTCAGCTTGCCCAGTACCCGGCTGACGTGCGTCTTCACGGTCGCCTCGGCCATCGACAGCCGAGTCGCGATCTCTGCGTTCGACAGCCCCGCGCCGAGACAGCCCAGCACCTCGCGCTCCCGTCGGGTCAGGGCGTCGAGCACCGCCGGATCGGGGGCGCGCGCCGAGCGCGAGGACGTCGCACCGGCGAATTCCGCGATCAGACGGCGCGTCACCGCGGGGGCGATCAGGCCCTCGCCGCGCGCCACGGTGCGTACCGCTTCGAGCAGATCGCGCGCGTCGGCGTTCTTCAGCAGGAAGCCCGCCGCGCCGGCCCGCAGTGCGCCGAAGACGTACTCGTCCAGGTCGAACGTGGTGAGCACCAGCACGTCCGCCAGTCCCTCGCCCGTCACCCGGCGGGTCGCCGAGACCCCGTCGAGGCGGGGCATCTGAATGTCCATCAGCACCAGGTCGGGCCGTAGTTCGCGGGCCAGGCGCACGGCCTCCTCGCCGTCCGCCGCCTCGCCGACCACCTCGATGTCCGCGGCGCTGCGCAGAATGAGCACCAGCCCGGCACGTACGGCGGACTGGTCCTCGGCGACCATCACCCGGATCGTCATGACGTCATATACCCTTCGCCCACGGGCAGTTCCGCCCGCACCCGCCAGATCCTCGTTCCGTCGGCACCGTGTGCCGGTCCCGCCTCGATCACCCCGTCCAGCAGGGTCACCCGCTCCCGCATCCCCACCAGACCGGCCGCCGACCCGGGCGCGCGCGGCTCCGGACGGTCGGCGAACACACTGCTGATCTCCACCGTGAGCGACTGCCCGGACTGCCCGAGCCGCACCGCTACCGGGCCCGGCGCGGCGTGCTTCAACGCGTTCGTCAGGGATTCCTGGACGATCCGGTACGTGGCAAGTCCGACCGGCGCCGGAACCGGCCCGCGATCCTCGCGGGTGTCGTCGAAGGTGCAGGTCAGTTCGGTGGATTCGGCGTTCGCTCCGGCCTGTTCGACAAGCGCGTCCAAGGAGTCGAGGGTCGGCGAGGCGCTCGGCCGGGCGCTGTCGCCGCCGGTGCGCAGCAGGCCGATCAGCCGACGCATCTCGGCGAGCCCCTCGACACTGTTCTCCCGGATCACGCCCAGCGCGTCGCGGGAGGTGCCGGGGTCGTCGATGGAGAGCGCGGCGGTGGAGTGGATGGCGATCGCCGAGAGGTGGTTCGCCACCATGTCGTGCAACTCGCGCGCCATCCGGGCGCGCTCCGCCGCCACCGCCTGGGTGCGGTCCATCTCTGCCAGCAGCGCGGTCTGCTCGGCCCGCAGCCGGGCCGTCTCGGCGGCGTCGCGATGGTTGCGCATGCTGACGCCGGTGATGGCGGGGCCGAACGCGATCACGCCGACGACGACCCCGACGATCAGCGCCTCGGGGGTGCGGAACCACGCGAGGAGACCGATCGTGACCGCGACCGTGACGAGGAACGTGATCACCGGAATGCGGCGTGCGGCGGACGGCGTCCCGTACACCACGGCCGCGTACACCAGATCGGTGAACAGCATGACGGTGGCCAGGTTCCCGGTCGTGAACTGGTCCGCGACCAGGGCGAGCGTGCCGACGCCCAGCGCCGTCCGCGGAGCGGTCCTGCGGACCAGTTCGAGACCGCACACGACGGCGAGCGGCAGCAGGGACGCCCAGGACGGGGCGAGGTACCGGTTGCCCTGGGTGTGCAGCCCCAGCGTCCACTGGAACAGACCGCCGAGGAGGCCGACGACGGCGATGAGCACGTCGTGGCGGTGCGGGCGGGGGAGGGAGGACACGCTCCCATCCAACACGGTGGCCCGGTCCCGGGCCTCGGCGCCGGGAGCGATGTCCGAGTACATCGAAGGATGCAGTCGACTGTCGTCACCTCAGACGACGATTCCGCGCCGCGGAGCCGGGAGGCTGGAGGAGGAGGAAGGAGAACCGCCGTGATCGTCACGCTGATCGTGCTCTGTGAGGTCGCCTTCTGGGTGCTGCTGGCCCTGGGGCTGGTGCTGCGGTACCCGGCGAGGAAGCCGCGCCTGGGGGCCGCGGTGCTGTTGTGCGAGCCACTGCTGGAGGTCGTGCTGCTGGTGGTGACCGCGATGGACCTGAGGAACGGGGCCCAGGCCGACTGGAAGCACGGGCTCGCCGCGGTGTACATCGGCTTCACGGTCGGGCTCGGCCACTCCACGATCCGCTGGGTCGACGCCCGGGTCGCCCACCGCTTCGCGGGCGGCCCGCCGCCGGTGAGGCCACCGAAGTACGGCACGGCGCGCGCCGTGCACGAGTGGCGCGTCGCCGCGCGGTGGACCGTCGCCGCGGTGACGGCCCTGGCACTGCTCCAGGCGGCGGTCTGGTACGTCGGCGGGGACGGGGACGTGTCGTCGCTGCGGGCGTGGCAGCAGAAGATGCTGTTCGTGATCGGGATCAACGTGGTCATCGCGGGGAGCTACACGCTGTTCCCGAAGCGGGAGCCGGCGCGGGAGCGGGGGCCCGCGGCGAAGCGGTGACCTCGCCGGGCGGGCCCGCGGGGCGGGACGCGCGGCCGGGCGGCTACCGCTCCCCGCCCGGCACCCACAGCACGTCGCCGACCTCCTTGTTCGCCGTCCGCGCGAGAATGAACAGCAGGTCGGAGAGCCTGTTGAGGTAGGTGGCGGTCAGCGCGTTCATCACCTCGCCGTGCACGTCGAGGGCCGCCCAGGTGGACCGCTCCGCGCGCCGGACCACCGTGCAGGCCTGATGCAGGAGAGCGGCCCCCGGTGTGCCGCCCGGCAGGATGAAGCTGCGCAGCTTCTCCACCCGCTCCAGGAAGTGGTCGCAGTCCGCCTCCAACTTGTCGACATAGCTCTGCTCCACCCGCAGCGGCGGGAACTTGGGGTTCTCGACGACCGGCGTCGACAGGTCCGCGCCCACGTCGAACAGGTCGTTCTGCACCCGGACGAGAACCTTCACGACGTCCTCGGGGAGACTGCCGAGGGCGATCGCCGTGCCGATGACGGCATTGGCCTCGTTCGCGTCCGCGTACGCGGCGATCCGCAGATCGGTCTTGGCGGTCCGGGACATGTCGCCGAGGTGGGTGGTGCCCCGGTCGCCGGTGCGGGTGTAGATGCGCGTCAGATTGACCATGCCGCCAAGCCTAGAGCGTGTTCCGGAAGCGGCGTCGTCCGCCCGAGGGCAGGCCGGGCGGTGTCCGGCAGAGGGGACTTCCGGAACACGCTTCGGACCCTTTCCCGGAGCGGGTGCCGTCCGGCGGGAGGCCGGGGCCGGCCGTCGCCCGCCGGGCCGCGGGGAGCGGCGCGGGGGAGGGGAGACCCCTCAACTGCGCCCGGCGCGCCGCCGGATGGGGCATGCCGGTGTGATGTCCGTCATGTGAGACGTGACGCGCATCTCTTAGCGGTCACAGGACCTCCCGCGAGTACTAGTGTCCGCCGGAGAGCAAGGTGAACAACCGTTATGACCGGGGCCGTGCAGGGACAGCTGCAGAGGCGAACAGAAACCGAGGGGTGCACACGTGGCCAGGAAGCTCGCCGTCATCGGAGCCGGACTCATGGGATCCGGCATCGCGCAGGTCTCCGCCCAGGCGGGCTGGGACGTCGTGCTGCGCGACGTCACCGAGGAGGCCCTGACCCGCGGGCTGAACGGCATCGAGGCCTCGTACGACAAGTTCGTCTCCAAGGAGAAGCTGGCGGCGGCCGACGCCGAGGCCGCGCTCGCCCGCATCACCACCACCACCGACCTCGACGCGGTCGCCGACGCGGACGTCGTCGTGGAGGCCGTCTTCGAGAAGCTCGACGTCAAGCACGAGATCTTCCGGTCCCTCGACAAGATCGTCCGGGACGACGCGGTGCTCGCCTCCAACACGTCCGCCATTCCGATCACCAAGATCGCGGCCGTGACGGAGCGCCCCGAGCGCGTCGTCGGTGTGCACTTCTTCTCGCCGGTCCCGATGATGCGGCTGTGCGAGCTCGTGCGCGGCTACAAGACCAGCGACGAGACCCTCGCCACCGCTCGGGAGTTCGCCGAGTCCGTCGGCAAGACCTGCATCGTCGTCAACCGTGACGTGGCCGGATTCGTCACCACCCGGCTGATCTCGGCACTGGTCGTCGAGGCGGCCAAGCTGTACGAGTCCGGCGTCGCCACGGCCGAGGACATCGACATCGCCTGCAAGCTGGGATTCGGACACGCCATGGGTCCGCTGGCCACGGCCGACCTGACCGGTGTCGACATCCTGCTGCACGCCACGGGCAACATCTACACCGAGTCGCAGGACGAGAAGTTCGCCGCACCCGAGCTGATGCGCCGGATGGTGGATGCCGGTGACATCGGCCGCAAGAGTGGGCAGGGCTTCTACACGTACTGATCTTTTTCGGTCCTCCGGCCGCCCGTTCTGTCGTCGGTCGGGCCCGGAGAGCCGGGGGTTTCCTCCGGAACGGGCGGGTCCCTTCGGGTCCGCCCGGAGCCTCGGTCACTCTGCGGAGTGAATTCGGTATCGGTTCGCTTACAGACGGCAACTTCCCTGTCTCCGCCGCAGTCAGTTGTGGGAGAGACAGAACAGACAGACGAAAATGCAACGGAGCATTCCCGGGGAGCGCATATGCACATCAGGGGCGACCACGCCGAACTGGTCGTCGGGGGCCGCCTCGACGTCCGAAGCGCGGCGGACGCCCGTACGGCCCTGCACTCGGCCCTCGACGACGGGGTCGGCGACCTGGTGCTCGATCTGACCGAGCTGGACTCCTGGGACGCCACCGGGCTCGGCGTCATCATGGGGGTGCACCGCCGGGCCGGGCGGGCCGGACGCCGACTGGTGCTCCGGGGCGTGCCGCCGCAGATGCAGCGTCTGCTGGTCGCGACCCGACTGCACCGCATTCTCGCCATCGAGGGCGGAATCGCCGCGGACTCCCTGCCGCGCGTGTAGCATCCCGGCCGCACGCGGTGTCCCGGCCCGGCCGTGCGGATCCGGCCGCTTCCGCGCTCTCCGGCCCTTGCCCGGTGCGTCCGGGCCCGGCCGATCGAAGCGCACGAACGGGCATATTCCATGGGAGAACGCGCGCATCGGACGGCGCGGCCCCCCGACTGCGCGGGGCCACCGGCCGACGGTCTAGGGTTCGGCCCGTCCGCCGATTGACGGGACCCACCGGGCGGACACCGGACCGGGAGCGACAGCAGGGCGTGCGAGGCCGGGAGGGAGAACCGTGCGCGACGCGTCTGGGGGCTTAGTTAGGCGATGGACCCGACACACCGGGGAACGGAAGAAAACGGACCGGACGGTGACGGCTTCGGCGGGGGTGGCGGGCGACCGGGCACCCCCGATGATCCGGCCGCGAGCACTCACCCCCGCCCGAGGGAAGAACCCATGACTCCGGAGTTCGGCCGGCGGGCCTCGCACCCGGCCCGAGTCGTCCGGGTCATATCGGGCGACTACCTCCTTACCGTCAACCCGATCGACGGCAGCGAGGTCGAACTCCGCCCGCCGGGCGAGCGGCTCGACCCCCCGCGCCGGCGCACCGAGACCGAGCGCGCCGACCGCGAGCGTGCCACCGCGCCCCCCGTGCCACCGGGGCCGCCCGCCCCGCAACCACCCCTCCTGGAACGCGCGGAAGAACGTGAACGGCTGGTGCGCCTGCTGTCCCGCGGGCGCTCCGTGCGGCTCACCGGCCCGGCCGGTTCCGGGCGCACGGCGCTGCTGGACGCCGTCGCCGCCGACTGCGGCGCGTTCGCGCCGGACGGCGTCGTACGGCTCTCCGGACACCGGCGGACCGCCACCGACCTGCTGCACGCGCTTTTCGAGGCCGTGTACGACGCGCCGCTGCACCGCCCCGACCGCGCAGGTCTCCTCGACCACACGCGGGGCATCGGCGCCGTCGTCGTACTCGACGACCTGGAGTTCGGCGGGGCGGCTCTGGAGGAGCTGCTCGACGCCACACCGGAGTGCGCCTTCCTGTTCGCCGCGACCCCGGACGTCCCCGCGCCCACCGCCCCGTCGCACCTCGAAGAGGTCTTCCTCGCCGGGCTCGGCCGCGACTGCTCGATCGATCTGCTGAAGCGGGTCGTCGAGCGTCCGCTCACCGAGGAGGAGACGAACTGGGCGGGGGACCTCTGGTTCGAGTCCGAGGGACTTCCGCTGCGCTTCGTCCAGGCGGGTGCCCTGCTGCGTCAACGCGACGCGCTGCGCACCGGCCCCGGTGCCCATGACCGTCCCGACCCGCACGACGCCCCCGTCGGCCTCCCGGCGGAACCGCCGTTCGGGCACGACGAGGCGACCGACGGCGTCCACCTGCCGCTGCCCAGCCTCGGCGAGGGGGCGGCGCCCGCCGCGCTGCTCGCGTCGCGGCTGAGCGGCCCCGCCCGCGACACCCTGCGCTTCGCGGTCGCGCTCGGCGGCGAGGTACCGCACCAGGCGCACCTGCCGGCCCTGGTGGGGGACACCCACGCGGACGCCGCGCTGGGGGAGCTGGCCGGCTGCGGGCTGCTCTCCCCGGCCGGTTCCCGCTACCGGCTGGCCGCCGGCGCCGTCGCCCAGTTGGAGGCGGCCGGATACGGCGAGGACGGCGCGGATCGGGCCCGGACGGCGGCCCAGCACTACGCCTGGTGGGCCGCTCACCCCTCGGTCACCCCGGAACGGGCGGTCGCGGAGGCGGACGCCCTGGTCGCCGCCATGGCCGGGCTCGTCCCCGGTGACGGTGCCGGGCAGACCAGCGCGGCCGTGCTGCTGGCCCGCAGCGCCGCTCCCGCGTTCGCCTCGGGGCTGCACTGGGGCGCCTGGGAGAAGGCCCTGCGGATCGGGCAGGAGGCCGCCAGGATCGCCGGGGAGGTCGCCGAAGAGGCGTACTTCCACCACGAGTTGGGGGTACTCGCGCTCTGTGCGGGCAACCCGGACCGGGCCAGGGCGGAGCTGGAGACGTCGATCGGCATGCGCGGAGCGCTCGCCGACAAGCCGGGCGCGGTGGCCGGACGCCGGGCGCTCGCCCTGGTCGCCGACCTCACCGGCGGGATGCTGCCCGGCGGACCACCGACCGCAGCCTCCCTCCCGACGGGCGACGAGACGCCGGACCGGCGGCGGGAACAGCCGGCGCCGCAGGCCGGACCGGCGGCGGTGACGCAGAAACTGGTGCCCCGGCACGACGTGGACACCACCGCGGTGATCTCCCGGCAGAGTGCCCCGGCCGCCGCCCCCGGTGCGCGGAAGGGTCCCTACTGGCTGGTGAGGACGGCCCGGCGCAACCTCGTCGCGGTGGGCGCGGGCGCGCTCCTCGCCGCCGTCCTCGGTACCGTGGTGGTGCTGGGGGCGACGTCCGGCGGCGGCCCCCAGGACAACCCCGGCGTCACGACCGAGGAGTCGGCACATCACGACGACGGCGGGAACGGGGACCCCGACGACGGGACGGAGAGCGGATCCGGGCCGCGGGACACCTCGTCCGGCGGCGACGCGGCGACGCCCGGTCCGTCCGGCAGCCCGACCACGCCGAGCGGGAGCGAGACGCCGTCCGAGGATCCGACGGAGCCGGACACCGGCCCCTCGTGGGGCACCCCCTCCGACGACGGGCAGCCGTCCGGTCCGTCGACGGGGACGCCCGACCCGACGAATACGTCCGAGCCGACGCATTCGGAGAACCCGAGCCCGAGCGAGACGGAGAGCGACACGCCCGACCCCACGGACACGACCACGGGGGAACCCCCGGAGTCCTCGCCGGGCACCTCCGACTTGGCGAGCGGGCCGTCCTCGTCGTCGTCCTCGCAGGAGAGCGCGGGCGGCGATCCGGCAGTGCTCTAGGCCGTGTCTGACCATTCCACGCGAGCGGGCGCCGCCCCGCACGGGACCTCGCCGCGTCGCCGAAAAGCCCTGGTAGCTCCGCTACAAGGACTTCCCGGCGCCTTGCGACGCACCGCACAGGACGACGCCCGCTGATCCATGCGGAATTGTCAGACACGCCCTGGTGACGTGAGCGGCACCAGCAGTGTGTGGGAGTCCTCCGGACGGTGCGGGGCCGCCGGAGGACGCACGAATCCGGACACGGCGGAACGCCGGGCGCCGGAGCACGAACGCCGGGCGCCGGACACGTCCCGCGTGTCCGGCGCCCGGCGTTCGCGGGGCCGGTGTGTCCGGAGTCCGGGGAGGCCGCGGGGGAGCGGTCAGAACAGGCGCAGCTTGTCGTCCTCGATGCCGCGCAGCGCGTCGTAGTCGAGAACCACGCAGTCGATACCCCGGTCCGTCGCCAGCACCCGCGCCTGCGGCTTGATCTCCTGCGCCGCGAAGACGCCCTTCACGGGAGCGAGGTGCGGGTCGCGGTTGAGCAGCTCCAGATAGCGCGTCAGTTGCTCCACGCCGTCGATGTCGCCCCGCCGCTTCAGCTCCACGGCCACGGTCCCCCCGTTCGCGTCCCGGCACAGGATGTCGACCGGCCCGATCGCGGTGAAGTACTCGCGGCGGATCAGGGTGTAACCCTCGCCGAGTGTCTCGATCCGGTCCGCGAGGAGTTCCTGCAGGTGCGCTTCGACACCGTCCTTGATGAGCCCCGGGTCGACGCCCAGCTCGTGGGAGGAGTCGTGGAGGATCTCCTCCATCGTGATGATCAGTTTCTCGCCCGCCTTGTTCACCACGGTCCAGACGCCCGCGGTGTCGTCGGCGCCCTCCTTGAGGGTGCAGGGCGGCGACATCCAGTTGAGGGGTTTGTACGCCCGGTCGTCGGCGTGGATCGACACGCTCCCGTCCGCCTTGACCAGGATCAGGCGGGGGGCGGAGGGCAGGTGGGCGGTGAGCCGGCCGGCGTAGTCCACGGAACAGCGGGCGATGACGAGACGCATGGTCGGCAACGCTACTCGACGACGGGTGCTCCACGCGATTCTCCCCTGCCGCCCTTGACCGCCGGGCCCCGGCCGTACCCGCCGTTTTCGCTCTTGCCCCTCTTTGCTCCCCTTCGGTATTGGCCGGTTGTGTTCCCAATCTCCTGGTGCGGCCAGGACCGCACCCTTACCGTGTAAGCAGGAGGTCGCCGTGTGTGCACGCTGCGTCGCCGCCCTCCTGCCCTGCCCGTAAGGCCCCGGCCCGGCGTCGGGGTCGCGAGAGGAGAACCCATGTCGCTCGACGTCTCACCGGCCCTGTTGGAACAGGCCGAGCGAGGCGAAGTCGACGAAGCCGATTTCGTCGACTGCGTCCGGACCTCCCTGCCCTACGCCTGGGAGATGATCAGCTCGCTGGTGGCACAACTGAAGGTCGACGGCGGAGAGTTCGCCGACAACCAGACGCCGCCGCCGGACGAGCAGGCCCGTGGCCAGCTGCTGCGCGCGCTTGCGAGTGATGCGATACGCGGCGCCCTGCAGCGGCACTTCGGGGTGCGTCTGGCATTCCAGAACTGCCACCGCGTCGCCGTGTTCCCGCTCGACGCCTCGGCGGACGAGCGGCTGACCCGATTCACCTCGGTGAGGGGGCAGCTGCTCAACCAGTCACCCGAACTCCGGGACTGCTGAGGCCTGTTCGGCGGCTCGGGATCTGTTCGGCCGTGGTCCGCCGGACAGAGCCCGAACGCCGCTGCTGTTCCGGACCGGGGGAGGCGCGATCGGCTCCGGAGCGGCGGCCCCGTACGCCCGACGGCCGTACACGCGCTCCCGTACGCCCGACGGCAGTGTGCGCGCCCCCGCACGTCCGGACGGTTTGCCCCGCCGTTCCATGGTGCCCGTGTCTCCTCGTGCGCCCCGGTGCGGCCTCGCGCGACCCGGTGCCTCCTGGAGCGGCAGCATGTGCTCTCGTGCCGCCCCGGCTCTCCTTCCGCGGGCCCGTGCCGCCGATGACCCGTCGGCCGGTCCCCTCTCAGACGAGGAGCGGCAGGACCTCGGTGCCCAGCCGGGCCACGTTCTCCTCCGTGGCCGCCAGGTCTCCCGACCCCTCCGCCAGGAGAGCGAAGCGGGTGATGCCCGTCCGCTCGGCGGTCGCGGTGAGCCGGTCCGCCGCGAGCCGGGGCGGACCCACCGGATGAAGGCCGCAGAGCAGCTCCGTGTAGGCGACCGGATCGCGCATCACCCGGTGCCGGCCGTCGACCGTCACATGCGCGTCCAGACCCTGCCGCAACCAGCCGGGCATCGCCTTGACGAGGGTCTCCACCGCGTCCTCGGGACGCTCGGCGATCTGCACCACCCCCGCGGACACGTGTCCGGCCGCCCGGACGCTCTCGGGCGGACGGCCCGCGGCAAGGGCGGCGGAGCGCCACAGGGCGATCATCTCCGCCTTCTCCTCGTCCCCGCAGTGCATCCCCAGAAGCATCGGCAGGCCGTTCTCCGCGGCGAGCCGCACGGTCCTCGGCGAGGTGCACGCGACGACCACCTCGGGGCCGCAGGGCCCGTCGCCCCCCTCCTCGTCCCCGACCCCGGCGAGCAGCTCGTCGGCCCGGGGGACCACCGCCACCTCGCGGAAGTCGTACCGCGGTCCCTTCCCGGCGACCCGCGCCCGGGTCAGCCAGTCGAGCAGCAGCTCCAGGGACTCCGGGAAGGCGTTCTCGTACGCCTCCAGGCCGCCTCCGAACACCTCCAGGTCCACCCAGGGGCCGCCCCGGCCGACGCCGAGCGTGAACCGGCCGCCGCTGGTGAGATGGAGCAGCGCGGCCTGCTCGCCGAGTGCGACCGGGTGCTGGGTCGGCAGCACGCTCACCGCCGTGCCGACCCGGATTCTCCTGGTGCGGCCGAGCAACAGCGCGGCCAGGGTGACAGCGGACGGGCAGACCCCGTACGGCACGAAATGGTGCTCCGCCAGCCAGACCGAGTCGAGTCCCGACTCCTCCGCGACCTCGGTGGACCGGATCGCGCGATGCAGCGCCTCCCCCGGACCCTGCCCCGGGAACTGGGCTGCCAGTACGAACGTTCCCACGCGCATCGCCAATTGCCTCCTTGCGGCCTACGTGGCTTCTCCCCTACGGGCAACAACGTCTGACACGTGCCAAAGGCACGGTCTGTCGGCAAGGTGGTGCGATTTTCCGGTAACTCACTCCGTCGGAGGCGCCGTTCCCGTACGCTGCGGCACGCACGGCTGGGCCGAATGGCCCTACCCTGGACGGGAACTGCCCGGTCTGTCTGTGAGGTGTCCTGTGTCCCCGCGCCGCAACCGTCCCCGAGACGGAGAGAGTTTTCAGGAGCGGGCAGCGGAGCCCGGCGCCCGGTACGGCGGTGGCGGACGCACCGAGGAATGGCGCGGGGAGGAGTGGTCGGTCCGCCCCGTGAGCGGCGCGGGCGCGGCCGGCAAGCGGTACCGCTGTCCCGGCTGCGACCAGGAGATCCCGTCCGGCGTTCCGCACCTGGTGGCCTGGTCCGAGTACGGCGGGATCGACGACCGCAGGCACTGGCACAAGGCCTGTTGGAACGCGAAGGACCGCCGCACCACACAGGTGCAGCGGTCCAGGAACGCCCCTCGGTACTGACCGCCCGCGGGCCGTCCGGTCACCGGGGACGAGCGGCAGGCGCCGGCCGGGGTCACACGTCCCGGCGGTTCAGCGTCGTGTAGGTGACGGCCATGACCGCGGCCGTCACCCCGATCATGATCCACAACGGGTCCCAGCCGGTCGGACCGGAGCTGGTGACCGAGACGTCGTAGAAGACGCTGAGCTGGCTGGGGATCGAGTAGATGAACAGCGCGCGCTGGAGTCCGAGCAGGGAGTCCGTGAACATGAAGATCCCCAGCACGAGCGGCAGCAGCACCACGCCGATCATGATCGTGATGGCCCCGGCCGAGTGCCGGACGAGCGCGCCGACGGCGAGCGAGAGCAGTCCCAGCGTCGCGATGTAGAGGCCGACGCCGACCGTGGCACGCAGCCACTCGTCCCAGCTCGCCGACACCCCGTCCAGCATCGCCGCCTGCATCGCGCCGACCGCCGCCGCCGTCACGGTGGTGACCGTGAAGGTGAGCAGGAAGAAGACGACGGCCTTGGCCGTCAGCACCCGGGAACGGTCGGGGCAGGCCGTCAGCGTCGGACGGATCAGACCGGTGCCGTACTCGGACGTGATGGTCAGCACGCCGAGCGTGATCACGCAGATCGAGCCCAGGAGCACCCCGAAGAAGCCGAAGCTGAGCACCGGTGTGTCCATCATCCGGGCTTGCGTCAGATTCAGTGCGAGCGTCACCAGCACACCGACGCCGAGCACCAGAACGACCATGACGCCGAGCGTCCACATGGTGGAGCGCACCGAACGGATCTTGGTCCACTCGGAGGCGAGCGCGTCGGCGAAGGTGGCGGGACGCACCGGGATGGGGGAGGCGTAGAGCGGTGCGTCCGGCGCGGTCGGCCGGTTCTGCCCGGGCGCCGACGTCTGTCGGTCCGGTACCCGCGGGGTCGGCGGTGTCGTCATCGGGCGTCCTCGCTGGTCTCGCTCTTGGTCAGGTCCGCGGGCGCGGTGGTGGTCGCGGCCCCGGCGGCGTCCGGGGCGGGCCCGGGCACCGCGTCCGTCGCGTTCCGGTCCTTTCCGGGCGGCGGTGGGGCGTACCAGTTCTGCTGCGGCATCTCCGGGACCGGTGGCAGCGGCTCCGCGTCGCCGGGCACGGGCTGCTGGAGCCCGGCCTTCTGGTCCTCCGTCGAGCGGTAGTCCACGGCACCCTGCGTCATCCGCATGTACGCCTCTTCGAGGGAGGCCCGGTGCGGCGAGAGCTCCCACAGCCGCACATCGGCCTCGTGGGCCACATCGCTGATCCGCGGCAGGTCCAGGCCGGTGACCCGCAGCGCCCCGTCCGGTTCAGGCAGGACCTGGCCGCCCGCCCCGGTCAGCGCGGCGATGAGCTTCTCGCGCCGCTCCGGCGCGCCGTCCACGACCCGTACCCGGGCGAAGCCCGCCGAGTTGGCGGCGATGAAGTCCCCGACGCCCATGTCGGCGAGCAGCTGACCGCGTCCGATCACGATCAGGTGGTCGGCGGTGAGCGCCATCTCGCTCATCAGATGACTGGAGACGAAGACCGTACGACCCTCCGACGCCAGCGTCCTCATCAGATTGCGGACCCAGAGGATGCCCTCCGGGTCGAGCCCGTTGACCGGCTCGTCGAAGAGCAGCACCTGGGGGTCGCCGAGCAGGGCCGCCGCGATGCCGAGCCGCTGACCCATGCCGAGCGAGAACCCCTTGGTCCGCACCCGGGCGACCTCGTGCAGGCCGACGACGCCGAGCACCTCGTCGACCCGGGCGGCAGGGATGCCGGCCAGCTGGGCGAGCGAGAGCAGGTGGTTGCGGGCGCTGCGCCCGCCGTGCACCGCCTTCGCGTCCAGCAGCGCGCCCACCAGCCGCGGGGCGTTCGGCAGGTGCCGGAAGGGGTGGCCGCCGATCGTGACGTGGCCCGACGTCGGCCGGTCCAGGCCCAGCATCATGCGCATGGTGGTGGACTTGCCCGACCCGTTGGGACCGAGGAACCCGGTGACGGCACCCGGCCGCACCTGGAAGGAAAGGTTGTGCACGGCCGTCTTCGCACCGTAGCGCTTGGTCAGGCCGACTGCCTCGATCATGCTTCAGCCCCATCGACTCTTGTCCGTCGTCGGGGCCCGGCCGTCCGGCCGGACACCCCCGTAAGAGGTACGAGGATATCGAGCCCTTGACTACCGGGGCCAAGCCGTTCCTCAGCGCGTCGTCGTCGTGACGAGGCGTGGCGGGTGTGCGGGGCGCCTGCCGACGGCGGCCGTGCCCGCGCCCGCCGTCCCGCGGGGCGGACGGCTCACGCGTCGCGCTTCTTCAGGACGAGACAGCCGCCGATCAGCGCGGCCACCACCCAGGCCACCAGGATGCCGAGCCCGCCCCACGGTCCGTAGGGGCTCTGACCGCTGTTCATCGCGTCGGGAACCACCTGCATGATCTTGGACCCGGCCCGGTCGGGGAAGTACTGGGCGACCTTCTTCGCACCCGGCACCACCGACAGGATCTGCGAGACCAGGAAGAAGAACGGCATCAGGATGCCCAGCGACAGCATGGAGCTGCGCAGCATCGTCGCCACGCCCATCGAGAAGATCCCGATCAGGCCCATGTAGAGGCCGGCGCCGACGACCGCGCGCAGGACGTGGGGCGCGCCGATGTCCGTGTGGTGGTCGCCGAGCAGGGCCTGCCCCAGGAAGAACGAGACGAAGCCGGTGACGAGGCCGACCACCAGGGCCAGCACACCTGCCACCGTGATCTTGCTGAAGAGGAACGTACCGCGCCGTGGCACGGCCGCGAGCGAGGTGCGGATCATGCCCGAGCTGTACTCCGTGCCGACCACCAGCACGCCGAACACGACCATGGCCAACTGGCCGAGGACCATGCCGGAGAAGCTGACGAAGGTCGGGTCGAACGTGCCCCGTTCCAGGGGCGGGAGGTCGTCGAACTGGGCGTTCATCAGGGCGCAGAGCGCCGCGCTCATCAGCACGGTGACGGCGAACGCGCAGATCAGCGTCCAGACGGTCGACGAGACCGTGCGGATCTTGGTCCATTCCGAGGTCAGGACCGCGGGTACCGATGCCATCGTCCTCACACCCCCTTGTCCATGGTGTCCGTGATGCCTGGGGTGCCCGTGGTGCCTGTGATGCCGTCCGCACCCGGCGCATCGGGCCGCCGGTCGTACTGCTCGCCCCAGCGGGGGCCCGCGGGCGGCGGCACCCCGTCCAGCTCCGAGTGCGCGTGGTACTCCACCGAATCCGCCGTCATCTGCATGAACGCTTCCTCCAGGGAGGCCCGCTGCGAGCTCAGCTCGTGCAGCACGATCCGGTGCCGGGCGGCGAGCTCGCCCAGGGCCTCGGCGGTGGTGCCGTCGATCTCCAGCGTGCCGCCGCCCGCCTCGACCACCACCAGACCCTCCGCGTGCAGCACGTCGCGCAGCCGCTCGCGCTCCGGGGAACGCAGCCGCACGTAGCTGCGGGAATTCTGCTGGATGAAATCGGCCATCGAGGTGTCGGCGAGCAGCCGGCCCTGTCCGATCACGATCAAATGGTCGGCGGTGAGCGCCATCTCGCTCATCAGATGGGACGAGACGAAGATCGTCCGGCCCTCCGCGGCGAGCGCCTTCATCAGGTTGCGGATCCAGTGGATGCCCTCGGGGTCGAGCCCGTTGACCGGCTCGTCGAAGAGCAGCACCCGGGGGTCGCCGAGCAGGGCCGCCGCGATGCCGAGCCGCTGGCCCATGCCGAGCGAGAAGCCCTTCGACTTCTTCCGCGCGACCGCCGTCAGGCCGACGGTGTCCAGCACCTGGGCGACCCGGCTCACCGGGATGCGATTGCTCTGCGCGAGGCAGAGCAGGTTGTTGTACGCGCTGCGCCCGCCGTGCATCGATTTGGCGTCCAGCAACGCGCCGATGTACTTCAGGGGTTCGTCGAGCTCGCGGTAGCGCCTGCCGTCGATGCGCACCGAACCGCTTGTCGGGTTGTCGAGATCGAGCATCATCCGCATCGTGGTGGACTTGCCGGCCCCGTTCGGACCCAGAAAGCCCGTCACCATGCCGGGGCGGACATGGAACGAGAGCCGGTCCACGGCGACCTTGTTCCCGAAGCGCTTGGTGAGGCCATCGAGCTCGATCATGCGTTCACGCTAGAACGGCCACGCGCCCGGCGCCACCACAAAGGCGGAACCGGGCGCGTCGGGGCGTGGAAGCGGAACGGCTTCGACGCGGCGGATCAGCGGGTCTGCTGGGCCGGGACGCCGCGGGTCGCGGACTCGTCGTCGACGGGGGAACCTGCGGCGGCGACCGCGGCACCCGTCAGCGTCGCCAGCATCTCGCGGACGTTGGTCAGCTGGGCGTTGATCGAGTCGCGGCGGTTGGTGAGCGCCGCCAGCTCGCGCTCCGATTCGCTGCGGATCCGGTCGGCCTTGGCGTTCGCGTCGGCCACGATGTCCTCGGACTGGCGCTGCGCGGTCTCGACCGTCTGACGGGCCCGGCGCTCGGCGTCCGTACGGAGCTTCTCGGCCTCCAGGCGGAGCTGCTCGGCGCGGTGCTCGATCTCGGCGAGGCGCTTCTCGGCCTTGGCCTGACGGGACGCGAGGTCGCGCTCCGACTGGTCGCGGCGCTTGGCCAGGTTGGTCTCGAAGTCCGCGGCGGCCTGGGCGGCCTTGGCGCGGGTCTCCTCGAAGAGGGCGTCGGCCTCCTCGCGCTTCTGCGCGGCGTCCTTCTGGGCCTCCGTGCGCAGCGAACCGGCCTCACCCTTGGCCTTCTCGACGATGCGAACGCCCTCGTCCTCGGCCTTCGCCTTGCGCTCGGCGGCGAACGCCTCGGCGTCGTTGCGCACCTGCTGGGCGGCCGACTCGGCGAGCTCACGGTGCTGCTCGGCGGCGCGACGGGCCTCCTCACGCAGGTCCTTCGCCTCCTCCTCGGCCAGGCGGAGAATCTTCTCCACACGCGCACCGAGACCGGCGTACGACGGCTCCGCGTCGCTCACCTGGGCCTGGGCGTTCTGCGTTTCGAGGTGGAGTTCCTCGATGCGCTTTTCCAGAGACGTGATGCGGGCGAGAGCACTATCACGATCGGCGACGAGCTTGGTAATGCGGTCATCCACCTGACCGCGGTCGTATCCACGTCGCACGAGCTCGAAGCCGAAGGGGGAGGAAGGGTCGCTCATGGGGTTCCTGTCGAATGAGACCGGTGAGGTGTTAGAGGGAATCCTAGGGGCCGGAGCGGCGTGTCATCGAGTGGATGCCGGTTTGGTCTGGAGAATGACACCCCTTTTGAGTGGCCGCCCCGGGTAACTCTTGCTACTCGAAGGGTCGAACCTCCCTGCCTGGACGCGGACATGACGTAACGCTACTTCTCGGACGACTTACCACCCGATCGAGTGCCCGCGGCTGCCCCGGCTTTGACGTTGTTGCCGGAACCGCCGCCCGAACCCTTGCCGTTCGACGGTGTCTCGAACGACTCCAGGGCCTCCAGTACGTCCTGGACGCGGGAGATCTCGGTGTTGATGTCCGCGCGCCGCCGTACCAACTGGTCGAGTTCGCGTCTGCCCTCGTCCACCGTACGCTTCGCCTCCGCCTCGGCGTCGGCCCGCAGCTTCTCGGCCTCGCGCACCAGCGTGGCCTTCTTCTGCTCGGCCTCCTTCAGCAGTGACTCGGCCCGCTTCACCGCGGCGATCCGGACCTTGCTCGCCTCCGAATTGGCGTTCGCCAACAGTTCCTTGGCCTTCGACTCGGCGTCGTCCCGCTGCTCGGTCGCCGCCTTCATCAGCTTGTCGACGCGTTCGCCCGCCGTCTTCATCTGCTCGGCGGTCTCCCGCCGTGCGCGGTCGTGCAGTTCCTCGATCTCGGCCTCGATCCGGGTCCTGAGCTCCTCGGCCCGTTCCCGGATGGCCGTGGCGTCCCGGCGTGCGCCGACCAGCAGTTCGTCGGCGTCCGTACGGGCGCGCTCCACCAGGGAGTTGCCCTCGACGGTGGCCTCGGACGTGATCCGCACGGCCTCCTTGCGGGCCGCGCCGACCATGGTGTCGGCCTGCCCCTCCGCCTCGGTGGCGGCCCGCAGTGCCTCCTCCTGGGCCTTGCCGATGAGCTGGTCCGCCTGCTCGGCGGCATCGGCCCGGCGCTTCGCCGCCGCCTCGCGCGCCTCGTCGAGCGACCGGTCGGCCTCCTGGCGGGCCCGGGCGCGCAGCTCCTCGACCGCGGCCTCAGCCTCGGCGCGGACCCGCTCCGACTCCTCGCGGGTGCGGGTCGCGTGCTCCTGCGCCGCCGCGACGGTGGCCGCCGCCTCCGCCCGCAGCCGCTCGGCCTCGTCCGTGGCCTCGCCCATGGTCCGGGTGGCCCGCTGACTCGCCTCGTCGGACAGCGCCTTCGCCTTCCGCGTCGCGTCGTCGACGAGCTGGGTGGCCCGCTGACTCGCCTCGTCGGACAGCGCGTTCGCGTGCCGCGTCGCGTCGTCGACGAGCTGGGCGGCCTGCTGGGTCGCGTCCTCGACGAGCTGGGTGGCCCGCTGCGTCGACTCGGCACCGAGGCGCTCGGCCTCGCTCGTGGCCTCGCCCACCAGGCGGTCGGCCTGGGCCGCGGCCTCGGACCTCATCCGGTTGGCGTCCTCGCGCGCCTCGGCGCGGCTGCGTGCCGCGTCCTGCTCGGCCGACGCCAGCGAGTCCGACGCCTCGGTACGCATCCGCTGGCTGTACTCGGCGGCGTCCGCGCGCATCCGTTCCGACTCGGTGATCGCGTCCGCGACCGTCCGCTCGGCCATCGCCTTCGCGGCCTCGGACTCCTCCTGGGCCTCCCGGCGGATCCGGGCCGCGTCCTCCCCGGCCCGGTCGCGCTCCGCGTACGCGTCGGTACGGACCCGGTCCGCCTCCTCCTGCGCCTCGGACTTCGTCCGCTCCGCGGCGTGCTCGGCGGCCGAGCGCAGCCCGGCGATCTCCTCCTCGGCCTGTTCCTGGAGGCCGGCGACCGAATCCCGCACCTTCTGCGCGGCCTGTTCGGCGGTGGCGACCAGCTCGGTGGCCCGGCCGTCCGCCTCCTCGACCAGGCGCTGGGCCTCGGCCTGTGCCTCCTCGACCCGCTTGCGGGCGGAGGCGAGGAGCTCCTCGCTCTGCTCGCGGGCCCGCTCGCGCTCCTGGTCGGCCTCGGTGCGTGCCGTGCCGAGGGTCTCCTCGGCCTCCCGGCGGCGCCGGTTCGCCTCCTCGCGCGCCGCCTCCAGCGCCTCGGCGGCCTCCGCGCCGACCCGTTCCGCCGCGGCCGCGGCCTCGGACCGCAGCCGGTCGGCGGTCTCCTGCGCCTCGGACCTGAGCCGCTCCGCCTCCGCGGCGGCCTCGGTGCGCAGCCGTACGGCGGTGGTCTCGCCCTCCGCGCGCGCCTGCGAGGCGTCCGCGGCGGCCTCGTCGCGCAGCCGCTCCGCCTCGGACTCCGCCTGCTCGCGCAGCGTCCGCAGCCGCTCGGCCGCTTCCGTGCGCAGCCGCTCGGACTCTTCGTTCGTCTCGCGCCGGAGCCGTTCCGTCTCGGCACGGGCGTCCGTGAGCGTCTGCTCGGCGGTGGCGACCTTGGTCTCGGCCTCGGTGTGCAGCCGGGTCAGTTCCTCGGCGGCCTCGGCCTGCCGGGCCGCGACCGCGCCCTCGGTCTCCTCGCGCAGCTCCGCCGCCGCCCGCTCCGCCGCGGTGGTGGTGGACTCGGCCTGCTCCTCGGCCTCGGTGCGCAGCTCCTCGGCCTCGGTGCGGGCGCGCTCCAGGGCCTCCTCGGCCTGCTTGCGCAGCGCGGCGGCCCGCTCGGACGCCTCGGTGCGGACCCGCTCGCTCTCCGCGCTCGCGGTGGTGCGCAGCTCCTCCGCGTCGCCCTTCGCCTTCGCCAGCAGCTCCTCGGCGGTCTTCGCGCCCTCCTCGATCTGCTGGACGGCCTCGCGCCTGGCCTCGCCCCGGATCCGCTCGCCCTCGGCGACCGCGTCGGAACGCAGCTGCTCGGCCTCGCCGCGCAGCCGGCGCGCCTCCTCCTGGAGTTCGACCGTCTTGGCCCGGTACTCCTTGGTGTCGTCCTTGGCCGCGCCCTTGAGCTGATCGGCCTGCTCGGCGGCCTCGCCGCGCAGCCGGTCCGCCTCGGCCTCCGCCTCGCGGCGAATCCGCTCGGCCTCCTCGCCCGCCGCCCTGGTGGTGGACTTCGCGTCCTCGGACGCCTTGGTCAGCACCTCCTCGGCGGACCTGGCGGCCTTGGCGAGCTGTGCGGCGGCGTCCTCGGCGGCGGCCGACCGGGCCTTCTCGGCGGCCTCGGACTTCAGCCGCTCCGCCTCGGCGCGGGAATCGACGAGCGCCTGCTCGGCCTCCTCCTTGAGGGCCTCGGCCTCCTTGGTGGCCTCGCCGACCAGGCGGGCGATCTCCGACCTGGCGGTACGGGTGCGCTGTTCGTTCTCCGACTCGGCGGCGGCCAGCCGCTTGACGGCCGCGTCCTTCGCCTCCGCGGAGACCTTCTCGGCCTCCAGCCGGGCCTCGCGCAGCCGGGTCTCGGCCTCCTGCATGCGCTGCTCGGCGGCCCGGTTGAGCTCGGCGGTCCGCTGCCGTGTCTGCTCGGTCTCGGCGGTCGTCGACGAGCGCAGCCGTTCGGCGTGGCTGGTGGCCTCCTGAGCCTGGGCGGAGGCGGTGTCCAGCATCCGCTCGGCGTCCTTGCGGGCGCGCAGCAGGATCGCCTCGGCCTCGGCCCGGGTGGCCTCGGCCTCGGAGCCCATCCGCTGCCGGGTCTCCTCCGCCAGCCGGCCGGCCTCCGCCCGCGCGGACGTCAGGGCCTGTTCGGCCTCGGCCCGGGACTCGTCCAGCAGCCGCCGGGCCTGGGACTCCGTCCTGGCCCTGAGCTGCTCGGCCCAGGCGACGTTCTCGTTGACGTGCGACTCGACAGTGCGGCGGCGCTCGGCCAACTCCTGGTCGAGCTGCTGGCGCCGCTGGACTGCCTCGTTGTGCAGCTCCGCCTGGAGCCGTGCCTGGTGTTCGGCGTGCTCCTGGAGGATCCGCTGCGTCTGCGCCCGGGCCTCGCGCAGTTCCCGTTCGGCGTCCGTGCGCAACTGCTCGGCCTGGATCTGCGCGTTGCGGAGCATCTGCTCGGCCTGGTAGCCGAGGTCCGCGCTGTCGTACGCGGGACGGTTCGCGAGATTGCGCCGAGCCTCGTGCAGCTTGGCGCGCAAGACCTCGACCTGGTAGCCGAGGTCCTCGGCGTGCTGTACGGCCTTCTCCCGGTCGGTTTTCAGCCGCTCCATCTCGGCTTCGAACCGCGAGAGATGGTCGTCGTCAGCTCGGTGGCTCTCCTGGCGTTCGTAGCCCCGCACTGCGCGGTCCCATCCTTCCCCGAGCTCTCAACTTTGTTCGAGCGGGGGAGACCCCAACCCTGGTCGCAACTTTCCAGCGGGCACCGTTCGCCGGTGAACGGTCCCCCGGGGAATGGTGACAGATCAACGGCTGGGGACGCGGCGCGGCCCCGACCCGGCCCCGGCCCGGAATCGCCCACTCTACCGGGCCAGGTATCCGGAGGTCAGTGCTCCGCTGCGGACGTGACCAGTTCCGTGAGGACGCCGTGGCAGTCCTTGGGGTGCAGGAAGGTGATTCTGGACCCCATGGACCCGGTCCTGGGCTCGTCGTACAGCACCCTGACTCCCTTCCCGCGGATGTCCGCCGCGTCCGCGTCGACGTCCGCGGTGCCGAAGGCGATGTGGTGGACCCCCTCCCCGTTCTTCGCCATCCACTTGCCGACGGGCGAGTCCTCCCGGATCGGCTGCAGGAGCTGGAGGTAGGAAGCGCCGCCGTCGGACGTATCGTTGATCTTGAGCATGGCCTCGCGTACGCCCTGCTCCTCGTTGATCTCGGTGTGGAAGACCTCGAACCCGTAGGTCGAGCGGTAGAACTCGACGGTCGTGTCGAGGTCGGAACAGGCGATCCCGATGTGGTCGATTCGCGTCAGCATGGAACAAGTGCAGCGCTCCACCGATGGTTACGCAACGTGCGCGCGATCACACCCATCACCGGATGACGGGCGGAGTACCGCTCAGTACATTCGAGTAAACCCTCGTTCACACCTCATCCCAAGGGGCTGCGCCTCATGTCAGGAACGACCGGTACCACCTCAGTGATCGTCGCGGGCGCGCGTACGCCCATGGGCCGTCTCCTCGGCTCGCTGAAGAGCTTCTCCGGGGCCGAACTCGGCGGCATCGCCATCAAGGCGGCGCTGGACCGGGCCGGCATCGGCGGCGACCAGGTCGACTACGTGATCATGGGCCAGGTGCTCCAGGCCGGTGCGGGCCAGATTCCGGCGCGCCAGGCGGCGGTCCGGGCGGGCATCCCGATGAACGTCCCGGCGCTCACCATCAACAAGGTGTGCCTGTCCGGGCTCGACGCGATCGCGCTCGCCGACCAGCTCATCCGGGCCGGCGAGTTCGACATCGTCGTCGCCGGCGGCCAGGAGTCCATGACGAACGCCCCGCACCTGCTCCCGAAGTCCCGGGAGGGCCACAAGTACGGCGCGATCGAGATGCTCGACTCGATGGCGCACGACGGCCTGACCGACGCCTACGAGAACATCCCGATGGGCGAGTCCACCGAGATCCACAACGCCCGCCTGGGCCTGACCCGCGCCGACCAGGACGAGATCGGCGCGCTCTCCCACCAGCGCGCCGCCGCCGCGCAGAAGAACGGGATCTTCGAGGCCGAGATCACCCCGGTGGAGATCCCTCAGCGCAAGGGCGACCCGGTCCTCTTCGCCAAGGACGAGGGCATCCGGCCGGAGACCACCGCGGAGTCCCTCGGCAGGCTGCGTCCGGCCTTCGCCAAGGACGGCACGATCACCGCGGGCACCTCCTCGCAGATCTCCGACGGCGCCGCCGCGGTGGTCGTGATGAGCAGGGCCAAGGCCGAGGAACTGGGCCTGGACTGGATCGCCGAGATCGGCGCCCACGGCAACGTGGCGGGCCCGGACAACTCGCTCCAGTCGCAGCCGTCCCACGCGATCCTGCACGCGGTGAAGAAGGCGGGCATCCGGGTCGAGGACCTCGACCTGATCGAGATCAACGAGGCGTTCGCGGCGGTCGCCGTCCAGTCGATGAAGGACCTGGGCGTCACGTCGGAGAAGGTGAACGTCAACGGCGGCGCCATCGCGCTCGGCCACCCGATCGGCATGTCCGGTGCCCGGCTGGTGCTGCACCTGGCGCTGGAGTTGAAGCGGCGCGGCGGCGGCACCGGGGCGGCGGCGCTGTGCGGCGGCGGCGGTCAGGGCGACGCGCTGATCATCCGCGTACCGAAGTAGTCCCCGGGCTCCCCGGGTGGGCCCGCTCCGCGACCGGCGCGGGCCCGGGAGCAGGAACGGTCCGGGAGGGCCGTACGTCGTACCACGTGGAGCACGCAGCGAGTGAACGGAGCGGTGATGGTGGACGTCCCCACCCTGGTCGAGCAGGCACGGGCCGGCCGGCCGAGGGCCGTGGCCCGGCTCATCTCCCTGGTGGAGGGCGCGTCGCCGCAACTGCGCGAGGTGATGGCGGCGCTGGCGCCGCTGACGGGCAACGCCTACGTCGTCGGCCTCACCGGTTCGCCCGGCGTCGGCAAGTCCACGTCGACGTCGGCACTGGTCTCGGCGTACCGCAGGGCGGGCAGACGGGTCGGCGTCCTGGCCGTCGACCCGTCCTCGCCGTTCTCCGGCGGCGCGCTCCTCGGCGACCGGGTGCGGATGTCGGAGCACGCCTCCGACCCGGGTGTCTACATCCGCTCCATGGCCACCCGCGGGCATCTGGGCGGCCTCGCCTGGGCGGCACCGCAGGCCATCCGGGTGCTGGACGCGGCGGGCTGCGACGTGGTCCTGGTGGAGACGGTCGGCGTGGGCCAGTCGGAGGTGGAGATCGCCTCCCAGGCCGACACCTCGGTCGTCCTGCTGGCGCCCGGCATGGGCGACGGCATCCAGGCGGCGAAGGCCGGGATCCTGGAGATCGGCGACGTCTACGTGGTCAACAAGGCCGACCGGGACGGCGCGGACGCCACCGCCCGCGAGCTCAACCACATGCTGGGCCTCGGCGAGGCGCGCGGACCCGGCGACTGGCGACCGCCGATCGTGAAGACGGTCGCGGCCCGGGGCGAGGGCATCGACGAGGTCGTCGAGGCACTGGAGAAGCACCGGGCGTGGATGGAGGAGCGCGGGGTCCTCGCCGAACGGCGCACGGCCCGCGCGGCCCGCGAGGTCGAGACCATCGCCGTCACCCGGCTGCGCGAGCGCATCGGCGACCTGCACGGCGACCGCCACCTCGGCGCGCTCGCCGAACGCATCGTCGCGGGGGGCCTCGACCCGTACACCGCGGCGGACGAACTGGTGGCGGGACTCACCGAGGGCTGACCGGCCCGGGCGGTCGCGGCCGTACCCCGCCGCGCCGGGGCGCCGGGGCGCGGACGTGGGGACGGACGGCCCCCGGCACGGTCCCGCGCGTTCCGGCGCGTTCCCGCTGCGGGCGTCGGGGCCGCTTCCTCACACGTTTCCCGACGCCGCTTCTCCCTGTCCTCCGAGGACGGGACGGCGCCCTCGGCCTTCCTGCCCCGCCCCCGACGGGCTGTCAGTCGTCGTCCCGGTCGTCCCGGTCGTCCCCGTGGTCGTCGTGGTCGTCGTGGTCGTCGTCGGGCCGGTCCGCCGTCACCTTCGCCGTCGCGGCGTCCACGTCCAGCTCGTGGCGCGTGCCGTCCCCGCCCCGGATCTCGACCTCCCAGTGCGACGCCGCGCCGCCCCGGACGCGGTGGTCGTCCTCCAGGTCGACCGAGGTCACCGTCCCGGGCCTCGCCGCGAGCGCCGCCGCGACCGCGGCGTCCAGGGACACGGCGGCCGACCGGGGAGCGTGCCGGCCGCGGTCGTCGTTGTCGTCGGGGACGCGCGTGCCGAGCACCGCGCCGTCGCCCGCGTCCACCGTCACCCCGTGCCACTTCCGGTCGGCGCCGTACACGTCGAGCTCCCAGACCCGCCCGCCGTCCTCGTCGTCAAGCTCGGCCTCGGTGACCGTGCCCGGTACGGCCTTCAGGGCCGCCGCCACGGCGTCACCGACATCCACGCGGTCGGCGCCGTCGTCCGGCACACCGCTCCGGGCGGCGGCCCGGTCGCGGCCCCCGACGTCCGTGAGGGCGACGGCGGTGGCGGTGCCACCACCGATGAGCACGGCGGCCGCGACGGCGGCGATGGCGATCTTGCGCTTCATGAGGGTTCCTCCCCGGATCGGGTGCCGGTGTCGACGGGGCCCACACTGCCCGGGTGATGCTGAACGCAGCCTGAAGGCGGCTGAAGCCGTCTTCAGGTTCGGTTTGCGACCCTGGGCGCATGCGCCTTTTGATCGTGGAGGACGAGAAGCGGCTGGCCCTGTCCCTGGCCGGCGGGCTCACCGCCGAGGGCTTCGCCGTGGATGTCGTGCACGACGGTCCCGAAGGGCTGCACCGGGCCGCCGAGGGGGTGCACGACCTCGTGGTCCTCGACATCATGCTGCCCGGGATGAACGGATACCGGGTCTGTGCCGCGCTGCGTGCCGCCGGTCACGAGACGCCGATCCTGATGCTGACGGCCAAGGACGGCGAGTACGACGAGGCCGAGGGGCTGGACACCGGGGCGGACGACTACCTGACCAAGCCGTTCTCGTACGTGGTGCTGGTGGCCAGAATCCGGGCGCTGCTGCGCCGCCGGGGCGGCGGCTCCGCCTCTCCGGTGGTCGCCGTAGGCGCCCTGCGCATGGACACCGCCGCCCGCCGGGTGCACCTCGCCGGTACCGAAGTACCGCTCACCGCGAAGGAGTTCGCCGTACTGGAACAGCTCGCGCTGCGCCCCGGGCAGGTGGTCAGCAAGGCACGGATCCTGGAACACGTCTGGGACTTCGCCTACGACGGCGACCCCAACATCGTCGAGGTGTACGTCAGCGCGCTGCGCCGCAAGCTCGGTGCCGCCGCCATCCGCACCGTGCGCGGGGCCGGATACCGGCTGGAGGAGGTGCCGTGAGGTCCGTACGGGCCAGGGCCGCGCTCGGCGCCACCGCGGTGGTCGCCGTCGCACTGATCGGGGCCGGACTCTCCGTGCTCCTCGTGCTGCGCGCCGACCTCACCGGCCAGGCGGGGCTCCAGGCCGAGGTGGTGGCCCGCGAGGTGGCCGGGCAACTGGCGCTCGACGTGCCGTACGACCGGCTGGAGACGCGGGACGAGGAGGACCACCCGGTCCAGGTGACCGACGAGGACGGACGGGTCGTCGCCGTCTCCAAGGACCTGGAGGCGATCTCCGGCACGGGTACGGACCGGGTCGTCCCCGACCCGTCGACGGGCCCGGGCGGTCCCGTCGGGCCCGACGGCCGGGGCGACGGCGACGACGACCGGGACGGTGACGACGACGCGGACGACGACGATGCCCGGCACGCTCCCGGCCGGGGCGAAGTCGACTCCGACGAACCGGACTTCGGCAACGGCACCGCCACTGTCGACGGCGAGCGGGCCGACTACCGCTTCGCGTCCGTGCGGGCGACGACACCGGCCGGGGCCACCCTGACCGTGCACGCGGGCGCCCCGCTGGCCGCCGAGCGGGAGGCCGTCGGCAGTGTGCGCACCGCGATGCTGGCAGGGCTGCCGGTGCTGCTGCTGGTGGTCGCCGGGGTGACCTGGCTGGTGACCCGCCGGGCGCTGCGCCCGGTCGAGGGCATCCGGCGCGAGATGGCCGCGATCACCGCGTCCGAGGACCTGGGCCGACGGGTGCCGGAGCCCGCGTCGCGCGACGAGATCGCCCGGCTGGCCCGCACCACCAACGAGACCCTGACGGCGCTGGAGGCGTCGGTGGAACGGCAGCGGCGCTTCGTCGCCGACGCCTCGCACGAACTGCGCAGCCCGATCGCCTCCCTGCGCACCCAGTTGGAGGTGGCCGAGGCGCATCCGGAACTGCTGGACCTGCCGGGTGCCGTCGCCGATACCGTGCGGCTCCAGGAACTGGCGGCCGACCTGCTGCTGCTGGCCCGGCTGGACGCGGGCGAACGGCCGGGCCGTACGACGCTGGATCTGGGCGCGCTGGTCCAGGGGGAGGCCGGCCGGCGCACCGGCGACCGGATTCCTCCGACGGTACGCGTACCGGAGACCGGCACGTTCGAAGTCAGCGGCTCACGCGGGCAGTTGGCGCGGGTGATCGGCAATCTGCTGGACAACGCGGAACGCCACGCGGAGCGGGCGGTGACGGTCTCGGTCGGTCGTGACCGCGACGGGGTGGCCGTCACGGTGACCGACGACGGGGCGGGGGTGCCGCCCGGGGAGCGCGAGAGGATCTTCGAACGCTTCGTGCGCCTCGACGACGCCCGCACCCGGGACGAGGGCGGAGCCGGTCTCGGCCTGGCCATCGCCCGTGACGTCGCCGTGCGGCACGGCGGCCGGCTGACGGTGGGCGAGGCGCCGGGGGGCGGCGCGCGGTTCGAACTGTGGCTGCCGGCCACCGGCTGAGAGCCTGTCGGGGGCCCCTGACAGGGCGGCCACGTCCTCGCGCGCACGCTTCCGGCGTTGCCGGAACGACCGAGCAGCTCCGCTATCGGGCCCTCCCGGCGCCTTGGAATCGCAGGCGCCATGCTCCGTCGGCTTTCCGGTCGAAGGTCACCCGGCAGGCTCTGAGCCCCGGCCACGTCGCAGCGCGGCCGGGACCCGGCGCGGGTCGTGCCTCGCCGCCGCCGGGTGCCTCCGTCGATGTCGTTCCGGCGCGGGTCACGCCCTGCCGCGTCGTCCCCGCAGGTGCTCGGCCACCGGGTCCAGCGCCGCGCGCAGGTTCGCCAGGGACTCCGGCGTCAGCAGGTCCATGAAGTGCTTGCGCACCGAGGCCACGTGGTGCGGCGCCACCTTCCGCATCGTCTCCGCGCCCTCCTCCGTGAGCACCGCGTACAGACCTCGCCGGTCGGACTCGCAGTTCTCGCGGCGGACGAGGCCGGCGCTCTCCATGCGGGTGATCTGGTGCGAGAGCCTGCTCTTGGACTGCAGCGTCGCGGCGGCGAGATCGCTCATCCGCAGGCGCTGGTCCTCCGACTCCGAAAGGTTGACCAGGATCTCGTAGTCGTTGTTGGTAAGGCCGAACGGCTGGAGATCCTTCTCCAGTTGGTGCATCAGCAGCCTGCTGACGTCCAGGTGGGTGCGCCAGGCGCACTGCTCCGCGTCGCTCAGCCAGTGGGTGGCCGTCTCGGTCTCCATGTATGGATTCTACCTAAGAAGTTGAAAGCTGGACGAAGTGGGGAGGCGTGACGCCGGGCACGCGCCCGATCCGGCTCCGGGGCGGAGCGCAGGCGTTCGACGTCACACTCCGCAGACTACCGTTCACCAACCGGAGTAATTCCGGTGGTCCCGTGCCGACCGGACGGTGCGAGGAGCCGGGTTGACCGGAAGCGGCACGGGGCCACGTCGACTTCCGGCCACATCACGTACGGCACCTGGGTCATGCACGGCACCCGCGGCACGCACATCACATACGGCGCATACGGCACGCACGTTCCACACGGCGCTCACGGCACGGACGGCCCACACGGCACTCATGGCACCCGCGGTATCCGCGGCATCAGGGAACGCCCGGCTGTCCGGGCGTGATGCCCCTCGGCTGTTCGGGCACCAGGGTCTCGGTCGACTGGAGCAGCACCGTGCCCGCCCCCACGAACTCGAACTGGTGCTCCTCGCCGGAGGTCCCGCCGATCCCGGTCAGCGACCGCAGGCCGCCCAGCACACCGGTCAGATAGCCGTGGTCGTAGTGGTGGCACGGCGAGGGGCAGTCCGCCCAGCCCACCAACGCCTGCGGGTCGACCCGCAGCGGCGGCTCCATGAACACCACCGGACCGTTGGACGCGGCCACGAACTTTCCCGTGCCGATCAGTGTCAGGAACCCCGGCACGATCGACTGCTTCAACGCCAGGGACGGCTGGAACGCCAGGAGGTTGCCCGCCCGGATCGTCAGGTTCCCGTCGTCGAGGTCGTACGAGTTCACGTCGAACGCGCGGTCCGCGAGCAGCATCTTGCCGCTGCCCTCGGCCACCACCCACTCGCCCGCGTGCAACGGCGAGTGGAAACTCGTCCGCAGCAGGTGTTCGAACCTGCCGTTGCCGACGCCGTCGAACTCGATGCGCCCGTAGTAGGCGATCATCTTGCCCTTCTGCAGGAACCACTGGCTCCCCGCCAACTCCACGCAGAAGGTGTACGCGTTGACGTTGTCGTCCGACGGCAGCGTCATCGCGTCGAAGACCACGGGCGTGCTCACAGCTTCTCCTCCGATGCCTGGACGTACACCGTGCCGTTCCCGCTCAGCTCCAACTGGAACGCCTCGCCCGAGCCGCGCCCCACCATCTCGCGCCAGCCGACCGACGCGGAGAGCCTGTTGCGCACCTCGCCGTGGTGCGCGACGTACGCCTGCGGGTCCACGTGCACCTCGCGCCCCGGGGTGATCGGCAGCTCGATCACCCCGCCGTGCGCCATCACGGCGACCGCGCCGTACCCCGTCAGCGTGGTGGTGAACAGCCCCTGGCCGGTCACCTGGCCGCGCACCATGCCCATCACCCCGCCCTGCGAACCCATGAACATGGTGGACTGCTGGAGCGAGCCGTCGAACGCGAGCAGCCGGTCGGCCTCCACGTACAGGGTGTCCCCGGAGAGGTCGATCACCTGGATGTGATGGCCGCCGTGGCCGAACATCACCGTTCCGTTCCCCTCGACCGTCATCAGCGGGGTCGCCTCGTTGGCCACCCGACGGCCGATCATCGACATCACACCACCCTGGCCGCCCAGGATGTTCGGCGTGAACGACATCTCGCCGCGATAGGCGAGCATCGCGCCCCGCTGGCTGAACAGCCGCTGGCCGGGAACCACCGTCGCCTCGACCATCTTCGAGTTGATCTCACGGAACGGCATCAGACATCACCCCCGAGGGTGTTGCGCTCGCTGGGCTGGACGTAGACGATCCCCTCGCCCTCGAACCGGATCTGGAACGCCTCGCCCGACCCCTCGCCGATCAGCGTCCGGAAGTTCACCCCGGACTGGAGCTGCTGTCGCAGACCGCCCTGGTGGGCGATGTAGGCGCCGGGGTCGACGAACAGCGGGTACTGCGGCGACACCCGCAGCGCCACGGCCGCCCCGTCCGACATGATCGCCACCTGCCCGGTGCCCTCGACGGTGGTGGTGAACAGCCCGTTGCCGCTCGCCCCGCCGCGCAGGCCGGTGAAGGTGGTGCCGGTGCGCAGCCCGGCGTCGGCGCAGAGCAGATTGCTCGCCTCGACGTAGAGCTTGTCGCCGTGCAGCGGGACGAGGCTGATCTCGCTCGCGCGATCGGCGAAGTAGCAGGTGCCCTTTCCCGACACCTGCATCACCGACATGTGCTCGCCGGTCAGCCGGCGCGTCACCATGCCGCGCAGGCCGTCACCACCACCGGTCATCTTCTTGAACGTCATCCGGCCGTCGTACGCGACCATCGAGCCGTTCTTCGCCTTGACGGCGTCGCCGTTCAGGTCGACGGCCAGCGTTCTGCCTTGGAGTCGGAACATCGCCACCCGCCCGACGTTATCCGCAGTTGTCCGGTCCGCACAGGGCATCGAGGCGGAACCGGCCTCCCCGACCGCCCTTGACGCACATCCGGTACAGGACCGGGACGCACTCGGGACGAGCCCCGCCCCGACCTCGCCGGACGGGGGCGGCACGTGACCGGATACATACGCCCCCGGGGCCGGGCGCCGCTCGGGCCGATGCCACAATGGGGTGCGCTTGTGCCCGCGTTCACAAGCCGTCACGACCCTCCCACCGAAGGTGCCCTCGTGGACATCAAGACCGCTACCGCCCTGCACCGGCTGCGCCTCATCTCGATCCCCGAGGCGCTCTCCTTCCCGGCGCTGATCATTTTCGGCTCGGTGCTCAGCCGGGTCTCGGACATCGACTTCCTGATGATGCCGCTCGGCATCCTGCACGGTGTGCTCTTCGTGATCTACGCCGTGCTGCTGCTGGACGTCTGGTCCAAGACCAAGTGGCCGCTGAAGCGCGTCGCGCTCTTCTTCCTCCTCGCGGTGCTTCCGTTCGGCGGCCTGTACGGGGACAAGCTCCTCAAGCGGTACGAGGCCGACGGCGTCATCGCAGCCCGGGCGCGCCGGGAGGGCGTGGTCGGCGCATGATCGTCGCGTTCTCGGTAAGCCCGCTGGGGGTCGGGGAGGACGTCGGCGAGTACGTCGCCGACGCGGTCCGGGTCGTGCGCGAGTCCGGCCTGCCCAACCGCACGGATGCCATGTTCACCTCCATCGAGGGGGAGTGGGACGAGGTGATGGATGTCGTCAGGCGCGCCGTCGCCGCCGTCGAGGCCCGGGCCGGACGCGTCTCCCTGGTGCTGAAGGCCGACATCCGGCCGGGCGTCACCGACGGTCTGACCTCCAAGGTGGAGACGGTCGAGCGGTACCTCGCGGGGACGGACTGAGCCCTCGCGGGGTGGCACCGACGCCGCCTTCCCCGTCGCGGTGAACCGACGCGACCCCCGGCCGCCGGACGGCGCCGGGGGTCTTGTCCGTCACGCGCCGGGTGTGTCCGGCGCCGCCAGGGCGATGCCCAGCGGCGTCCGCTCGTACAGCACCTGATGGCCGTACCGCCGTGATGTCAGCAGCCCCGCCGCGCGCAGCACCGACAGATGCTCCGACACGGAGGACAGCGCGAGGCCGAGCCGCTCGGCGAGCGCGCTCGTCCCGGCCGGCTCGTCGAGCGCGCAGAGGATCTCGGCCCGTCCCCGGCCGAGCAGCCGCGCCAGTGCCTTCGGGGTGCGGTCGGCGGACCGGGTCCACAGCCCCCCGATCCCGCGCGCCGGGTACACGATCGCCGGCTGCCAGGGCGGCTCGTAGCCGCTGACCGCGTCCGGCCAGCAGAAGACGCTGGGGATCAGGACGAGCCCCTGCCCGCCGAGCACCCGACTGTGCCGTCCCTGGATCCCGACGATGGTGAGCGTCGATTCCGACCAGCTCAACTGCGGGCTCAGTTCGCCCAGCAGCCGCTCGAAGCCGACCTCCGCGAGCCGGCGCGAGTGGTAGGCGATGTCCGCCTCCAACAGGGCGCGCAGCCGCGGCCAGTGCGGCTCGATCAGGGTCCTCCAGGCCCGCTCCAGCAGGTCGGCCAGGTCTCGGAGGGCCCGGGCGGGGTCGGCGAGCATCGCCCGTCCGGCGGGGGAGCGCAGCACCTCCGGCCGGTTCGCCAATGCCAGCGCGAGGTCCTGACGGGCGAGTTCCGGATCGAGCGACCTCACTCCGGCGATCTCCTCCTCGAAGGAGGGCACCGGGCCGGGCGGCGGCGGGCTGAAGAAGTCCGGGCTGTGCCCGCTGCGGGGCATCAGCAGCCACAGCGGTCGCAGATCGAGTCCGGTCGCCGCCTCCCGGATCAGCCGGAGCCACGGCAGGTGGTACCCGTGCCTGTCGGGCCGGTCCAGCACCCGCACGGCGGCCTGCGTCTCGCCGAGCGGGGACAGCGCGAACCGGCAGCGGAGCAGGTCGCTCTCGTCGAGGTGGAGCTGGAACGACATGCGCGACCTTCCCGCGAACTTTCGGTGTGGGCCGAAAGTCTACGGAGAACAGGCACGTCCGCCGCAGGCTGCGTCCATGCCGAGAGACACCGAGAGCCCGGCGGAGCCGTGCCGTGCGGCGCAGCACCCGCCCGCGAGCACCGCGACGCCCGAGAACACCGTGAGCACCGAGAGCACCGAGAGTACGGAGAGCCGCCCCACGGCACCGATCGCCTCCCCGGAATCCCCTGCCGGCCCGGCCGCGCCCGGCGGCTACCGTGCCGTCTTCGCGGTGCGGGAGTTCCGGGCGGTCTTCGCCGCACACCTGCTCTCCCTCCTCGGCGTCGTCATCAGCGAGCTCGCCCTCACCGTCCTGGTGTACGACCTCACCGGATCGCCCCTGCTCAGCGCACTCACCTTCGCGCTCGGCCTCCTCCCGTACCTCGTCGGCGGCACCCTCTTCGCAGGGGTCGCCGACCGCTACCCGGCCCGCCGGGTCCTGGTCACCTGCGACCTGATCTGCGCGGGGTGCGTCGCGGTGATGCTGTTGCCGGCCACCCCGGTCGGCGGGCTCCTCGCGCTGCGCTGCGTGATCGCCGCGGTGTCGCCCGTCTTCACCGGGACGCGGATGGCCGCGCTCACCGAGATCCTGGGCGGGGGCGACGCCTTCGTCCTCGGCCGTTCGCTGCTGCGGATCGTCTCGCAGAGCGCCGTGCTCATCGGCTTCGGTGCGGGCGGGTTGCTGCTCGCCGTGCTGAGCCCGCGCGGCGCGATCACCATCACCGCGGTGACCTTCCTCTGCTCGGCGGCCCTGCTCCGCTTCGGCACCCGCGCCCGCCCGGCCAGGGCCGACGCGAGCGGCGGTGGTGCCCTGCTCGGGGAATCGCTCGCCGGGGTCCGCACCCTCCTCGCCGACCGCCGGATCCGCGCGCTGATGCTGCTGTTCTGGGTGCCGCCGCTGTTCCTCGTCGCGCCGGAGGCGCTCGCCGCCCCGTACGCGGACGAGATCGGCGTCGGCTCGGCCGCGCTGGGACTGCTGATGTGCGCGATGCCGGTCGGCCAGATCGCCGCCGAGCTCTTCGTGGGCACCGGGCTGACGCCCCGGCTGCGCTCCCTGATCGTGCTGCCGGCCGCGGCCCTGGAGCTGCTGCCCCTGATGCTGTACGGCTTCCGGCCCGGCGTCGTCCCGGCCGCGATCGTGCTGGCGGTGGCGGGCGCGGGCGGGGCGTACGTCATCGGCCTCGACAAGTGGTTCGTGGCGGCCGTCCCGGGGGCGCTGCGCGGCCGGGCCATGACCGTGCTCACCGCCGGGTTGATGACGCTCCAGGGTGTCGGCATGGCCCTCGCCGGGCTGGCCGCCGAGTTCTTCCCGGTGCACCAGGTGGTCGCCGGGGCCGGGGCGCTGGGCGCCCTCTGCGTGCTGCCGCTGGTGCTGGAGGTGCGGCGGACCGGGCGCGGCGAACGTATTCGGACCGAAGTTCGAGACGGAGCTGACCGCCATATGGCCAATGGGTAAGGTCGTCGGCGTGCCGAAGCCGCTCAGTCTCCCCTTCGACCCCATCGCCCGCGCCGACGAACTCTGGCAGCAGCGCTGGGGGCCGGTGCCCTCGATGGCCGCGATCACCTCGATCATGCGCGCGCAGCAGATCCTGCTGGCCGAGGTCGACGCGGTGGTCAAGCCGTACGGGCTGACCTTCGCCCGCTACGAGGCCCTGGTGCTGCTCACCTTCTCCAAGGCCGGCGAGCTGCCCATGTCCAAGATCGGCGAGCGGCTCATGGTCCACCCCACGTCGGTCACCAACACCGTGGACCGTCTGGTGCGCTCCGGCCTGGTGGACAAGCGCCCCAACCCCAACGACGGACGCGGCACGCTCGCCTCCATCACGCAGAAGGGGCGCGAGGTCGTCGAGGAGGCGACGAAGGACCTGGTCGGCATGGAGTTCGGGCTCGGGGCGTACGACGCGGAGGAGTGCGCGGAGATCTTCGCCATGCTGCGACCGCTGCGGGTCGCGGCGCAGGACTTCCAGGAGCGGTAGGCCGCCGGCCCGGGGCCCGGCCCGCTGCAAGATCGCCCGGGTCGTCCGGTTACGCTCGATGCCATGAAACGCAGTGTGCTGACCCGGTACCGGGTGATGGCCTACGTCACCGCCGTCATGTTGCTGGTGCTCTGCACCTGCATGGTCTTCAAGTACGGCTTCGACATGGGCAAGGACCTGACGCTCGTCGTCTCCCAGGTCCACGGTGTGCTCTACATCATTTACCTGATCTTCGCCTTCGACCTCGGTTCCAAGGCGAAGTGGCCGGTCGGCAAGCTGCTCTGGGTCCTGATCTCCGGCACCATCCCGACCGCCGCGTTCTTCGTCGAACGCAAGGTCGTGCGCGAGGTCGAACCACTGGTCACCGACGCCGCCCCGGCGACCGCCAAGGCCTGACCCGCCGGGGCCCCGGCCCCGGCCCGCACCTCCCCGAACCGCCCCGTACCGAGTGCGAGGCGGTTTGCCATCGACATTTACTAGGACGTCCTAGTAAATTCGAGGGTATGGACGCTGACGCGATCGAGGAGGGCCGCCGCCGCTGGCAGGCCCGTTACGACAAGGCCCGCAAGCGTGACGCGGACTTCAGTACGCTCTCCGGGGACCCCGTGGAGCCCGTGTACGGCCCCCGCCCCGGGGACACGTACGAGGGGTTCGAGCGGATCGGCTGGCCCGGCGAGTACCCCTTCACCCGAGGGCTGCACCCGACCGGCTACCGCGGGCGCACCTGGACCATCCGCCAGTTCGCCGGCTTCGGCAACGCGGAGCAGACCAACGAGCGCTACAAGATGATCCTCGCCGCGGGCGGCGGCGGACTGAGCGTCGCCTTCGACATGCCGACGCTGATGGGCCGCGACTCCGACGACCCGCGCTCGCTCGGCGAGGTCGGGCACTGCGGCGTGGCCATCGACTCCGCCGCGGACATGGAGGTCCTCTTCCGGGACATCCCGCTCGGCGACGTCACCACGTCCATGACGATCAGCGGACCCGCCGTCCCGGTCTTCTGCATGTACCTGGTCGCCGCCGAACGCCAGGGCGTCGACCCGGGCGTGCTGAACGGCACCCTCCAGACCGACATCTTCAAGGAGTACATCGCGCAGAAGGAGTGGCTCTTCCAGCCGGAGCCCCATCTGCGCCTCATCGGCGACCTCATGGAGCACTGCGCCCGCGAGATCCCCGCCTACAAGCCGCTCTCCGTCTCCGGCTACCACATCCGGGAGGCCGGGGCGACGGCCGCCCAGGAGCTCGCGTACACCCTCGCCGACGGCTTCGGCTACGTGGAGCTCGGCCTCTCCCGCGGACTGGACGTCGACACCTTCGCGCCTGGCCTCTCGTTCTTCTTCGACGCGCACCTCGACTTCTTCGAGGAGATCGCCAAGTTCCGCGCCGCCCGCCGGATCTGGGCCCGCTGGATGAAGGAGACCTACGGGGCGAGGACCGACAAGGCGCAGTGGCTCCGCTTCCACACCCAGACCGCCGGGGTCTCGCTCACCGCCCAGCAGCCCTACAACAACGTCGTGCGCACCGCGGTCGAGGCGCTGTCCGCGGTTCTCGGCGGCACCAACTCGCTGCACACCAACGCCCTCGACGAGACCCTGGCGCTCCCCTCCGAACAGGCCGCCGAGATCGCGCTGCGCACCCAGCAGGTGCTGATGGAGGAGACCGGCGTCGCCAACGTGGCCGACCCGCTGGGCGGTTCCTGGTACGTCGAGCAGCTCACCGACCGCATCGAGGCCGACGCCGAGAAGATCTTCGACCAGATCAAGGAGCGCGGCACCCGGGCCCACCCCGACGGACAGCACCCGGTCGGACCGATCACCTCCGGCATCCTGCGCGGGATCGAGGACGGCTGGTTCACCGGCGAGATCGCCGAGTCCGCCTTCCGGTACCAGCAGTCGCTGGAGAAGGGTGACAAGCGGGTCGTCGGCGTCAACGTCCACCACGGCTCGGTCACCGGCGACCTGGAGATCCTGCGGGTCAGCCACGAGGTGGAGCGCGAGCAGGTGCGCGCACTCGCCGGCCGCAAGGACGCCCGCGACGACGCCCGGGTGAAGGCCGCGCTGGACGCCATGCTGGCCGCCGCCCGCGACGGCTCCAACATGATCGGCCCGATGCTCGACGCGGTACGGGCCGAGGCGACGCTCGGCGAGATCTGCGGGGTCCTGCGCGACGAATGGGGCACCTACACGGAGCCGCCCGGTTTCTGAGAGCCCGAGGTCGCCCGACAGGCTCTGAGGCACCCGTCCGGGGCGTCGCCGTGCGGGGCCGCGCGGCGGCGTTCCTCCGCGGGGGCTACGCGGCGGACGCCGCCTCCAGCCCCCCGAGCAGCAGGGCGGTGAAGCGCCGGGCCCACTCCGCGTCCACCGGCTCGGCGCTCACCAGTACCCGGTGCACGACCGCCCCGGCGATCACGTCGAAGATCAGATCCGCCGTCGCCGCCGCCATGGCGCCGTCCTGTTCGCGGGGCAACTCGCCCCGTTCCTGGGCCCGGCGGCGTCCCTGGAGCACCAGCCGCTTCTGCCGGTCCACGATCGAGTCGCGGATCCGGGCCCGCAGCGCCTCGTCCCGGGTCGACTCCGCCACCACCGCCATCAGCGAGGTCCGGGTCTCCGGCCGCTCCAGCAGCGCGGCGAACTGGAGCACCACCGCCTGCACATCGGCCGCCAGGCTGCCCAGATCGGGTAGTTCCAGCTCGTCGAAGAGGACCGCGACGGCGTCCACCACCAGTTCGTTCTTGCCCGCCCACCGCCGGTACAGGGTCGTCTTCGCGACCCCGGCACGCGTCGCCACGTCGCCCATCGTCAGCTTCGACCAGCCGAGGTCGACCAGGGAGGCTCTGGTCGCCTCCAGGATGGCCTCGTCGGCCGCGGTGCTGCGCGGACGTCCCGTTCGCGGGGGTTTGGGGTGGCTGCGGCTCAGCATGCGGCGACCATACCCGTCAGTAGGTAAAGTCGGCCGGTCCCGTCCGGCGTGAGACAGATCACCGAACACCCATGTGCGAGACGGGGGTCGGGCAGTTACGCTACGGGGCGTAGCGTAAGGGCGACGGTCGATCCGTCGTGACGCACGACCGAACGACAGCCACAGGTACCGGGTGGGGACCCGGCGCCGAACGGGTCTTTCAGGGGCCCGGGGACCGTCTCCGGCCGTCCACCCCGCACACCGGCGGGGGTGCGGACGGGTGCGGTTCCCGCATCGCTTTCCGTATCGGTGCGCCAAGGGGGGAGGATGTACGCATGCAGCCTAGGAACATGTCCATGAGCGGCGTCGTCGACCTCGCCGCGGTGAAGGCGGCCGGCGAGGCCAAGGTGAAGGCGGAGCAGGCCCGTGCCGAGGCCGCCCGGCAGGGTGGTGCGGGTGCCGTGCCGCCGTCGGCCCTGGTGAGCGATGTCGACGAGGCGGCCTTCGAACGCGATGTCATCCAGCGCTCAGCCGAGGTCCCGGTCGTCATCGACTTCTGGGCCGAATGGTGCGAGCCGTGCAAGCAGCTGGGCCCGCTCCTGGAGCGCCTGGCCCATGAGTACAACGGCCGTTTCGTGCTGGCCAAGATCGATGTCGATGCCAACCAGATGCTGATGCAGCAGTTCGGCATCCAGGGCATTCCGGCGGTCTTCGCCGTCGTCGCCGGGCAGGCCCTTCCGCTCTTCCAGGGCGCCGCCCCCGAGGCCCAGATCCGGCAGACGCTGGACCAGTTGGTCCAGGTCGGCGAGGAGCGGTTCGGTCTCACCGGCATCGTGGTCGACCAGGACGCCGCCGCCGACGACGGAGCGGACCGGGCCCCCGCCGAGGCGCCCGCCGGGCCGTACGACGCCCTGCTCGAAGAGGCCGTACGGGCCCTGGACACCAATGACTTCGCCGCCGCCGTCCGGGCGTACCGGAGCGTCCTGTCCGACGACCCGCTCAATACGGAGGCCAAGCTGGGCCTCGCCCAGGCCGAACTCCTCGCGAGGGTCCAGGGCATGGACGCGCAGCAGGTGCGCAAGGACGCCGCGGAGCGCCCGTCGGACGTGGCGGCCCAAATCGCCGCCGCCGACCTGGATCTGGTGGGCGGTCACGTCGAGGACGCCTTCGGCAGGCTCGTCGAGGCGGTACGCCGGACCGCCGGTGACGACCGGGACGCGGCGCGGGTGCGGTTGCTGGAGCTGTTCGAGGTGATCGGCCCCGACGACCCGCGGGTGGGTGCCGCGCGCACCGCGCTGGCGCGGGTCTTGTTCTGATGTGACAACGCGGCCGCGGCACCCCCGGGATGCCGCGGCCGTTTTCGCGAGAGAGCGATAAGAGACGGCTCCGCTTTACCAAATCTTGATAAAGCGAGCGCCTGTTACTCGTAGTAAATCGACCCCCGGGTTCTGTCCCTATAAGGGTCCCGATTCTCCCTTTCGTCCGTCCGGCCCGGGCCACCGTCCGTGGCCGCGTGGTTTCGCCATGTGGTGTGCCGGTTATCCGGTCATTACCAGTGAGTAATGAACCCCTTGTGCGGCGGGCTCGAATGCACCACGATCGGCCACGCTCGGTCCGATGACGCCCAGCCCGGCCGCCAGTCGGCGCGGTGGCTCCGTCGGGTCCCCACCGAGTGGGCCGACGGCAGTGGCGTCGGCTCCGGACAGGGGGGTTCCTGCCGTCCGGCAGGGCCTGTCCGAACCGGCCGCACGCCTGTGCGGCCAGTGGTTGTCGCTCGGGGGTGATCGCCGGCGATTCGGACGCGGTTCCCGCCTCCGCGCGCGGGCGCTCTCCTTGCCGAGGACGTAGCACTTCTCCCATCTCGGGACGGGCCCCGGGCCCGGACCGGAGATGTACGTCCGAGAAGGAGGAAATAGATGAGTTCCCAGGTTCGTGGCGGCACGAGATGGAAGCGCTTCGCTCTGGTCATGGTGCCGAGCATCGCCGCGACCGCCGCTGTCGGTGTCGGTCTCGCCCAGGGCGCCCTCGCGGCGTCGTTCAGCGTGTCCGGCCAGGACTTCAAGGTGACCGCGGACAGCCTCGTCGGTCACGACTTCGTGCAGTACGGCTCCGTGGCCACCGGTAAGAGCCTCGACGGCACCAAGGACGAGGCGCACGCCGTTGCCGTCTCCGGCTTCAGCGATGCCACGATCACCAACATGTGTCAGTCGGTGGTCACTCCGAACCTGCCGTTCGGACTCGGCACCGTCACGCTGCGGCTGACGGCGGGTACGAACCCGCAGAAGCCGGTCACCGCGACCAACCTGTACCTGGATGTCGCCGAACTCGACGCGGACGCCGAGTTCACCAACATCGACATCGGCGTGGCGGCCGGCAGCATAGGCAAGCCCGGTATCCAGGCCGGTACCAAGAAGAAGGTCAACCCGAACAGTTTCGCCCAGCGCGCGGAGGTGGCGAAGCTGACCGGCGTGAGGCAGACGGCGTGGGCGACCACGGCCGGCACCTTCAAGCTGAGCGACCTGAGCCTGCGGTTGAAGTCGGGCAACAAGCCTTGCTACTAGGGCACTTGCCCTGGGTGGCCGGAGTGCCCGCCATGGGCCTCCGGCCGCCCACCCTTTCACTTCTCACAGCAGTACCGGTTCCAGGGAGCTGTTTTCCATGAGCCCCGAGTCCACAGGGCAGAACGAGCACTACCTCCGCGCCTGGCGGCGCGGATTCCGCACCTGGCGGGGTGACCGGCCGTTCTGGGCGGGCCTGTTCACCATGATGGGTGGTCTGCCCATCGCGTACTTCCCGTACGCCAACATGCACCTCGGCAACATCACACTGGCGATGTCCACGACGGCCGGCGCGGGGTCGCTGATCATCGGGGTGCTGCTGATCACGCTCGGCCTCACGATGTGGTTCCACCACATCGTGCGGGTGTTCGCCGGTGTCGCCGCGATCCTGCTGGCGCTGATCTCCATACCGGTCGCCAATATCGGTGGCTTCCTGATCGGCTTCCTGTTCGCCCTGCTCGGCGGTGCGCTCTCCGTCTCCTGGGCTCCGGGCGAGCCCGTCGAGCCGGAGCCCGGCTTCCCGGACACCGGCGCGCGGGACGCGGCGTCCGAGGGCGCCGGCGCGAGAACGCGGGAGACCGGCCCGGACCTCCACGAGGCGGGGGTGTCCCAGGGGCAGCCTGAGCAGAACGACACGACAGTCGAGGCCGACGGCGGGAGGCATCGTGCGGGGTGACGAGAGGGAGCTGAACTCGACCGGGGAGGACGCCCGGACGAGAAACGGACCGCGTCACGCGGCCCCCAGGAAGTCGCTGCTGACGAAGCTGCACATCCCCGCGGGCAAGGCCATCGCCCTCGCCGCGATGCCGACGGCGGTCTTCGTGGGCATGGGGCTGACGCCCAAGCTGGCGCTGGCCGACGACAACGCGGACATCCCCTTCGCCCCCGGCCCCTGTGTGACCCGTTCCGACGAGCCGGGCGAGTCGCCCTCCCCGAGCGCGTCGGAGACGAAGTCCCCGTCGCCGTCCGCCACCACCGGTTCCGGCGGCAAGGACGAGGGCGAGTCGCCGAAGCCCACCACGACCCCGTCGGCCACCGGCACGGCGAAGTCCGTTACACCGGACGGGACGCCGGGCGGCGGGACAACGGACGGGGTGAAGGACGGGACGAGGGCCGCCGACTCCTCGGCCGCCTCGCCGAGCGCCACCCCCACCCCCACGAAGTCGAGGAATCCGCTCGATCCGCTGGGCGTCGGGGACGCGTTGAGGGACCTCTTCGGCATCCCCGGCAAGGAGACTGCCGAGCCGTCGCCGTCCGCGACCGCCGAGCCCCCGGAGCCGTCGCGGAGCGACTCCGCCGACCCGGCGAAGAAGCCCGCGGACACCGCGAAGAAGCCCGCGGACACCGCGAAGGAGACCGCCGACGGGACCGCGGACGCCATCCGCGAGGCCGCGCGGCAGGCCGGCGAGCCGGTCGAGGAGCTCGACGAGAGCGTCAAGGGACTCGACGCCAAGAAGGACGACGACATCCCGGACGGCGCCAAGCCGCGCTTCCCGTGCCCGACGCCCGACCCCGAGGCACTGGCCGCGGCGGACCTGGAGACGGGGGTGCCGCTGCTGCCGACCGACCCGTGGATCCTGAACAGCTCGCTGCTCACCCTCGGCGGGCTCGACTACAAGGGCATCGTCGAGGTGAAGACGTACGACGGCACCATCAAGAAGGTGCTGAAGTTCACCGCGAGCTCCGTCGACATCAAGGACCTGCACCAGACGACGGTCGGCCCCATCGGCACCACGGCCCACGTGGAGGCGCGCAAGGGCTCCACGTCCACCATCCGCCACGGCACGGTGACCATGTACACGGAGGAGCTGAAGGGGAATCTCTTCGGCCTCATCCCGGTCACGTTCAGCCCGCACAGCCCGCCGCCGCTCAACGTGCCCTTCGCCTTCTTCACCAAGGTCAAGGTGACCCAGGCCGGGCAGTTCGGCGGGACGCTCAAGGTACCCGGGCTGCACAACTACTTCACCGGCGGCACCGGCTGACCGGACCGGCCGGACCACGCACGAGGCGGTGGGCCGCACTCCTTCGGGGAGTGCGGCCCACCGCCTCGTGGTGCGTACGGTCGCGTCAGTCGCGGTCGCCGCCGCCGACGTGGTGCACCCGCACCATGTTGGTGGTGCCGGGGATGCCGGGGGGCGAGCCGGCCGTGATGATCATCGTGTCGCCCTCGTTGTAGCGGCCGAGCTTCATCAGCTCCGCGTCGACCAGGTCGACCATCGCGTCCGTGTTGTCCACGTGCGGGACGACGTGGGCCTCGACGCCCCAGCTCAGCGCGAGCTGGTTGCGGGTGGACTCGTCCGTGGTGAAGGCCAGGATGGGCTGGGCGGCGCGGTAGCGCGAGAGCCGACGGGCCGTGTCACCGGACTTGGTGAAGGCGACGAGCGCCTTGCCGTTCAGGAAGTCCGCGATCTCGCAGGCGGCGCGGGCCACCGAACCGCCCTGGGTGCGCGGCTTCTTGCCCGGCACCAGCGGCTGGAGGCCCTTGGAGAGCAGTTCGTTCTCGGCGGCGACGACGATCTTCGACATCGTCTTGACCGTCTCGATCGGGTACGCGCCCACGCTGGACTCGGCGGACAGCATGACCGCGTCCGCGCCGTCCAGGATCGCGTTGGCGACGTCGGACGCCTCGGCGCGGGTCGGGCGCGAGTTGGTGATCATCGACTCCATCATCTGGGTCGCCACGATCACCGGCTTGGCGTTCCGTCGGCAGAGCTCCACCAGGCGCTTCTGCACCATCGGGACCTTCTCCAGCGGATACTCGACGGCAAGGTCGCCGCGGGCGACCATCACACCGTCGAACGCCATGACGACGCCCTCCATGTGCTCGACCGCCTGCGGCTTCTCCACCTTGGCGATGACGGGGACCCGGCGGCCCTCCTCGTCCATCACCTTGTGGACGTCCTTGACGTCGTTCGCGTCGCGCACGAAGGAGAGCGCCACCAGGTCGCACCCCATCCGCAGCGCGAACCTCAGGTCCTCGACGTCCTTCTCGGACAGCGCCGGGACGTTGACCGCCGCGCCGGGCAGGTTGATGCCCTTGTGGTCGGAGATGACACCGCCCTCGATGACGATCGTCCGCACCCGCGGGCCCTCGATCGCGACGACCTTCAGCTCGACGTTGCCGTCGTTGATCAGGATCGGGTCGCCCTTGGCGACGTCCCCGGGCAGACCCTTGTAGGTCGTGCCGCAGATCGACTTGTCGCCGGGCACGTCCTCCGCGGTGATGGTGAACTCGTCCCCCCGGACCAGTTCGACGGGCCCCTCGGCGAACTTCGCCAGACGGATCTTGGGGCCCTGGAGGTCGGCGAGCACACCGATGGCCCGGCCGGTCTCGGCGGCGGCGCGGCGGACCCGGTCGTAACGACCCTGGTGCTCCTCGTGGCTGCCGTGACTGAAGTTGAAGCGGGCCACGCTCATGCCGGCCTCGATCAGAGCGACGAGCTGCTCGTGCGAGTCGACGGCGGGACCGAGTGTGCAGACGATTTTGGAACGGCGCATGAGGCGGATCCTATCGGTTTGTTCAGCAGCGGAATATTCCGTCTGGCGGAAGGTACAAAGGGGCGCGGGGGTGCTCAGTTGTGGCTCTGTCCGACGAGTGCGAAGGTCTGAACGGCGATCTCCAGTTCCTCGTCCGTCGGCACCACCGCGACCGCCACCCGCGCGTAGTCCGGTGAGATCAGCCGGGGTGCGCCGGACCGCACGGCGTTCAGGTCCGCGTCGACCGCCAGGCCGAATTCCTCAAGACCGGTGATCGCAGCCTCCCGCACCGGCGCCGAGTTCTCCCCGACCCCCGCCGTGAACACCACGGCATCCACCCGGCCGAGGACCGCCGAATAGGCGCCGATGTACTTCTTCAGCCGGTGCACGTAGATGTCGAAGGCCAGGGCCGCGCGTTCGTCGCCCGCCTCGACCCGGCGCCGGATCTCCCGCATGTCGTTGTCGCCGCACAGCCCGACCAGGCCGCTCCGCCTGTTCAGCAGTTCGTCGATCTCGTCCGTCGACATGCCCGCCATCCGCTTGAGGTGGAAGGTGACGGCCGGATCGATGTCGCCGGAGCGGGTGCCCATCACCAGCCCCTCCAGCGGCGTGAGCCCCATCGAGGTCTCCACGCACCGGCCGCCCGCCACCGCCGACGCCGAGGCGCCGTTGCCCAGGTGCAGCACGATGACGTTGACGTCCTCGGGAGCGCGCCCCAGCAGTTCGGCGGCCTTGCGGGAGACGTAGGCGTGCGAGGTGCCGTGGAAGCCGTAGCGCCGGATGCGGTGCGCGTCGGCAACCTCGGTGTCGATCGCGTACCGGGCCGCGTACTCCGGCATCGTGGTGTGGAACGCCGTGTCGAAGACCGCGACCTGCGGCAGGTCCGGGCGCAGCGCCCGCGCGGTACGGATGCCGAGGATGTTCGCCGGATTGTGCAGCGGGGCCACCGGGACCAGGCGTTCGATCTCCTCCAGCACCTCGTCGTCGATCACCACGGGTTCGGTGAACCGCAGCCCGCCGTGCACCACCCGGTGCCCTATCGCGGCCAGCGCGGGGGAGTCCAGCCCCAGTCCGTCGGCCGCCAGTTCCTCGGCGGCCGCCTTCAGCGCGGCCTCGTGGTCGGGGATCGGGGCGGTGCGCTCGCGGCGTTCGGCCCCTCCGCCGATCAGCGGCGTGTGCACCAGTCGGGACGTTTCCTCACCGATGCGTTCGATCAGCCCGGACGCCAGCCGGGAATGGTCGCTCATGTCCAGGAGCTGGTACTTCACCGACGAGGAGCCGGAGTTGAGGACGAGTACGCGATACGCAGCCATGCGGGAGGGGCCTTCCGCGGTCGGGTGGGACGAGCCGTGCGCGCTCGGGGCGGTCATGCGGTGAGCTCCTCGCCCTGGGCCTGGGCCTGGATCACCGTGATGGCCACGGTGTTCACGATGTCCTGCACGAGTGCGCCCCGGGACAGGTCGTTGACGGGCTTCCGCAGCCCCTGGAGGACCGGCCCGACGGCGACCGCGCCCGCCGAGCGCTGCACGGCCTTGTAGGTGTTGTTGCCGGTGTTCAGGTCCGGGAAGATCAGCACGGTGGCCCGGCCGGCCACCTCGGAGCCGGGCAGTTTCGTCGCGGCGACGCCCGGGTCCACCGCGGCGTCGTACTGGATCGGGCCCTCGATCAGGAGATCCGGCCGGCTCGCCCGGACCAGCTCCGTCGCCTCGCGCACCTTGTCCACGTCGGCGCCCGACCCGGAGCTGCCCGTCGAGTACGACAGCATCGCGATCCGCGGCTCCACACCGAACCGGGCGGCGGTGGCGGCCGACTGCACCGCGATGTCGGCGAGCTGCCTGGCGTCCGGGTCCGGGTTGACGGCGCAGTCGCCGTACACCAGGACCCGGTCGGCCAGGCACATGAAGAAGACGGACGACACGATCGACGCGTCCGCCGCCGCCCGCTCGCCGTCCGCCGCCGCGCCCTGTCCGGCCCTCCTGGTCCTGATGACCTCGAACGCGGGCCGGATCGTCGCCGCGGTGGAGTGCACCGCCCCGGACACCATCCCGTCCGCGTGCCCCTCCTCGACCATCAGGGTGCCGAAGTAGTTGACGTCCGCGACCACGTCGTACGCCAGCTCCGCCGTGACGCCGCGGTGCGCGCGCAGTCGCGCGTACCGTTCGGCGAACGCCAGGCGCAGCTCGGAGGTCTGCGGGTCGACGATCCGGGTGGCGGCGAGGTCGATGCCGAGGTCGGCGGCCTTCTTGCGGATGACGTCGGGCTCGCCGAGGAGCGTGAGATCGCAGACGTCGCGGCGCAGCAGTACGTCGGCGGCGCGCAGCACGCGTTCCTCGGAGCCCTCCGGCAGGACGATCCGGCGCCGGTCGGCGCGTGCCTGCTCCAGCAGCTCGTGCTCGAACATCATCGGGGTGATCCGGCCGCTGCGGGCCACCGAGATCCGGTCCAGCAGCGCACCGGTGTCCACGTGGCGCTCGAAGAGGCCCAGCGCGGTCTCCGCCTTGCGGGGCGTCGCCGCGTTCAACTTGCCCTCCAGGGCGAAGAGTTCCCCGGCGGTGGGGAAGGAGCCGCCGGCCACGGAGACGACCGGGGTGCCGGGTGCGAGCCGTGCGGCGAGGGTGAGTATCTCCTCGCCGGGACGTTCGTCCAGGGTCAGCAGCACCCCCGCGATGGGCGGGGTCCCGGCGCTGTGCGCGGCGAGCGAGCCGACCACCAGGTCCGCACGGTCCCCGGGCGTCACCACCAGGCAGCCAGGCGTCAGCGCCTTCAGCAGGTTCGGCAGCATCGCGCCGCCGAAGACGAAGTCGAGCGCGTCCCTGGCCAGCCCGGAATCGTCGCCGAGCAGCACCGTGCCGCCGAGCGCCGCGGTGATCTGCGCGACGGTGGGCGCGGAGAGCGTCGCGTCGTCGGGCAGCACCGAACAGGGCACGGGCAACTGCGCGGACAGCCGTTCAGCCACGGCGTCCCGGTCCGCGGCCGTCACCCGGTTCACGACCACGGCGACGACGTCGCAGCCCAGTCCGGCGTAGGCGCGGTAGGCGTTGCGGGTCTCGGCGCGCACGGACTGCGCCGTCTGGCCCCGGCCGCCGACCACCGTGATCACCGAGGCGCCGAACTCGTTGGCGAGACGGGCGTTGAGCGCCAGTTCGTCGGGCAGCTGGGTGGCGGCGAAGTCGGTACCGAGGACCAGCACCACCTCGTACGTCCGGGCCACCTCGTGGAAGCGGTCGACGAGCCGGGAGACCAGTTCGTCGGTACCCTGCTCGGCCTGGAGCGCGGACGCCTCCTCGTAGTCGAGGCCGTAGACCGACGCGGGGTCCTGGGAGAGCCGGTAGCGGGCCCGCAACAGCTCGAACAGCCGGTCGGGCCCGTCGTGGACGAGCGGCCGGAACACCCCGACCCGGTCAACCTGACGCGTCAGGAGTTCCATGACTCCCAGATCGACGACCTGTCGGCCGTCTCCCCGGTCGATCCCGGTCACGTACACGCTGCGCGTCACGTGTGCTCTCCCGTCCATATGTGCGGTTTGGGATGGCATTGCGATGTTGACGATACCCGTGGTGGCGCGGACGCCGCCCACCGGAGGAGGGGGCCGCGTCGGCGGCCGTCGGACCGTGCCCGGACCGGGGGCCGAATCGCCGCGGCGTTCGGCGAAACACCCGTGCGGGCGTCCCCGGAACGGGTGAGCCGGTGAGGTCCAGACCAGACGTGGGACAATCGTCGTGGCTCATGGTCGCGGGAGCCCCTGGTTCCACACCCGCCGCACACGGCCACAGCACCCGTGCTGCGACCGGCGGGGTTCACCGGCCCGCGACGCCCGGCACGGCACCTCGCCGCGTTGTCGCACGGCCCGCGTGCATCCGGTACGCGGGGCGTGCCCGCGACCCGCGACGCGCCGTACCGGACACCGCGGGCCACCCGGCAGACCTTGCCGGACACGGCACTAGCGAGCAGGAGATACAGCACGATGCGCATCGGAGTTCTCACCGCAGGCGGCGACTGCCCGGGCCTGAACGCAGTGATCCGGTCGGTCGTGCACCGTGCCGTGGTGGGTCACGGCGACGAGGTCATCGGCTTCGAGGACGGGTTCAAGGGGCTGCTCGACGGCCACTTCCGCCCGCTCGACCTCAACGCGGTGAGCGGCATCCTCGCCCGCGGCGGCACCATCCTCGGCTCGGCCCGGCTGGAGCGCGACCGGTTGCGCGAGGCCGCCGAGAACTGCGCCGAACTGAGTCGCCGTTACGGCATGGACGCGCTCATCCCGATCGGGGGCGAGGGCACCCTCACCGCCGCTCGGATGCTGTCGGACGCGGGCATGCCCGTCGTCGGTGTCCCCAAGACCATCGACAACGACATCTCCGCCACCGACCGCACCTTCGGATTCGACACGGCGGTGGGCGTCGCCACCGACGCCATAGACCGCCTCAAGACCACCGCCGAATCGCACCAGCGGGTCATGGTCGTCGAGGTGATGGGCCGCCACGCGGGCTGGATCGCGCTGGAGTCCGGCATGGCGGGCGGCGCGCACGGCATCTGCCTCCCCGAGCGCCGTTTCGAGGTCGACGATCTGGTCACGATGGTCGAGGAGCGCTTCGCGCGCGGCAAGAAGTTCGCGGTCATCTGCGTCGCCGAGGGCGCGCACCCGGCCGAGGGCTCCATGCCGTACGCCAAGGGCGAGATCGACCAGTACGGCCACGAACGCTTCCAGGGCATCGGCAACCGGCTCGCCATCGAACTGGAGAAGCGGCTCGGCAAGGAGGCACGGCCGGTCATCCTCGGCCACGTGCAGCGCGGCGGGACGCCGACCGCGTACGACCGGGTGCTCGCCACCCGCTTCGGCTGGCACGCGGTGGAGGCCGCGCACCGCGGCGACTTCGGCCGGATGACGGCGCTGCGCGGCACCGGCATCGAGATGGTTCCGCTCGCCGACGCCGTCACCCAGCTCAAGACGGTTCCCAAGAACCGGATGGACGAGGCCGAGTCGGTCTTCTGAACCCCCCGCGTGCTTCCCGGCACGCGGGACGGCCCGCCACCGCGCGGTGCCGTGACCTGGACATGACGCGCCCGGCGGCCCCGGCCGTCCCCCGTGGACGGCCGGGGCCGCCGTCGGCGCTCGCCCCGCCCGGCTCGCACCTCGGCCGGCGAGGTCGTGAGGCCGGCGAGCCGGTCCCGACCGTGTCGCCGACACCGGTCCGGCGGTTCAGAGCCTGTCGGGTGGCCTCTGACCGGGCGGCCACGTCCTGGCACGCGTGCCTCCGGCGTTGCCGGAACGACCGGGCAGCTCCGCCACCGGGCCCTCCCGGCGCCCTGGAACCGCACGCACCACGCCCCGTCCGCCTCCCGGCCGAAGGCCACCCGACAGGCTCTCAGCCGTCCGCCCTCACCACCCCCGCCGCCCGCCAGAAGCGTTCCAGGATCCGCGCCAGGAACGCCCGCCCCGCGTCACCCGTCGCCCCGGCCCGCTCCCCGCCCCCGCCTCCCCAGCTCAGCGTCGACACCATCAGCGCCTGGTAGTCGGCGTGCAACCGCTCCAGCACGTCCACCAGGAGCCCCCGCTCCAGCGGCACCAGCTTCGCCACCGGCCGGACCTGTGCCTGCCAGCGCGTCGTGACCGCGCCCCGCAGCAGCTCCGCCAGCTCCTCGTCACGGCCGGACACCGTCACCAATCCGGCGGGCGTCAGCTCCAGCACCTCGACGAGAGCCGCCGACTGGCGTTCGTTGCCGCGCCAGCGCCCCGACCTCTCCATGCGCAGATACGCGGAGGCCGTCAGCCCCACCAGCCGCGCCAGCTCCGTCGCGGACAGCCGCCGGGCCACCCGGTGCTCCCGCAGGGTCCGCGCGGCGGTCAGCAGTTCACCCGGCGAGCACCACAACACCCCGGCCAGCGCCGTGAGTTCGTACTCGGTCGGGACGGCGGTCCCGCGCTCCCAGGCGATCACGGTCCCGGTGTCGATCCGGAGCCCGTACTGGGCGCCGAGACCGTACGCGACATGCCCGGGCAGCATCCCCAGGGCCTCGCGGAGACGGCGCGCGGCGGTGGCGTCGAAGGGCGGGGAGTCCGGGGAGTCCGGGGACCGGGAGCCGGGGCGCGGGGAGGGGGGCACGGCCCCACCGTAGGAGCCGCCGGGCCGTGCGACCACGGTGCGTTCCGCCGATATCCCGGCTCGTAGGAACGTCCTACGCCGGCACGGGGGTCAGCGCCCCCGATCCACCCACCGGTAGTGCAGCTCCGGTCGCCCTACCTGACCGTACTGCGGGCTGCGCACCGCGCACCCGACCGTCACCAGATGCTCCAGATACCGGCGCGCGGTGATCCGCGAAATCCCGAGCCCGGCCCCGGCGGTCGCCGCCGTCAGCCCGTCGGGCGCGGCGCGCAGGGCACGGGTCACGGCCTCCAGCGTCGGGGCGCTCAACCCCTTCGGGAGCCGGGACGGCTGCGGGGCGCGCAGCGCACCGAGCGCACGGTCCACCTCGTCCTGGCCGCTCGCCTCGCCCGCCGCCGCACGGAACTCGGCGTAGCGGACCAGCCGGTCGCGCAGGGTGGCGAAGGTGAACGGCTTCAGCACGTACTGCACGACGCCGAGCGACACCCCCTCCCGGACCACTGACAGATCGCGTGCCGAGGTCACCGCGATGACGTCCGCCGCGTGCCCGGCCGCGCGCAGCGAGCGCAGCAGGTGCAGGCCGTGGCCGTCGGGCAGGTACAGGTCCAGGAGCAGCAGGTCGATCGGTGTGCGGTCCAGCGCCCGTACCGCCTCCGCGCGCGAGTGCGCGACCGCGGCCACCGCGAAGCCGGGAACACGGCCCACGTACAGCTGATGCGCGTCCGCGGCGACGGGATCGTCCTCGACGACGAGCACCCGGATCATGCGACCACCTCCCCGGCGTCGTGCCCCGCCCGGCCGCCGGCCGTCAGCGGCAGACGCACCGTGAAGCGGGCGCCGCCGTCCGGTCCCCGGTCCAGTTCCACCGTCCCGTTGTTGCGGCGCACCGCCTGCCGCACCAGGGCCAGGCCGATGCCGCGGCCCGCGCCGTGCGTCGACCAGCCGCGGTCGAAGACCTCGGAGGCGTCCACCGGGTCGATCCCCGGCCCGGTGTCGGTGACCCGCAGCAGCACCTCGTCCTCCCCGGTGAGCGCCGTGACGGTGACGCGGGCCCGGCCGGTCCGGTCCGGCGCCGCGTCCCGGGGTTCCGGCGCGCACCGCTGCTCCGGGACGGCGGCGGGGCCCGGCCCGGCGGTCGCCGCCTCCGACGCCGCGTCCACCGCGTTGTCGATCAGGTTGCCGAGGATCGTCACGAGGTCCCGGTCCGGCAGCGCCGCGGGCAGCGCACCGTCGTCGATCAGGCTGTCGTCCGTGAGCACCAGTTCCACCCCGCGTTCGTTCGCCTGCGCCGCCTTGCCCAGCAGCAGGGCCGCCAGTACCGGCTCGGCGACGGCGCCCACCACGCGGTCGGTGAGGGCCTGGGCCAGCTCCAGTTCGGCGGTCGCGAACCCGACCGCCTGCCCGGTCCGGCCCAGTTCGATCAGCGAGACGACGGTGTGCAGCCGGTTCGCCGCCTCGTGCGCCTGCGACCGCAGGGCCTGCGTGAACCCCCGCTCGGAGTCCAGCTCGCCGGAAAGCGCCTGGAGTTCGGTGTGGTCGCGCAGGGTCACGACGGTGCCGCGCCGCTCCCCGCCCACCACCGGACGGGTGTTGACCACGATCACCCGGTCCGCCGTCAGATGCAGCTCGTCGACCCGCTTCTCGGAGGCGAGCAGCGCACCGGTCAGCGGCGCCGGAAGCTCCAGATCGGCCACCCGGCGCCCGAGCGCGTCCGGCCCGAGACCGAGCAGTTCCCGGCCCGCGTCGTTGATCAGCGCGATCCTGCGCCGCCCGTCGAGCATCAGCAGCCCCTCGCGCACCGCGTGCAGGGTGGCCTGGTGGTAGTCGTGCATCCGGCTCAGCTCGGCGGCGTTCATGCCGTGCGTGTGCCGCCGCAGCCGGGCGTTGATCACGAACGTGCCGACGCCGCCGAGCGCCAGCGCCCCGCCCGCCGCCAGCCCCAGCGCCTTCAGCTGCGCCCGCACCTGGGACGAGACCCGGTCGACCGTGATGCCCGCGCTGACCAGGCCGGTGACCCTTCCGCCGTCCCGGATCGGGGTGACGACGCGGATCGAGGGCCCGAGCGTGCCCGTGTACGTCTCGGTGAACGTCTCACCGCGCAACGCCCGTGCGGTGTGCCCGAGGAACTCCTCGCCGATCCGGTCGGTGTCCGGGTGCGTCCAGCGGACGCGTTGCGGGGACATGATCGTGACGAAGGCGATCCCGGTGTCCCTGCGGACCCGCTCCGCGTACGGCTGGAGCACGGCGGACGGTTCCGGGGTGCGGACCGCCTCGCGTACGGACGGGGCGTTCGCGATGGCCAGCGCCGCCGTCCTCACCTGCCGGGCCGCGGTCTCCTCCGCCTGCTCGCGACCGGAGGCGTAGGCGAAGAACGCGCACCCCGCCACCACGGCCGCCACCAGCACCACCTGCATGGCGAAGAGCTGCCCGGCCAGGCTGCGCGGGCGGGTACGGGGGAGACGCATGGTTCCAGTCTGCCCGGCCGGAAACGCGTGAACGAAATGCACGCAACCGTGACCGCCGTCACAAGGAGCGAGATATTCACCAAGGGTTTTCCGGCCCCGTTCCGCCGGACTGCCCTTGCGCCCCCAGGGACGGGGGAGCGACCCGGACGAACCGAGGAGAGCCCCGTGACCGTGGCAGCCGCCAGGCGGGACCGCACGCACTATCTGTATCTGGCCGTGATCGCCGCCGTGGGCCTCGGCATCCTGGTGGGCTTCACGGCCCCGGGCGTCGCCGTCGAGCTCAAGCCGATCGGTACCGGCTTCGTCAACCTCATCAAGATGATGATCTCGCCGATCATCTTCTGCACGATCGTGCTGGGCGTCGGTTCGGTGCGCAAGGCGGCCAAGGTCGGCGCGGTCGGCGGACTCGCCCTCGGCTACTTCCTGGTGATGTCGACGGTCGCGCTCGCCATCGGTCTGCTCGTCGGCAACTTCCTGGAGCCCGGTCAGGGCCTGCACCTCACCGAGGCGGCCCGCACCGCCGGTGAGCAGCAGGCGGCGGGCGCGAGCGAGTCCACCGCGGACTTCCTGCTCGGCATCATCCCGACGACCATCGTCTCCGCGTTCACCCAGGGCGAAGTCCTCCAGACGCTGCTGGTCGCCCTGCTCGCGGGCTTCGCGCTCCAGGCCATGGGCGCGGCGGGCGAACCGGTCCTGCGCGGCATCGGCCACATCCAGCGTCTCGTCTTCCGCATCCTCGCCATGATCATGTGGGCGGCCCCGGTCGGCGCGTTCGGCGCGATGGCGGCCGTGGTCGGCGAGACCGGCGTCGACGCGCTGAAGTCCCTCGCGATCATCATGATCGGCTTCTACCTCACCTGCGCGATCTTCGTCTTCGTGGTGCTCGGCACGATCCTGCGGCTGGTCGCCGGGGTCAGCCTGATCGCCCTGCTGAAGTACCTGGCCCGCGAGTTCCTGCTGATCCTCTCCACCTCCTCCTCGGAGTCCGCCCTGCCGCGGCTCATCGCGAAGATGGAACACCTCGGCGTCAGCCGCCCGGTCGTCGGCATCACCGTGCCGACCGGCTACTCCTTCAACCTCGACGGCACCGCGATCTACCTCACGATGTCCTCGCTCTTCATCGCCAACGCGATGGGCGACCCGCTGAGCGCCGGCGAGCAGATCTCCCTGCTGCTCTTCATGATCGTCGCCTCGAAGGGCGCGGCCGGAGTCACCGGCGCGGGGCTCGCCACCCTCGCGGGCGGCCTCCAGTCGCACCGGCCCGGACTCGTCGACGGCGTCGGGCTCATCGTCGGCATCGACCGCTTCATGAGCGAGGCCCGCGCCCTGACCAACTTCGCGGGCAACGCGGTCGCCACCGTCCTGGTCGGCACCTGGACCAAGGAGATCGACAAGGAGCGCGTGGACCTGGTCCTCTCCGGCGCCCTCCCGTGGAACGACACGATGCTCAACCAGGACGCCGAGGACACCGAGGACGGCGACGCCACCGACGGCCTCCCGCGGCCGCGCGGCGGCGAGCAGGAGCACGCCGGGGCGAAGGCGTAGGCAGTCCGAAGACACGGCCCGGCGCACGGGGCGTGTGACGACCGGGGTGGGACAGCCGTACGACGGCTGCCCCACCCCGGTCGTCGTCTCCTTGCCTTGACGTCGGCGTGAACGTCTACCGTCGGCGACATGCGAATCGGGGAGCTGGCCGAACGGGCCGGGACGACCACGCGGACTCTGCGGTACTACGAGTCGCGCGGGCTGCTGCCCGCCCGGCGCGCCGACAACGGGTACCGCGCGTACGACGAGGACGACCTGCGCCTCGTCCAGCAGATCCGGACCCTCCAGGACTTCGGGTTCGAGCTGGAGGAGACCCGGCCGTTCGTCGAGTGCCTGCGCGCCGGACACCCGGCCGGAGACTCCTGCCCCGCCTCGCTCGCCGGGTACCGCCGCAAGCTGGGCGAGCTCGACGCGCTGATCGACCAGCTCCGGGCGGTGCGCGCCCAGGTGGGCGCGGAGCTCGCGCGGGCCGAGCTGGAGGCGGCGGCGGAGCTGCCCGGCGGACCGGAACCACGTTGTGAACTGGGAGGATGACAGATGATTCGGACAGTGGAAGGCGTGACGGAGGTCACCGAGGCCACCTTCGACGCGGAGGTGCTCGGGGCGGGGTCGCCCGTACTGGTCCAGTTCACCGCCACCTGGTGCGGCCCCTGCCGTCAGCTCGCCCCGGTGCTCGGTGAGATCGCCCGTGAGGAGGCCGGGCGCATCAGGATCGTCCAGGTCGACATCGACACCAGCCCCGGGATCGCGAGCCGCTACACGGTACTGGCGACCCCGACCCTGATGGTCTTCCGCTCCGGCGAACCCGTGAAGTCGATGGTGGGCGCCCGCCCGAAGCGCAGGCTGCTCCAGGAGATGGAGGACGTGCTGGACGCGGTGTGAGCAACCGCGTTCCCGCCCGGAACCGTCCGGGGGTCACCCGGACGGCTCCGGCCGGAGGCCACCCGGCAGGCTCTCAGACCGGCCGGAACCAGACCGTGGCCAGCGGCGGCAGCGTCGGCGTCAGGCTGCCGGGCAGGCCGTGCGCGGACACCGCCTCGGCCTTCAGCGGATCGGGGTGGCGCACGTCGCCGCCGCCGTACCGCGCCGCGTCCGTGTTCAGGACCTCCTCCCACGCGACCCGGCCGCCCCGCACGTCCGGGACGCCGACGCGGTAGTCGTGCCGCACCACCGGGGAGAAGTTGCTGACGGCGAGCAGCGGGGAGCCGTGCCCGTCGTGGCGCAGGAAGGCGAAGACGTTGTCCTCGGCCGCACCCCCGTCCACCCAGGCGAAGCCCTCCGGCGAGGTGTCGCGCTGCCAGAGCGCCGGGGTGGCCCGGTACACCGCGTTCAGATCGCCGACCAGCCTGCGTACGCCCCGGTGGTCGTCGGCCGAGTGGTACGTCGGGTCGAGCAGCCACCACTCCGGGCCGTGCTCCTGCGACCACTCCGCTCCCTGGGCGAACTCCTGCCCCATGAAGAGGAGTTGCTTGCCCGGATGGGCCCACATGAAACCGAGGTAGGCGCGGTGGTTGGCGCGTCGCTGCCACCAGTCGCCGGGCATCTTGCTCACCAGGGCCCGTTTGCCGTGCACCACCTCGTCGTGCGAGATCGGCAGCACGTAGTTCTCGCTGTACGCGTACACCATCGAGAAGGTCATCTCGTTGTGGTGGTACTTGCGGTGCACCGGCTCCTTGGACACGTACTGGAGCGAGTCGTGCATCCAGCCCATGTTCCACTTCAGGCCGAAGCCGAGCCCCCCGTAGCCACCGGCCCCGACCCGGTCGGTCGCGCGGGTCACACCGTCCCAGGCGGTGGACTCCTCGGCGATCGTGACGACACCGGGATTGCGCCGGTAGACGGTGGCGTTCATCTCCTGGAGGAAGGCGACGGTGTCCGGATTCTCCCGGCCGCCGTGCTCGTTCGGGGCCCACTGCCCGTCCTCGCGCGAATAGTCGAGGTACAGCATCGAGGCGACGGCGTCGACCCGCAGCCCGTCGACGTGGAACTCCTCGCACCAGTACGTGGCGTTGGCCACCAGGAAGTTGCGCACCTCCTTGCGGCCGTAGTCGAACTCCAGCGTTCCCCAGTCCGGATGCGCCGCCCGCGACGGGTCCGTGTGCTCGTACAGCGGGCGGCCGTCGAACTCGGCGAGCGCCCAGTCGTCGCGCGGGAAGTGCGCGGGCACCCAGTCGACGATGACACCGATGCCCGCCCGGTGCAGGGCGTCGACGAGGTACCGGAAGTCGTCGGGCGTTCCCAGACGGGCCGTCGGGGCGTAGAAGCCGGTGACCTGATACCCCCAGGAGCCGCCGAAGGGATGCTCGGCGACCGGCATCATCTCCACGTGCGTGAAGCCCAGTTCCCGCACGTACTCCGGCAGCTGCACGGCGAGTTGGCGGTACGTCAGTCCCGGTCGCCAGGACGGGAGATGCACCTCGTACACCGAGAACGGGGCCTCGTGCACCGGTACGTCCCCGCGGTGCGCCATCCACTCGTGGTCCCGCCACTCGTGGTGCGCGGCCGTCACGATCGAGGCGGTGGCGGGTGGCGCCTCGGTCCTGCGGGCCATCGGGTCGGCCCGGGTGGTGTGCGAGCCGTCGGGCCGGCAGATGTCGAACTTGTACAGCGCGCCCTCGCCGATCCCCGGCAGGAACAGCTCCCACACCCCGCTGGCGCCGAGCGAACGCATCGGGAAGCCGGTGCCGTCCCAGAAGTTGAAGTCCCCGACGACCCGTACCCCCCGGGCGTCGGGCGCCCACACGGTGAACCGGGTCCCCGTCACGCCCTGGTGCTCCATGGTCCGGGCGCCGAGGGCCGTCCACAACTCCTCGTGACGGCCCTCGCCGATCAGATGGAGATCGAGTTCTCCGAGCGCGGGCAGGAAGCGGTACGGGTCCTGGACCTCGATCGCGTCGTCCGCGTAACCGACAAGGAGCCGGTACTCGGGCAGCGACGGCATCGGCAGGAGCCCGGAGAAGAGGCCGTCGCCGTCGTCGTGCAGGTCCGCCCGCAGCCCTTTGGCCAGCACCGTCACGGACCGCGCGTACGGGCGCAGCACGCGCAGGACCATTCCGCCGCGGACCGGATGGGCACCGAGCAGGCCGTGCGGGTCGTGGTGCTCGCCGGCGAGCAGCCGGGCCCGGTCGCCGTCGTCGAGGGGCCGCGCCTCGCGGACCCCCTGGCCGCCCGCGCCGCCGCGCGGCCGGGCCGGCGCGGCACGCCGGGCGGCCGGTCTTCTCCCCGCGACAGGGGCGGGCGGCCGCGGGGGCGCCGGTTCCGGGGCGGGCGGCACGGGTTCCTTCGTCGGCAGCGGAGTCCGGCGGGCCTCGGCCTCGGCGGGAACCGGCGTGGTGCGGGACGGCTTACGGGCGGTCACGGGGGACGGCCTCCTTCGCGGATGGACGTGGGGCGGAACGAATGGGCAGCGGGCGCGGGGTGTCAGTCGGCGACGGCGGCCAGCCGGTGGATCGCGGCCATCGGGACCGGCAGCCAGTCGGGCCGGTGCCGCGCCTCGTACAGCACCTCGTACACCGCCTTGTCGGTCTCATGGGCCCGCAGCAGCTCCGGTTCGCCGCGCGGGTCCATGCCCGAGGCCGCCGCGTACCCCTCGCAGAAGGCGGTCCGGCAGCGCGCCGCCCAGGCGGCGTTCCACGGGCGGTGCGAGCGGGCCGCGTAGTCGAAGGAACGCAGCATTCCGGCGACATCGCGTACCGGCGGCTGCGGGCGGCGGCGCTCGGTGAGTGGCTTGGCCGGTTCGCCCTCGAAGTCGATCAGTGACCAGAAACCGTCGGCCGCGCGCAGCGTCTGACCGAGATGGAGGTCGCCGTGGACCCGCTGCGCCGCCCAGTCGCGGCCCCGGTCGCCGAGGGAGGCGACCGCGTCGAAGGCCGTGCGCAGACCGGGCACGTATGGCAGCAGCGCCGGTACGGCGCGCGCCGCGGCCTCCAGCCTCCGCACCATCGCGTCGGCCAGGTGTTCGGTCTGGCCGCGGTGCAGTGCCGGTGTGGGCAGGGCGGCGGCCAGCGCGGTGTGGACCTCGGCGGTGGCCCGGCCCAGCGCGTGGGCCTCGACGGTGAAGTCGTGGCCCCGGGCGAGCGCGCGCAGCGCGAGCTGCCAGCCGTCCTCCGCGCCGCGCAGGAACGGCTGGAGGACGCCGAGGGTGAGCGGCTCCGGCGCGGTGGCCTCGAACCAGGCGACGGGCGCGGGCACCCGCCCGCACCCCTCGCGGGCGAGCGCGAGCGGCAGTTCCAGATCCGGGTTGGTGCCGGGGAAGACCCGGCGGAAGATCTTGAGGATGTAGGCGTCGCCGTAGACCAGCGAGGTGTTGGACTGCTCGGTGTCCAGGACGCGCGGGGCGGCCCCCGCGGCGATCGGGGCTCCGCCCCGGTCGAAGCGCAGCGCGCCGAGGCTGCCGGGGGTGCGGAGCCGCTCCAGCAGGAGTGCGGCGAGGCGCGGGTCGTGCAGTCCCTCGTAGACCGCGCGTCCGGCGAGCGGTCCGTCCGCCGGGCGGCCGATGACGGCGGCCGCGGACCGGGGCGGCAGCGTCGCCCTTACACCGAGCAGCAGTTGGTAGCAGTCGGCCGGCCACTGGGCGGGAGCGGACGGCTGGTGGGCGCGGACCAGCAGATGGAGCAGCCCGGCCCCGGTTCCGGCACCCACGGCGGGGGAGTCCACCGGCAGTACCTCGGTCGCCGACACCAGTGAGAACGCGGTGATCGGCTGTCCCTTGCCCGCGAACCACCGCTGCCGGGGCAGCCACTCGTGCAGCAGCGGGGCGAGGGACGGGAGCAGAGCAGTGCTGTCGGCCATGGCGACCCGAGTGGATGCAGCCTCCGACATGGCAACGCGTCCTTTCCCCGGGCACACCACAGGATGCGAAGAGTGTCCCGGATTGCGGCATTGGGTGTCCGGCTGTGCGGGACGTGTCGGGTCAGGATGGTCCGTACGGACTCGGCTCGCGGGTGCGGGACACCGGCGGCGGACCGCGAGGTCCCGGAGCGGGGTGAGGGCATCCGGAGGCGCGAGGCGTCCGGGTGAGGGGAGCCGGACCGGAGAAGGGGAGGGGCGGGGGCGGCAGGGGGGAGCGTGTCCGCGGGGCGGATGCTGGTGCGGGGCGGCGGCAGCCGCCCCGCGGTCGGGGCGCGGGGCGCCCGGTCAGCTCGGCGGCACGTCGCGGCGCAGCCGGAACCAGTAGAAACCGTGCCCCGCGAGCGTCAGCAGGTAGGGGAGCCGGCCGATGGCCGGGAAGCGCACCCCGCCGATCAGCTCCACCGGATGGCGTCCGTCGAACGACTGGAGGTCGAGCTCCGTCGGCTGCGCGAACCGGGAGAAGTTGTGCACGCACAGCACGAGATCGTCCCCGTGCTCCCGGGTGAAGGCGAGCACGGCCGGGTTCGACGACGGCAGTTCGTTGTACGAGCCGAGACCGAAGGCCGGGTTCTGCTTGCGGATCTCGATCATCCGCCGCGTCCAGTGCAGCAGCGACGACGGGGAGGCCATCGCCGCCTCGACGTTGGTGACCTGGTAGCCGTAGACCGGATCCATGATCGTGGGCAGGTAGAGCCGCCCGGGATCACTGGAGGAGAACCCGGCGTTGCGGTCGGGCGTCCACTGCATCGGGGTGCGTACCGCGTCCCGGTCGCCCAGCCAGATGTTGTCACCCATCCCGATCTCGTCCCCGTAGTAGAGGATCGGGGAGCCGGGCAGGGACAGCAGCAGCGCGGTGAACAGTTCGATCTGGTTGCGGTCGTTGTCCAGCAGGGGCGCCAGCCGGCGCCGGATGCCGATGTTGGCGCGCATCCGCGGATCCTTGGCGTACTCCGCGTACATGTAGTCGCGCTCTTCGTCCGTGACCATTTCGAGGGTGAGCTCGTCGTGATTGCGCAGGAAGATGCCCCACTGGCAGTTCTTCGGGATCGCCGGGGTCTTCGCCAGGATTTCCGAGACGGGGTAGCGCGACTCGCGGCGCACGGCCATGAAGATCCGCGGCATCACGGGGAAGTGGAACGCCATGTGGCACTCGTCGCCGCCGGCCTCGTAGTCGCCGAAGTAGTCGACGACGTCCTCCGGCCACTGATTGGCCTCGGCGAGCAGCACGGTGTCCGGGTAGTGCGTGTCGATCTCCTTGCGGAGCCGCCTGAGGAAGTCGTGCGTCTCGGGAAGGTTCTCGCAGTTGGTCTCCTCGCGCTGGTAGAGGTACGGCACCGCGTCCAGCCGGAACCCGTCGATGCCGAGGTCCAGCCAGAAGCGCAGCGAGGCGAGGATCTCCTCCTGCACCGCCGGGTTCTCGTAGTTGAGGTCGGGCTGGTGGGAGAAGAACCGGTGCCAGTAGTACTGCTTGCGCACCGGGTCGAACGTCCAGTTGGACGTCTCCGTGTCGACGAAGATGATCCGGGCGTCCGGGAACTGCTTGTCGTCGTCCGCCCAGACGTAGTAGTCGCCGTACGGGCCGTCGGGATCGGTGCGGGACTGCTGGAACCAGTCGTGCTGGTCGCTCGTGTGGTTCACGACGAAGTCGATGATCACGCGCATGCCGCGTTGGTGCGCGGCGTCGACGAACTCCACGAAGTCCGCCAGGTCGCCGAACTCCGGAAGCACCGCGGTGTAGTCGGAGACGTCGTAACCTCCGTCCCGCAGCGGCGACTTGAAGAAAGGCGGCAGCCAGAGGCAGTCGACGCCGAGCCACTGGAGGTAGTCCAGTCTGGCGGTGATGCCCTTGAGGTCGCCGATGCCGTCGCCGTTGGAGTCCTGGAAGGACCGGACGAGTACCTCGTAGAAGACGGCGCGCTTGAACCAGTCGGGATCGCGGTCCTTGGCCGGGGTGTCCTCGAACGTGTCGTGGACGGGCTCATTGACGATCATGGTGTGGGTGACCCTCCGGTCGGCGGGGACGGTCGCAGAACCACGATGTGCGCGGGCGTGACGCCCGGCTCCAGGCGCACATAGAAGGTTCTGCCCCAGTGATAGGTGTCGCCGGTGAGCTCGTCGCGCACCGGCACGCTCTCGTGCCGGTCGAGGCCGAGTCGCGGCATGTCCAACGAGACCGTGGCCTCCTGGGTGTGGTGCGGGTCGAGGTTGACGACCACCAGAACGATGTTCGAACCCGAACGCTTGCTGTACGCGATCACCGCCTCGTTGTCGGTGGAGTGGAAGTGCACGTCGCGCAGTTGCTGGAGCGCCGGATGGCGGCGCCTGAGGCGGTTGAGACGGGTGATGAGCGGGGCCAGCGAACGGCCCTCGCGCTCGGCCGACTCCCAGTCCCTGATCCGGATCTGGTACTTCTCCGAGTCGAGGTACTCCTCGCTGCCGGGCCGGACGGGGGTGTTCTCGCACAGCTCGTAACCCGCGTACACGCCCCAGGAGGGGGAGAGCGTCGCGGCGAGCACGGCCCGCGCCTCGAAGGCCGGACGGCCACCGTCCCGGAGGTAGTCCGGCAGGATGTCCGGGGTGTTCACGAAGAAGTTGGGCCGCATGAACGACGCGGTCTCGCCCGCGAGTTCCGTGACGTACTCGGTGATCTCGCGCTTGCTGTTGCGCCAGGTGAAATACGTGTAGGACTGCTGGAACCCGACGGCGGCCAGCGCGCGCATCATCGCGGGCCGGGTGAACGCCTCGGCCAGGAAGATCACATCCGGATCCGCCCCGTTGACCTCGGCGATCACCCTCTCCCAGAAGACCACCGGCTTGGTGTGCGGATTGTCCACCCGGAAGATCCGCACACCGTGGTCCATCCAGAGACGCAGCACGCGCACCGTCTCCGCGACCAGCCCGCACAGGTCCTTGTCGAAGGCGATCGGATAGATGTCCTGGTACTTCTTCGGCGGATTCTCGGCATGGGCGATCGAGCCGTCGACACGATGGTGGAACCATTCGGGACGTTCCTTCACCCAGGGATGGTCGGGCGAGCACTGGAGCGCGAAATCCAGCGCGATCTCCATCCGCAGCCCGCGGGCGGTCTCCACGAAGTGGTCGAAGTCGTCGAGGGTGCCCAGACCGGGGTGGACGGCGTCGTGCCCGCCCTCGGCCGAGCCGATCGCCCACGGCACACCCACGTCATGCGGGGCGGGCGAGAGCGAGTTGTTGGAGCCCTTGCGGTGGGTGGTGCCGATGGGGTGGATGGGCGGGAGGTAGACCACGTCGAACCCCATGGCGGCCACCGCGGGAAGCCGCTCGGCGGCGGTGCGGAAGGTGCCACCGACGATCCGGCCGCCCGGTGCCCCGGTCCGGCCCCGCCCCGCCGCACCGGCCGGTTCCGCCCGGGCGCCCTCCGAACGGGGGAACAGCTCGTACCAGGAGCCGAACAGGGCCCGTCGGCGCTCGACCAGCAGCGGGAGCGGGGCGGACGCGGTCACGAGTTCGCGCAGCGGGTGACGGTCGAGCGCCGCCCGGGTCTCGGGGGCGAGCGCCGCGGCCAGCCGCTCGGCGGCCGGCCGGGACACGTCGCGCAGGGCGTCGGCCGCCGCCAGCACCGCCTCCCGCCCGTCCCGTTTGGGCACGCCCGCGGCGGCCCGTTCGTGCAGTTCGGCACCCTCCGCCAGGACGAGCGCGGTGTCGACGCCCGCCGGGATCTTGATCCGGGCCGCCTCCCGCCAGGTGGTGACCGGGTCGCTCCAGGACTCGACCGTGTACGACCAGCGCCCCTCGGAGTCCGGGGTGACATCGGCGCCCCACCGGTCGGTTCCGGGTGCGAGTTCGCGCATCGGTGTCCACGGACCGGGACGCCCGTGGGGGTCGAGCAGGACCACATTGGCGGCGACGGCGCCGTGCCCCTCGCCGAAGACGGTCGCGGTGACCCGGAAGGTCTCACCGGCGACGGCCTTGGCGGGCCTGTTGCCGCAGTCGACCAGCGGACGGACGTCGAGGACGGGAATGCGACCGATCATGGAATCCTCTGGGACGGGGCTGGTGCCCGGTGCCCCTCCCGGCGAACATGGCCGGTCACGGCACTGGCGGGGCACGTCGGTGCCGCGGAGCGCGAGACGAACGCACCGCGACCGGTGGGGTTCCGTCCTTTCTAACCGCTCGGTGGACCCCTCATGGGGTGCGGGCGTGCCCGCGCCCGTCCCCATTCACTCGAATGGCAGTCGAACGACCCGTGTGCGTGCCCCCGGGGCCGTGTCCGACAAGTCCGTGTGGAATCGTCGGACACGGCCGGGGGAAGGCCGGTGCGTTCGGGGCGGTGGACACGCGGGCGGTGCCGGGGTGACGGAACGACGCCCGCCCGTGGCGCGTCCGCCGGGAACCGCGCCTCCCCTGTAAAGGTGGAACACGTGAAGGCCATCCGTCGGTTCACCGTGCGTCCCGTCCTCCCCGAACCCCTCCGACCGCTCAGCGACCTCGCCCGCAATCTGCGCTGGTCCTGGCACACCGAGACCCGCGACCTCTTCCGGGCCGTCGACCCCGCGGCCGGGTCGGCGGAGTGCGATCCCGTGCGGCTGCTCGGTGCCGTGTCCGCCGGGCGGCTCGCCGAGCTGGCCGGGGACGAGCAGTTCCTGCGCCGGCTCGCCGAGGCGTCCGCGGACCTGAGGACCTATCTGGACGGGCCCCGCTGGTACCAGGACCAACTCGCCGGGGGCGCGGAGCTGCCGGCCGCCGTCGCCTACTTCTCGCCCGAGTTCGGGGTGACCGCCGCCCTGCCCCAGTACTCCGGCGGGCTCGGCATCCTCGCCGGCGACCACCTCAAGGCCGCCAGCGACCTCGGCGTCCCGCTCGTCGCGGTCGGCCTGCTCTACCGCCACGGCTACTTCCGCCAGAGCCTGTCCCGGGACGGCTGGCAGCAGGAGCACTACCCCGTGCTCGACCCCAACGAGCTGCCCCTCGGCCTGCTCCGCGAGGCCGACGGCAGCCCCAGCCGGGTGGTGCTCGCCCTTCCCGGCGGCCGGTCGCTGCACGCCCACATCTGGCACGCCCGGGTCGGGCGCGTGCCCCTGCTGATGCTGGACTCGGCGGTGGAGGAGAACGCGCCCGGCGAACGCGAGGTGACCGACCGGCTGTACGGCGGCGGCAGCGAGCACCGGCTGCTGCAGGAGATGCTCCTCGGCATCGGCGGGGTACGGGCGGTGCGCACATACTGCCGGCTCACCGGGCATCCGGCGCCCGAGGTGTTCCACACCAACGAGGGCCACGCGGGTTTCCTCGGACTGGAACGCATCCGTGAACTCGGCGGCACCGGACTGGACTTCGACGCGGCGGTGGAGGCCGTGCGGGCCGGAACCGTCTTCACCACCCACACCCCCGTGCCCGCCGGGATCGACAGGTTCGACCGCGAACTCGTCGCCCGGCACCTCGGCGACGACGGCGAACTCCCGGGCGTGGACGTCGAACACATCCTGCGCCTGGGGGACGAAACCTACCCCGGCGGCGAGCCGGAACTCTTCAACATGGCGGTCATGGGCCTGCGGCTCGCCCAGCGCGCCAACGGTGTCTCCACCCTCCACGGACAGGTCGGCCGGGAGATGTTCGCGGGACTGTGGCCCGGCTTCGACGCCGCGGAGGTGCCGATCACGTCCGTCACCAACGGCGTCCACGCACCCACCTGGGTCGCGCCCGAGATCCTCCGGATGCACGGCCCGTGCGACGGCGCCCCCGGCCGCACGGCACCAGCCGACTCCATCCCGGACCGCGAACTCTGGGACCTGAGACGGACCTTGCGCGCCCGGCTCGTCACCGAGGTGCGCGAACGGCTCCATGCCTCCTGGCGCGACCGGGGGGCCCAGGCCGCCGAACTCGGCTGGATCGACGGCGTGCTGGACCCCGACGTGCTGACCATCGGATTCGCCCGCCGCGTCCCCTCGTACAAGCGCCTCACCCTGATGCTGCGCGACCGCGACCGGCTGGGGAAACTGCTGCTCCACCCGACCCGGCCGGTCCAGATCGTCGTCGCCGGAAAGGCACACCCCGCCGACGACGGCGGCAAGCGGCTGGTGCGGGAACTCGTGCGGTTCTCCGACGACGCCCGGGTCCGCCACCGCATCGTGTTCCTGCCGGACTACGGCATGGCCATGGCCCAGAACCTCTACCCGGGCTGCGACGTCTGGCTCAACAACCCGCTGCGCCCCCTGGAGGCCTGCGGCACCAGTGGCATGAAGGCCGCGCTCAACGGCTGCCTCAACCTCTCGGTCCTCGACGGCTGGTGGGACGAGTGGTACGAGCCGGACTTCGGCTGGGCGATCCCCACCGCCGACGGCCTCGCCGTGGACGAGGACCGCCGCGACGATCTGGAGGCGGGCGCGCTCTACGAGCTGATCGAGGACCGGATCGCGCCGCGCTTCTACGACCGGGACGGCGAGGGGCTCCCGGGACGCTGGATCGAGATGGTCCGCCGGACGCTGCGCGACCTCGGCCCCAAGGTCCTCGCCGAGCGCATGGTGGCCGAGTACGTGGAACGGCTGTACGCGCCCGCGGCGCGGGCGCACCGTGCCACGGACCGCGGCGCGGCCCGGCGGCTCGCCGGATGGAAGGCCCGCGTCCGCTCCGCCTGGCCGGGTGTCGCCGTCGATCACGTGGAGGCGTCGGCGGCCGACGGCGCGGGCGGTTCGGCCGAACTGGGTGCGACGCTGGTGCTGCGCGTCAGGATCGCCCTCGGGGCACTGGAACCGGACGACGTGGAGGTGCAGGCGGTGGCCGGCCGGGTGGACGCGGCCGACGGGATCTCGGACGCCCAGGTCTTCCCGCTGAAGCCGGCCGGAGGCCAGGACCTGGAGGGCCGCTGGCTCTACGAGGGGCCGCTGACCCTCGACCGCACCGGCCCGTACGGCTACACGGTGCGGGTGCTCCCCACGCATCCGCTGCTCGCGACCGGCGCCGAACTCGGGCTGGTGGCGCTGCCCGCGGAATCGGCGGGGGACGGTGCCGGGGTGTTCCTGCGCTGAGAGCCTGTCGGAGGTCACCCGGCAGGCTCTGGCCGGTGCGCGAACGGCGAACCGCCCGGGAGGAGCGCGAGGCTTCTCCCGGGCGGTTCGCCGTTCAGATGGTCCGGGCCGGGCCCGGAGCGGTGGTCCGGGGAGTCGGAGCGGCGTTCACGAGGCGCCGCCCCGGACTCCGGGGACACCACCGGTGGTTCAGAAGGTCAGCTTGAAGCTGTTGATCTTGCCGGTGTCGCTCGTGTACATGTCCTGGACCTTCAGCTTCCAGGTGCCGTTCGCGGCGACCGACGACGCGTTGACCGTGTAGGTGGTCTTGATGTCCGCCCCCGAGTCGGAGATGGAGGCGCTCTTCAGGCGGAACGTGGTGCCGTTCGGGGCGACCAGGTCGACGTTCAGGTCACCGCGCCAGCTGTGGCTGATGTCCACGCCGACCTTGAGGGCGCTCGGCGCGTTGCCGGTGCGGCCGGTGACGTTGACCGAGGTGGTGACGGCGGCGCCGCGGTCCGGGATGGCGACCGAGGTGCTGTTCTCGAAGACGGTGCCCTCGGGGTCGGGGTCGGTGCCACCGCCGGGACGGGTACCGACGTTGATGGCGGCCCAGGCGTCGGCGACGGCCTTGTACTCGGCGCTGGTCGTGCCGTACAGCTCACCGGCCGCGGCGAGGGTCCCGGTGCGGGCCGCCGCGTAGTTCGTGGTGGAGGTGAACTTGGTGGTGAGCGCCTTGAACCAGATCTTCTCGGCCTTGTCGCGGCCGATGCCGGTCACCGGCAGGCCGTCGGAGGTCGGCGAGTCGTAGGAGACGCCGTTGATGACCTTGGCGCCGCTGCCCTCGGAGAGCAGGTAGAAGAAGTGGTTCGCCGGACCCGAGGAGTAGTGGACGTCGATGTTGCCGATGCCCGAGTACCAGGCGTCCTTGGAGATGCCGTCCCTGCTCGGCTTGTCCTGGTAGCGCAGCGGGGTGCCGTCCCCGTTGATGTCGATCTTCTCGCCGATGAGGTAGTCGCCCTTGTCGGTGGCGTTGTTGGCGTAGAACTCGACGGCGGTGGCGAAGATGTCGCTGGTCGCCTCGTTGAGGCCGCCGGACTCGCCGCTGTAGACCAGGTTGGCGGTGGAGGCGGTGACACCGTGCGACATCTCGTGGGCGGCCACGTCGAGGGCGGTCAGCGGGTTCGCGTTGCCGCTGCCGTCGCCGTACGTCATGCAGAAGCAGCTGTCCTGCCAGAAGGCGTTGACGTAGTTGTTGCCGTAGTGGACGCGGGAGTACGCGCCGACGCCGTCGCCCCGGATGCCGGTGCGGCCGTGGACGTTCTTGTAGTAGTCCCAGGTCTCCGCGGCGCCGTAGTGGGCGTCGGCGGCGGCCGTCTCGGCGTTCGACGGGCTGCCGTTGCCCCACACGTCGGTGGAGTTGGTGAACAGCGTCCCGGTGCCGGAGGAGCCGTGGTTCAGGTTGTACGTCTTGTGGTTGCCGCGACCGGTGTCGGTCAGCGTGTACGACGGCGCGGTGCCGAGGGTGACCTGGCCGCTGTACTCGGTGTTGCCGACGCCGTTCTCGACCGCCTGCCACTCGTACAGCTTCGCCCCGGTGGCCGCGTCCGTGACGACGTGCAGCTCGTTGGGGGTGCCGTCGTGCTGGAGGCCGCCGACGACGGTCTCGTAGGCGAGCTGCGGCTTGCCCTGCGCCATCCAGACGACCTGGCGGGGTGCCCGGTCGGCCTCGGTCTTCTGCGAGCCGTCGGCCTTGGCGAGCCCGAGCGCCTGCTTCTCGGCGGCCGCGGGGGCGACGCCGGCCTTCAGGTCCATGGCCTTCAGCGTGCTGCTGCTGACCCCGGAGGCCTTGACGACGCCCTGGGTCACGCCGGCCTTGGACTCCTTGACGACCATGTCGCCGCCGAGTACCGGGAGTCCGGCGAAGGTGCGCTCGTAACGCGTGTGCGTGGTGCCGTCGTTGTCCTGGATGACGTCCTTGACGACGAGCTTTTCCTGAGAACCGAGACCGAGTTCCTTGGCCGTGGCCGCCTTGGTCGCGTCGGCCTCGCGGATCAGCTCGGCACGCTGGGACGGGGAGAGCTGCTTGGCCAGTGCACCGTACTGGGCGCCGGCGGTCGCGGCCTGCGCCGCGGTGTCGGCGCCGGGGGTGGCAGTGGCGGTTCCGGCCTGGACGCCGACGGCGAGAAGCGCTGCTGCGGCGATCAGAGCGCCGGTCGCGGTGGCACGACGGCTGGGCGTGGATCTCACGCGGACTCCTTCTGCGAGGGGGGTACCGGCGGCAGGGTGTACCGGCCGGGAGAACGAGAAGTGCGCAGAACGGGGTGAAGAGTGTCAGCCGGAGACGTGTTCTGTCAGGACCGCGTCAACAACTTGGCCGGAAGTCGTTCGTTGCCGGAAAGGTCATGTTCGTTAAGCGGACGTTTCGCCGATCATCACCGGGTGGTCGTCCGGGGTCCGTTGCGGCCCGAATTCGAAGAGAGTGTCGAGGTCGACCTCGAACGGATTCTGTTCGAACGGGGGGAGGGGGAACGGGTGAGCGCCACTGGCCGAGATGGCGTCGAACTGTGGCTCATATCTTTCCGTCTGTTCCGTGCCGGACGGCCCGCCGTCCCGAGGCGTGCGGCCCCTGCCCGGGGGCTCAGGACGACACCCGCCGGGCACGGGCGGGCAGGACGGGGCGGGTGTGCGGCCCGGTGCGCGACGGGGGCGTGGGGCCCGGGAGGGGCGCGGTGCCGGTCCGGGCGACGTCTCGCCCGCGGCACGGGACGGGGTCCGGGCGCGAGACGTCCGGGCCCCGGGCCCCGGGCCACCGCCCCTACACCGACCGGAGCCCCCGAGCGGCGAGTTCCGGCCCCGGACGGACCACACGGGGCGGCGTGACGGTGACGGGGCGGTGGCGGGCGCGGCCGTGACGGTGGCGTGGCGCCGTGTGGCGGAGGGCCGTGTGGCGGAGGGCCGTGTGGCGGACGGTGACGGAGCGCCGTCCGGAAGTGGGGTGCGTCAGCCGGTGGTGAGCACCATCCGGAAGCGGGCCGCGCCCGAGAGCATCTTCCGGTACGCCTCGGCGACGTCGTCCAGCGGCACGTTCTCGGTCATCGGACGGATGCCGTGCAGCACGCTGAACGCCAGGGTGTCCTGCACGTCCTGCGCGGTGCCGGACGGGTGGCCCCGGACGATCCGGCCGGCCATGAGGAGCTGGTTCGGACTGATGCCCAGCGGTTCGGAGTCCGCCCCGACGACCACCAGCTCACCGCGGGGCGCGAGCCCGTCCGCGGTTGCCGTGATCGCCCCGGAGTTCGCGGCCGTGGCCAGGACCACCCGGGCACCGCCGAGCGCCTGCAGGGCGTCCGCGACGGAGGTGCCCGCCGTGCTGTCGATGTAGTGGTGCGCGCCGAGCTCCTCGGCGAAAGCCGCCTTGGCCGCCCCGCGCGCGATGGCCACGGTCTCGAAACCCATCGCGACCGCGTACCGCACCCCCAGGTGGCCGAGGCCACCGATGCCGAGCACGGCGACCAGGTCGCCCGGCCGGGCGGAACTCCGTCGCAGGCCGTTGTACGTGGTCACACCCGCACAGCCCAGCGGCGCCGCGTCCGTCGCGGCCAGCGCGTCGGGAATCCGGGCCAGCGCGTCCGCGGGCGCGATCACCGTCTCGGCGTAGCCGCCGTCGTACGCCCAGCCCGGGACCTTCAGGTACCGGCACACGACGAAATCGCCCTGCCTGCACGGCGTGCAGTGGCCGCAGCTGCCGCCGAACCAGCCCACCGCCACCCGGTCGCCCACCTGCCAGGCGCTCTCCGCGCCCTCGCCGAGCTCCTCGATCCGCCCGGCGATCTCGTGCCCCGGGACCACCGGGAACCGGACCCCCGGAAGCAGGTCGTCCACGAAGAGGGCGTCACTGTGGCAGATGCCGCAGGCGTCCACGGCCACGCGCACATGGCCCGGACCCGGCCGCGGCACCTCGCGCTCGACGATCTCGAACGGGCCACCGGCGGTGGCGACCTGCGCGGCTCGACAGACGCTCATCCGGCTCTCTCCTGGTCACGGCGGGACATCCCCCGGGTCCAGCAGACCGGCCCGGGCCCGATCACGCACGCCGAACGGGGCGGGCAGGTGACGCGCACACCGGGGGAGGGAAGGCGGCGGCCCGTGGACGACCGGTTCCCCTCCACGACCGGCTTCTCCACGGCCCGGCGCGTGACAACCGCCCCGGCCCTGGGTGGGATCAACGGCTCTCCCGAGCGGGGCGCCCCGGATCCCAGGTGTGCTGGATGCCGTACTGCACAGCGTTCACGGTCGCGGAGTCCCGGGCCGTGTTCGTCTGCGTGGGCGCGGGCGCACTGCCGATTCCCCGGCCGCCGTCGGCGGCGGCCGCCAGCCGTGCGACGACGCCTCGGGCGGCGGGATCGTCCCGGAGCAGCACCGCCAGCTCCAGGGCCCAGTACGCGAGCAGCGTCCCCCGCACCCCCTCCGGGTCCACCGCGCCCCGGACGAGGGCGGCGTTGGCGTCCAACTGGGCCTCCAGAGCGCTCCGGCGCCCGCGGCCGGACCGGCGGAACAGCCCGACGACGGCGTTCCGGGTGTCCTGCCACACGTCCGTGGCCATCGCCGTGACCACGGCCGCGGCGCCCGCCTCGGCCAGCACGGTCAGTTCGTCGTTCATCCGCTTCCTCTCACCTCTTCCCGGTGATGCTGATGTTCTGGGTGCCGTGCTGCGTCGCGTAGATGACACCGTGGCCCGAGGCCTTGTTGACCATCCGCGCGCCGCCGGGCGGATCCGGCGCCGCGGGGACCTCGTCCGCCGGTTCCCGCGGCAGGGCCCCGCCCGGCAGATGCAGCCAGGCGTCGGCGGTGTGCTCCTTCACCGTGAAGCCGACCTCGCGGAAGTCCTCCGGATACAGGCCGTGATGGCCGTTGCGCACCGTCTCCTCGTAGAAGTGGCGGGAGAGCAGCAGCGAGACCGTCACCGCCTCCGGCGCCCCGGCCAGGGCGGCCCGCGCCGGCGGGGCGTCGAGCAGCCGGGACAGCACTTCCAGCGGGCTGCCGGCGACCTCCCCGGTGGGTGCGAGGTGCACGTCGCCCGCGTGCAGCGCGACACGGACCCGCATCCTGGCCCGGGGCGCCGCGTCCCGGTTGTGGGCGCGCAGACGGAGCGCGAGCTCATGGACCAGCGGATGGATCAACGCCGACTTCCGCGTCCCGGCCGGTGCCGTCACGCGCATGCCGTCGCCCAGATCGTGGCGCAGACACGCCTCCCAGTCGATGCCGCTCTCCAGGAACGCGTCGCGGAGCAGGCCCGACAGCGCTCCGCGCATCTCCATCAGGGCCCGGTCCCCGCGCCCCGCGGACCGCTCGATGTCCACGGCCAGGACCGCCCGGTACTCCAACTCTGCTTCCATACGTCCCTCTTCGGCTCGTTCGACGGGGCCCCGCTCCAGTGTGCCCGGCTCGGGAGGCGCACAACTCGTAGGAATACGGGGTCCGGAGAGAAGCGGACGGCGCGCCCGAAACCCGTGCGGTCGCGGGAGCGGGGACGCACACTGGGTCCGAGGCCGTCAGCTGTGCGGGGAGGGTTCGACCATGGACGCGGGACGTTCTTCGCGCGGGCGGGCCGGACGATTGCGCGAGACGTGGGCCTGGCCGACGACGAGCCTGCTCGGCGGCCTCGGCGAGGCCGCCCGCGAACGGCTGCTGGAGGCCGGTGTTCCGGTGCGCCACCCGGCGGAACGTATCCTCATGCGGGAGTCGGACCGCACCGACTTCGTCCTGATCCTGCTCGACGGGGTCGTGAAGGCCACCGGACGCACCGAGGACGGCCGCGATGCCCTCCTGGCCGTCCGGATGGGCGGAGACCTGGTGGGCGAGTTGGCCGCGCTGGACGCCAGCCCCCGCTCGGCCACGGTCACGACCGTCGGGCCCGTCGCCGCCCGCCGGCTGACCCGCGCGGAATTCCTCGGCTGCGTGCGGCGCGACGCGCGCCTGGCGGACGCCGTGAACCGGAGCATCGTGGCCAAGCTGCGTACGGCCAACACCCACCGGGTCAACTTCACCGGATGCGACGTCGCGACCCGGCTGGCCCGTGTGCTGCACCATCTGACGATGACCTACGGGGAGCGCGTCGGGGCCGGAGCGGTGATCCACTGGCCGATCACCCAGCCGGAACTGGCCACCCTGTGCGGCGCGGCGGAACCCAGTGTGCACAAGGCCCTGCGCCGTCTGCGCGCCCTGGGCGCCGTGTCCACCGGCTACCGCAGCATCCGGGTCGAGGATCTCGCCCTGCTGCACTCGGTCGCGTATCCGGAACCCTGAAGTCGCTTGTGCAGAAGCTGTGGTGGTCGCCCACCGATGTCCCGGAAACCGTACTTTGACGAAGGCCCGGCACGTGCTCGTGGCTAGCGTGACGCCGCAAGGACGACAGCGAGGCATGACGAGTGCGGCGGGGGAGTTCCGATGGCTCACGGAGACGAGAACAGGACACGGGCGGCGGCCGACACGGGACGGGGCGCGCCGCCCGGCGACGGACATGCCGATCACCGGATCGACATCGCGGGGAACGCCTCCGGTCCGGTGGTCGTGGGCCACCACAACGTGGTCGTCGACGCCGACCACGGTTCGACGGTGACCCTGCTCGTGGAGGGCGAACGCCCCCGGCCGGTCCGCCGTCCCCGGGTGGCTCTCCTGCCCCGGCGCCAGGCCACCCCCCTCGGCCGGGACGCCGAGCTGCGACGGCTCGCGGACGCCGTCCGGGACAGCGGCCCGGTGCAGGTGTGGGGCGTGTCCGGAGTCGGCAAGAGCGCTCTGCTGAGGCACGCCGCGCGTACCCTCGATCCCGGTCCGGACGGGGTGCTCTTCCTCGACGCCGCCCGGCGGGAACCCGAGGATCTCGCCCAGGACATCTTCGAGGCCTGCTACGAGGCCGCGGGCTACGCCCCGTCCAGAACCGAACTGCGCCGCCTCATGGGCGAGATCGAAATCACGGTGTACCTCGACAACGTCGGGTTCACCGCCGAGGCGCTGCGGACCCTCATGGACGCCGCCCCCGACGCGACCTTCGTCGTCGCCGGACGGGACAGAGTGCTGCTCGGCGACGGCAGCGCGCTGCGCCTCGAAGGGATCGACCGGGACGCCGGGCTGGAGCTGCTGGAACGCGAGCTGGGCCACGCCCTGGCACCGGAGGCCGAACAGGGCCCGGCGGCGGCCCTGTGGGAGACCGCGTCCGGCCGCCCCCTGCTGCTGCTGCGCGCGGCGGCGCTCACCCGCACGGACCCGTCGGGCGGTACGGTGCTGCCCCGCCCCGGCGAGGTCGCGGACCTGCTCCCGCTCCTCCTCGACCGGCTCGACGGCGCCCCGTTGCGGGCACTGCGCCTTCTCGCGGCCCTCGGGGACGCCGAGTTGGACCCCGCGCACATCGGCGCCCTCAGCGAGGCGTCCGACGCACCGGCCGTGTGCGCCCGGATGGCCGGCCTCGGCCTGGTCGAGCAGACGGAAGCGGGCTACCGCGTCGTGTCCGACGTCGTGCCGGTGCTGCTGGAACGCGAGCCGGTTCCCTTCCCCGTCGAGCGACTGTCCGACCACTTCGCCGAGTGGATCGCCCTGCCCTCCACGACCGCGGCCGACATCGCGCGGTACGCCCGGGCCCTGGAGCAGGTGGCCGAGCTGGCCGAGCGGGCCGGGCGGCCCGAACTCGCGGTACGGATCGTCCGGGCCGCCTCTCCGGCCCTGGCCCGCTCCCTGCGCTTCGGCGTCTGGGGCCGTCTCCTCGAACGCGGCCTGCCCGCCGCCCGGCGGGCCGACGACCGTCAGGCCGTGGCGTACTTCACCCACGAGCAGGGCATCCGCAAACTGCTCACCGGCCACCGGGTCACCGCGGCCGTGCTGCTGACGGAGGCGGTCGTCCTGTGGCGGCAACTCGGCGACCTGCACGGAGCCCATGCCGCGGCGGGGGCCCAGCAGTACGTGCCACCGCCGTCGGCGGCGGCACCTCCGGCACCGCACGCGGACGGGGCGGCGCAGGCGCTGCAACCCGGCGGCCCCGATCCGGCTTCGGTTCACGGCGGGGCGGCCCATGGTGCCGGGACGCCGACCGATCCGGGAACGACGGTCGATCCCGGGTCGGCGGTCGATCCGGGGTCGGCGGTCGATCCGGGGTCGGCTGCTCACCAGGCCGGGGCACACCAGGCCGGTGCGCACCATGCCGGGGCACATCACGCCGGTGCTTCGCACGCGGCGGCCCCGCATGCCGGTGCCCATGGTGCGGCCGGTGCCCATGGCGCGGCGGGGACGCACGGTGCTGCCGCCGCCCACGGGGCCGCCGCCCACACCGCCGGCGCCGCCCACCTCAGTGCCTCGGCGGTCACCGGAACCGCCGGAACCGCCGGAGCGGGTGCGGCGGGCGTGGCGGGTGCGGGTGCGGCGGCGGCCGGCGCGGGGGCCGCTGCGGCCGGGACCTCCGCCGCCGTCGCGGCGCTGCTGAAAGTGGTCGCGGTCATCGTCGCCGTCGTCATCGGCGGAGTCGCCGTCCACCAGGCACAACTTTCGGGGGACCCCACCGATCCCCCACACACCGGCACCGGTCTCGCCGGGGTGTGGCGGGACAGCGGCGGCGGCATGTACGAGTTCGAGGAGACGGGCACCGGGTCCTATTCACAGACCGGAAAGGACGTGTGCGGCAACGTGAGCACCATGGAATTCACCGGTGGCGACGGCACCTACACCACCGTCGGGGAGTTGTACGACACGGCGAGTGGTTCCTGCGGGGCGGTCATCGGTGAGGTCACCACGACCGTCACACTCGACCCGGGAGGGGACACCGCTCAGGTCACCATGGAGATGACGTCCGGCGACGAGGGAGCGCAGTGCTACGACTGCGGGACGAGCACCCTGACCCGCCAGTCGTAGCCGCCCGGAACACGAGGAGAACGCCATGAGCCGCAACACCATCCGCATCGGTGGCGACGCCTCCGGCCCGGTCGTGGCCGGGGACGGCAGCCGTGTCGAGGTCCGCCACGCACCCGCCGACCCCGCACCCGCCGACACCGCGTCGGCCGACAACGGAGCCGCCGACACCGCACTCGCCGATACCGCGCCGACCCAGAACAACACGGCCAAGGGGCACGGCACCCTCTTCGCGGTCCTGGAGGGCGATGTGCACGTCCACCACGAAGCCACCGGTCCTACCGGTCCTACCGGCACCGCCGGTACTTCCGCCGCTTCCGGCGCCTCGGAAGAGGACTGAAACCACGGGGGCGCGCCGGGGGCTGTCATCGGACGCCCCCGGCCTTCGGACGGCACCGCACATCGAGAGGCGTCCCCCCGCGCCCCGGCCCGTCACGTCAGGCTGTCCCGCCAGGCCCGGTGAAGACCCGCGAACCGGCCGGTGCCGGCGATGAGTTCGGACGGGGTGCCGTCCTCCACGACGCGACCGTGCTCCATCACCAGCACCCGGTCCGCGATCTCCACGGTCGACAGGCGGTGCGCGATCACCACCGCCGTGCGACCGCGCAGCACCGTGTCCATGGCCCGCTGCACGGCCCGTTCACCGGGGATGTCCAGGGAACTCGTTGCCTCGTCCAGGATCAGCACCGACGGATTGGCGAGCAGGGCCCGGGCGAACGCGACGAGTTGGCGCTGACCTGCCGAGATCCGGCCACCCCGTTTGCGTACGTCCGTGTCGTACCCCTCCGGGAGGCCGGTGATGAACGCGTGCGCGCCGATCGCCCGGGCGGCCCGCTCGATCTCCTCACGCGTCGCGCCCGGGCTGCCGATCGCGATGTTCTCGGCGACCGTTCCGGAGAACAGGAACGCCTCCTGGGTCACCATCACCACGCCCCGCCTCAGCTCGGCCACGGCCAGGTCCCGCAGGTCGGTCCCGTCGAGCAGTACGTGTCCCTCCGACGGGTCGTAGAAGCGGGCCAACAGCTTGGCCAGCGTCGACTTGCCCGCGCCCGTCGAACCGACCACGGCGACGGTCTGCCCGGCCGGGATCGTCAGATCGAAACGGGGCAGTACCTCGCCGCCCGTGCGGTAGGCGAAGCGCACCGAGTCGAAGACGACCTCGCGGCCCGGGTGCTCGCCGGTGAGGGCGGGCAGTTCCCGGGGCTCCGACGGCTCGGGAACGGACGGGGTCTGGGCCAGCAGCCCCGCGATCTTCTCCAGTGAGGCGGCGGCCGACTGGTAGGAGTTGAGGAACATCCCCAGCCGGTCGATCGGGTCGTACAGCCGCCGCAGGTAGAGCACGGCCGCGGCCAGCACACCGAGCGCCAGCGTGCCCGACGCCACCCGGTACGCGCCCCACAGCACGATCCCGGCGACCGCCGTGTTGGCGACCAGCCTGGAGCCGACGACGTAACGCGCCATCTCCAGCATCGCGCCGCCGTTCGACCAGCGGTGCGTGTCGTTGAGCTCCTCGAAATGGGCGTCGTTGGCCCGCTCCCGGCGGAAGGCCTGCACCGGACGGATGCCGTTCATCGACTCGGCGAACTTCACGATGACCGCGGCGATCGCCGACGACCGCGCGGTGTACAGGACCCCGACCCGTCGTAGGTAGGACCGGACCAGCAGGTACAACGGCACGAAGGAGAGCACCGCGACCGCGCCGAGACCGAGATCCAGCCAGAGCAGCACCAGTGAGATGGAGACGAACGACAGGATGACGGTGATCAGTTCCTGCAGACCCTCGCTGAGCAGTTCCCGCAGCGACTCCACGTCCGTGGTGGAGCGGGAGATCAGCCGGCCCGACGTGTAGCGCTCGTGGAACTCCACGCTCAGCGCCTGCGCGTGGCGGAAGATCCGTCCGCGCAGTTCGAGCAGCACGTCCTGGTTGATCCGGGCGGAGACCTGGATGAAGGCGTACTGCATGGCCCCCGCGACGGCCGAGCACACCGCGTACCCGACGGCCACCGCGATCAGCGGCCCGTGGTCCGCGTCGCGGAAGGCCGGTACACCGCTGTCGATGGCGTACGCGACGAGCAGCGGCCCCGCCTGCACGGCTGCCTGCTGGACCAGCAGCACCAGCGCCGACACCAGCACCAGGACCCGGTGCGGACGCAGCAGCGACAGCAGCAGCGCGAAGGTCGCACCGGGGGGCGCGGGCAGGTCGTCCCGGTCGAACCGGTCCCGCTCGTCGCCGGGCGGGGGCGCCTGCGCGGGCCCCTTCCGGGCGTCCCGCCGTCCGGCGGCCCCGGTCGTCGTACTGGTCATCGGGTGCTGCCCTTCTCGGCGGGAACGTCCGGCACGAGGTGGTCGTCGGCGGACGGACCGGGGGACGCGTCCCCGTCCGGGGGACCGGCAGGGGCACCCCCGCCGGGCGGGCCGGTGCGGGTGTCCACGGCGAAGGCGTCGGCCCCGCTGTCGGCACCCGACATCAGCCAGGCGTACTCGGCGCTGCCGCGCAACAGCTCCTGGTGGGTGCCGACCGCGGTGATCCGGCCGCCGGAGAGCAGCGCCACCCGGTCCGCGAGCATCACGGTGGACGGCCGGTGCGCCACCACGATCGCCGTCGTCTCCCGGAGCACCTGGCGCAGTGCGGCCTCCACCAGCGCCTCGGTGTGCACGTCCAGGGCCGAGAGCGGGTCGTCGAGCACCAGGAAACGGGGCCGGCCGAGTACGGCGCGGGCGAGCGCCAGCCGCTGCCGCTGGCCGCCGGAAAGGCTGAGCCCCTGCTCGCCGACCTGGGTGTCGATGCCCCGGGGCAGGTCGTGCACGAAGTCGGCCTGGGCGACCGAGAGCGCGCGGTGCAGCGCGTCCTCCCCGGCTCCCTCCGCGCCCATCAGGATGTTCTCGCCGACGGTCGCGGAGAACAGGGTGGGTTCCTCGAAGGCCACCGACACCAGCTCGCGCAGTTCCTGCCGGGGCATGGCGGTGATGTCCCTGCCGTCGAGCGTGATCCGTCCCGCGGTGGCCTCGTACAGCCGCGGCACGAGGGCGGTGAGCGTCGTCTTGCCCGAGCCCGTCGCCCCGACCAGCGCCATCGTCTCGCCGGGCCGGATGTTCAGGTCGATCCGGGACAGCACGGGCGCGGAGGCGGGATCGGCGTCGGGGTAGCGGAACTCCACCCCCTCGAACACCATCCCGCGGTCTGCGTCCGCGTCTGCGTCTGCGTCTGCGTCCCGGCGCACGGAGCCGTCCGCAACGGCCGGGGCGTCCTTCTCCTCCGCCACGTCCATGACCTCGAAGAACCGCTCGGTCGCCGTCGCCGACTCCTGGCTCATCGCCAGCAGGAAGCCGATCGACTCGATCGGCCACCGCAGTGCGAGGGCGGTGGAGAGGAAGGCGACCAGCGTTCCCGCCGAGAGCCCGCCGTCGGCGACCTGGACCGTGCCCAGGACCAGCGCCGCCCCGATCGCCAGCTCGGGAACCATGGTGTTGACCGCCCACAGGGTCGCGAGCAGCCGCGCCTTGCCCAGCTCCGTGCCGCGCAGCTGTTCGGACAGCGCGCGGAACGCGCGGGTCTGGCTGCGGTGCCGGCCGAAGCCCTTGATGATGCGGATGCCCAGCACGCTCTCCTCGACCACCGTCGTCAGGTCACCGACCTGGTCCTGGGCCCGGCGCGCCACGATCGAGAACTTCGTCTCGAAGACGAGGCAGACGATCGCCAACGGCACCACCGGAGCGAGCAGCACCAGTCCCAGCGTCCACTGCTGCATCAGCAGAATGACGCAACCGACCAGGATCGTGGTGCCGTTGACCAGCAGGAACGTCAGCGGGAAGGCAAGGAACATGCGCAGCAGCATCAGGTCCGTGGTGGCCCGGGAGAGCAACTGCCCCGACGGCCAGCGGTCGTGGAAGGCCACCGGCAGTCGCTGGAGGTGCCGGTACAGGTCGGCCCGCATCGCCGCCTCGACCCCGGCCAGCGGCCGGGCCACCAGCCAGCGGCGTACCCCGAAGAGGGCGGCCTCGGACAGGCCCAGCAGCAACAGGTACAGCGCGCCGAGCCAGACACCGCCCAGGTCGCGCTCCGCGACCGGGCCGTCGACCATCCACTTCAGGACGAGCGGGATCACCAGGCCGGCGCAGGAAGCGACGATCCCGACCAGCGCGGCGGTGAACAGTCGCTTGCGCACCGGTTTCACATAGGGCCACAACCGCAACAGGGAGCGTGCCGTGGAGTGGTCCTTGGGTTCTGCATGTTGTTCGGGCATCGCGGTCGAGCCTACGGTTCGACCCCGACATCGCTCATGTGGTTTTCTCCCGCCGGACGATGACACGGCGTCGGCCGCGTCGGGCAGGACGGGAAGGACGGCTCGGGAGAGGCCCGGTCCCGGCCCCGATTCCGGCCCCGGTCCTGGCCCCGATTCCGGCCCCGGCTCCGGTTTCGGCCGCCGGTCGCGCGCGCCACAGGTCGTACCCGGCATCAACCGATCGGCCGATGCCCCTTCGAGCGCGATGGCCGATGGTGCGCCGGGCGTCCCGTCACGATCCTCGTGACATGGCAATCATCGAAGTCGACGGGGTGCACAAGGCCTATGCCGGGCGTCCCGCGGTGGAGGGGGTGAGCTTCACCGTCGACCAGGGGGAGATCTTCGGCATCCTGGGCCCCAACGGCGCGGGCAAGACCACCACCGTCGAATGCGTCGAGGGGCTGCGGGTCCCCGACACCGGAACCATCCGTGTCGCGGGCCTGGACCCCGTGGCCGACCGCGACCGGGTGACCCGGCTGCTCGGCGCCCAGCTCCAGGAGAGCGAACTCCAGCCCAAGATCACCGTCGCCGAGGCGCTGGAACTGTACAGCGCCTTCTACCCGGAACCGGGCGACTGGCGCGCCCTTGCCGAACGCCTCGGTCTGCACACCTCCCTGGGCACCCGGTTCGCCAGGCTGTCCGGCGGCCGGAAGCAGCGGCTGTCCATCGCGCTCGCACTGGTCGGCAATCCGAGGGTCGTGGTCCTCGACGAACTGACCACCGGCCTCGACCCCCGGGCCCGCCGGGACACCTGGAAGCTCATCGAGGACGTGCGCGACAGCGGCGTGACGGTCCTTCTGGTCACCCACTTCATGGAGGAGGCCCAGCGGCTCTGCGACCGCGTCGCCGTGATCGACCGCGGCCGGGTCGTCGCCCTCGACACCCCGTCCGGCCTGATCAGCAGGGCCGGCACGTCCACGGTCATCTCCTTCGCCCCGTCCCGGCCCCTTGACGACACCGAGCTGGACGCGCTGCCCGGAGCGACCTCGGTGGAACGGAAGGACGGACGGATCGTCATCAACGGCACCGACGAGACGGCGAACGCGGTGATCTCGCTGCTGGCCCGTCACCACGTCACCGCACATCGGCTCCGCGTCGGCGAGGCGACTCTGGACGACGCCTTCCTCGACCTCACGCAACGGGCGGCCTGACATGACAGCGGTGAACCCGGCGAGCCCGGTGAACCACCCGACCCCCGCGAACCCGGCGGAAGGCGCCGGGGCCGGACACAGCGCCACCCCGTGGGCGGCGGTCCTCCGGGCCGAGACCCGGCTCTTCCTCCGCGAACCCGGCAGCCTCTTCTGGATCCTCGGCTTCCCGGTCGTGCTGCTGACGGTCCTCGGCCTGATCCCGTCCTTCCGGGACCCCGACGAGACGCTCGGCGGACGCCGGGTCATCGACCTGTACGTCCCGGTGGCGGTGCTGCTCGCCATGATCATGGCGGGACTCCAGGCCATGCCGCCGGTCCTCACCGGCTACCGGGAACGCGGGATCCTGCGCCGCATGTCGACCACCCCGGTCCGGCCGTCCGCCCTGCTCACCGCGCAGATGGTGCTGCACGGCGCCGCGGCCCTCGGTTCGGCGGTCCTGGCCATGGCCGTCGGCCGGGCCGTGTTCGGTGTCCGGCTGCCCCGACAGCTCCTCGGCTACGCCCTGGCCCTGCTCCTGGCGACGGCGAGCGTGCTCGCCCTCGGCGCACTGCTCTGCGCGCTCTCCCGCACGGCCAGGGCGTCCTCCGCCATCGGAACGGTCCTCTACCTGGCGATGATGTTCACCGCCGGGGTGTGGATCCCGGTCCAGGCCATGCCCGGCACCCTGCGTCACATCGTCCAGGCAACTCCGTTCGGTGCCGCCTCGCAGGCACTGGACCGGGCCGCGTCCGGCGGCTGGCCCGGCTTCGTCCCGCTGGGCGTGATCCTGCTGTGGACCGCGGCGGCGGCCCTGTCGGCGACCCGCCTCTTCCGGTGGGAATGACCGTTCCCGGGGCGTCCCGCGTGCGTGGACGCGGGAGACACTTCGTCCATGGACACGGGGGAGAAGACGGGAACGGGGCGGGCCGTACCGACGACGGCGGCCCAGTGGTGGGAACGGTTCCTCCGGTACGGGCCGTACGTCCTGCTCGGCCTGAGCACGGCGGTCACGGCGGTGATCGCGGACGCCATCATGTCCCGGCCGGAGGTGTACGCGACGGCGGGGCTCGTCCCGGCGGCGCTCGCCCTCCAGCTCTGGTGGGGGCGGGCGGCACGTACCGCCGAGGCCGGAAGCCGGGCGGCGATCGGCTACTTCTGCGCCCGCACGGTGCTCGCCTTCGCGCTGACCTGGTGCAACCCGTTCTTCTCCGTCTTCGCCGTGCTCGGCTACTTCGACGCCGGCCGGCTGCTCCCGAAACCGGCGGTCCGCGCCGGGCTGTGGACCACCGCCGTGATCCTGGCCGGCGCGCAGTGCGGCAGCGGCCTTCCCCCGGCCACCGTCATGAACTGGCTGGCCTTCGGCATCCTCCTCGCCGTGCACGTGACGGTCACCATGGTCTTCGCCCAGATCGCCGACCGGGAGGCCGATCACCTCCGTTCCCAGACCGACACCATCAGCGCGCTGGAGACGGCCAACGCCCGCCTCGAACAGGCTCTCGCGGAGAACGCCGCGCTCCATGCCCAACTCCTCGTCCAGGCCCGTGAGGCGGGCGTCGCCGACGAGCGGCGACGGCTCGCCGCGGAGATCCACGACACGCTCGCGCAGGGACTCGCCGGCATCATCGCCCAGCTCCAGGCGGTGACCTCGGTCGCCGACAGCGATCCGGGACTGGCCCGGCAGCACCTGGACCGGGCCGCCACCCTCGCCCGGGACAGCCTGGGCGAGGCACGCCGCTCGGTCCACGACCTGGTCCCCGGCGCGCTGGAACACGACGACCTTCCCGGTGCGTTGAAGAAGACGGTCTCCGCGTGGACGGAACGGCACGGCGTCCGTGCCGATTTCACCGTCACCGGAACCGTCGAACGGGTCCACGACGAGACCGCCGCCACGCTCCTGCGGATCGCCGAGGAAGCCCTCGCCAACGTCGGCCGCCACGCGTCGGCCTCACGCGTCGGCCTCACCCTGTCGTTCATGGACGGTGAACTCTGCCTGGACGTACGTGACGACGGCCGGGGCTTCGACCCCGCGGCCCTGCCCCCGTCCGGCAGGGCGGGCGGTTTCGGTCTCGGCGGCATGCGGGCACGCGCCGAACGCGTCGCGGGCACCGTCGAGGTGGAGGCGGAGCCCGGCCGCGGCACCGCGGTCCGCGCCCTGGTGCCGCTGGTCCGGGGCGGCCGGTGACCAGTACGGTTGGCCTGCCATGGCTGAGGAACCCACACGTGTCATCACGCTCGTCGTCGTCGACGACCATCCCGTCGTACGGGACGGTCTGCGCGGCATGTTCGATTCGGCGCCGGGCTTCCGCGTCCTGGGGGAGGCGCCGGACGGGCCGGCGGGCGTCGACCTGGTGGCCGGGCTCGACCCGGACGTCGTGCTGATGGACCTGCGGATGCCGGGCGGCGGCGGGGTCGCCGCCATCGCCGAGCTGACCCGGCGGGGCGCCCGGGCCGAGGTACTCGTCCTCACCACCTACGACACCGACGCCGACACCCTGCCCGCCATCGAGGCCGGGGCGACCGGGTACCTGCTCAAGGACGCGCCCCGCGAGGAGTTGTTCAACGCCGTCCGCGCCGCCGCCGACGGCCGCAGCGTCCTCGCGCCCGCCGTCGCCACCCGCCTCGTCTCACGGGTGCGCGCCCCCGCGTCGGCGCCGGGCGGCGACTCGCTGTCGGCCCGGGAACGCGAGGTGCTCGAACTCGTGGCGAAGGGCACCCCGAACCGCGAGATCGCCGCCGAGCTGTTCATCAGCGAGGCCACCGTGAAGACGCACCTCACCCATGTCTTCGCCAAGCTCGGTGCCAAGGACCGGGCCGCCGCCGTCGCGATCGGCTACGACCGCGGAATCCTCGGGCCCGTTCCCTGATCCCCGACGGGGCCGCGTCCACGTTGCCCCGGGCGGCCCCCGTCGTTGGGGTGGACGTGAACCACGTAGCGAAGCGGACGGTGGCGCACCCGGCCACCGTGCCGACATGGACAGGACTCGTCGTCGTGCCGGCCGTGCTGGCGGCACTTGCCCTGCTGGGCGGCTGCACCGGCGCAGGCTCCTCCGCCGGCAAGGGGCGACCGCCGCACGAGGCGATCTCGATCGTTCCCCGGGACGACGCGCGGGACATCGGCCCCGACGACCGGGTGGAGGTGAGGGTTCCGGACGGGCGGCTGGAGAGCGTGAAAGTGGTCCGGGTCGAGGACGCGCGTCGTCAGGAGGTGCCCGGCCGGATCGCGCGCGACGGCAGGTCCTGGACACCGTCGAAGGGCGCGGGGCGGCTCGCCCTCGCCGCGAAGTACCGTGTCGCCGCGGTCGCCGTGGACGCCGCCGGGCACCGCGCCGCCCGGCACACCACCTTCACCACCATGGTGCCCGAGCACCGGTTCATCGGTTACCTCACACCGGAGAACCGGTCCACGGTCGGCACCGGAATGATCGTCTCCCTCGTCTTCAGCCGGCCGGTCAGCAACCGTCCGGCCGTGGAGCGGGCCGTCCGGGTGTCCGCCGAACCGCCCGCCGAGGTGGTGGGGCACTGGTTCGGCGACAAACGGCTCGACTTCCGCCCGGCCGTCCACTGGGCGCCGGGAACCGAGGTCACCGTCGGGGTGCGGCTGCGCGACGTGGAGGGGGCGCCCGGCGTGTACGGCAGCCAGGACAGGACGGTCTCCTTCAGGGTGGGCCGTTCCCAGACGTCCCTGGTGGACGCGGCAGCGCACACGATGGAGGTCCGCCGCGACGGCCAGCTCGTCTCCACGGTCCCGATCACGGCGGGGCGCCCGGGAAAGGACACGTACAACGGCAGGATGGTGGTCAGCGAGATGTACGACGTGACCCGGTTGAAAGGCCGCACGGCCGGCCTCGGCGGGGAGTACGGCATCAAGGACGTGCCGCACGCCCTGCGGCTCACCGGTTCCGGCACCTTCCTGCACGGCGACTACTGGTCGGACCGGGGGGTCTTCGGCTCGTCCGACGTCAGCCACGGCTCTGTCGGCCTGCGCGACGTGCGCGGCGGCGGGAGCGGCACCCCGGCCGGCTGGTTCTTCGACCGGACCCTCGTCGGCGATGTGATCGAGGTCGTCAACTCCGCGGGCAAGCGGGTCGTCGCACCGGACGACGGTCTCGGCGGCTGGAACCTCGACTGGGCCCGGTGGAAGGCAGGATCGGCCCTTCGCTGAATCCGGGGACAGCGGCCCGGACGCCCGTTCCCCGCCCCCGCTCCGTACCCGGTGGGCTCCCCGGGACAAGTTGGGACTGAACGGTGACATCCACGGGATCTTTTCGGTGTGATCAGTGTGATTATCTTTCGCTGAGCGCGCAGGTGCAGCGCGTGGGGGCGGGGCCTGCGGGCTCCGGGGCCTTGGCGGGGCCGGGCCGTGCGAGGGGAGACGAGCACTTTGAACGGGCAGCCGATATCGGGGACATCGGCCGGGGCGAGCGGCGGACGACGCGGGCGCGGAGCCACCGGGCCGCTGGCTCTGGTCGTGGGCGCGATGCTGATGCTGGTGACGGCGTGCGGCGGGGACGACACCGCCGGCGCGGGCCGGGACGGCAAGGGCGGCGCGAAGGTGGAGGACACCAGCGCGTCGCAGGCGGTGGTGGACGTCGCGCCGAAGGACGGGGCGGAATCCGTCGCCACCAGCGGGGCACTGAAGATCTCGGCCGGCCAGGGGAAGCTGACCACGGTCAAGGTCTCCGACCCCAAGGGCACCGAGGTCGAGGGGAAGATCGCCGCCGACGGGGCGAGCTGGGTGCCCGATCAGCACCTGGCCGCGGCGACCAAGTACAAGGTCCACGCCGTGGCCGAGGACGCCAAGGGCCGTGAGTCGGCGAAGGACACCAGCTTCACGACGTTGGTCCCGCAGAACACCTTCATCGGGCAGTACACCCCGGAGGACGGTTCCACGGTCGGTGTCGGGATGCCCGTCTCGATCCACTTCACCCGCGGCATCACCGATCCCGCCGCGGTCGAGAACGCCATCAAGGTGACCGCCGAGCCGTCCGTGCCGATCGAGGGCCACTGGTTCGGCAACGACCGCCTCGACTTCCGTCCGGAGAACTACTGGGCCGCGGGCACCAAGGTGACCGTGAAGCTCAACCTCGACGGCGTCGAGGGACGGCCGGGCGTCTACGGCAAGCAGGCCAAGACGATCTCCTTCACCATCGGCCGCAGCCAGGTCAGCACCGTCGACGCGAAGACGCACCGGATGAAGGTCGTCCGTGACGGCAAGGAGATCAGGGACATCCCGATCTCGGCGGGCGCCCCGGCGACCACCACGTACAACGGGCAGATGGTCATCAGCGAGAAGCTCAAGGTGACCCGGATGAACGGCGACACCGTCGGCTTCGGCGGCGAGTACGACATCAAGGACGTCCCGCACGCCATGCGGCTGTCCACCTCCGGTACCTTCCTCCACGGCAACTACTGGGGCGGCTCGGGCATCTTCGGCAACAGCAACACCAGCCACGGCTGCGTCGGCCTGCAGGACGTCCGCGGCGCCTGGAGCAAGAAGACCCCGGCGGCCTGGTTCTTCGACAACTCGCTCATCGGCGACGTGGTGGTCGTGAAGAACTCGCACGACAAGACGATCCAGCCGGACAACGGTCTGAACGGCTGGAACATGTCCTGGTCGGAGTGGATCAAGTAGCACTCCGCACACGTGACGCGGACGGGCCCGGCGCTGCGACAGCGCCGGGCCCGCCGTCGTCGAGGCCGTTGGCGTCGGCCACGGGCTGGGGAGCGACGGGACGGGCTCCACCCGTCCCGTCGCTCCCCGGCTCGTTTAACCTCCTCCCATGACCGTAACCCTCGAAGCAAGCGACGGCGTCGGCACGATCCGGCTGGACCGACCGCCCATGAACGCCCTGGACGTGGCGACCCAGGACGGGCTGCGCGAACTCGCCGAGGAGGCGACCCGGCGCGAGGACGTGCGCGCCGTGGTCCTCTACGGCGGCGAGAAGGTGTTCGCGGCGGGCGCGGACATCAAGGAGATGCGGGCGATGGACCACACGGCGATGGTCGTACGGTCCAAGGCGCTCCAGGACGCCTTCACCGCGGTGGCCCGCATCCCCAAGCCGGTCGTCGCCGCGGTCACCGGCTACGCGCTGGGCGGCGGCTGCGAACTGGCGCTCTGCGCCGACTTCCGGATCGCCGGGGACAACGCCAAGCTGGGCCAGCCGGAGATCCTGCTCGGGCTGATCCCCGGCGCCGGCGGCACCCAGCGGCTCGCCCGTCTCGTCGGTCCCTCCCGGGCCAAGGACCTGATCTTCACCGGTCGCCACGTCCGGGCCGAGGAGGCCCTGACGATCGGTCTGGTGGACCGCGTGGTGCCCGCCGCCGAGGTGTACGAGCAGGCGCACGCCTGGGCCGCCGCGCTGGCCAAGGGCCCGGCTCTCGCACTGCGGGCGGCCAAGGAATCCGTCGACGCGGGGCTGGAGACGGACATCGACACGGGGCTCACCATCGAACGGAACTGGTTCGCCGGGCTGTTCGCCACCGAGGACCGGGAGCGCGGCATGAGCAGCTTCGTGGAGGACGGGCCGGGCAAGGCCAAATTCCTCTGACCGAACGACAGTTGGGCACAGGATGACGCGGGTTCATCCATGCGGGCGGATTGCCCGGGCCCCGGGGGAGACCTGGGGCCCGGCCGCCCCGACGCACGGGTGATGTCTCCCGGGTCGATGATGCGCGCAGGTCAGAGGCGGTACCGCGAGCCATTCAATACCAAAGGCATATGCCGAAAGCCTTCCTCGGAGTGATGCGTTCCGGAGCGCTGATTCTCCGGGAACGGCCCCGGGGCGCTCTCCCTGCGGTCATGATGGTCTGCATGGCGGGCCTGGAGGGTGTGGAGCAGCCGCGACCGCGCGGGGGTGCGACGGCGGCACGTTGGGCGTCCGGTAGCGAGGACGAACAGGCGTTCAAGGCGCTGGAGTTGTTCGGGAATCCGGCGGACGGAGAGGTCCGGCTGCCGTCCCGCCCGGAGTCGGCGGCCACCGCGCGACGGCTCACCTCAGGCGTGGTGCTCCGGCACTGGGCGCTCACCCCGCAGATCGCGGAATACGCCGTGCTGCTCGTCTCGGAACTCGTCGGCAATGCCGTGCGGCACACCGGTGCCCGGGTCTTCGGATTACGGATGCTGCGCCGTCGGGGCTGGATCAGGATCGAGGTGCGCGACCCCTCGCGCGGGCTGCCGTGCCTGATGCCCGTCCAGGAGATGGACATCAGCGGGCGCGGACTCTTCCTCGTCGACAAGCTGTCCGACCGGTGGGGGGTGGATCTGCTGCCCCGGGGCAAGACCACCTGGTTCGAGATGCGGATCTCCGACCGCTGACACCCGCCCGGACGGCGCGCGGGATCCGGGTGCGGGATCCGGGCGCGCGTTCGGCGTGCGGCGCCCCGTCCGCGCCGGGGTGCTCCGGACGCACAGAGGCCCCCGGTCTGCCGTGGTGGGGCACTTCGGGGGCCGCTGTGCGGGGGCCGTGAAATGGGGGGTGTGTTCACGGCCGCTTGTGACAACCGGCTCGGGTCGTTGCGGTCGTGTCACCGACTATGGCAGACGGGCGACCTCACCGCCAAAGGTGCAAAACGGTAGATCTCTGTGTATTTATGCTCATTCCTTCAGTGAATCGCAGGTGTAATGGGTCACTTGCCTGGAAAAGCATGAATATTTATTGAGTCGGCAGCATGAATCATTCGCTCTGGTCGTATGTATAAATTGTTATGTTCTGACCGTTTCGCCCCTATTGTTTCTGTACATGAACGTCTCCGACAGGCCGGTGCGCCGCCGCAGTGCCCTGCGCGCGGGCGCGGGCGCCGCGCTGGCCGGTGCCCTCGCCGCCGGATGCGCGGACCACCGGGCCACCACCGGTACGTCGGCCGGGTCCGCCACGGACCCGCCGAGCCCGAAGAGCGCCGCCACCGCGTCCGGTCGTACCGCGGCTCCGCGCCCGGCGCCCGCACCGCACCGCTTCCCCGGCCTGCCGGTCCAGATCGACCACGGCCCCCGCGACCGCCCGCGCGTCGCCCTCACCTTCCACGGCCAGGGCGACCCCGCCATCGCCCGGACCGTACTGGCCGAGGCCGAAAGGGCCCACGCCCGGATCACCGTCCTCGCCGTCGGAAGCTGGCTCGACGAACACCCCGACATGGCCCGCCGCGTCCTCGACGGCGGCCACGACCTCGGCAACCACACCCAGCACCACATCGACATCTCCTCGCTGGGCGAGGCCGACGCCTACGCGGAGATCAACGACTGCGCCCAGCGGCTGCGCCGGCTCACCGGCTCCGTCGGTACCTGGTTCCGGCCCTCGCGCACGCGGGACGCCACCCCGCTCGTCCGGCGGCTCGCCGCCCGGGCGGGCTACCCGCACGTCCTCTCCTACGACGTGGACTCCCTCGACTTCACCTCCCCCGGCGCCGCGGCCGTCATCCGCAAGGTGACCGGCGAGATCCGCGACGGATCGGTGGTGAGCCTGCATTTCGGCTACCCGGACACGGTCGCCGCCCTGCCCCTCCTCCTCACCGAAATCGACCGCCGCGGACTGCGCGCGGTGACGACCACGGAGCTGCTGACCTGATGCTTCCCTCCACGAGACACACCGCCGCCCTGCTCGGGGGCTTCCTCCTCGCCGCCCTCACCGGCTGCGGAACCCCGGCAGGCCAGAAGAACGTCCAGGCCGTCGGCAGCGAGGCCGCCGCCCCGCCCACCGCCGAGGAACGGGTCGCGCCACCCGCGCGGCCGGGACTGCCCGGCATGCCCCCGGTCCTCGACGCCAAGGACGTCTACGCCGCCGACCGGCCGGGAAAGCTGTCCCCGGTCGTGAAGGACTTCCCGCCCCGCGTGTACGTCCCCAACACCAACTCCAACACGGTCTCCGTGATCGACCCCGCGACGTACAAGGTCGTCAGGACCATCAAGGTCGGCCGCCAGCCCCAGCACGTCGTCCCGTCGTGGGACCTGAAGACCCTCTGGGTCAACAACGACCTCGGCGACAGCCTCACCCCCATCGACCCCGCCACCGGGAAGGTCGGCCGCGCGGTGCCGGTCTCCGACCCGTACAACCTCTACTTCACCCCGGACGGCAAGTACGCGGTGGTGATGGCCTCGATGGACCGTCAACTGGTCTTCCGCGACGCCCACACCATGAAGATCGCCAAGACCGTCCCGGTCGACTGCGCCGGGGTCAACCACACCGACTTCTCCGCGGACGGCCGGTACTTCATCGTCTCCTGCGAGTTCTCCGGCGAACTCCTCAAGGTCGACACGGCAGGGATGAAGGTCGTCGCGAAGCAGAAGCTGCCGCTGCACGGCGCGATGCCGCAGGACGTGAAGCTGTCGCCCGACGGCGGCACGTTCTACATCGCGGACATGATCGCGAACGGGGTGTGGGTGCTGGACGGGAAGAAGTTCACCGCCCCGAAGCTGTTGCCCACCGGCAAGGGGGCCCATGGTCTCTACGTCAGCCGGGACTCCAAGGAGATGTACATCTCCAACCGCGGCGAGGGCACCATCTCCGTCTTCGACTTCGCCGAGCGCAGACTCGCGAAGAAGTGGCGGCTGCCCAACGGCGGCAGCCCCGACATGGGCGGGGTCTCGACCGACGGCAAGGTCCTTTGGCTGAGCGGCCGTTACAACTCCGAGGTGTACGCCATCGACACCGCCAGCGGAAAACAGCTCGCCCGGATCCCGGTGGGCAGCGGCCCGCACGGTCTCGCCGTCTACCCGCAGCCCGGCCGCTACTCGCTCGGCCACACCGGGGTCTTCCGCTGACCTGACGGGGACCGCCACCCGGCACGGCTCCGGCGGCCCCGGGCGACGCGGCGTCAACCCTCCGGCGGACCCGCTCACCATCGGATGACACTCCACGGCCCGGCGCCGCATTCCCGGGACAGTGACCAACATGATGATCACTTCTCGTCTGCGGCGCCGGGCCGCAGTTGTCGTCCTCGCCCTCTCCGCCGCGCTCCTCCCGGCCGCCGCCACCGAGGCGGCACCCGCCGCCGCCCCCGCGGCAGCCGCCCTCAAGCCGGGCGGCTGCCCGGTCGTCACCGACCACCTCTTCGCCGCCGCCGACCCCGTCGACGTCGGCCGGATCACCCCGCGGCCCGCCTGGCGCGACGACTGCCGCCAGCTCTACCGGGCGGACGGCCGCGGCCCCGAGACCGTCTTCGACGAGGGCTTCCACGCCCGGGACATCGCCTACGGCCAGTACGACGTGGAGAAGTACGTCCTCGTCAACCAGCCCTCGCCCTTCGTCTCGACCACGTACGACCACGACCTGTACAAGCGCTGGAAGGCCGCGTTCAACTACTACATCGACGCTCCCGGCGGCGTCGACGTGAACAAGACGATCGGCGACACCCACAAGTACGCCGACCAGGTGGAGGTCGCCTTCCCGGGCGGAGTCGACCGGACGTTCATCGTCGGGGCCTGTCCGATCGACCCGGCGACCAAGACCGAGGTCATGAGCAAGTGCGTCGACAACCCGCACTACCGGCCCTGGCGCCACTGACCCCGCCGGTGTCCCCGCCCCGGGGCGGTGCGCGCCGGAGCCGTCCGGCCGACGCGAGCACCACCCGTCCCGCCCGATAATCTGACCACCTCAACCAGGCACTGGTCAGGCACTGGTCAGGCATGACGAAGGGGCGGAACTGTGGCGGACATCGAGTCGGCACGCAAGGCGTTCGAGCGGTTCGATCTGAACGGCGACGGACTGATCACGGCCGCCGAGTACAAGAGCGTGATGGCCCAGCTCGGCGACCCCCACGTCACCGAGCCGGTGGCCCAGGCCGTCATCAACGCGCACGACACCAACGGCGACGGCCTGCTGACGTTCGACGAGTTCTGGGCGTCGCGGAACAAGGGCTGACAACCGACCGGCACCGGTCCCCGTGACAGGGGGCCGGTGCCCGGTGCTGTGACCGGGAGGGTTCACCGGGGTTCCGGGACACTCCCTGCCCGCGCGTCCGTCTCCGTCGTCAGCGCTTCCCCCGGTACGGCGCCCAGCCGCGCAGTTCCTCGTCGCGCGGGGCGCGCACCAGGGCCGGGGCGCCCGGACCGAACCCCATCACCGGACGCGACGCGTCCCAGGCGGGCCAGCCCGGGTCACCGGTGGCGGCGAACCGCACCCACGCCGTGTGCATCGCGTCGGCGAGCCCCTGCGGGGCGTCAGGTCCGGTCAGGGCCACCGCGTCCGGGTGGTCCAGGGTGTCGAAGACGAAAGCGATCTCCAGCGCGTGACAGGCGCCGAGCCCCAGCACGGGGGACGGCCAGCCGAACTCGTAGAGACGGGTGCCTCCCGGGGCACCGGCACGGGCGTCCGCAACCCGGTTCAGGGGGACGCGCAGCAGCAGATCGGTGGCGAGCGCCCCGAGCAGCTCACCCGGGGTGGCGTCCGGCCGGTTGGCGCGGTACGTGCGCTCCGTGGCCCCCGGCACCCCGAACTTCAGCAGGGCCAACCGCAGCTTCGTCCTCGACAGCCGTTCCGTGAGCCCGCTCGGCACGAACCAGAGCCGGTACTCCTCGCTGTTCGACCCCATCAGCAGATCGACCCCGGACGCGGCACCGTCCAGCAGGGCCTCCAACGGGTCACGGGGCAGCAGATCGCCATCCACCACGATCTGGAACGCGTTCCCTCCGGTCAGCGGGGACCCGCCGGACGTCACCTCGGTCTGCGCGGCCAGCAGCGCCTTTGGATCCACCGAGGCCAGCGCGGCGGCCGTCGCCGCCACACCCAGCCGCTTCGCGATCAACTCCGTGGTGCGGCGGGCGGCGGCCGGGGACAGCGCGTTCGGTGCCCCGCTCTGCAGCACGGCCCGCCGGAACAAGCCCTCGGCGCGTGGCGCGGCCAGCAGCGCGGCGATGCTGATCGCCCCCGCCGACTCGCCGCACACCGTGACCAGGTCCGGGTCGCCGCCGAACGCCGCGATGTTGTCCCGCACCCAGGTCAGCGCCGCCACCTGATCGAGCAGCCCCCGGTTGGCCGGCGCGTCCGGGAACACCCCGAACCCCTCGATGCCCAGACGGTAGTTGACCGAGACGAGGACCACCCCGTCGCGGGCGAACGCCGTCCCGTCGTACAGCGGCACGGACGACGAACCGTGCAGCAGCGAACCGCCGTGTATCCAGACGAGGACGGGCAGCCCGGTCGCCGCCGGTGAAGGGGTCCACACGTTCAGGTTGAGCCAGTCGTCCCCGGCCACGTCGGGGTCGGGCAGCAACCGGTCCAGCGGCGGGGAGTAGGGGCGCTTCGGCGCGGTCGGCCCGAACGCCACAGTGTCGCGCACCCCCTCCCAGGGCTCCGGCGGCTCGGGTGCCCGGAAGCGGCGGGCACCGACCGGCGCGGCCGCGTACGGGATGCCGCGGAAGACCGCGACCCCCCGTTCCCGTGCGCCGCGCACCGTCCCGTGGACGGTGCCGACCAGCAAGGAATCCTCGGAAACGGGGGATATCGGAGGGAGAACGGCAGACATGGGCTTCGGTCCTTCCGCGGTGCGGGTGGGTCCGGCGAGCGCGACGGCAGACGGGCCGGACGGGTGATGGGTGAGGAGGACGTCGGGGTGCGGCACCTCACCGACACCGGTGAGGTGATACGTACCCGGTCCGGGGCCGTGCCGACCCGGTGGAACTCGTTCGGCCCCGCGCCGTCGCCGTCGTGCTTCGGCTCATCGACGCCCACTCCCTTCGCCCGGCCGCGTGACCGGGGCCACCGCGCGCCGCACGGCGAGTTCGTCCGCGATCCGCGCCGAAACCCGGCGATCGATCGGATACGCCAGGAACACCAGACCACCGAGCACGATCAGCGCCAGCGGAATGCCGCCCTGGGCGAAACGGATGCCGTCGAGCGCCCGTTCCGACTGGTCGGCACGGGCGACGTAACCGAACAGGCCCAGGCAGTACGCGGTGGCCGCACCACCCAGCCCGCCGCCCGCCTTGGCGGCGAACGAGGCGAGCGAGGCCAGCGCGCCCTCGGCACGATGCCCGTGCCGCCATTCGACGTAGTCGGTCAGCTCGGCCAGCAACGTGTAGTTGAGGGTCGTCGCCGTTCCCATGCCGAGGCCGGCGAAGGCCAGACAGGCCATGATCACGGGGACCATGTCGTACGGGGCGAACAGCATCGCGCCGTTGCCGAGCGCGGCGACCACCAGCCCTCCGAGATAGGCGGGCTTCCCGCCGAAGCGGCGTGCCAGCACGGGGGCGATCACACTGCCCGCGGCCATCGGGACCATCATCACGAGGGCCGCCACGCTCATCAGGCCCTCCTCGCCCACGTTGTAGAGGAAGTAGAAGGGCATCGTGGCGAGCATCGCCGCACTGGCCGCCGCGGTCGACACCTTCGCCGTCAGCAGCACGGGCACCGGCCTGCCGCCGATGAAGATCCGCAGCAGGTCGCGCACCCCGTAGCGGTCGGTACGCGTGGGCCGCACCCGCTCCCGCACGCCCAGCGCCGCGATCGCCGTCAGGACGACGGACACGACGGCCAGCGACGTCGCCCAGATCAGCCAGCCCGTGCGCTCCGAGCCGAACGAACCGACCACCGGCAGCGTCCCCGCGACCACGATCACACCGCCGGTGAGATAGGTGAAGCCCTTCACCGCGGCCAGCTTCCCGCGCTCCGACCGGTCCGACGTCATCACGGGCAACAGGGAGTTGAGCGGGATGTCCATCGTCGGGTAGGCGAACCCCCACAGCAGGTAGACGATCCAGGCGACGGCCAACGGCGCGGGCAGCAACGCCGGGGCGAGGAAGAGCGCCGCGAAGCTGATACCGCCGAGCACACCGCCGACGAGCAGATACGTGCGGAACCGGCCGCGACGGGTCTCGGGGAGATGGTCGACGGCATACCCGACGAACGGGTCGATGAGGCTGTCGACGACCCGCACGACCAGGAGCAGGGTGCCGACGGCCGCTGCCGCGAGGCCCAGCACGTCGGTCAGGTAGAGCAGCAGGAACGAGCTGATGGTGGTGGACAGCAGGACGTTGCCGAAGTTGCCTGCGAGGAAACTCGACTTCTCACTGAAGGACGGCCGTTGATCGTGCGGTCCGCTGTCCGCGGGCGGGGCGGCGGGAGGCGCGGGAGCGGTCATGGCGGGTTGCTCCGGTCTTCGTGGGTCAGGGCGTCGGAACGGTCCCCGGATGTCGGAGAGGGCGGTGGGTGTCGGAGGGAATCCGGGCGGATCAGGAAGCGGGGTCCGTCAGCGCCCGTTTGAGGACCTTGCCGGTCGGGCCGAGCGGAAGGGACGGGGCGAACCGCACGATCCGCGGATACTTGTGCCGTCCGAGCCGGTCCCGGGACCAGGCGATCAAATCCTCCTCCGTCACCGCGTCGGCGTCCGCGCGCCGCACCACGACCGCACAGATCTCCTCACCACGTGCCTCGTCCGGCACACCGATCACCGCCACCTCGGAGACCGACGGGTGGCGCACGAGCACCTCCTCGACCTCGCGCGGGTAGATGTTGAAACCGCCCCGGATGACCAGGTCCTTCTTCCGGTCGACGATGCGCAGGAAGCCGTCCTCGTCCCGCACGCCGAGATCCCCGGTGCGGAACCAGCCGTCGACCACGGCGGCCGCCGTCGCCCCGGGGTCGTCCAGGTATCCCGCGAAGACGTTGTGGCCGCGCACCACGACCTCGCCCACCTCGCCGTCCGGCAGCAGCACCACGGAATCCTCCACCGCGGCGTCCGCCACCCCGATCTCCACTCCCCACACCGGATGCCCGACCGTGCCGGGGCGACGACCGGAACCGGGCTGGTTGAACGTGGCGACCGGCGAGGTCTCGGTCAGTCCGTACCCCTCAAGGACCCGGGTCGAGAAGGCCGCCTCGAAGCGTTCGAGCACCGCGACGGGGAGCGCGGCACCGCCCGAGACCGCCGCGCGCAGGCGGTAACGGCAGGTCGCTTCCACCAGCGCCTCGGGGGCCCGCGCCGCCGCCTCGACCAGCGCGTGGTACATCGTCGGTACGCCCATGAACACGCTCACCCCCTCGGCGGCCAGCAGGTCCAAGGCGCCCGCACCGGTGAAGCGGGGCATCAGGACCAGCGTCGCGCCCGCCCGCAGCGTCGCGTTCATGGCACAGGTCTGCCCATAGCTGTGGAACAGTGGCAGACAGCCCAGCACCACGTCGTCGGGGCGCAGGCCCAGCAGGTCGTGGGTGACCACGGACGCGTTCATCACGATGTTGAGATGGGTGAGCAGGGCTCCCTTCGGCCGCCCCGTCGTCCCGCTGGTGTAGAGGATCACCGCCGTGGCGTCCGGGGCCGCGGGCTCCGGAGCCGACAGCGCCTCGCCGTCCGTCGGCACACCGCGCACGGCCCGCACCCCGGCGGCCCGCGCCCCCTCCTCGGCGACCGGCCACAGCGGACCATCGCTGATCAGCGCGGAGGCGCCGCTGTGCCGCAGCACGTACGCCACCTCCTCGGCCACCAGCAGCCCGTGCACCGGGACGACCGTCGCCCCCGCGGCGAGCGCCCCGTAGTACGCGTACAGGAAGTCCGTCATGTTCGGCAGCAACACCGCCACCCTGTCGCCCGGCCGCACCCCGGACGCCCGCAGCGCGCCCGCACACCGCAGCGCACGGGCCCACAACTCGCGGTAGGTCAGCCGTGTGCCGGGATCGACGACGGCGACACGGTCGGGGTGTGTGCGGGCCGATTCGCCGAGGACAGAGGCGACGCTGAGAAACATGACACGCTCCGGGAAACATGGCGTTCACAAGGCTGGTGCTGCTCAGAATCAGCCGACGCCCCTTCTCGGCACAATGTGCAGATGCCCACCATGTGTGTCGTTCACCTGGGCATTGGCCCCTGGGGCCGGACGCGGCAAAGCGTCCGCCTGAGCAACTGCCTACACACCGCCGTCTCTGGATTCACCCGGGGGAAGGTTCTAACCTTCGGGGATGGCGGAATACCACCGTGCCGGGAGCCGACCCCCCGGCCGTCGCCGCGATGACGGCGAGGACGGCCGTGACGGCGACGACGGCGAACTGAGACGGGCACTGGCCGTCGCGATCGTCCCGGAGATCGACGAGCTCACCCGGCGGGTGGTCGCCGACATCCACGCGCACAGTGACACCTATGCCTCCGGCATGCCCGTCAGCCGTGACGACCTGCGGGAGATCTGCCGGGACAACCTGTTGCGCGCGCTGGAGGATTTCGGCGGACTGCCGCCCAGCGAGGGCGACTTCGAACACGCGGCCCGCGAGACGGGACGGCGGCGTGCGGAGCAGAACGTGCCGTTGGACACCGTGCTCCAGGCGTACCGGCGCGGCGGCCGGGTGATGTGGCAGGTGATGACGGAGCACCTGCGGGCGACCAGGGCTGCCAGGGCAACGGGGGCGGCCGGGGCGGCCGGGAGGACCGGGGCGGCCGGGGTGGCCCGGACGGATGGTGCACACCGGGACGGGCGCGAGGTTCCGGCCGGGGGCGGTGAGCGGGCCGGGGCCGATGTCCGGGCCGGGAGTCCGGCGGTCGCTTCGGACGACGGACGGGCGCGGGGGACCGGGGACGCCATGGGTGCCGCAGCGGGCGACCGGGACACCGAACTCGACATGGCGGGCGCCGTGTGGGAAACCATCGACCGCTATTCCCTGGTGATGGCGGAGTCCTACCGGCTGACCCGGTTGGAGATGCAGGGCCGCCAGGACACCCGCCGCGTCGCGCTCTTCGAGGCACTGCTCGACGGCCGCGGCACCGACCCGGCCGTCGCGGCGTCGGCCTCCGCCGCGCTCGGTGTGCCCGTCCACGACCGATACGTCGTCGTCGCCGCCGCTCAGGACCCGGCCGCGCCTCCGAACCCGGCACCCGTGCTCGACGACCACGGCATCTGGTCCTTCTGGCGGCCCCGGTCGGGCCGGTACGCGGGCATCGTGCGGCTCGCCGCGGGGGAGACCGGCGTACTGCTCGACCTCCTGCGCCACCGCACCGGTGCCACCGCCGGGGTGTCACCCGAGTTCGACCGGCTCTCCGGGGCGGGCTCCGCCCTGCGCCTCGCCGAACAGGCCCTGCGCACACTGCCCGTCGGCAGCGGAGAGGTGGCATCGTTCGACGACCGACTGCCGGAGGCCCTTCTCGTGGGACGGCCCGAGATCTCCGAGCGCATCGTCGCCGTACACCTGGGCGCCGTCCTCGACACCGCGGCCGAACGGGACACGCTGCTCGGCACGCTCCGGGTCTGGCTCGACAGCGGATGCTCGGCCGCGCGCGCCGCCGAGCGGCTCTACTGCCACCGCAACACGGTCCTCAACCGCATCGGCCGGATCGCCGAACTCACCGGTCGGTCGCCCGACTCGGGCGACGCACGGCTGGGCTGGGCGCTGGCCCTGAGGGCGCTGCCACTGAGTGGTACGGACGACCGACGGGGCCCGTCGGAGGACGGCTCGGGCACCCCCGGCCCCGGTGGCCCGGACGGCGCCCGACAGGACCGGTAGGCCGTGTCCGACCATTCCGCGCGGGCGGGCGCCGCCCCGCACGGGACCTTGCCGCGTCGCCGAAAAGCCCTGGTGGCTCCGCTACGACGCGGGCAGGGCGGGCGGCGCGGACGGCGCGGGAGCCGTGGCGGAAGCGGAGGAGCGGCGAGCGGAGGGAGAGCCGGGAGCCGGGCGGACCGGAGAGGCCCGGAGCCACCCGCAGGATCTCCGTTCCCACGCCCCTCCGTTCCCCGTTCTCGTCTCTTCCTGCCGTCCGGCCTCGCGCCGTCGGGCTTCCTGCTGTCCGGCTTCCTGCCGTGACCGGGAGGCCGGTCAGGCGGCGAAGAACTGGGACAGCGTGTCCCGTTCGTCGACCTCCACCAGATCCGGACGGGTGTAACGCTCCGCACGGGCGTGGTAGTCGAAGTCGCCCCGGACCAGGCCGCGGTAGTCGCGCACGCACTGTTCCAGGGCGGCCCGGGTGGGCCCCTCGATTCCGGCCGCCGCCATCTGTTCGACCAGTTCCCGCTCGGCGCTCCGTACTCGTTCCGCGGTCCTTCCGAGTTGTAACCCGGCCTCGTCGACGGCTTCCTGGAGGGTGAATCCGCGATCGCGCTGAATGAGCCGTACCGCATTGTGCTCGTAACCGAGCAGAGCTTCTTTCTCGAAGGAGCAGATGTCGTTGCAGAGTCCTGAGTGGTCGGTGACGGCATTGCGAAGTGCGATGTACGCGGGAAGGCTGCGTGCGTATTCCGGCAGGTCGATTCCGGCGGTGATCTCATGCAGGTCCAGGAAAGGCTGCATGGCCACCGAATCCCGTCTGTGCTTCACGAAATCGGCTCTGCTCGGTACTTGTCCGGCGGCCCGCTGCACGGCCTCCGCGTAGTAGGTCCACAACCAGGCGACCGTGTCCCGGCGGAACTGCCGGATCCAGCGGGCCGAGCGGTCCTGGTACGTCCGGTTCCGCAGCCCTGCGAGCGCGTGTTCCATGGGGACGCGCGGTGGTCCGCCGTCGAGAACGTCGACCAGTCGTTCGATCGCCGCCTCGCACATGAGCGGATCGCGGCCGGCCGGGCCGTCGTCGAACTCGTCGTCCACGAGAAATGCCCAGAAGAGCCACTGGCAGAAGAGGTCGAGATGCTGCTGCGAAGCCGTGGGGAAAATGAGAGATATCCAGAGTTCGGGCCTGGTCCGGATCATCTTCTTCCGGGCCGTCGGGGAGAGCGCGAGGCCATGGGATTCGGCCCATTCCCAGGCGGCCTTCCTGGTCTCCTCGATGCCGGGATTACAACCGGCACTCAGAAACGGCATATGAAACTTTGGCAGCGCAATCTGGCTCATTGGTGCCCCTCATCGAGACAATGCGGATGAACGATAGATCGGAAGCCGATCGAATTCACGCTTCGGCGCGGGTACGCATGGAGGGGCGGGTTGCCGTCGATGCCCGTCCGCGGACACAGAAGTGCCCTGCGGAATGGTGCGGTCATCCCTGCTCACTCTCCTCCGCCGGGGATTCAGGGCATCGTGGCCGGGCGCGTTGGCGCACACTGGCAAGAGCCCATGGCTCAGGACGGCGGCATCACCATGCGTGATCCCCAGTCAACCCCCTGTGGAGGGGAGAGGGAAGTCATGTGTGACTGAAAATGTGTGACTGCCGGGAGTGAGTGAACGTCTTTGAGTGGTTGGTGGTCTCTTGTCCCACACTTCGTTTCGGCCGTTCCGCCCTCGACGACCCCTGAGAAAAACGGCCAGTTTGCGCTGTTGCGGCCGGGCTTCCGACGGTTTCGGACGGACTCCGGGAAGCGAATCAGCCGCCCGAAGCCGTGCGGCCCCGGCAGGCTCGTCCCGGCAGATTCCTTCCAGCGGGTACGTTCCGGCGCGGCTGTTCGAACAACGCCCCGGACTGCCTGACGGGACCCGGCTGGGGTCCCGTCAGACAGTCCCCTGACAACCCCTGGCAGGTCCGCATGGCAGGGCAGCCGTGTCGGTCGGCGCCGACGGGAGCCGGCCGGTTCGTCGCGACGCGTTGTGCGGCCAAGTCGCGGCGTGCCGGGGAAGGTTGCCATGCGCCATCGACTGTCGAGCCGCCGGGACCGCTGCTGTCGGCCCGGTGCGCGGATCGTCGGGACCGTGTCCGGCGCGCCGCGCCGCGGGCAGCCTTCGGCCCGGGCTCCCGACTCACTCGCTCAGAGGACAGAGGACAGAGGACAGAGGACAGAGGACAGAGGGCAGGGGCGGGTCGGGGAGAACGGAGGCGCAGGGGCGCGGAACGCGGGGCTACGGGCGGAGGTGCTTCTCCGCCTCGGCCTGTTCGACCAGCTCGGGGTACGGATCGTCGTCGCCGGGTCCCGCACCGTGAAGAAGCGATACCGACCACGGAATCGGGCACGGCGGGGCGTGGTCGGGGTCCGAGCAGAGGAGTCTGGCGATGCGTTCCTTGATTTCCTCGGCCTGTTGCGGAGTGGCGTACATGCCCAGCCGAACTTCCCAGACACTCGGATTCTCAGGCATTGCTCACGTCCCTGATCGGCGGAAGAAAGGAAGGGAAAGGAAAGGAAAGGAAGCACGGACAAAAAACGGGAAAGGAGGAGAAGGTGGAAGGAGAAGGAGGAACGAGTCGACAAAGGGGGCGAAGTGGTTCGCCCCCTTTTGCCGAGGTTACCAGGTGCGCTTGGCGTCGCAATGGCGCTTGTAGTGGCCGGCCGGGACCGGAATGTTACGTGCGGCGTCGTTGATGGCCGCCTGCTCGGTGTTGCCCGTGCCGTCGGCCCGGTCGTACCCGACGACGTGGTTGTCACTGATGCGGACGATCTGGCACTGCACCGTGGCGTGCCAGGTCTTCATGACGGCGATCTCGCGCGTGACGGTCGCACGGGCCGTGCCCGGGACGGCGGAGGCGGTGGGGGCGAGGCCCCCGAGCGCGAGGGCCGCGATCCCGACGGCGAACGTGCGGCGGAGTGTCTTCATGAACGTTCCTCCCTGACGGTGGTTGGCCGCCTCCGGCCAGGGGTCCCTCGCCAAGGGGCCGATGTCCGGCGGTGCTCCCGACACTCCCATTCGGGTGCCGCGGGGTGCTCCTCCCGGCGGTGTGATTGGCAGGCACTCGGCAGTCCTCCGCCAGCCGTCGCCAGCCGCCCGTCAACTGCCCGGGGGCTGCCGGGCGGGGCGGGGCGTCCCCGATCGTGAACCCCGCCGGGTGCCGCCGCTACGTACCTTCTGTAACCGACAGCGGTCAGGCAAGGAGCACACATGGCGTACGACATGGCGGCCCCACCCCTTCCGGGGCTTCGTGACAACCCTTCGCTGGTGACGGTGGTGGGTACGGAACTCGCCCGCAACAAGCGAGGTTTCGTTCCCTGGTACCACCTCCTCGCCCCCGTCATCATCACGGTTCCCCTCTTCCTCGGCGCCCTCGGCTCGTCCGAGGCGAAGGCGGGACAGACCTTCGAGGTGTTCCGCAACGTGACCCTGGAATTCTGGGGTGTGCTGGTACCGATGACCGCCGGGCTGGCTGCGGCACTCACGGTCCGCGCCGACCAGGACGCCTGGCGGCTGCTGCTCTCGTACGGTGTGCCGCGCGGGCGCTACTTCATCGGCAAGGTGGCCGCCCTGGGGGTGCTGGGCTTTGTCTCCTCCACCGTGCTGCTGGCGATGCTCTCCCTCGGAGCCCTGATCAGCGGACGCCTTCCCGGGTCCTTGGGGACGGTGGCCGCGGCGGTGTACCTGCCCTGGCTGGTCGGTCTGTCGATGACGGCCCTGGCGGTGCTGGTCGCGGTGGTGTGGGGCATGGGCCCCAGCATCGGCGTGGGAGTCGCGGGCCTGCTGTGCGGGGCCCTCGTCTCGGACAAGGTCTTCTGGTACGCCGTCCCGTTCGCCTGGCCCATGAGAGTGGTGCTGCCGCTCGCCGGTATCGGCCCCAACGGGGTGCCGCTCCCGAAGGACAGTCCGGTGACCGCGATGTCAGCCATTCCGCTCGCCGTGGGCCTGGCCGCCGTACTGACCGCGGTCCTGCTGGTCATCGGCAGCATGCACATGCGCCGCAAGGAGATCTGAACATGACCGCGACACCGGCCGCGCCGGAAGCCCTGATCACACCCGCACTCACGATCCGAAGCCTGCACAAACACTACGGTTCCCACCGTGCGCTGGACGGCGTGGATCTCACAGTCGCGGCCGGAGAGGTCTACGGCCTGCTGGGACCGAACGGTGCCGGCAAAACGACCCTCATGAAAGCGCTGCTCGGCCTGCAACGACCGACGTCAGGAACAATCGAACTCTTCGGCAAGCCGGTCGGCCGGGAATCATTGGCCGATGTCGGAGCGCTGATCGAAGTCCCCGGACTGTGGCCGACCCTGACCGCGGACGAGACGCTGAGACTGCACGCCAAACTGCGCGGTGTACCACCGGAATGGATCGATCCGGCACTGGAGCTGGTCAAGATGACCGAGGTCCGAGGAAGGAAAGTAGGCGCGTACTCCCTCGGTATGCGTTGGCGGCTGGGCATCGCCGTGGCACTGCTCGCCAGGCCGCGGCTGATCGTCCTCGACGAACCCACCAACGGGCTCGACCCCATCGGCATTCGCGAAATGCGTGGAATCATCCGCTCCCTGGCAGACCAAGAAGTAGCCGTACTGATCGCCAGCCATCAACTGGCAGAGGTCGCCCAAGTCTGTGACAAGGTGCAGGTACTGGCGTCCGGCCGTACACAGTACGAAGGCCCCCTGGCCGGACTGGCCATCGACGGAGACGTGGAAGCCGGGTTCTTCCAACTGCTGGAAGCGGCCGACGCGGGCATCCGCTGACCCGCATCACCATGCGCACACCCACCATCGGTCCCGGCCACAGCACCTGAAAGCTGTCCCGCCCGGCCCGATCAAGAACGTGATGGGCCGGCCGAGGGCCGAGGACGTGCCGCAGAATCCGCCCGGAGCACGATCCCGCGACGCACCCTCCGCACCCTTCGTGCCCGCGCCGTGCCTTCCGCGCCCCCCGGAGTCAGGAGGCCCGCGCCGTCATGGGGCGACGCGGACCGAGCGCCGTACCCAACGACATCAGTTCCGCACGGCCCGCGACCCCGAGATCGTCGTAGAGCCTACGGATGCGGCGGTACATGGACCGCTCGGAACAGTAGTAATGACGGCGCGCGATCTCGGCCACCGTGATGGGCGTACAGAGCAGACGCAAGAGTTCCGTGTCGTATGAGGGCGTCGTGGGCTGCGGACGCTCCCCCGATATGTCGCTCTCGCGACCGGCCTTCGCACCGGTCGAAAGCTCTTCTCCGTAGTACCGACAGCGATGACGGGAACCTCCCTGCTCCGGCAGGACGCCCTGTGCACCGGAGTCCGAGGCGCCGTCGGTACCGTCGGTACCAGTGGCACCGGTTGCGGCGACGAGGCCGGCGGCGCCGGCTGCACGATGCGCCCTGAGCTGCGCGTACAGCAGATCGCGATGACACTCGCCGGGGATCGCGAGATTGAGCACGAAATTCGCGCCCGAACGGATCGCGTAGTACGTCCGGTAGCCCGAGATGTCATGAGTGACCGCGATGAGCAGGGACAACGGATGCCGCACCCTTACGGTGCGCAGTTCCTCGGCCTGGAACTCGCTGGTGACCGGTATCAGCACCGGCAGGTCGAGCGCGCCGCAGGGCGCGGTCAGCGCTCCGGCGTCGACGAATTCGACCCGATCCAGGCCGGAACGAAGCATGCCGAGCAGTGCGTGCGGTGGATCGAAGTACGGCTGGAGTCCTGAGTGGACCAGGACATGGAGCTCGGCGGCGGTCGATGCGTGCTGCTGCTCGCGTTGGTGCAAGGCGCTGTTCCCCGTAGCGTTGATCCCGGTGGTGGTCGTCCCGCGGTCACTGGACGGCGTAGGGCGTCGGATCACGTGCGTGACGCACCGGCGGCGGCCACGCCCGGCCGGCCATCGGCTGACCGCCCCCGGTCATTGCCCGGCCTTGCACAGCTTCAGAGTCCTGCTGAGCAGTGTGCCGATACTCATCTTGTCCCCGCCGTCCCCGGTGGAACGCACCGCTGCCACGTCGTTGTAACCGGCCTCCCGCGCCCGATCGTTGAGCGCATAGGTCGTGCCATCGGGAACGGTGATGACGGCCTGATCGCCCGCGCGGCACTCGGCGGTGACGTGATCAACCGTCAGCGGCCAGGTGTATCCGAGGTTCTTCTCACTGATCTGCTGCCTGGTGGCGGTCGGGCTCGGGAGAGGAACGGGGTCCGTTGTGGCTGGTTCGCTGCGGCCGCCGCTCCCGCAGGCGGTGAGCATCAGAAGCGCGAGTCCGGCGAGAGCCGCGACGGCGGCGCGACGGTGATTCACGATCATGTATCTGCTACCTCACTGTCGGAATGCTGGTGGGGTGGGTGCGGCTGCTGGGACGGGCCCGGCCGTCGGCCCCGAGAAGGGCGGCATATCCGTCTTCGAGCGACGGCTCGACCGGGCGTGCTCCCGGGGGTGGGTCGCCCGTGACGATGCGGTACTCCGTTCCTGTGGCGGCGGTCACCGCGCTCACCACTTCGGCGCCGGGCGGCGGGCCGTCGGCGGGTCTGCCGGACCGGCACACGTAGGTGCAGCCGGCGGCCTGACTGACCAGGGCGGCGGTGGTGTCGTGAAAGACCAGACGGCCGGAGGCGAGCACGGCCACCTCGGGGCAGGTCTGGGCGACATCGTCCAGGATGTGGGTGGACAGCAGTACCGTGCGGCCGTGACCGAGGCCCGCGAGCAGTGCGCGGAAGCGCATCCGCTCATGCGGATCCAGCCCTGTGGTGGGTTCGTCCACGATCAGTACCGACGGGGACCCCATCAGGGCCTGCGCGATGCCCACCCGCCGTTTCATGCCGCCGGAGAACCCGGCCAGCCGCTCGTCGGCCCGGTCGTCAAGTCCCACCTCGGCGATTCGGTCATCGACCTGACGACGCCGTTCACGCCTGTCGTGGATCCCCTTGAGCACGCCGATGTAGTCGAGGAACTCGCGTGCGGTCAGGTCCGGGTAGAGCGACAACTCCTGCGGCAGATAGCCCAGGGTCCGCTTCACGGCGGCAAGCCCGGAACCGGTCGCCAGATCGTGTCCGGCCACGAGCACCCGGCCGGAGGTGGGACGCAGCACTCCCGTCAGGATGCGCAACAAGGTCGTCTTGCCCGCGCCGTTGGCACCCAGCAGCCCGACGGTGCCGCTCTCGATGTGGAGGTCGACGGCGTCCAGCGCGCAGAGCCCACCCGGGTGGATCTTCGTCAGTCGCTCCGTGGTGATGTTCATCATGCTCCGTGTCGTCGGATGCGGACGGTGAGGTGGCCGAGCACGTAGCAGGTGGCGGCCATGGCGAGGACGAGGGCGACGTTCAGCAGCGCCGCCGTGCCGTCGGCCTCGGGGCGAAGCACTCCGGTGCTCTGGCGGGCGGCCCACACCTCGGGGGCGTGGGCCCAGGCGACCAGGGGATAGCCGCCGAGCGGGGAGAGGACCGTACCGGTCGGCGTGGGCAACGGGGAGAAGGCCGGGGGGAAATGGCAGGCCCACAGCCACACCGCGACCGTGACCGCGCGCGCCGCCGCCACCGGCAGGAGCACTCCGAGGAGGCCCGCGAACGCGGTGACCAGCAGAGCCGCCGGTATGACCGCCGTGCACAGCGCGACCACCGCGGACACGATCGGGGCGAAGGAGCCTCCGGCCACCGAGAAGACCGCCGCGTACAGCAGGAAGAGACCGGCGACCGGCGCCAGGGCGGTCAGCAGCGGGCCGCCGAGCACTCCGGCGGTACGCGGCAGCACCCCGGTGGGGGTGGCGGCCAGCAACTCGGCCATGCCGCGGGCCTCAAGGCCGAGGCGCAGACGGTCGGCGAGCGCGATGCCCACGCCGAGCGTGCAGAAGGTGTTGACGACCACCGCGGCAGCCCCGGTTCTGGCGGCGAGGTCGCCGTGCCCGACGATAACGGGTGAGGTGATCACCAGCAGCAGGCTCAACAGAGCAAGCGGCAGTACGGCGCCCCATACGACTTTTCGACGGGCCGTCATCAGGGCCTCGTAGCGCAGGGTCCACAGCAGAGCGGTCACGATGCCTCCCGGGGGCCGAGGTGCGCGTCGCCGTGACCGAGCCGGGCGCCGGGGCGCCCGCTCGGGCGCAGCGCGCGGAGTGCGAGCAGGAGCAGCCAACCCCCGGCCAGCAGGGCGGGAACCGCCTGCGCGGCTCCTTCGGGAACCACCCGGTCGATCAGCAGCAGCTTCGCCAGGACCGCTGCGACGATCAGCCCCGTCGCGGGCGCGGCCGATCCCGTCCGTACCGTCGCCCAGAGCGCGGCGCCGCTCAGGAGCATGGTCAGACCGGACAGCTCCAGCAAGGTGGCGACGGGGCCGGGCCGGTGGCCGGTGGCCGCCACCAGGGCCACCAGGGTCAGGACCGCGATCGCCGTCACGGACGCCGGCCACGCCAGGCGGCGTGCGACGGTGCGTGGGTAGGGCGTGGGCAGGGACAGCTGAAGCTCCAGCATCGGCTCCCGTGCCATCACGGCAGCACACGCCAGGGCGGTGGCGGTGGGAAGTGCGCAGCTCAGCAGCGCGCGGTCGAACACCACTCCCGTGCCGGAGCCCGTCGCCACCGCGGTGAAGGCGAGGAGCGCCGCCAGGATCGGCAGTACGAACGCCTGCCTTCCGCAGCGGCGTGCTTCGTGGATCCACCAGGGTGGAGTGGTCATGGTGCTGTTCCTCCCGTTGTTCCCCTGTCTCCCGATACACCCCGTACGTAGCGGTCCGGCCCGGGACGGTTCACTCCGGTGTCGGAATCAGCGCGTGGGCCGTGCGTGCGGTGTGTTCGGCTCCTGGCCGTCCGGATCGTCGGCGTGGCGACCGGAGGGGTTCGTCGCCCGGCAGACCCTTCCGGCCACGGCTCAGGAGGGGGTGTGCTCGCCGAACGACCGCATGGTCCCGGCCGTCCACATCAGCAGGACGGTGGCCGCCGCGAGTGTCCATGGTGTCGTCGAGAGCAGTGCGTCCAGCAACGCGTCGAACGGCGTGGTCAGCAGCCCGTGCGGGCCGGCGACCACGCCCAGGAACCACAGTGTGCCTCCCGCCGCCGCGCCCACGGTCGGCGAGAACCGGACGGACAACGCGAGGGCGAGTGACGCCGCCAGCAGCGACTCGCCGAGCCAACTTGCCACCACCGTCCACCAGCCGGGGCCCCGTACCAGCGCGGAGCAGATCATCGCGAGTGCCAGGTCCACGCAGAGAACGGTCGCCAGTCGGGCCAGGAACACCGCCGCCGGTGACACCGGGAGGGTGAACAGCAGCTCGCGTCTGGGGTCCCGGCGCGGCGAGGCCACGAGCAGGGCTCCGAGCAGTACGGACAGCACGACCACCGCACCGAACAGCCGCATCCCCGGCCGCTCCTGCATTCGGGCCGATGCCACGAGGGCCGCGACGACCAGCCCCATCGCGCTCAGCGGAGCCCACATCCTGGGCATCAGCACGAACTGTCGGGCGGCGAGTTGCCAGGCCGTCCGCCAGGGCCGGGCGAGGCCCGGGGCTCGGACGGTGCCCGCGGCCGGTGCGGGCGGGGAGCCGACGCCCGGCACCGGTTCCGGTCGGGACGCGGGCTCCGGCGGGGCGTGGGCACCGACGGCGTCCTCGCGCCCGTCGACGTAGGCCCGGCGGGCGAAGCGTTTCCGTGCGGCGGCGTTCCGCCCCGAGTGCGGGGCGGCCGGGAGGCCGGAGGGGCGGGAGGACTCGCCGACGGGCGCGGTGGCGGTCGGCAGGTCCGTCCCCAGCAGGGCGTCGAAGGACGGCACGGACACGGTTTCCTCCTCCGCCTCGGCTCGCACGGCGCATGTGATGTCCTGCCAAACTGCCAATCTTCTGCGGCAGTCGCCGCATTGGCCCAGGTGTCGGCCGTGGTGCTGGTCGACGGCTTCGGAGCGTGCCAGGCATGCCAGGACGTCGTCCGAGAGGTGATCACTCATAGCTGTCCCGATCCTTCCAGCCGCGTGGCGGCGAGCATGTTGCCCAACCGCCTTCGCGCGTGGGACATCCGGCTTTTGACGGTCCCCACCGGGATGGCGAGCGTGGTGGCCACCTCCGGGTAGGTCATCTCCTCGAACAGCACCAGCGCGAGCACTTCGCGCAGGTGCTCGGGGAGGGCGCGCAGGGCTGCCCGCAGCGCGGTGTGCTCGGACTCCCTCACGATCTGCTCCTCGACGCCGAGAGCGGTGTCGGCAACGTCCCGGGCCTCCGAAAGATCCGCCCATTGTGGCCGTGATCTGCGGAGTTGGTTGTGAGCCTGCCGTCTGGCCACGCCCATCAGCCAGCCGCGCACGGAGGATTCGCCCCGGAACCCGGCCGCCGAACGCCAGACGGCCAGCCAGGTCTCCTGCAGGATTTCCTCGGAAACACCCTGATCCGAGGTGAGTCTGCGGATGAGTCGGAGCATTGCGCCGGCATGCCTGTCGTAGAGGGTTCGCAGAGCGGTCTGGTCGCCGTGGGCGACGGCGGATAGCAGAGCTTCGTCCGAGCACACACCTGGTACGTATCAAGAAAGCACGGAACGGTTCACCGTCCGTCGGCGCCGTCGAGGAATTTTCAGCCGGGCGAGTGGTGCGCGGGCCACGTGCCGGGGGGACGTCTGGTAACGGGAGCGAAGCCCTGGGCGGGCCCTTCACGGCTGCCCCGTCGTGCGGGGCGTACGGGAGAGGCCCCGGGGGGACCCGGCCTGCGGGACTGTCTGCCAGGACTGCCAGGACTGCCAAGCGGGCGGGAACCTATTGAACGGTGGCGGACGGCCATGGATCGTGGGTGCACAGATCACGATCCGTGACCACCCGTTCGGTTTCCGTGAAGGAGCCCGAAGGAGCCCCGAGGAGTTCAGCATGGGAATCAAGGCCATCCCGCTGTCGGAGAACGAAACGAATCTGTTCGACCTCGACCTGGAGATTGGCGTGGAGCAGTCCGTCGCCGGTCCCGCCGTCACGAGCATCTCCTACTGCACGCCCGGCTGCACCAGTGAGGGCGGCGGTTCCGGCTGCAGCCACTGCTGTTGACAGCGGGTGTCCGTGGGTTCGGACGGGCGACGGCCCGGGCCCGCGGACTGCTGTCGACGGGGCCGCCCGGACGGGAGAGCCGGATGGGAAAAGACGTGGAAAAGATGGGGGAAGGTGAGAAAAAGGGACGAAGGGCGTAAGAACGGGACGGGAGCGAGGCACACGGCGGACGGGACCCGAGCGAGCGGGCGGGGCAGGACGGGACCGTGCGGGCGGGGCGGGGCGAAGCAAGGAGGGGGATTGCGGTGGGGCAGACGCAGGGGACAGCGTTCGAGGCGAAGCGAGTCTTCCTGTATCGTGCGCCGCTGGCGTCGCGGGCGTCCTCGGCAGACCCCCGGGCACCGGACGGCGGTGGTCTGCGCGTGCCCGCCACGGGCGGTCCCCGGTCCCTCGACGCCTGTGCCGAACTGCTCATGTCGGTCTCCTCCGACAGTGTGCTGCGCGAGGCCCTCGAACTCGCGTCACCCAGCCTCGGTGCCCTGGTCCGACGCGTCACCGAGCACGGTGCCGCCGGTGTCAGGGCGGGCCAACTGCGGCGGGCCGCGCTCGCCGTGCTCCGCTACGACATCAGGATGCGGACCCGGCCGACCCCCTTCGGCCTGTTCGCGGGGGTCGCCCGCGGACGTTTCGACTCCGCAGCCAGGGCCGAGCACGGCTCGGTACATCGCACCCGCACCCATGTCGACATGCAGTGGCTCACCCGGATCGGTCACCGGCTGGAATGCGATCCGGCTGTCCTGGCCACGCTCACCGTCCAGGCCCACCAGGCCCTGGTTCCGCGCGGCGACCGACTGGTCCTCACCGCCCCCTCCACGCAGGGCGTGCCCCCGGGAGAGGACGGCGGGGGCCGCTCCACCGTCTCCGTGCGCAGGACCCCGGTCGTCGAACGGGCCGTCGTCGAGGCCGCCACACCCCTGCCGTACGAGGAACTGGTCCGCCGCACCGTCGGGGCGTTCCCCGGCGCACCCCTCGAACGGGTACGCGGCCTGTTGGCCGAACTGGTGCGACAGGAGATCCTCATCACCGGACTGCGCCCGCCGCTGGACGGCGGCGACCCGTTGCACCATGTCCTCGGCCTGCTCGTCGCGGTCACCGCACCGTCCGCGGAAACCCTCCGGGTGCGCGACGGGCTGCGGGCCGTGGACGAACAGCGGCGGGCGTACGACGCCCGGCCCATCGGCGCCGGACACGAACAGTTGGGCCGGCTGCTGGGCACCGCGCGGTCGGTGGAGCCCGACGACACGCCCCTGCACGTCGACACCCGCCTCGACGCCGTGGTGCGCCTGCCCTACGCGGTGCGCGACGAGATCGAGGCAGCCACCGGCGCGATGTGGCGGCTCTCGCGGCCGAAGCTCGGTCTTCTCGCGCTGCGCGACCACCACCGCCGGTTCCTCGACGTGTACGGCGCCGACCGGCTGGTACCCGTCCTGGAACTCCTGGACCCGTCGACCGGACTCGGCGCACCCGCCGGCTACGGCTGGCCCAACAGCGAGGCACCGCCGACATCGCCCGAGGTTCCCCGCACCGCCCGCAGGGATCGGGCCATGGCGCGGCTCGTGGCCGCCGCGCAGCGCGCCGGACGGCACGAGGTGGTTCTCGACGACGCGGACCTCGGCGAACTGTGCCACGACACGGCCGACCGTGCCCACACGCCCAACTCCTGCGAGGTGACGGTGCAGGTCGTCGCCCCCTCGGTGGAGGCGCTCGACGAGGGCGAGTTCCTCGTCTTCCTCTCGCCCTCGCCCGGATCGCACCGGGCAGGTTCCACCTTCGCCCGGTTCGCCGACCAACACCCCGACTGGAGGGACGAGTTCGCGTCCGTGCACCGCGACAACCCGGTGCACGTCCAGGACGCCGTCGCCGTCGACCTCGCCTTCCGGCCCCGTTCGGGCCGGGCCGCCAACCTCGCGCACACCGCCCCCGCCACCGGCCGCCGTATCGGTGTGGGCCTCCCCGACGCGCCCGACACCGAGGAACTGCGTCTTGCCGACATCGGTATCGGCGCCACCCTCGACCGGCTGACGGCCGTGCACATGCCCACCGGTCGCGAGATCGTGCCGGTCCTCGGCAACATGGTCAGCGCACCCGCCCAGGCCCCCAACGCCGTCCGGTTGCTGTGGGAGATCGGGCTGGAGGGGCAGCGGCTCTGGGAACCCTGGAGCTGGGGCCCGTTCGCCGACGCGCCCTTCGTCCCCCGGGTGCGCCACGGACGGTTCGTGCTGGCCTCCGCGATCTGGCGGTTGGACCGGATCCGGTCACGGGCCCGGGAACTGCGCGCGAGGGACGACAGGGGGCGGGACGCCGACTGGGAGCACACGGTCGCCGACTGGCGGGCCGACTGGGACGTACCGCGCCGGATCCTCGCGGTCACCGCCGACCAGCGGCTGCTGCTCGACCTCGACGACGCCTGGCACCGGGAGCTGCTGCTCGACCAGGTGCTGCGCCATGAGGACCTGATCGCCCAGGAGGTCCCCGGCGCGTACGAGGGCTGGCTGGACAGTCCGCTCGCCGGGCACACCTTCGAGGCGGTCGTCCCGATGACACGACGGGAGACGGGTCTGCCCCGCCGAAGGCCGTACGGCGGACCCCGTCGCCCCACGCCGTCCGCAGGGCCCGTGCTCCACGCGGACTCCGCCACACGGGACGTGACTCACGCGCGGTCCGGAACACCGGAGATGCCCCGTTCGCGGTCCGGAACGCCGGAGGTGTCTTCCGCGCGGTCCGGCACGCCGGACGCACGCCCTCCGGCCGCCGGGGGCGTGAGCACCCCTCGCACACCGGACGCCCCGCGTGCCGCCCGCGCCCCTCGTACCGTGTACGGCCTCGGCGACGAGTGGCTCTACCTCAAGCTGCACGGTTCCGTCCGCACCCAGGACGACCTGCTGCGCGACCGGGTTCCGGAACTGGTCGACCTGGCCGGGCGGCACGGTGCCGACCGTTGGTTCTTCGTCCGGTACACCGACGACCGCGGCCACCACCTGCGGCTGCGGCTGCACGGAGCATGTCCGCGGACGTTGTGGGCCGCCGCCGCCCCGGCGGTCGGTGCGCTGCTCCGGCAGTGGCAGCGGGACGGGCTGCTGCGCGGCCACACCCTCGCCCAGTACGAGCCGGAGACCGAGCGGTACGGCGGCCCGGCGGCCCGGGACGCGGCCGAGGACGTCTTCCGGTACGACAGCGAGGCCGCCGTCGAGCTGCTGCGTGTGGCCAAAGCCCCCGAGAACGCCTACGACGTCGACGACCTCGCGGTCATCTCCTGCGCCGCCCTGGCCCACGCCTTCGGGGTGCCAGGGCCCGGGGGCCCGCGCGGCACCGGCGGCTACGGCGACGACGCCGCCGCGACCTGGCTGTCCATGACCGGCGCGCGGCGCGATCTGCCCGGGGCCTTCCGCGCCCGTTCCGCGCGCTGGCGCGAACTCGTCGATCCCTACGACGGCTGGCCCACCCTCGCGGCCGATTCCCTCGGTACCCGTGTCCTCGAAGCCCTGAGCCCGCGCGACCGGGCGGTGCGCAGACTCGCCGCATGCGTGCGGTGCGCCGGGGAGACGGCGGAGGGCCGGGTCGTCGGCAGCCTGCTGCACATGGTGTGCAACCGGCTCTTCGGCGGTTCGGGCGCCCGCGAACTGACCGTGCTCGGCATCGCCCGCGGCGCCGTGCAGGACCACGCCAACCGTCGGAGGCACCAGCCGTGAAACCTGCCGCAGCCCACCGCGACGACGCCCCCGCCGCCACCCCCGGGACGTCGGCCCCGTCGGCGGCCCGCGCGACGGACACGGCCCGGACCCGCGCGCCGCGCGAGCCCCGTGCCGCCGACGGGCCCCCGTCGGCGGACACATCCCCGGACACGTCCCCCGGCCCGGACCGGGCTGTCCGTCTCGTCGCCGAGCGGCTCGCCGACCCGGAGCACGTCGCCCGGGTGGCCTCCCGGGACGGCAACCGCGACCCCGTCTACGACGCCGTCATGTGGGGCCCGTCGACACTCGCCAACGGCCTTCCGGGCACCGCTCTGCTGTACGGCGAACTGGCCCGTGCCGACGAGTCCCGCAGGGAGGCCGCCCACCGCCATCTCGCGGCCGCCGCGCGTGCCACGGCCGCCGCACCGAACCGGGGCCTGTTCTCCGGACCGGCCGCGCTGCTCGCCGCCGCACAGACCTGCGCGGGACCCGAGGGGCACTACCGCTCGCTGCGCCGAAGGCTCGCCACCTGGCTGGCCGAGGACCAGACCGAGCGGCTGCGGGTCTTCCGCGCCCGAGCCCGCGCCGGTGGCCGCGGCACCGACTGGGGCGCGTACGACCTGGTCAACGGGGTTTCGGGAACGACCCGGCTGCTCCTGGACGCGGCGGCCGACCCGGCCGAGAGCGGCCCTGTCGTCGAGGCCGCGCTGGACGCCTCCCTCCGGCACCTCATCGATCTCACCGCCCCGATCCGCGTCGACGGCCACCGGGTGCCCGGATGGTGGGTGCCCGTCGGACTCCAGGTCGGCACCCGGGACCGCGAGGCCTACCCGCGCGGCGACTTCAACCTCGGCATGGCGCACGGCATCGCCGGACCGCTCGCCGTCCTCAGCACCGCGTACGAGACCGGACACGGCCCACCCGGCCTGCGCGACGCCCTCCACCGCGTGGTCGACTGGCTGCTGAGCTGGACGCTGCACGACGACGCCGGACCGTACTGGCCCGCCCGGGCCGGCTGGGACGACGAGGTGGCGCCGCGCCGCCCACGACGGCTGTTCACCCGCACTGCCTGGTGCTACGGCACCCCGGGCGTCGCCGCCGCGCTCCTGAGGGCCGCTACCGCGCTGGACCGGCCGGACTGGCGCGCCGCCGCCGTCGACGCACTGCGGGCCGCGCTGAGGCGCGACGAATCGGCGTGGGCGATCGAGGGGCCCACCGTCTGCCACGGCTACGCAGGCCTGCTGCGTGTCGTGGCCCGGGCGGCCGAGACGACCGGAGATCCCGAACTGAGGGCCGGGCAGCTGCGCCTGACGGACAAGGTGCTGGAATGCCTCGACGACGACGCGCCGTTCGCGTTCCGTCACCTCATGCGCTTCCCGGCCGCCGCCCGCTCACCCGTACCGCACCGTGCCGTCGACGCCGCGGGCATGCTGGAGGGTGCGGCGGGCGTCGCCCTGGCCCTGCTCCCCGTCTCCCGCGAACCCCTTCCGTGGGACCGCACCCTGGGGCTGGCATGACCGGGCGGCCGCCGGAGCCGGACGAGCGGACGGAGACCCCCGCCTTCGAGGTCGCCGACCTCGTCGTGCGCCACGGCGGGGTGACCGCCGTGCGGGGGGTGTCGATCAGTTCGCCGCCGGGCCGGGTGACCGCCCTGCTCGGCCCGAACGGTGCCGGGAAGTCAAGCCTGCTGGGTGTTGTGTCGACCGCTGCCCGACCCGACGCGGGAACGGTCCGTGTCTTCGGCCACGACATCCGCGAGGCGCCGGCGGCCGCCCGCCGCCGCCTCGGGCTGGTCTTTCAGGAACGCACCCTGGACAAGGAACTCTCCGTCGAGCGCAACCTGTGGTTCCACGCCCGGCTGTACGGCATGAAGAGGGTGGACGCCAGGGAACGCATCGGCCTGCTGCTGGAGCTGTTCGATCTCGCCGACCGCCGCCGCAGTCCGGTCGAGGAGCTCTCCGGCGGACTCGCCAGACGGGTCGAGATTGCCCGCGCCCTGGTGCACCGGCCGGGACTCGTCATCCTGGACGAGCCGACCAACGGCCTCGATCCGGCCGCACGCGCCACCGTCTGGGGCGATCTGCTGCGGCTGCGCCAGGAGCTGGGCGTCACCGTCCTGTACGCGACGCACTACATGGACGAGGCGGAGTACGCCGACGAGATCGTCATCCTGCGGCAGGGCCGGATCGTCCGGCGGGGCGCCGTCGACCGGCTCAAGGGCGGCCTGGACGCGTCCCGCCTCGTGGTCGGCTCCGCGGACGACGAGGCCGCCGCCCGGCAGCTGCGCGCGGCCGGCTTCGAGCCGTTGACCGAGCCGGGCGGTGTCGCGGTGCACTGTGCCGATCCCGAGGCCCGGATCGCGGAAGTGGTGCGGGCGCTGGACGTCCCGGCTCTCACCGTGTCCGTGCACCGTCCGTCCATGAACGATGTCTACCTGGCGGCGGCCGGGCAGGCCGAAACGCACCGGCGGCCGGAGGGGACGATCACACCGTGACCGTGACGACCGCCCGCGCGCGGACCTCCGACGCGGCCGACGGCGGCCGACCGCGGGTGGCCCTGCGCGCCATCGGCGTCATCGCCCACCGCGATCTCCTGCGGCAGGGCAAACGCCCAGGTGTGCTGCTCAGCCAGGGGGTGCAGATCCTCTTCTTCGTCCTGGTGTACGCGGTCGGCTTCGACGGAATGATCGGTTCGGTCGGTTCCGTGCCGTTCAGCGCCTACGTTTTCCCCGGCATCATCGCCATCCAGGTCGTGTCGATCGGCGTCGCCTCCGGTCAGACGTACGCCTGGGACCGCGAGTACGGTGTGCTGCGCGAACTCCTCGTCGCCCCGGTGCCCCGGATCTGCCTGCCGCTGGGCAAGGTCGTCGCCGGGGCGGGGACGGTGACGGTGCAGAGCGCGGTGATGCTCGCGTTCTCCCCGCTGATGGGCGTGGAGCTGACGTTCGGCCGGTTCGCCGCCGCGCTCGGCTGTTATGCGCTGGCCGCCACCGTGTTCAGCGTCATCGGCCTCTGTCTGGCCACCGTCATCACCCGCGTACAGACACTCCAGGCGACCGTCCAGCTCGCTATGTTCCCGATGCTGTTCCTGTCCGGATCGGTCTTCAGCCCGCAGGACGTCCCGGCCTGGCTCGGCTGGATCATGCACGTCAACCCCATGACGTACGCGGTCGATCTGGCCCGGCAGACCCTGCTGGACGGCGGTGGTCTGCTGTCGCCCCAAGCGGATCTCGGGGCGCTCGCGGCGATCCTCGCCGTCGCGTTGACGGTGCTGCGGCTGCGGAGCGGACGATGAGCGGCACGCCAGGGGACGACGACACCGACTGGCCGGTGCTCCCGGCATACGGCGGGGACCCGTCAGCGCCTGCGCCCGAGCCCGTGCCCGCGGACGGGGGGCGTGGCGAGGCGGCCGGGCAGGTGCTGACAGGTGCGCTGCGCTGGATCGACGCGCATCTGGAATGGTTCGAGCCGCGGCGCTGGGAGGAGTTTCTGCCCCGCCGCCCCTTCCGGCCCGGCCCGCTCCTCGAACTCCTGGGACTGGTCAGGGTGCTGGACCGGTCGGGCATCGTCCCCGTCACCGCGTCCCTGCCCGGCCGTGTACTCGCTCTTGCCGAACAGGCGGTCCGTGAGCCGGAGTTCGTGCGCGGACTGCACCGGGGTGACACCTTCTTTCCCTACCACCTCAACCTGACCGCACTCCTGGATCTGCTCGGACGCCCGCACCCCGCGCTCCGCGCGGCCTGCCAGGCTCTGCTGGCGGCGGACGCGGGCGGCCACTGCCGCCCGTACAAACCGGTCCTCCCCAGGATCGAACTGCGCTACTTCGTCGACCGGGGCGGCTTCACCGCCCCCGACCGGCTGCCCGGCATCGGACCGCTCTACCGGCAGAGCGTCGCGGCCACGGGCGCGGACGTTCTCCAGCTCACCGTCGACGAGACCTACGCGCTCACCCATGTCCTCCTCTACGCCACGGACTTCGGCCGTCACGGCCGACTTCCCTGCCGGAGTGACGCGGTGAGCGAGGTGCGCGAGACCGTACGGGTCCTGCTCGGCGTCCACCTCGCCAGGAGCAGTCTGGACCTTCTGGCGGAACTGCTGCTCTGCGACGAGGCGTTGGACGACGGACGCGGCGACGGACAGGCCCGGTCAAAACCGTGGAGACGGGCGGGCTGGAACGCGCTCGCCGCCGCGCAGCGCGCGGACGGCGCCGTACCCGGTCCGGTGCACCGTCCCGGCATCCTGGCAGGTCTGACGGGCGACAAGGCCAGGGCCTATCTCTTCGGCACCTGCTATCACACCACGCTCGCGTCCGCGCTCGCCGCCGCCGCGCGAAAGCCGGACGCCGCGCCACAGCACGGTCCGCGGCAGGTGTCGGGGCCGGCATCGGGCCCGACGGCCGGGGACGTCCCCGGCCCCGTCGGCTTTCCGTTTCCCCGTGCGTGTCCCGAGGAGGTCCGGCAGTGGGCACGGCGGGCGACCGACGCGGCCCGGTCCGCCCCGGACGCCGTGCGCGCGGAACTGGCCGCGTGCCTCGATCCCCTGCTGGTGCTCGCGGTTCAGGCGCATGACCGGGGTGTGCTGGCAGAGGTCCTGCGTGCCGCCGAGCGCCTCGGTCACGGGGACGGGGCGACGGTGCGGTCGGCGGCGGCCCTTCTTGCCGCCCGGGGCAACACCTGGAGCGGCGACGAGTGGTGAGGCGGATACGGACGTGCTCGTTCCGATGCGGCAGCGACAGCGACAGCGACGGCCACGGCCATGGTGAAGGCGATGCGAAGGCAACGGCGACGGCGACGCCGAAGGCGAAAGCCACAGCGACGGCGGTGCGAAGACAAAGGAAGGCCAAGGAGGGCGAAGGGAGGCGAAGGAAGGCGAAGGCGATTGCGAAGTTCGGCGCGAGGACGAGGGGGCGCCGGCTCATGGCTCGCCTTGTCGGGCGAGAGGCCGGGGGAGAGGTCGGGGCGCGGGTGACCGTGATGACCTAATTCGACCGAGCGTATACGTGAATTGATCACTTCTGCCGGTGCCCCGGCAAGGATGCCCCGGGTCGGGCACATTGAGTACATGACCGGTTACGAAGACAGGCTCCCCGGATATCTCACCTTCCGGGTTTCTCCCCAGGAGGGCCCCATCGCGGCCTTCGCCGAGCAGGAGGCGTGGCAGGCGAGGGAGCTCTATCCCAACCTGCTGGGGGTGGGACTTGGCGAGTTCTTCCACGCGAGAGAACACGACGCCGGCGGCTGGGAGTTGTCCGAGTACGGTACCGATACGCCGCAGGGCGCCAGGGATTCCCTCGGGTCGTACTTCCGCAGGCGGGCCGAGGAGGCCCGGGAGGCCGACGACACGCAGGGGCAGAAGGCGTGGATGGCCGCCGCATCGCGGATGGACCGCGAGGTCGTCGACGATCTCGGCGTCCACGGCGAGCGTTTCCGGATCGTGCGTGCCTCGAAGTTCATCCGTATGGGGCGCAGCGGTCCCGAGGGGCCTCGTCCCTCCGACCCCGATCAGGCGGAGGTCGGCGAAGCCTACCGGGTGCGGTCCCGGACCAAGGGGTTCATCGTCGACCCCTACGTCAGTACCGGGTTGTCCGACAGCCTGTTGAAACTCGATCTCGTGCAGTTCGTCGGCTCTTCCCCCGGGGCGCCGAAGGAGGTGCGCGACGACGCGGTGCGGGCGGCCCGGCGGTATCCGGGCGGTGTGCTGCTGCCGGCGGTCTTCATGATCTCCGAGCGGGAGGACGGGCAGTGGAAGGCACACAATCCCGGAGCGTCGGACGCGACGCCGCAGGGAGCCCGCGACAGCCTGGGGTCTTGGCTGCGGGTGATGGCGCCGTTCACCCTGAGGCTCTCGGACGAGATGCGGGCGGAGTACGCGCGGGCGGCCGACGGACTGGACGAGAAGCGCAGGAACAACCTCCTCGTGGACGGGGTCAGGTACCGCATCACCCGGGTCGAGCGGATGGTTCGCGTCGGTCCCGACGGCCCGGAGGGACCGCGGCCCAGCGACTACGATCCCGAGCCCCCGGTGGAGGTCCACACCCGGCAGCTGAAGGAACAGGGGCTGTGGAAGGAGCCCAACGACGACGAGCCGATCGAGTTCGACGAGCGCACCCTGGAGCTCAAGGAACTGTGGGACCAGGAGGAGGTCCGTCGCGCGGCGGCCAAGGAGCGCAGGAAGGGCGGGAGCCGCGCCTGAGACGCTGCTCCGCGCGGTGAGCCGGACGCGTCCGCTCAACGGGGCAGGGGCCATGGGCCCGGGCTGTTCCGGACGGGCCGCGGGAGGCGTTCACCGCCGTCGATCCGGGGCCGAGTGCGACCGCACGACGGTCGCACACCCGGTCTCGCCGGGCCGGGCAGCCGGGCAGCCGGGGCTCGGGCGTGGGCTCCGGGGCCAGGCCGGTCCGCCGGGCCCGCCCGGCCGAGGACGTGCGGTCCGGCACCGGGCCGGGACCGCGTTGGGACGTCGGGGCTCTTCCCGGAGGCCGTGTCGGTGATTCGTCCGCGATTCGCCGGTGACTCGTCGGCGATCCGGCTCATCCGGGGCGTCGCGAGCAGCCCATCCCCGCGATGCCGGGACTCCTCGGCCAGTACGCCGATCGTGTGATGACGAGAGCGCCTGGCCCCGTACGAGGAGGAGATCTCACCTGTGCGGGGCCCGGGGCCGTCCTCAGCACTCGATGATGTTCACCGCGAGCCCGCCCCGCGCGGTCTCCTTGTACTTCACGCTCATGTCCGCACCGGTCTCCTTCATGGTCTTGATGACCTTGTCGAGGGAGACCTTGTGGCTGCCGTCGCCGCGCAGTGCCATCTTCGCCGCGGTGACGGCCTTGACCGCGGCCATGCCGTTGCGTTCGATGCACGGGATCTGGACGAGACCCCCGACCGGGTCGCAGGTCAGGCCGAGGTTGTGCTCCATGCCGATCTCGGCGGCGTTCTCGACCTGCTCGGCGGTGCCGCCGAGGACCTCGGCGAGGGCGCCCGCGGCCATGGAGCAGGCGGAGCCGACCTCGCCCTGGCAGCCGACCTCGGCGCCGGAGATCGAGGCGTTCTCCTTGAAGAGCATGCCGATGGCTCCGGCGGCCAGGAGGAAACGGACCACGCCGTCCTCCTTCTCCGTCTCCGTGGCACCACCGGCCGCGAAGTTCATGTAGTAGTGCAGCACCGCCGGGATGATGCCCGCGGCGCCGTTGGTCGGCGCGGTCACGACACGGCCGCCCGCCGCGTTCTCCTCGTTGACCGCCATGGCGTAGAGGGTGATCCACTCCATCGCGTGGGCCTGCGGGTCGCCCTCGGCGCGGAGCTGGCGGGCGGTGGTGGCGGCGCGGCGGCGGACCTTGAGGCCGCCGGGCAGGATGCCCTCGCGGGACATGCCGCGGGCGACGCACGCCTGCATGACGCGCCAGATGTCCAGCAGGCCCGAGCGGATCTCGTCCTCGGTGCGCCAGGCCCTCTCGTTCTCCAGCATCAGCGAGGAGATGGACAGGCCGGTGTCCCGGGAGAGCCGCAGCAGTTCGTCGCCGGTACGGAAGGGGTGCTTCAGCACGGTGTCGTCGAGGACGATCCGGTCCTCGCCGACCGCGTCCTCGTCGACGACGAAGCCTCCGCCGACCGAGTAGTACGTCTTCTCCAGCAGGAGTGCGCCGTCGCGGTCGAAGGCGGCGATCGTCATGCCGTTGGCGTGGTAGGGCAGGGCCTTGCGGCGGTGCAGGACCAGCTGTTCGTCGGCGTCGAAGCCGATCTCGTGCATGCCGAGCAGATTGATCCGGCCGGTGGTGCGGATCCGCTCCACCCGGTCGTCGGCGGACTCCACGTCGACGGTGCGGGGCGACTCGCCCTCCAGGCCGAGCAGGACGGCCTTGGGGGTGCCGTGGCCGTGCCCGGTCGCCCCGAGCGAGCCGTACAGTTCCGCGCGTATCGAGGCGGTGTGGGCGATCAGGCCCTCGTTCTTCAGCCGGCGCGCGAACATGCGGGCGGCGCGCATCGGGCCGACCGTATGGGAGCTGGACGGGCCGATGCCGATCGAGAACAGGTCGAAGACCGAGATGGCCACGGGAGACTCCTCAGGGGTTGGTAGACGCCGTTGTCTGCCGGGTGGTGCGGGACGGGCCGATCGGCCCGGCGTGCGGGGGCAAGGGATGGGGCACCGCGCACACCGACCAGTGTGCGCGGTGCCCCGTCCGAAGAATGGCGGACTGTGTCCATTCTGTATCGGATCGCTCCGGTCTGTTATTCCGGAGTGTGCCGTTTTTCTCCCGGACGACCCCGGGTGTTTCCCGGATCGCTCCGGTGCGGACGCGTCCCGGAGACCGCCGTGCGCGGTCTCCGGGCCGGATCAGCTCAGGCCGGGGTACAGCGGGAACTTCTCGGCGAGCGCGACGACGCGGGCCTTCAGCGCGTCCGCGTCGTAGGACGGCTTGAGCGCGGCGGCGATGATCTCGGCGACCTCGGTGAAGTCCTCGGTGCCGAAACCGCGGGTCGCCAGGGCCGGCGTGCCGATCCGCAGACCCGAGGTGACCATCGGCGGTCGCGGGTCGTTCGGGACGGCGTTCCGGTTGACCGTGATGCCGATCTCGTGCAGCCGGTCCTCGGCCTGCTGGCCGTCCAGCTCGGAGTCGCGCAGGTCGACGAGGACCAGGTGCACGTCCGTGCCGCCGGACAGCACGGAGACACCGACCTCGGTGACGTCCGGCTGGACCAGGCGCTCGGCGAGGATGCGGGCACCGTCCAGGGTGCGCTGCTGGCGCTCCTTGAACTCCTCGGTCGCCGCGACCTTGAACGAGACGGCCTTGGCCGCGATCACGTGCTCCAGCGGACCGCCCTGCTGGCCGGGGAAGACGGCCGAGTTGATCTTCTTGGCGAGTTCCTGCGTCGACAGGATGACGCCGCCGCGCGGGCCGCCCAGGGTCTTGTGCGTGGTGGTCGTGACGACGTGGGCGTGCGGCACCGGGTTGGGGTGCAGGCCCGCCGCCACCAGACCGGCGAAGTGCGCCATGTCGACCATCAGGTACGCGCCGACCTCGTCCGCGATGCGGCGGAAGGCGGCGAAGTCCAGCTGACGCGGGTACGCGGACCAGCCGGCGACGATCAGCTTCGGCTTGGTCTCCTTGGCCAGGCGCTCGACCTCGGCCATGTCCACGAGACCGGTGTCGTCGACGTGGTAGGGGACCACGTTGTAGAGCTTGCCGGAGAAGTTGATCTTCATGCCGTGGGTCAGGTGACCGCCGTGGGCCAGGTTCAGGCCCATGATCGTGTCGCCCGGCTTCAGCAGCGCGAACATCGCGGCGGCGTTGGCCTGCGCGCCGGAGTGCGGCTGGACGTTCGCGGCCTCGGCGCCGAACAGCGCCTTGATCCGGTCGATGGCGATCTGCTCGACGACGTCGACGTGCTCGCAGCCGCCGTAGTAGCGGCGACCGGGGTAGCCCTCGGCGTACTTGTTGGTGAGGACGGAGCCCTGGGCCTCCATGACCGCGACCGGAGCGAAGTTCTCCGAGGCGATCATTTCGAGGGTGGACTGCTGTCGGTGGAGCTCGGCGTCGACGGCGGCGGCGACGTCCGGGTCCAGCTCGTGAAGGGAGGAGTTGAGAAGCGACATCAGGTGGTCCCTTGGGGTCTTTAGTTGCCGGAGAACTCGGTGTACTCGTCGGCGGAGAGCAGGTCCTCGGGCTCCTCCGCGACACGTACCTTGAACAGCCAGCCGCCCTCGAAGGGGGCGGAGTTCACCAGCGACGGATCGTCCACGACGTCCTGGTTCGCGGCGGTGATCTCGCCCGTCACCGGCGAGTACAGATCGCTCACCGACTTGGTCGACTCCAGCTCGCCGCAGGTCTCGCCCGCGGTCACCGTGTCACCGACCTCGGGGAGCTGCGCGTAGACGACGTCGCCGAGGGCGTTGGCGGCGAACTCGGTGATGCCGATCGTGGCCACACCGTCCTCGACGGCCGACAGCCACTCGTGCTCCTTGCTGTAACGCAGCTGCTGGGGGTTGCTCATGACCTGAATTCTCCTGTACGTGGGGCAGTGCTGATGAACGGTGGTCTTACGGTGTGAGACGCGACTGCGTCACTTTCGGGACGGGCGGACGCCGAGTTCCGGCGTCGGGCGTCGCCGGATGGCGTCGGTGGTGTGGGGCGGTGTCGGGCGTGGTGCCGATGTCGGCCCGTGGGGTTCGTGCGGCGCCGGTGTCACTTCTGGCGCTTGTAGAACGGCAGGGCCACGACTTCGAGCGGCTCGTGGTTGCCCCGGATGTCCACGCCGACGCCCTCGGTGCCGGGCGCGGCGTGCGCGGCGTCCACGTACGCGATCGCGATCGGCTTGCCCAGGGTGGGGGAGGGGGCGCCCGAGGTGACCTCGCCGATGACCTCGCCCCCGGCCACCACGGAGTAGCCGGCGCGCGGGACCCGGCGGCCCTCGACGATCAGCCCGACCAGCTTGCGGGGCGGGGCGGACTCGGCGCGCTCGGCGGCGGCCCTCAGCGCCTCGCGGCCGACGAAGTCGCCCTCCTTCTCGAACTTCACGACCCGGCCGAGCCCGGCGTCGAACGGGGTCAGCTCGGTGGTCAGCTCGTGGCCGTAGAGCGGCATGCCCGCCTCCAGGCGCAGCGTGTCGCGGCAGGAGAGGCCGCACGGGACCAGGCCGTGCGCGGCGCCCGCCTCGGTGAGAGCCTTCCACAGCCCCTCGGCGTGGGAGGGGTCGACGAACAGTTCGAAGCCGTCCTCGCCGGTGTAGCCGGTACGGGCGATCAGCGCGGGAACCCCGGCGACCGTGCCCGGCAGCCCGGCGTAGTACTTCAGGCCGTCCAGGTCGGCGTCGGTGACGGAGGCCAGGATGGCGGGGGACTCGGGGCCCTGGACGGCGAGCAACGCGTACGCGTCGCGGTCGTCGCGCACCTCGGCGTCGAAGCCCTCGGCCCGGGCGGTCAGCGCGTCCAGCACGATCTGGGCGTTGCCCGCGTTGGCGACGACCATGTACTCGGGGGCGTCGGCCCCGCCGAGCCGGTAGACGATCAGGTCGTCCAGGATGCCGCCGTCCTCGGCGCAGATCATCGTGTAGCGGGCGCGGCCGGCGGCGACGGTGCCGATGTTGCCGACCAGCGCGAAGTTCAGGAAGTCCACGGCCTGCGGGCCGGTGACGGTGATCTCGCCCATGTGGGACAGGTCGAAGAGACCGGCCCGGGTGCGGACGGCCTGGTGTTCCTCGCGCTCGCTGCCGTACCGCAGCGGCATGTCCCAGCCGGCGAAGTCGGTCATGGTCGCGCCCAGCGAACGGTGCAGGTCCTGAAGGGGGCTGTGGCGCGAAGCACCTTCGGGCAGGGTGGTGCTGGGAGACGGGTGGGCGGTCTGGCGGGGTGCGGTGCTCATGGATGTGGCTCCCGGGGCATGACGACGAGGACGGACCCTCCCCATCTGTCATCGGAACCTGAGAGGTTCGCCGAGAGCCCCCGAAGGGTTCGGCTTGCACCTTGGGTGGAGCCGCGAAGCGGCCCGCTTTTCAGATCTGCCTCATCCGTGCGGTACGGGGCCTGAGAGATTCAAGGGAGGAACTTGCTCCTTCGGCGCCCGGCACATGCAGTGACCGGAACTCTCCCGCGCGGATTCAAGCGGCCTTTATGCAGTTGGCGGGGTCATCATCGCACGCATCGCGCCGGAGCGGGGCGCCGGTCCCGGACGGAAACCGACCGGGGGTCCCGTGCCGGATCCGACGGCGTGGACGGTTGTGTCGCATTACCTTTTCTTTACACTTCGGCGCATGGGTGGACACCCGACAGGGGGAGCGCGATGACGTTACGGCGGTATGCGACGAGCGCCGGGACCGCCGGCGGTGCGATGCCCGCGCAGCCCGGGGGCCCGGCCGCGGAATCGCTCGACCGGCCCCCGCCCGTCGTGCGCGACCTGCGGCGGCGCGGCGGGCGGGCCCCGCGCGTCCTGCGCTTCGCCGCGGGCGACGTGGTGGTGGTATCCGGACTTCCCGGCAGCGGCAAGTCGACACTGATCCGGCGGGTGACCGCGGTCCGCACCGTCGACTCCCAGAACACCCGGGACCGCTGGGCGCGGCTGATGCCCCGCCCGCTGCCCTACGCCCTCTACCGCCCGCTCGTCCGCCTCGCCCACTACGCGGGGCTGTGGAGGGCCCTGCGCTCCGGGGAGTCCGTCGTCGTCCACGACTGCGGAACCCAGGCCTGGGTGCGCCGCTGGCTGGCCCGGCACGCGCGGCGGCGGGGTCGGGCCCTCCACCTGCTGCTGCTCGACGTCACGCCGCAGACCGCGCGGGAGGGCCAGCGGGAGCGCGGCCGGGGCGTTTCCGGGTACGCCTTCGCCCGGCACCGCAGGGCCGTCGGCAGGCTGCTGCGGGACGCCGGGAACGGGCTGCCGCCGCCCGGCTGCGCGTCGGTGGTGCTGCTGGACCGGGAGGCGGCCGGGCCGCTGCGCCGGATCGTCTTCGCGGACGTTCCACGCGGATTCGGGGGACCGTCCGGGACACCCGCCACGGCCCCGACCGAGACGGGCGGCGAGGTCGCGGCCCTCGGCGCCCGTGCCTTCGCCCCGGACGCGCAGGAACCGGACCCCGCTCCCCGTTCCGCCACCCCTCGTGGGCGGGGTCGCTAACCTTCTGCGGTGACGACCCCATCCCCGACGGACGCCGCGACGGGCGTGGGTGAGGTCGTGAGGCTCGGGCGAGAAGGGGAAGCAGTGGACATTCCGGGACAGGTCCAGTCCCATCCGCAGCACGGATGGCCGGCCAATGAGCTCGAAGAGGTGCTGATGGCCTCGGTGGGCGCGGCGGAGGCCGGCGGGCGCCTCGTCGAGGTGCTCGGACGCAGTCAGGTCTGGGTGCCCCTGCCGAACGGCGGCGGTCCCGAATCGGCCGACCTGGACCTGCCGACGCTGGAGATCGACGGCGCCGCGTTCGTTCCCGTGTACAGCTCCGAACAGCAGTTCCTCAGCTGCGTCGGCAACCAGATGTCCTTCGCCGTCGCGCCCGCCCGCGACTTCGCCCGCGGCCTGCCCCCGCAGCTCGGCATCGCCGTGAACCCCGGTGGCGCGGTCGGGGTGCCGGTGCCGCCGCCCGCCGTGGCCGAGCTCTGCCGGGCCGGACGCACCCCGCTGGACGGAGCGGCGAGCGGGGGCCGGGTCCGCCTGTACGAACCGGACTGGCAGGAGGAACCCATCGACTTCCTCTCCGCGGCGGCCGGTGAGTTCGAGGAGAGCGGCGTCGTACTCACCGCCCGCCGGGCGCTGGCCAGCGTCGAGGGCGGTGAGCCCGTCCTCTTCGTCGGCGTCGAGCTGTCCACCTGGGACGGTTCCGCCCAGAGCGCCCCGATGGACGCGCTGGGCCGGGCGCTGGGCCGCGTGGCGGTGCCCTGGCCGGTGAATCTGGTCCTGCTCGACATGACCCAGGACCCGGTCGGCGACTGGATGCGGGACAGGCTCCGTCCGTTCTACCGGCGCGCGGAACGGTAGCGCGCGAGGGTGGTGCGGGGCGTGGAACGGTGGCGCGGGGCGCGTGGCGCGCGGACCGGCCCGCGGCGGCCGGAGCGGGGCACCGTACCGGCCCGAGGCGTCAAGCCGGTGTCAGTACCGGCGCCTAAGCTGGTTTGATGGCGGGTGCCATGGCATCCGCCGCTCCCGTGTGCCCCGGGAGCGGCGGGCCGGCACAGTGGATCGAAGAGGGGGGCGGGACCAGGTGAGTGCGTCAGGCACCGCGGCGGCCGGACAGGTCGAGCACATGCTGCGCCAGGTGACGCCCGGGCGCTACGACGCGTACGAGGCGCTGCTCCAGGCCCTCGCGGACGGCCGGATCTGGATGCTCCTCTGGCACGGCCGCGCGGGTTCGCCCGACGCCCAGTACGGGAACATGGAGATCGACGGCCTCGGCTACGCCCCCTGTGTGACCTCCGCCCAGGAGCTCTCGGCCAGCGGCTGGAACCGGGCCCACGAAGTGGTCACCGGCCACGACATCGCCCGCGCGCTGTTCCCCGACCGCTGGGGGATCTGGCTCAACCCGCACGCCCCGGGCGGCGGTGTCGGCATCCCCTGGCTGGACCTGCGCCGGATCGCCACCGGCCTCGACCGGATGCCCGCCGGCCCGCTCCGGCTCACCGAACCGGCCATCGAGATCCCGCAGTTCTACGCCCTGCTGTCGCAGAACGCCCATCACACCCCCGCGATCCGTTCGCTGCGCCGCGCCTGGGTGCAGCCCGCGCTCGGCACGCCGTACCTCGCCATCGGCCTCGACCTGTACGACACCAGCCGCCCCTCCGTCGACGCGGTGCGCGCGATGATGCAGCAGTCGGTGGGGGCGGTCCCGGAAGGGCTGCCCGTCTCCACCGTCGCGATGTCCGACGAGTACGACCCGGTCGCGATGTGGCTGCGCGCCAACTCCCGCCCGTTCTACGACCGCGAGGCCCACGTGCCGGCGGCCGGGTACGGCTATCCGCCGTCGCGGAGCGCGTACTGAGCCCTGCGGGACGCGTATCCGTTCCCGCAGGACGCGTATCCACTCCCGCGGAACGCGAGCCGCGATCCGCCGCGCGCCCCGTACGGCCGCCCGCACGGCGGCTGCCGAGTCCCTTCCGGGTGCCTCGACCGGCCCGGGCGTGCGCCGCAAGTCACCTCGTCCGAAGGTAAGTTGTATCCGCCCGGTACCCGGAACGCGGATGTACGTCCGCGATGCCCGGATCAGATGTCACATGACTCGCATGTCGAGGAATCTCCGCTCTGGTGCCGCCTGGTGATGAAAGCTGGACGTATGGGGGGCGACGTCCCGTTGAACCTCAACTGACCTGTGTTCGACGGGCGTTCACGTGCGTCCGGATAACGGAACACACTGGACCGCATCACGGTTAGGCATCCATTCGCCTGTCGGTATGGCTACGTCGCGCGCCCGCAATGAAGACTCCCGCAGCAAGGGCGTCTTGCCGCCTCTGCGTACGACTGACTGATCCGCGCCGCCACAGCGGCCAGTTCGGCCCGGCCACCGCCGGTTGAGAGGGGTCCTTGCCACGATGACGGCACCACTGCACGAGCCGACCACGGAAGCGGATCCGCACACGACCGGTGGTCCCGCGGCCGACTCCGGGGCGAAGAAGGTCGAGGGACGGTCCCTCAAGCAGATCGCCTGGAACCGTCTCAAGCAGGACAAGGTCGCTCTGACGGGTGGCATCGTTGTCCTCGTCCTGATCGCGGTGGCGGTCTTCGCACCGCTGATCGTCGGTCTGCTGGGACATCCGCCCAACGACTTCCACCAGGACAAGCTCGATCCGCTGACCAACCTGCCCACGGGCTCCCTCGGCGGCGTGAGCGGAGACTTCCTCTTCGGCGTCGAGCCCAACAAGGGCCGGGACGTGTTCAGCCGGATCGTCTACGGGGCCCGGATCTCGCTGCTCGTGGCGTTCCTGGCGGCTCTGGTCGCCGTGGCCCTCGGCACCCTCTTCGGGATCATCGCCGGTTACTTCGGCGGCTGGATCGACGCGGTGATCAGCCGGGTGATGGACGTGCTGCTCTCCTTCCCGCAGCTGCTCTTCATCATCTCCCTGGTCTCGGTCCTGCCCGACGACCTCCTCGGCCTCACCGGCAGCGGGGTGCGGATCGCCGTACTCGTGGCCGTCATCGGCTTCTTCGGCTGGCCGTATGTGGGACGCATCGTCCGGGGGCAGACGCTCTCGCTGCGCGAACGCGAATACGTGGAGGCCGCCCGGAGCCTCGGCGGCGGGCGCGGGCACATCCTCTTCCGTGAACTGCTGCCGAACCTCGTGGCGCCGATCACCGTCTACGCGACGCTCATGATCCCCACCAACATCCTCACCGAGGCGGCCCTGAGCTTCCTCGGCGCCGGTGTCCGGCCGCCGACGGCCTCCTGGGGCGGCATGCTGCGCGACGCCCTGGAGACGTACGAGCACGACCCGATGTTCATGGTCTTCCCCGGCGTGACGATCTTCATCACCGTACTGGCCTTCAACCTCTTCGGGGACGGGCTGCGCGATGCCCTGGACCCCAAGGGGACCCGATAGACCCGATAGCCCACGACTTGCCCCTGCCGCACTGTCAGGTGGCTCTTCCCATGGTTCTCCGGCAAGCAACGGCCTGGGACCTCGATCTCGGAGGTTGCGAGAAATGTCCACAGTTTCCACGAAACGACGGCTCACCGCTGGTGCGGCCCTCGTGGTCGCGGCGCTGATGACCACCACGGCGTGCGGCGGCGGCGACGGCGACAGCGGCGACAGCAAGGCGAAGGCCGCCGGTTACAACGCGGCGTTCAACAAGGTCGCCAACCCGTCCGCCAAGAAGGGCGGGACGCTGAAGATGGTCGGCAAGCAGGACCTGGACTCCGCCGACCCCCAGCGTGCCTACTACGGCATGGTGTGGGACTTCATGCGCTTCTACACCCGTCAGCTGGTCACGTACGACACCAAGCCGGGCGTCGCCTCCACCAAGCTGGTCGGCGACCTCGCCACCGGCCCCGGTGAGATCACGGACGGCGGCAAGACGTACACGTACAAGCTGCGCGAGGGGCTCACCTGGGAGGACGGCTCCAAGCTGACCTCCAAGGACATCAAGTACGGCATCGAGCGCATCTGGGCGACGGACACCATCACCGGTGGCCCGCAGTACCTGAAGCAGACGCTGGACCCGAAGGGCGAGTACAAGGGCCCGTACAAGGACTCGTCGCCGGACAAGCTCGGCCTGAAGGCGATCGAGACGCCCGACGACAACACCATCGTCTTCAAGCTGCCCAAGCCCAACGGTGACTTCGAGCAGTTCCTCGCCATGCCGTCCGGCTCGCCCGTGAAGGCGTCGGAGGACACCAAGGCCAAGTACACCCAGCGGCCGTTCTCCTCGGGCCCGTACAAGTTCGAGTCGTACAAGCCGAACAAGAGCATCGTCCTGGTCCGCAACGACAAGTGGCAGAAGTCCTCGGACCCGGTCCGCGCCGCGCTCCCGGACAAGATCACGGTGACGATCTCCGCCAACCTGGAGGAGAACGACAAGAAGCTGATGGAGGGCGACTACGACGTCGACCTCAACGGCACCGGCATGACCCAGTCCGGCCGGGTCACCGCCATCCAGAAGTACAAGGACAGCGTCGACAACATGCAGACGTCCTTCGTCCGCTACGTCGCGCTCGTCCACACCGCGAAGCCGTTCGACGACGTCCACTGCCGCAAGGCCGTCTTCTACGCCACGGACTTCGCCGCCCTGCAGCAGACCCGCGGTGGCGAGGTCGCCGGTGGCGGGATCGCCAACAGCACCCTGCCGGCCTCCATCAAGGGCCACAGCGACTACGACCCGTACGGCGTCCTCGCCCGCAAGGGCAAGCCGGACGTGGCCAAGGCCAAGGACGAGCTGAAGCAGTGCGGTCACCCGGACGGCTTCTCGACCAAGCTCACCGCCCGCAACAACAACCCGGGCGAGGTCGACACCGCAGAGGCGCTCCAGGCGCAGCTCGCCAAGGTCAACATCAAGGTCTCGGTCGACCCGATCAACGGCGCCGAGGCGTCCAGCATCACCGGCTCGCCCTCCGTCGTGAAGCAGCGCGGCTACGGCATGACGATGAGCGGCTGGGGCCCGGACTTCCCGTCCGGCCAGGGCTTCGGCCAGCCGCTGTGGGACAGCCGGTTCCTCTCGGAGACCGGTAACTACAACGAGTCGCAGCTTGAGGACCCGAAGATCGACAAGCTCTTCGACGACGCGATCGCGCAGACCGACCCGGACAAGGCCGGCGAGATCTACGCGCAGCTCGACAAGCTGATCCTCGACCAGGCCGACTGGCTGCCGTTCATCTACGAGAAGAACATCACCTGGCGCGGCAACCGACTGACGAACGTCTACATGTCCGACGCCTACAACGGCCGTTACGACTACGTCTCGCTCGGCGTCGTCAAGTAGTCGCTGCAGCCAACAGCACCCGCAGTCGACCCCGTCGACTGCCAAACCGCCGCCGAAACCCGCCAGTCCGAAGGGCAGGTGATGGCCGGGGCGGTGGCCGGGGCCCCACGAGGGGCTCCGGCCACCGCCGGGCCGCGCACAGTGCTTGCTTATCTCATCCGGCGCCTGTTCGCCGTAGTCATCATGGTGCTCGTCGTACTGCTCGCGACCTTCACCATCTTCTTCATGCTGCCCAAGTGGGCGGGTCAGGACGTCGCAGTCCTCTTCGCCGGCAAGGCCTCCGGAGCCGAGCAGCTCGCGGGCATCCGGATCAAACTGGGGCTCGACCAGCCCCTCCTCGTCCAGTTCTGGGACTTCGTCAAGGGCATCCCGATGGGGCGCGACTACGCGAACGGTGACGACATCACCCACTGCGCCGCGCCCTGCTTCGGCTACTCCTTCCGCACCGAGGTGCCGGTCTGGACCACCCTCAAGGACGCCCTGCCCGTCACCGGCGCGCTCGCCGCCGGCGCCTGCGTGCTGTGGCTCATCGGCGGTGTCGCCACCGGTGTCGTGTCCGCGCTGAAGCGCGGCACCTTCTGGGACCGGGCCGCGATGACCACCGCCCTCGGCGGTGTCTCCCTGCCGATCTTCTTCACCGGCATGGTCGCGATGGGCCTCTTCGTGCACACCCTGGGCTGGGTGCACATCGCCGACAACCTCTCCACGGACGACGGCATCGGTGTCTGGTTCCAGACCCTGATCCTGCCGTGGATCGTGCTCGCCTTCCTGAACGCCGCGATGTACGCCCGCCTCACCAGAGCCACCATGCTCGACGTGCTCGGCGAGGACTACATCCGCACCGCGCGCGCCAAGGGCCTGGGCGAGGGCACCGTCATCACCCGGCACGCGCTGCGGTCCGCGATGACGCCGATCCTCACCGTGTTCGGCCTGGACATCGGCGTGCTCCTCGGTGGCGCCGTCCTCACCGAGTCCACGTTCAACCTGCCCGGTCTCGGGCTCGCGGCCGTCCAGGCCATCAGCGACAAGGACCTGCCCGTGATCCTCGGCGTCACGCTGTTCGCGGCGCTCGCGATCGCCCTCGCCAACCTCGTCGTCGACATTCTGTACGCCGTCATCGACCCGCGAGTGAGGCTGGGATGACCGAACTGCACAGGAGCGGTGCCGCGTTGGGCGAGCCCACCGACCGCTCGCCCGCCCCCACCGCGTTCCTGGACGTGCGCGACCTCAAGGTGCACTTCCCGACCGACGACGGTCTCGTCAAGTCCGTGGACGGGCTCAGCTTCACGCTGGAGAAGGGCAAGACCCTCGGCATCGTGGGCGAGTCCGGTTCGGGCAAGTCCGTCACCTCCCTCGGGATCATGGGCCTGCACACCGCCGGCCAGTACGGCAAGCGCAAGGCCCGGCTCTCCGGCGAGATCTGGCTGGACGGCAAGGAACTGCTGTCCGCCGACCCCGACGAGGTGCGCAGGCTGCGCGGCCGCGACATGGCCATGATCTTCCAGGACCCGCTGTCCGCGCTGCACCCGTACTACACGATCGGCAAGCAGATCGTGGAGGCGTACCGGGTCCACCACGACGTGGACAAGAAGACCGCCCGCAAGCGCGCGATCGAGATGCTCGACCGGGTCGGCATCCCGCAGCCCGACAAGCGCGCCGACAGCTACCCGCACGAGTTCTCCGGCGGGATGCGCCAGCGCGCGATGATCGCGATGTCGCTGGTCAACAACCCCGAACTGCTGATCGCCGACGAGCCGACGACCGCACTGGACGTCACCGTCCAGGCCCAGATCCTCGACCTGATCCGCGACCTGCAGAAGGAGTTCGGCTCCGCCGTCATCATCATCACCCACGACCTGGGCGTCGTCGCCGAGCTCGCCGACGACCTCCTGGTGATGTACGGCGGGCGCTGCGTCGAGCGCGGACCGGCCGAGAAGGTGTTCTACGAACCCCGCCACCCCTACACCTGGGGCCTGCTGGGATCGATGCCGCGCCTCGACCGCGACCAGACCGACCGGCTCATCCCGGTCAAGGGCTCCCCGCCGTCACTCATCAACATCCCGTCCGGCTGCGCCTTCAACCCGCGCTGCCCGTACGCGGACGTGCCCAAGGACGACGTGACCCGCACCGTACGGCCCGAGCTCCAGGAGGTCGGCAGCCGGCACTGGGCGGCCTGCCACATGTCGCAGGAGCAGCGGGAGCGTATCTGGACCGAAGAGATTGCGCCCAAGCTGTGAGCGAGGAAAAGGCCGTGACGAGCCAGGACAAGGGTGTGGACGTTCCCGTTCCCGGGCAGCGGGCCGCCGGGGACGCGGCGTCGGAGGGCAGGGGCACCGCCTCCCCCGAGGTGCTGCTCAGGGTGACCGGGCTGCAGAAGCACTTCCCCATCAAGAAGGGGATGATGCAGCGCACCGTCGGCGCCGTGAAGGCGGTCGACGGGATCGACTTCGAGGTGCACTCGGGCGAGACCCTCGGCGTCGTCGGGGAGTCCGGGTGCGGAAAGTCGACGATGGGCCGGCTGATCACCCGGCTGCTCGAACCCACCGCGGGGGAGATCGAGTTCGAGGGGCAGGACATCACGCACCTCGGTGTCGGCGCGATGCGTCCGATGCGCCGGGACATGCAGATGATCTTCCAGGACCCGTACTCCTCGCTGAATCCGCGGCACACGATCGGCACGATCGTGGGTGCCCCCTTCAAGCTGCAGGGCGTCACGCCCGACGGCGGCGTCAAGCGGGAGGTGCAGCGGCTGCTGGAGGTGGTGGGCCTCAACCCCGAGCACTACAACCGCTACCCGCACGAGTTCTCCGGCGGCCAGCGCCAGCGCATCGGGATCGCCCGCGCGCTCGCGCTCAAGCCCAAGCTCGTCGTGGCGGACGAGCCGGTTTCGGCGCTGGACGTCTCCATCCAGGCGCAGGTGGTGAACCTGCTCGACGACCTCCAGGCCGAGCTGGGCCTGACGTACGTGATCATCGCCCACGACCTGTCGGTCGTCCGGCACGTCTCGGACCGGATCGCGGTGATGTACCTCGGCAAGATCGTGGAGCTGGCCGACCGCGAGTCGCTCTACAAGGCGCCGATGCACCCGTACACCAAGGCGCTGCTCTCGGCGGTCCCGATCCCGGACCCGAAGCGCCGGTCGGCCAAGAGCGAGCGCATCCTGCTCAAGGGCGACGTGCCGTCGCCGATCTCGCCGCCCAGCGGCTGCCGCTTCCACACCCGGTGCTGGAAGGCGACGGAGACCTGCAAGACGCAGGAACCCCCGCTGGTCTCGCTGCGGACCGGACACCAGGTGGCCTGCCACCACCCGGAGAACGCACCGGACCAGGTGCCCGGGGAGGCGGTGACGGCGGCGGCGCGCGAGGCGGTCGAGATCGTCTCGGTGCGGAAGGCGGAGGCCGACGACGCGACGACGGCCGACGAGGACGACGCGACGACGACGGACGGGGGCGAGGCGCCGGACGTCCCGTCGTCCGAGGGCCCCTCGTCCGCCGCTCCGACGTCGTCCGATACGCCGGAGGTCGGCCCCAAGGAGTAGTACCGGCACAATTGCCCGGTGCTCAACGAACTGTTCACGCCCTCCGTCCAGCACGCGCTCGACATCGCCGGGATCTTCGTCTTCGCGATCTCCGGCGCACTGCTCGCCGTACGCAAGAACTTCGATGTCTTCGGCATCGCGGTACTCGCCGAGGTGACCGCGCTGGGCGGAGGGCTGTTCCGTGACATCGTCATCGGGGCGGTACCGCCCGCGGCGTTCACGGACCTCGGCTACTTCACCACCCCGCTGCTCGCCGCCGCCCTGGTGTTCTTCCTGCACCCGCACGTCGAGCGGATCCAGGTGGGGGTCAACGTCTTCGACGCGGCCGGCCTCGGGCTGTTCTGCGTCACGGGCACGGTCAAGGCGTACGGCTACGGCCTCGGGCTCACCGCGTCGGCGGCGCTCGGACTGGCGACCGCGGTCGGCGGCGGCGTGCTGCGCGACGTCCTGGCCAACGAGGTGCCGTCGCTGCTGCGCTGGGACCGCGACCTGTACGCGGTGCCCGCGATGGTCGGCGCCGCGATGATCGTGCTGTGCATCCGCTTCGACGTGCTCAACGCCCTCACCAGCGGGGCCGCGGTGATCGTGGCCTTCGCACTCCGGCTGCTCGCGATGCACTTCCACTGGCGGGCCCCGCGCGCCTACAACCGGCGCTCGTCCACGGCCGAGGAGGGGTCCGCGGCCACCTGAGAGAGGCGTGGTGCCCGCCGGGACCCCGGGCCGGCTCTCTCTCCGGCCACCAAAAAGCTACCGCTCAGTAATACTGTCGGTGTACCGTGCACCGCATGGCACAGGCAGCTGAGCAGGCAGCGCTCACCACGCAGGCAATCATCGGGGACAGCGAGTTCGACCGCGACACCGCCGTCACCCTCCGCGAAGAAGGCGTCTACGACGCCGAACTCTCCGCGGGATGGACGATCATGCGCGCGGTCAACGGCGGCTATCTGCTGGCCCTGCTCGGCCGCGCGCTCGGTCAGGCGCTGCCCCATCGGGACCCCTTCTCGATCTCCGCGCACTACCTCACGACGTCCGTGCCGGGACCCGCGGTGATTCGTACCGGCACGGTCCGCACCGGACGCACCCTCTCGACCGGACAGGCGTCCCTCTTCCAGTTCGCGGACGACGGCACCGAGATCGAGCGCATCCGCGTTCTCGCCACCTACGGAGACCTGGACGCGCTGACCGGCGACGTCCGTACCTCGGCGAAGCCGCCGGCCATCCCGCCGACGGCGCAGTGCGTCGGTCCGGGCGACGGCCCGGCCCCCATCGCGGGCGGTTCCGCGATCACCGAGCGGCTCGACATCAGGCTCGACCCGGCGACGGTGGGCTGGGCCGTGGGCGCCCCGTCCGGCAAGGGGGAGATGCGCGGCTGGTTCGGCCTCGCGGACGGCCGTGACCCCGATCCGCTTTCGCTGCTGCTCACCGTCGACGCCCTGCCGCCGACCTCGTTCGAGCTGGGCTTCCGGGGGTGGACGCCGACCGTGGAACTCACCGCGCACGTCCGCTGCCGACCCGCCCCGGGCCCGCTGCGGGTCTCCCTGACCACCCGCAACTTCGCGGGCGGCTTCCTGGAGGAGGACGCGGAGGTCTGGGACAGCGCCGACCGGCTGGTGGCCCAGTCCCGTCAACTGGCGCGGGCGCCGCGTTCCTGACGGGCCCGGGAGCGGCCGCGCGCACCGGGATCGGCGCACGGGCCTCGTAGCGGTCCGGCGGAGGGTCTGCAGCCCTCCGCCGGACCGTTTCCGCTTCGGATCGCTTCCGCTTCGGGCTGCTTCCGCTTATGGCCGCTTTTCTGCCGGGCCGTTTTCCGGCGGAATGTTTTTCGTCTTTTCGTCGTCTTTTCGTCGCGTTTTCGTCGCGTTTTCGTCGCGCCGAATTCCACCGGGCCGCCCCCGCCCGCGAATCGCTCAGCGCGGGACCCGGTCGGCGCCCGCTCCGCCCTCGGTCCCCGTGTCGACGGCGGCGGAGCCGACGAGCAGGGCGACCAGCCGTTCCGCCTGCTCGCGGGGGTCCGGTGCGCCGGTCCAGGTGGTCATCAGCAGATGGTGGACGGTTCCCACGAGGGCGAGCGCGACCGCCTCGGTGTCGGTGGTCCCGGCCAGCCGCCCCAGCCGCTGTTCGGCGGCCAGGTAGGCCGTGATCGCGTCCTGGATCGAGGCGAAGCCCGGTGCACCGCCCTCCAGCGCCCGGCGGATCCGCAGGGACGCGTCGGGGCGGGTCAGGGCGAGGCCCGCGACCGTGGGGTCCAGGGAGCTCAACAGCGCGTGCGCGGCCAGGACGAGGTTGTCGTTCACGGTGTCGAGCCCCGCCCGCCCGGGGAGTGCCTCCGCCCGTTGCGCCGCGCGCGCGAACCTGTCCAGGACCAGTTCGGCGACGAACGCGTCCAGCCCGTCGAAGTGGGCGTGCAACAGCCCCTTGGCACACCCCGCCTCCCCGGTGATCGCCCTGCTGGTCAGGGCCGCCGGGCCCTCTCGGGCGAGAACCCGTTCCGCGGCGTCGAAAAGACGCGCGCGAGGGTCGGGGATCGCTACTCCACGCGGTGACAAAAGAACTCCCTCGGCTGCCGGATTGCGAGTATGGGCGAGTGCCCATACTGTATGGGCACTCGCCCATACTAGTCTCGGTGGGGCGTCGTACCGGCAGGAGACCTCCGTGCAACACACTGTCAACATCGACCAGGCGCAGGCGTGGAACGGATACGAAGGCGCCCACTGGGCCCGGAACCAGGACCGCTGGGACGCCGTGAACGCGGGGTTCGACGAGCCGCTGCTCGCCGCTGCCGCGATCGGGGAGGGGGACCGCGTCCTGGACGTCGGATGCGGAGCCGGGCGGACGTCCGGACTGGCCGCACGCCGGGTGGGGAGCGGCCGGGTGCTCGGGTTCGACCTGTCGGCACCGATGCTGGCGCGCGCACGTGAGGCCGCGCGGAAGGAGGGCCTCGGCAACGTGGCCTTCGAGCAGGGGGACGCCCAGGTGCACGCCTTCGAGCAGGCCGGGTTCGACGCCGTGGTCAGCTGCTTCGGAGTGATGTTCTTCGGGGACCCCGTCGCCGCCTTCGCCAACATACGACGAGCCCTGCGTCCCGGCGGTCGCATGGCGTTCGTCTGCACCGCGGAGCCCGGGGGCAACGAATGGCTCCGGGCCATCGGGGCGCTGAGCGACCTCCTGCCGGTCGGAGGCTTCGGCGAGCCCGGAAGCGCGGGCATGTTCTCCATGGCGGATCCGGACCGGACCGGTGACCTGCTGTCCGCCGCGGGCTTCGAGCGTGTCGACGCCACGCGCGTGGAGGCCTACGGCACGTGGGGGCGGGACGCCGACGACGCGGCCGCCTTTCTGCTGGACTCCGGGCCCGGGCGACACCTGACCGGCGAGGTCGGGCCGGAGGTCCGGGACCGCGCTCGTCGGAAGCTCCGAGAGGTCCTGCGTGCTCACGAGCGGGACGGCGCGCTTCGGCTGCGCAGCACCGCCTGGCTGGTCACGGCCGTACGCCCCAGGTGACCGACGCGTTCACGGAGGGCCGGACGGAGGCGTCCCGGACGGCGCGGGCGGGCAGGGGTGCCCGGCCGCGCCGTCCGTGGTTCCCGCGCCGGGCCCGTGGGTCAGGGGCCCCCGGGACGTCCGTCGTCCGGGCGGGGCGCGCGGTCGCGCTCGTCCGGGCCGTCCCCGTCGACGCCGTCCAGCCAGTGGAGCCTGCCGAGCGTGATCAGTCTCAGCCGTCGGCGGGCCATCGCGATCACCTGCCGTTCACCCTCCGGCCCCGCCTCCAGGAGCGCCGAGGTGGTGATCACCACGTGGTCGACGTAGAGGCCGCCCAGCATCAGCAGGTCCTCCTCGCTCCAGCCCCGCGACTGCGGCTCCGCGGCCAGGGCGACCGCCACCTCGCTGCCGAATCGCCGCAGTTGGGCCGCGATGGCCTTGCGGACCGGCCCCACGCCGCCGTGCTGCTCGCGGGCGATGAAGCGGAAGTGGGCAGGCTGTTCGCGCACGTGGCACGCCGTCAGTTCGATGCCCCGATCGAGCCGTTCGCGGCTGTCGCCGGTGCCGTCGAGGACCGCGCCGATCATTCCGTGCAGGCTGTCCAGCGCCTCCTCGACGAGCGCCACGCCCAGGGCTGCCGTGTCGTCGAAATGCCGGTAGAAGGCGGTGGGGGTGACGCCCGCCGCCCGGGTCACCTCACGCAGCCCCAGGCTGCTGAGGCTCTGATGCTCCAGAAGCCCGAGCGCGGCGTCCAGCAGCGCCTGGCGGGTTCTCAGCTTCTGGGTCCGGCGGACGCCGGCGGTGTGACTCATGCCATTCAGTAAACAACTGTTCTCCGGGGCGGGGAACGATGTCACGAGTCTAGACTGACCAGTCAGTGAACAGTCGTAATCTCAAAGGCTCGTCGGGAGCCGGTAGAAAGGCTGAACATGATCATCCTGGTCGCCGCCCTGCTCCTGCTCGGGGTCGTGCTCGGAGCCGTGGTCCAGATTCCGCTTCCGCTGAGCCTCGCGCTCGCCGCAGTGATCGGCTGCTGGCTGCTGATCTTCGCCGTGCGCGAACGGACGGGCGGGCAGCGAGGGCCCCGATGACCTCCGGTCCGGCCCGCCCGCACGGCGGCCGAACCGCTCCGACCACCGGACACGCACGAAGGATCACGCCATGACCCTCACCGCGCTCCTGCGCCGCCCCCTCACGGAGTCCGGCGCCGACACCACCGACACCACCGACACCACCGACGGCGTCGTCACCCGCGAGGAACCCGCCGACGGCGCCGTCACCCGCGGGGAACCCGCCACCCGCACGGAACCCGGCGCGGATGCCGGATCCCGGCCCGGTGCCGGATCCCGGCCCGGTGCCGGATCCCGGCCCGGCGCCGGTGAGGGCCTCGACGCCCGCGGAAGCCGCCGACGGGACGCCGACGGACTGGCCGTCGCCTCCTTCGTGCTCGGGCTCGTCGGCCTGCTGGTGATGAACATCCTGCTCGGCCCGGCCGCGATCGTCATGGCGGTCATCGCGCTCGCCCGCTCCACCTCCCGCCCCGGCCGGGCCGTCCTCGGGCTCGTACTCGGCATCGCCGACCTCGTCGTGCTCGCCCTTCTGTTCGCCGGCTCCGGCACCATCTCCTGGAACTTCGCCGGCTGACCGGGCCGGTTCGCGACGGAGCCCCGGCACCCGCCCCGTTCCGATGGTCCCGCCGGGTTCCGGACCGTGACGGGCGGGCGGCCGTTCCGGCCGGTGCGCGGGTATGGGGCAGCGGTGCGCCCGGCGTACGCCCCGCCGCGGGCCGTCGGGCGGGCTCGTAGAATCGGCCCCACCATGGCATACCTCGACCACGCCGCGACCACGCCGATGCTTCCCGAAGCGATCGCCGAGATGACCGCCCAGTTCGCCGTCGCCGGCAACGCGTCCTCGCTGCACGGCGCGGGACGCCGGGCCCGGCGCACCGTCGAGGAGTCGAGAGAGACCCTCGCCGACGCCCTCGGCGCGCGCCCCAGCGAGGTGGTCTTCACCTCCGGGGGAACCGAGGCCGACAACCTCGCGGTGAAGGGCCTGTACTGGGCCCGCCGCGACGCCGATCCCCGTCGTACCCGGGTGCTGGCCAGCCCGGTCGAGCACCACGCGGTCCTCGACGCCGTCGACTGGCTCGCCGAGCACGAGGGCGCGGACGTCGAGTACCTGCCCGTCGACCGGCACGGCCGCGTCGCCGCCGACGCCCTGCGCGAGGCGGTCCTCCGCGACCCCGACAATGTCGCGCTGATCACCGTGATGTGGGCCAACAACGAGATCGGCACCATCATGCCGATACGTGAACTCGCCGACGTGGCAGGCGAGTTCGACGTTCCGATGCACGCCGACGCGGTGCAGGCGTTCGGGCAGTCGGACGTCGACTTCGCCCGGTCCGGGCTGGCCGCGATGACGGTCAGCGCGCACAAGATCGGCGGGCCGTTCGGCGTCGGCGCGCTGCTGCTCGGCCGCGAGTACACCCCCGTGCCCGTGCTCCACGGCGGCGGCCAGGAACGGCACGTCCGCTCGGGCACCCTCGACACCCCCGCCATCGCGGCCTTCGCCGTCGCGGGGCGCCTGGCCGCCGACGGCCGCGAGGAGTTCGCCCGCAGGGTCGGCGGGCTCCGCGACGACCTCGTCGCGGCGGTACGGGCGGCCGTGCCCGACGCGGTCCTCGGCGGTGACCCGGCGCCGGGCGGCAGGCTCCCCGCCAACGCCCACTTCACCTTCCCGGGGTGCGAGGGAGACTCCCTGCTCCTGCTGCTGGACGCCCAGGGCATCGAATGCTCCACCGGCTCCGCGTGCACCGCGGGAATCGCCCAGCCCAGCCACGTCCTGCTGGCCACCGGAACCGACCCGGACCTGGCCCGCGGCACCCTGCGCTTCTCGCTCGGCCACACATCCACCGAGCAGGACGTCGACGAGGTGGCCCGGGCGATCGGTCCGGCGGTCGAGCGGGCTCGCACGGCCGGACTCAGCTGAGCGGCCCTCGGCGGTCCGGGCCGCGCCCGCCCGGACCGTGACGGACCGTGTTCCCGTTCGCCCGGCCCGGGGCCGCGGTCGTCCTCCGGCCGCCGAACGCGCCGGGCGGCCGGGCGGCGGGCTCCCGGTCGGAGGTCACCCGGCGGGCTCTCAGCCGGCGGAGGCGCCCGCCGCCCGGACCAGCTTCAGGTATCGCTCCCAGTCCCAGTGCTTTCCGGGATCCGTGTGATCCGCGCCCGGCACCTCCACGTGCCCGACGACGTGCTCGCGGTCGACGGGTATTCCGTACCGTCCGCAGATCGCCGCGGTCAGCCGGGCCGAGGCCGCGTACATCTCCGCCGTGAAGTCCTGCGGCCGGTCCACGAAGCCCTCGTGCTCGATGCCGACACTGCGCTCGTTGTACGACCTGTTCCCCGCGTGGAACGCCACGTCCAGCTCACGGATCATCTGCGTCACATGACCGTCCCGCCGCACCACGTAGTGCGCCGCCGCACCGTGCTCCGGGTCCTGGAAGACCTTCACCGCGCTCCGGTAGCTGCCCTGGGTGACATGGATGACGACCCGGTCGATGACGTAGTCGTCGGGGCGGTCGGCCCGGCGCCAGTTCGCCGGGGACGCCGATATCCACTCGGCGCGCGCGTAGTCCACCTCCCCGGGCTTCCGGGGCTTCTCCACCCCCGGCAGCCGCCACCAGGCGCGTTCCAGCTCGTCCCGCGCCAGCACGGCCGTGCCCGCCGCCGCGACCGCGGCGGCGGCACCGATCAGCAGCCCGCGCCGGCCGATGCCGTGCCCGGACTCCGCCGCCCCGGACGACTCGCCGCCCGCCGACCCCTTGCTGCCCATGTGATCCCCAACGCATATCCGTGAGCGTTCGGTTCCCGCCGACCCGTACCCTGGGAGGGCTATGACTCAGACTCCCCAGCGCCCCCTCCGTGTGCTCGCCGCCATGTCGGGCGGCGTCGACTCCGCCGTCGCCGCGGCCCGCGCCGCCGAGGCGGGCCACGACGTGACCGGTGTGCACCTCGCCCTCTCCGCGAACCCGCAGTCCTTCCGTACCGGGGCCCGCGGCTGTTGCACGATCGAGGACTCCCGCGACGCCCGCCGCGCCGCGGACGTCATCGGCATCCCGTTCTACGTCTGGGACCTGGCGGAACGCTTCCGCGAGGACGTCGTCGACGACTTCGTCGCCGAGTACGAGGCGGGCCGCACCCCCAACCCGTGCCTGCGCTGCAACGAGAAGATCAAGTTCGCCGCGCTGCTCGACAAGGCCCTCGCGCTCGGCTTCGACGCCGTGTGCACCGGCCACTACGCGACCGTCGTCCTGAACGAGGACGGCAGCCGCGAACTGCACCGCGCCTCCGACATGGCCAAGGACCAGTCCTACGTCCTCGGTGTCCTCGACGAGAAGCAGCTCGCCCACGCGATGTTCCCGCTCGGCGACACCCTCACCACCAAGGACGAGATCCGCGCCGAGGCCGAGCGCCGGGGCCTCGCCGTCGCGAAGAAGCCCGACAGCCACGACATCTGCTTCATCGCCGACGGCGACACCCAGGGCTTCCTGGCGAGCCGGCTCGGCACCGCCGAGGGCGACATCGTCGACGAGGCGGGCACCAAGCTCGGCACCCACGAGGGCGCGTACGGCTTCACCATCGGCCAGCGCAAGGGCCTTCGCATCGGCCACCCCGCCCCCGACGGCAAGCCGCGCTACGTCCTGGACATCTCCCCGGTGAACAACACGGTCACGGTCGGCCCGGCCGAATCCCTCGACGTCACCGCGCTCACCGCCATCAAGCCCCGCTGGTGCGGCACCGCCCCGGCGGGCCCCGGCACCTACACCGCCCAGCTCCGCGCCCACGGCGGCGAGACCGGGGTGACGGCCGAACTCGTCGACGGAACGCTGGACGTCACCTTCACCGAACCGGTCCGCGGCGTGGCCCCCGGCCAGGCGATCGTCCTGTACGACGGCACCCGCGTCGTCGGCTCGGCCACGATCGCGACGACGGTCCGGCGGGAGACGGCGACGACGTCCGGCTGAGCGACCGGGGGCACGATCGTCGGGGCGGCTCGAGTCGAGGAGGCCGGGGCCGGCCTCGGACAGACGTCCCGAAGGGGCGGCCCGTGCTTTCGGCGCTCGTCGCGCCCACCGGCCCACCGCGCTGCGGTCCACCGGCACTCCGGTATTCCGGCACCGCGGCCGGAATTCCGCGAGGGCCGCCGGGTCAGCAGGCGCGGCGCAGCGGGTACGTGTCCGCGGCGAAGAAGTCCGCCAGCACGGGGGCGATCGCGTGCGGTGCCAGGTCGTGGGTCTGGCCCGTCAGGGTGCGGTGGCGGGCGCGCGGGACGGCGTCGGTGAGGGCGCGGGTCGACAGCCTGGTGCGGGCGGGACTGGAACCGCCGCAGACCACCAGGGTGCGGGCCGTGACGGCCGCGAGGCGGGAGGCCGGGACCGAGCCGTCGCCGAGCAGCGCGTCGTCGTAGGCCAGGGTGTGCGCCGAGGACACCAGGCCGTGCCACAGCGGCGCGCGGCGCATCCGGTCGATCATGTCGGCCGGCACGCCCGTCACGGACAGGAACAGTTCCACCGCACCGGCCCGGTCGCCGACCGACAGCAAACGGTCCAGCCGTGTCGTGCAGCCGGCCTTGAACCGCACGCCCGAGGCCCCCGGGGTGTAGGGCGGTTCGTACACCGCCAGCAGTCCGATCGGTACTCCGGCGGCCGCGGCCTCCAGGGCCAGTGCCCCGCCCGACCCCACGCCGAACACCGAGGCGCCCCCGCCCACCGCGGTGACCAGCGCGGCGAGGTCCTCGACCTCGCGCCGCACCGCGTACGGCCCGCTGTCGCCGCTGGACCCGCGCCCGCGCCTGTCGTACGTGACCACGCCGAAGCGCGGTGCGAGGAGGCGGGCCAGGGGGGCCTCGGTCGCCGCCGTGCTCAGCGCCCCGCCCACCAGGATCACCGGCGGGCCTTCGCCCCGGCGCCGATACGCGATCACGGTGCCGTCGCGGGAGAGAGTCTTGTCCATGCGAGGGCAGACCGCGGCGCTCCGGCAAACTCATCGCTCCGGTCGAAGATTTTTCGCGATGCTTCGATCCCGCAGGTCACGGGCGGGAGACGACGACCGTGACCTGCGACGGTCAGTCGTCGACGGTCTCGGTGTCGTAGAAGCAGAAGTGGTCCTTGATCGCGGCGACTTCGGGCTTCGGCTCCGGATAGGCCCAGACGAGATCCGGCGCGTCCGGCAGCGACCAGTAGGAGGCGTCGCCCTTGAACGGGCAGTGGGTCCGGGTGTCCGAGGGGGTCAGGAGTTCGGTACGGACGTCCTCGGGCGGCAGGTAGTGACGGACCGGGCAGCCGGTCTCGCGCAGCACCAGCGGGCGGCGGCTCTCGGCGAGCACCCGCCCGTCGCGGACCACCCGTACGTGATCGGTTCCCGGTTCGACGGTGATGCGGTGTCCCTGTGTGGAGGTCATGTCTGGTTCAGCCGGGGAGCGTGCCGGTTTCTTCCCGGGCTCCGGCCCGTTCCCGACCCCGGTGACCGGATCCGGGTTCCGCCCGGTTCCGGCTTCCGAGGCCGCGATCCGGGGCTCCGGCCCGTTCCCGGCCTCGGTGGCAGGGCCGGATCCGGGCCCGTCCCGTGCCCGCTGCGGTGGCCGGAACCGGGGCCCGGGAGGCGGGACTGTCGGTGGTTGCCTCTACCGTGGCCGCATGAACATCTGCGTCTTCCTCTCCGCCGCCGACCTCGACGACCGCTACACCCGCCCCGCCCGCGAATTCGCCGAACTGATCGGCAGGGGCGGGCACACCCTGGTCTGGGGAGGTTCGGAGAGCGGGCTGATGAAGGTCGTCGCCGACGGGGTGCAGGAGTCGGGCGGACGGCTGGTCGGGGTGTCGGTCGACTTCCTTGCCGCGAAGGCCCGTACCAACGCCGACGAGATGGTGATCGCCCGCGATCTCGCCGAGCGCAAGGCGCTGCTCCTGGAGAAGGCCGACGCGATCGTGATCATGGTCGGCGGTACCGGGACGCTCGACGAGGCGACCGAGATCCTCGAACTGAAGAAGCACGGCAAGCACGACAAGCCGGTGGTCCTGCTGAACACGGCGGGTTTCTACGACGGGCTGCGCCAGCAGTTCCAGCGCATGGAGGACGAGGGCTTCCTGCCCGTCCCGCTCACCGACCTGGTGTTCTTCGCGAAGGACGGCGTGGGTGCGCTCGCCTACCTGGAGGAGTGGTCCGGCCTGCGGTGACACGGCGGCGGGCGGCGCCCGGCGCCCGGCGGGATGAGAGCATGGGTGCCATGTCCACCCATGTGATCACCGGTGCGGGCTCCGGCATCGGCGCAGCCGTCACCCGTCGTCTTCTGGAGCGCGGCGACGAGACCGTGCTGCTGGCCCGGGACGCCGCCCGTGCCAAGGAGCTGGCCGCGCTCCACCCCGGCGCCCGTACGCTCGTCGGTGACCTCGGCAACCCGGACCGGCTGTCCTGGGCGTTCGCCCAGCAGGCGATGCCGGAGCGGGTCGACTCGCTGCTGCACGTCGCGGGCGTCGTCGAACTCGGCACGATCGGTGACCTCACGCCCAAGGCGTGGCACTTCCAGCTCAACACCAACCTCGTCGCACCCGCCGAGCTGACCCGGCTCCTCCTGCCGCAACTGCGGGTCGCCCAGGGCCACGTCGTGTTCGTGAACTCGGGCGCCGGTCTCGCCGCGCACGCCGAGTGGGGCGCGTACGCCGCGAGCAAGCACGGCCTGAAGGCGCTCGCCGACGCGCTGCGCCACGAGGAGCACGCGAACGGGGTCCGGGTGACCTCCGTCTACCCGGGGCGCACCGCCAGCCCCATGCAGGCCAAGGTGCACCAGCAGGAGGGCAAGGAGTACGACCCCTCCCGCTGGATCGACCCGGAATCGGTGGCCACCACGATCCTGATGGCCGTCGACCTGCCGCGCGACGCCGAGGTCAACGACCTCACGGTGCGCCCCGGCCACTGATCCGAGGGCCTCGGGAGCCGGCCCGCCGCCTCTCCCGTCCCCCTCCCCGTCTCCGTCCCCGGCTACCTCCCCGTCCGACGGACGGTCCGGCCCGATCCGGACGCACGGCCCTTAGGCTTCCCCCGTGAGCGAGAAGAACAAGTTCAGGGGTTGCCCGGCCACCGGGATCGGTTCCATGCCCGGGGGAGACGCGCGGGAGGCGGCGAAGACCGTCACCGGATCCTTCGGGGACGGCGAGGGGCTGCCGTTCCTGGCGGAACTCCCGGCCCGCGGGCCGGGAGCGGACATGATCGGACGGACCATCGGGCTGCTCGTCGACGTGTACGGCCATGTGGAGCCGAGCGGTTGGCGGGTCAGCGACCGGCCCGGCCGGGACACCCGCCGGGCCAGGTCCTGGCTCGGCGAGGACCTCGACGCGCTGGAGGAGTTCACCCAGGGGTACGAGGGCCCGCTCAAGGTCCAGGCCGTCGGCCCCTGGACGCTGGCGGCCGCACTGGAGCGGCGGGGCGGCGAGGCCGCGCTCGGGGACCCGGGAGCCTGCCGCGACCTGACGGCCTCACTGGCGGAGGGGCTGCGCGCCCATCTCGCTGAGGTAGGGCGCCGGATGCCCGGTGCCGACGTGATCCTCCAGCTCGACGAGCCGTCGCTGACCGGTGTGCTGCGCGGGCAGATCCGGACGGCGAGCGGCTACCGCACCCACCGGGCCGTGGACCGGCAGGTCGTGGAGGGCGCCCTGCGCGACGTCCTGGCCTCGGCCGGGGACGGGGCGACCGTCGTGCACAGCTGCGCCCCCGACGTACCGTTCGCGCTGCTGCGCAGAGCCGGTGCCGACGGCATCTCGTTCGACTTCGCCCTGCTCACCGAGCGTGAGGAGGAGGCGATCGGGGAAGCGGTCGAGAGCGGTACCCGGCTCTTCCTCGGGGTGGTGCCCGGCACCGACCCGGCCTCGGGCGGATTGTCGGACCCGGGCGGTAGCGTCATGGGGGTCAGGACGCTGTGGCGCAGGCTGGGGCTGAATCCGGGGACTCTGACGGAGTCCGTGGTCATCACTCCGTCGTGCGGGCTGGCGGGCGCCTCGCCCGCCTACGCGCGCGCCGCGCTCGCCCACTGCGCCCGGGCCGCGAGATCGCTCGCAGACAACCCTGAGTGACGGGGCAACGGGTAACGGGAGGACGAGACCATGGCCGGCGAACAGCAGACGGCGGTGCCCGCGGAGGCCCGGGAGCGGCACGCGCTCCTCGCCGAGCAGATCGAGGAGCACCGCTTCCGGTATTACGTGAAGGACCAGCCGGTCGTGAGCGACGCCGAGTTCGACCGGCTGATGCGCGAGCTGGAGGGCCTGGAGGAGACGTATCCGCAGCTGCGCACGCCGGACTCGCCGACGCAGAAGGTGGCGGGTCCGTACCAGACGGAATTCACCTCCGTCGAGCACCGGGAACGCATGCTGTCCCTGGACAACGCCTTCGACGACCTGGAGCTGGCCGCCTGGGGCGAGCGGATCGCCAAGGACGTCGGCACCACCGACTACCACTTCCTGTGCGAGCTGAAGATCGACGGCCTCGCGGTCAACCTCACCTACGAACACGGGCGCCTGACCCGGGCGGCGACCCGGGGCGACGGGCGCGCCGGTGAGGACATCACCCCCAACATCCGCACGATCGCCGAGATCCCGCACCGGCTGAGGGGCGACCGGATTCCGGAGCTCGTCGAGATCCGCGGCGAGGTCTTCTTCCCGATGCACGCGTTCGAGGAGCTCAACGCCCGGCTCGTCGAGGCCGACGACAAGCCGTTCGCCAACCCGCGCAACGCGGCGGCCGGTTCGCTGCGCCAGAAGGACCCGAAGGTCACCGCCACCCGCCCGCTGCACATGGTGGTGCACGGCATCGGCGCCCGTGAGGGCTTCGACATCGACCGCCTCTCGCACGCCTACGAGCTGCTGCACGAATGGGGCCTGCCCACCGCGAGGCACAACCGGGTGGTGGACTCCCTCGACGGGGTACGGGAGTTCATCGCCCACTACGGGGAGAACCGGCACTCCGTGGAGCACGAGATCGACGGCGTCGTCGTCAAGCTCGACGAGATCCCGCTCCAGGGCCGGCTGGGCTCCACCTCGCGCACGCCGCGCTGGGCGATCGCCTGGAAGTACCCGCCGGAGGAGGTCAACACCAGGCTGGTGAACATCCGGGTCGGTGTCGGCCGCACCGGCCGGGTCACGCCGTACGCCCAGGTCGAGCCGGTCGAGGTGGCGGGTTCCGAGGTGGAGTTCGCCACCCTGCACAACCAGAACGTCGTGAAGGCGAAGGGTGTCCTGATCGGGGACACGGTGGTGCTGCGCAAGGCGGGCGACGTGATCCCGGAGATCCTCGGACCGGTCGTCGACCTGCGCGACGGCACCGAGCGGGAGTTCGTGATGCCGACGCACTGCCCCGAGTGCGGCACGGAACTGAAACCCATGAAGGAGGCGGACGTCGATGTCCGCTGCCCCAACGCGCGCTCCTGCCCTGCCCAGTTGCGGGAGCGTCTCGCCTATCTCGCGGGCCGCAAATGCCTCGACATCGACCACTTCGGCTATGTGGCGGCGGCAGCCCTGACCAAGCCGCTGGAGCCCGCCGAGCCGCCGCTGCGCGACGAGGGCGACCTCTTCGACCTGACCGTCGAGCAGTTGCTGCCGATCCGGGCCTATGTCCTCGACCCGGACAGCGGACTGCCCCGGCGCGACCCGAAGACCGGGGAGGAGAAGACCGCCCGGGTCTTCGCCAACCAGCAGGGCGAGCCGAGGAAGAACGCCCTCGCCATGCTCGACGCCGTCGCCGCGGCCAAGGACGCGCCCCTCGCCCGGATCCTCACCGGGCTGTCCATCCGGCACGTGGGTCCGATCGCGGCGGCGGAACTGGCGCGTCAGTTCCGCTCCATCGACCGGATCGACGAGGCGACCGAGCAGGAGCTGGTCGAGGCCGACGGGGTCGGGGCCGTCATCGCCGCGTCGGTGAAGCAGTGGCTCGCCGAGGACTGGCACCGGGAGATCCTGCGCAAGTGGCGGGAGGCCGGGGTCCGGATGGCCGACGAGGAGGCGGGCGAGGACACGGGCCCGCGCCCGCTCGAAGGGCTCACCGTCGTCGTCACCGGCACGCTGTCCGGCCACACCAGGGATGGCGCGAAAGCGGCGTTGCAGAGCCGTGGGGCGAAGGTCACGGGCTCCGTCTCGAAGAAGACCTCCTTCGTGGTCGTCGGCGAGAACCCCGGCTCGAAGTACGACAAGGCGATGCAACTGAAGGTGCCCGTCCTCGACGAGGACGGCTTCGCCGTCCTGCTCGCGCAGGGACCGGACGCCGCGCGCGAGGCGGCCGTACCCGTCGAGGAACCGGCGGAATAGCACAAGTCATCGTCAACTGCCCGGTCGAACGGAGCGGATGACAGTCGGAACGGGCCGTCGGGCCTGAGGGCGTCGGCGGGCGGACGGCTGCGGGGATCCGGGCCCGGCCGGACGACCGCCCGGCCGGAAGCGGATATCCGGGGGCCGACGACGACCCCCGCGGGCGGACCGGGATTTCCATGGAGGGGCGAGGATTCCCATGAGCGAAGGGACGGCGAGGGGATCGGGAGGGGGCGATTCGTGGATGAACGCTGAATAAAAGTGAGCGGAAAGGTTGTACAGGTGCGTACGCGGGCAAGTGTCGTTACCGGAAGATGCAGTTCACCCGAACGGCGCATATCAGATACTCACGGACGGTCGGTTCGCATTCGGGCAAGAGCTGCCGAGCGCTGCCCCTGGTGGCCTTTCGCGGCCTACTGTTGAGATGTGCGCCTGCCATGCCCGGCCACGGGTGAATCCGGGGCGCGAGGGCATGGGGCCTGACCATCGGGTGACATCGGCACCGCCGGCTGTGAGAGGGACGGAATGAAACCGACCGAGAGCGCCGCACCGGTGTCGCGGCTGCAAGGTTTCGTCGGCCTCACGCCCAAAGTGGGTGCCGTCGTCGTGGCGATCGCCTTCCTTCTGATCACGACCGGTTTCTACCGGACTCTGAACGAAGGACACGCGCTCTTCCCCGACGGAAAGGTCGGCTGGTCCCTGGCCGTCCTCACCGGCGTGATCGTCGGCCACCTGGTGGCGCTCGGACGCGACCGCTGGTGGGGCGGCACCGGGTCCGGGGCCGCCCTGACGCTCGCCGTGCTGCTCCTCTACGGCTGGGTGCCCGCCGGGCTGGTCAGCCTCGTCGTCGTCGTGCTCGTCGGAGTGGCCCGCAGACACCGCTGGTGGCAAGGGCTGCTCCACGGGGCCGTCGACATCCTGGGGATCGGCGCGGCGGCCCTGGTGCTCGCCGCGTTCGGTGACATCCAGACCGTCGAGTCCCCCTGGGAGCCACTCGACTGGGGCATCGCCGCCGTTCCCGAGGTCCTGCTGGCCGCCGCCACCTACCTCCTGGTCACCCGGGCCCTGCTGTGGTACGCGGGAACACCCCAGGGCAACGGGCTGCCGACCGTCGCCCGCACCGCGCTGCTCCGGCAGGGCCTCGTCGTGGTGGCGCTGCTCGGCATCGCGCCGCTGATCTGCGTCGTCGCCACGACCATGCCCGTGCTCCTGCCGCTCTTCGCGGTCCCGCTCATCGCCCTGGACTCCACCCTCTGGATCGCTCGCGCCCGGGCCGAGGAACAGCTGCGCGATCCGCTGACCGGGCTCCCCAACCGGCAGTGGCTGCTGGAACGCATCTGGAGGGCCCTGGAGGACGCCGAGACCATCGGGGCCAGATCCGCTCTCGTCCTGATCGATCTCGACCGGTTCCGCGCGGTCAACGACACTCTCGGCCACCTGGCGGGGGACCGGTTGCTGCTGCAGATAGCGGAGCGGCTCAGGCTCGCGCTGCCGCGCGGAGCGGAGGCTGCGCGGCTCGGGGGCGACGAGTTCGCCGTGCTGCTGCCGACCACCGACTCCGCCACCAGCGCCCAGCGGGTGGCCCGCCACCTCGTCGCGGAACTGTCCTCCCCGCTGGACCTGGACGGCCTGACCCTGGTGCTGGAGGCCAGCGCCGGTGTCGCCGTCCACCCGGACCACGCCCCGGACGCCGAAGGGCTGCTGCGGCGGGCGGACGTGGCGATGTACCAGGCCAAGCGCGACCGCACGGGCGTCGAGGTCTACGAGTCGAAGCGGGACAGCAACACCCCCGACCGGCTCGGGCTCCTCGGCGATCTGCGCCGTGCGCTGGACGCCGGCGAGGTGGAGCTCCACTACCAGCCGAAGGTCCGCTTCGACGGCCAGGTGGCGGGCCTGGAGGCGCTGGTGCGCTGGGTGCACCCGGAGCGCGGCCGGGTTCCCCCGGACGAGTTCATCGCCATCGCCGAGTCCTCCGGGCTGATGCCGCACCTCACCGAGTACGTGCTGGAGACGGCCCTGGCCCAGGTCGCCCGGTGGCGGGCGCAGGGGCTGTTCGTCCCGGTCGCGGTCAACGTCTCCCCGCGCGATGTCCACACCCCCGGCTTCGCGGGCGGCGTCGCGGCCCGGCTCGCCCGGCACGGCGTCCCGGCCGGGGCGCTCCAACTGGAGATAACGGAGCATGTGCTGCTGGAGGACCCGCAGCGCGCGGCCGACACCCTGGCCGGACTCACCGGCCACGGCGTGAAGATGTCCCTGGACGACTTCGGCACCGGATACTCCTCGCTGGTCCACCTGCGTCGGCTGCCGGTCAGCGAGCTGAAGATCGACCGGTCGTTCGTGGCCCGTCTCGCCGTCGACAACGAGGACGCGGAGATCGTCCGCTGCACCATCGACCTGGCGCATTCGCTGGGTCTGCTGGTGGTCGCGGAGGGCGTCGAGGACGACGAGACCTGGGAGCGGCTGCGGGATCTGCGCTGCGACGCCGTGCAGGGCTGGCTGGTGGCCGCGGCGATGCCGCCGCAGGAGGCGACGGCCTGGCTCCGGGCCCGGGGCGAGCACGGGTGGCGCAGGCCGGCCGAGCTGGCGGCGGCAGCGGCGGCGGCCGCCGCGGCGGCGGTGGCCCAGAACCCCGAACTGGAGCAGCGCCCGCCGGGGCGGTCGGTCGATTCACGGCCCGCGACGACCTGACGCGGGTGCGTTGCCGGCCCGGGGGCGCACCCGCGGCGTGGCCGGGTGCGCGACCCCGAGGGGGCAGGATCTCCCGTCCGGCCACGCTCTTCACCCGGGTGGCGGGAGCGGTCGCGGGGGACCCCATAGGATTGGGCCAAAACCACACACCAACCCCTGAGGATCGCTGCATGCCTGGCATCACGCGCGAGGAGGTCGCCCACCTCGCCCGGCTGGCGCGTCTTGAGCTGAAGGGCGAAGAGCTCGATCACTTCGCCGGTCAGCTCGACGACATCATCGGCGCGGTCGCCCGCGTCTCCGAGGTCGCCGACCAAGACGTACCGCCGACCTCCCACCCGCTGCCGCTGACCAACGTCATGCGCGCGGACGAGGTCCGTCCGTCGCTCACCCCCGAGCAGGCGCTCTCCGGCGCCCCGGCCCAGGAGCAGCAGCGTTTCAAGGTGCCGCAGATCCTGGGGGAGGACTGAAAACCATGACGGACAACAGCACCATCATCAAGCTCACCGCCGCCGAGATCGCCGCGAGGATCGCCTCCGGCGAGCTCACCGCCGTCGAGGTCACCGAGGCGCACCTGGCCCGGATCGACGCGGTCGACGAGAAGGTCCACGCCTTCCTGCACGTCGACCGCGAGGGCGCGCTCGCGCAGGCCCGTGCCGTCGACGCGAAGCGGGAGGCCGGCGAGAAGCTGGGCCCGCTGGCCGGCGTCCCGCTCGCGCTCAAGGACATCTTCACCACCGAGGGCGTGCCGACCACCGTCGGTTCCAAGATCCTCGAAGGCTGGATCCCGCCGTACGACGCGACGCTCACCAAGCGGCTGAAGGCCGCCGACGTCGTGATCCTCGGCAAGACCAACATGGACGAGTTCGCCATGGGGTCCTCCACCGAGAACAGCGCCTACGGCCCGACCGGCAACCCCTGGGACCTCACCCGCATCCCGGGCGGCTCCGGCGGTGGCTCCTCGGCCGCGCTCGCCGCGTACGAGGCCCCGCTGGCCATCGGCACGGACACCGGCGGTTCCATCCGCCAGCCCGCCGCCGTCACCGGCACCGTCGGCGTCAAGCCCACCTACGGCGGCGTCTCCCGCTACGGCATGGTGGCGTTCTCCAGCTCCCTGGACCAGGGCGGCCCCTGCGCCCGTACGGTCCTGGACGCGGCCCTGCTGCACGAGGTGATCGGCGGCCACGACCCGATGGACTCGACGTCCATCGACGCCCCGGTCCCGCCGGCCGTCGAGGCAGCCCGCAACGGCAGCGTCGAGGGCATGCGCATCGGCGTCGTCAAGCAGTTCTCGGGCGAGGGCTACCAGGCCGGTGTCGTCCAGCGCTTCAACGAGTCGGTCGAGCTCCTGAAGTCGCTCGGCGCCACGATCGTCGAGCTGGACTGCCCGTCGTTCGACCTGGCGCTGTCCGCGTACTACCTGATCGCGCCGTCCGAGTGCTCCTCGAACCTTGCCCGGTTCGACGCGATGCGCTACGGCCTGCGGGTCGGCGACGACGGCACGAAGTCCGCCGAGGAGGTCACCGCGCTCACCCGCGAGGCGGGCTTCGGCGACGAGGTCAAGCGCCGCGTCATCCTCGGCACGTACGCGCTCAGCTCCGGCTACTACGACGCGTACTACGGCTCGGCCCAGAAGGTCCGCACCCTGATCACCCAGGACTTCGAGAGGGCCTTCGGGGAGAACGGCGGTGTCGACGTGATCGTCTCGCCGACGACGCCCACCACCGCCTTCCCGATCGGCGAGCGTGCCGACGACCCGATGGCGATGTACCTCGCGGACCTCTGCACCATCCCGACCAACCTCGCCGGCAACGCCGCCATGTCGCTGCCCTGCGGCCTGGCCCCCGAGGACGGCCTGCCGGTCGGTCTGCAGATCATCGCCCCCGCCATGAAGGACGACCGGCTGTACAAGGTCGGAGCCGCCGTCGAGGCCGCCTTCGTGGAAAAGTGGGGGCACCCGCTGCTGGAGGAGGCACCGTCGTTGTGAGCGCACTGACCAAGGCCAAGGGCTTCAAGAAGTCCAAGGCCGGTACGTACCTGTCCATCGGCACCACCGCCTTCGGGGCAGTCGGCGTCATCAAGCAGGCCAAGCAGGCCCGCTTCGACCACGACACGCTCCGACTGGTCGACGCCGTCGTCTCCGCCGCCGCCATCGCCACCGGTATCGCCCTGCTGCTGCGCGAGCTCAAGCGCATCGGCGACGACGACGTACTGCTGGGCTGAGAGGGAAGTTTCACCGTGACTGTCACCGACCTGGTGTCGTACGAGGACGCCCTCGCGTCCTACGACCCCGTCATGGGCCTGGAGGTCCATGTCGAGCTCGGCACCAAGACCAAGATGTTCTGCGGCTGCTCCACCGAGCTCAAGCAGGACGCCAACTCCCAGACCTGCCCGGTCTGCCTCGGACTGCCCGGCGCCCTGCCGGTCGTCAACGAGATCGGCGTCGAGTCCGCCATCAAGATCGGCCTCGCGCTGAACTGCGAGATCGCCGAGTGGTGCCGCTTCGCCCGGAAGAACTACTTCTATCCGGACATGCCGAAGAACTTCCAGACCTCCCAGTACGACGAGCCGATCGCCTACGACGGCTACCTCGACGTCCAGCTGGAGGACGGGGAGATCTTCCGGGTCCACATCGAGCGCGCCCACATGGAGGAGGACACCGGCAAGTCGACCCACGTCGGCGGTGCCACCGGCCGCATCCACGGCGCTTCCCACTCCCTGCTCGACTACAACCGTGCCGGCATCCCGCTCATCGAGATCGTCACCAAGCCGATCGAGGGCGCGGGCGCCCGTGCCCCCGAGGTCGCCAAGGCGTACGTCGCCGAGCTCCGCGAGCTCATCAAGGCACTCGGCGTCTCGGAGGCCCGGATGGAGATGGGCCAGATGCGTTGCGACGTCAACCTGTCGCTGCGCCCCCACGGCACCGAGACCTTCGGTACCCGCTCCGAGACGAAGAACGTGAACTCGCTGCGTTCCGTCGAGCGCGCCGCCCGCTTCGAGATCCAGCGCCACGCCGCGGTGCTGTCCTCGGGCGGCACGATCGTGCAGGAGACCCGGCACTTCCACGAGGAGGACGGCTCGACGACGGCCGGCCGCATCAAGGACAACGCCGAGGACTACCGCTACTTCCCCGAGCCCGACCTGGTGCCGGTCGCCCCGGCCCGCGAGTGGGTCGAGGAGCTCCGCAAGGGCCTCCCCGAGCTGCCGCGGCTGCGCCGGGCCCGGCTCAAGGAGGAGTGGGGCGTCTCCGAGCACGACATGCAGTCCATCCTCAACGCGGGCGCGGTCGACCTGATCGTCGCCACGACCGACGCGGGCGCCCCCTCGGACCAGGCCCGCAAGTGGTGGATGGGTGAGCTGGCCCGCAACGCCAACGAGACCGGCCGCGGCCTCGACGAGCTGCCGATCACCCCGGCGCAGGTCGCCCGGGTGGCCGAGCTCGTCACCTCGGGCGACCTCAACGACAAGCTGGCCCGTCAGGTCATCGAGGGCGTCCTCGCGGGCGAGGGCGACCCGGACACCGTCGTCGAGAAGCGCGGACTCAAGGTCGTCTCCGACGAGGGCGCGCTGGGCGCGGCCGTGGACGAGGCCATCGCCGCCAACGCGGCTGTCGCGGACAAGATCCGCGGTGGCAAGGTCGCGGCGGCGGGCGCGCTCGTCGGCGCGGTCATGAAGGCCACCCGCGGCCAGGCGGACGCGGCCCGGGTGCGTGAGCTGATCCTGGAGAAGCTCGGCGTCCAGGGCTGACCCGCCCGACCGTCCCGCAGACCCCGCCCGCCCCGTGCGTGCGGGGTCTGCGACGTTCGGCCCGCCGCCCGGGCGGCTCCGCGCGCACCGTCCGGCGCCGGACACGGTGCGGGTGTTCCCGGACGCACGGGTACGCGGGTTTTCCCGGATGCGCGGGTGCGCGAGGGCGGTTCTCGCGCCGTTCGCGTGCGTGTGGTCCTTCCCGTCGTACCTTCGCCGGAGGGCGGCGCGTTCCCGTGCGCCCCTGCCGTACGGGTGCATGGCTCCGCACCCGTGCGCCCCGGACGACGGATGCGCCCTCCCCGGTCGTGCGCCCCGGACCGGGCCGGTGCGCCGACCCCCTGACCCGTCCCCTTCGTCCGGAGAGCCCTCAGCCCGTTGAACAACGTCACCGCGGAGATCGTCTCCGTCGTTCTCCTGCTCGGTGTGCTGGCCTTCGCCGTCGTACGGCCCCGGGGCCTGCCGGAGGCGACCGCCGCGGTGCCCGCCGCGGTGCTGGTGATCGCGGTCGGCGCGGTGTCGTGGCAGCAGGCCCGCGACCGGGTGGACGACCTGCTGCCGGTCGTCGGTTTCCTCGCGGCGATCCTGGTCCTGGCGCGGCTCTGCGCGGACGAGGGGCTGTTCACGGCCGTCGGTGACCTCGTGGCCCGGGCCTGCGGCGGACGGACCGGCCCGCTGCTCGGCGGCGTCTTCGTCGTCGCCTCGGTGATCACCGCCGTGCTCAGTCTCGACGCGACCGTGGTCCTGCTGACCCCCGTCGTCCTCGCCACCGCCACCCGCGTGGGCGCCCGCCCCCGCCCGTACGTCTACGCCTGTGCGCACCTGGCCAACTCGGCGTCCCTGCTGCTGCCGGTCTCCAACCTCACCAATCTGCTGGCGTTCACCGCGAGCGGCCTCTCCTTCACCCGCTTCGCCGCGCTGATGGCCCTGCCCTGGCTGGCCGCGGTCGCCGTCGAGTACGTCGTCTTCCGCGGGTTCTTCGCGGACGACCTGGCCGCGGGCGCGCACCCGCCGGAGCCGGAGGAGGACCGGCCGGGTGTTCCCGTCTTCACGCTCGTCGTCCTCGCCCTGACCCTGGGCGGATTCGTCGTCACCTCGTTCGCGGGCGCGCAGCCGCTGTGGGCGGCGCTGGTCGGGGCCGGGGTGCTGGCGGCCCGGGCGCTGGCGAGGCGCGACACCACCGTCAAGGGGATCGTCCGCTCGGCCAACCCGCTGTTCTGCCTGTTCGTGCTCGCACTGGGGGTGGTGGTCCAGGCGGTGGTGGACAACGGCCTGGGCGCCGGGATCGACGCCTTCCTGCCGGACGGCACGTCGCTGCCCGCGCTGCTGGCGGTGGCGGCGGTGGCGGCGCTGCTCGCCAACCTGATCAACAACCTGCCCGCGATCCTCGCCCTGCTGCCGGTGGTCGCGGCGGCCGGGCCCGGACCGGTGCTCGCCGCGCTGATCGGTGTGAACCTGGGCCCGAACCTGACCTACGTCGGCTCGCTCGCCACCCTGCTCTGGCGCCGCATCCTGCACGCCCACGGCACCCCGCCCGACCTCGGCCGCTTCACCCGGCTGGGGCTGCTGACCGTACCGGCGACCCTTGCCGTGTCGACGGTGGCGCTGTGGGGCGCGCTGCGGCTGATCGGGGTGTGACGGGGCGTGTCGTAGTACGTGCTGTTCAGGGTGCCGTTGCCGATGGCGATGCTCGCGAACTGTCCGGTGGCGACGGGGTCCAGGGTGGTCAGGGACACGCTGTTCGTCACGCGTACCGGTCGGTGTCCGGGGGCGGCCGGGTGGCGATTGGACTTTCCGGCCGACGTGTTGGACGTTCACCACCGGGCCGTCCGCAGTCCTTCCCCGGGTCACCTGGCTTGACTAATTTCCGACTGTGACGAGCTGGGGAGCAATGGAGGGCGTCGCGAGCCCGCGCTCCCATACTCCCCGCTCGCAGAACCGACTTGGGAGGATCACTTGACCACGGACATTTCACGGCGACGGCTCTTCGCACTCGGTGGCGGTGCGCTCGGTGCGGCGGCGGCGGGTTCGCTGCTGCCGCCGTCGCTGCAGGCCGCGATGGCCGCGCAGCCGGCGCACGCGGCCGGGTCCGGTGGCCGCGGCGGGCTCGGAGCCATCAAGCACGTGGTGATCCTGATGCAGGAGAACCGTTCCTTCGACCACTACTTCGGGACGCTCCGGGGCGTGCGCGGCTTCGGTGACCGCAACGCCATCGAACTGCCCTCCGGCGGTTCCGTCTTCGAGCAGCCCGCCCCGCTCGGCGCCTCCGTGCTGCCGTTCCCGGTGCGCGGTGCCGCCGAGACGCAGAAGAAGGACCTCCAGTACATCGGCGCGCTCGACCACTCCTGGAGCGGCGGCGGCAAGGCGTGGGCCGGCGGGTGGATGAACGGCTGGGTGAGCGCGAAGACCGCCGCCACCATGGCGTACTACGACCGCCGCGACATCCCGCTGCACTACGAACTCGCCGACACGTTCACGGTCTGCGACGCCTACCACTCCTCGATCCACTCCTCGACCAGCCCCAACCGCAACCACCTGTGGAGCGGGAAGACGGGCAACGAGCCGAACGGCGGGCGCGCCGTCGGCAACGACGCGTACGACGAGGGCACGCATCCCGGCTACGACTGGGGCACCTACGCGGAGCGGCTGGAGAAGGCCGGGCGCAGCTGGCGCACGTACACCGAGTGGGAGAACTTCACCGACAACCAGATCGAGTTCTTCGCCACCTTCAAGGCGGTCGCCCGCAAGGCGCTGGCGAGGACCGGCGGCCACACGTACATGGAGTCCTTCTACTCGGCGGTCCGGGGCGCGGACGCAGCCGAACGGGAGCGGCTGTTCGGCCTGCTCGAAGAGGGGGTCGCCACCCTCGACCGGGCCGAGCGCAGCCTCTTCGAGCGGGCGCTGCGCCGGGTGGAGACCGGGACGCTCGCCGACGAGTTCGCCAAGGACGTGGCGGCGGGCACCCTGCCCGAGGTCTCCTACCTGGTGCCGTCGGCCGTCGACTCGGAGCACCCGAGCGTCTCCTCGCCGATCCACAGCGCCACGATCGTCTACAAGGTCCTCGACGCGCTGGGCAAGCACCCCGACGTGTGGCGGCACACCGCCGTCATCATCAACTACGACGAGAACGACGGCTTCTTCGATCATGTGCCGCCGCCGGTCGCGCCGCCCGAGGTGGCCGAGGAGCAGTGGGAGGGCAAGCCCACCGGTCTCGGCATGCGGGTGCCGCTGCTCGTCGTGTCGCCGTGGACCGTGGGCGGCTACGTCTGCTCCGAGGTCTTCGACCACACCTCCGTGATCCGCTTCCTGGAGCGCTGGACCGGGGTGAGGGAGCCCAACATCAGCACCTGGCGGCGCACCGTCACCGGCGACCTGACCTCGGCCTTCGACTTCGACCGTGCGCGCAGGCGGCCCGATGTGCAGCAGCCGGGCACCATCCCGCCGTTCAGCGGGCGCTGGGCGCCGAAGCCGCCGCTGGAGCAGCACATGCCCGTGCAGGAGCCCGGACACCGTCCGGCCCGCGCACTGCCGTACCAGCCGGACGCGCAGGCCCGGCTGGTGGACGGCGCGGTGCGGGTGGCGCTCAGCAACACCGGCCGCTCCTCCGCGCACTTCGCGCTGTACCCGTACGCGGGTGAGTTCCCCGCACCGCGGCACCGGGACGTCAGGGGCACGGCGCAGTGGACGGTGCCGGTCGCGGGCGGGGCGTACCGGTTCACGGTGACGGGCCCCAACGGCTTCCGCCGCGAGTTCGCCGGGCCCGCGAAGGGGGGTGCGTCGGCAGGTGCCGAGGTCGCCTCGCGGATCGACGCCCGCGAGCGCGACGTGCACCTCACCCTGCGCAACCACGGGCGGACCACGCTCACCTTCACGGTACGGCCGCTGGGCTACGTCGACGAGGCGGACCTGCGGGACTGGACCAGGACCGTCAGGGTCAAGCCGGGACGCAGCCGCACGGTGGCGCACTCCGCGGCCGACGCGCGCGGCTGGTACGACCTGGAGATCACCGTCGACGGGGACGACGTCTTCCGGCGACGGCTCATGGGACACATCGAGAACGGCCGGGCGAGCGTCTCCGGCTGAGCCGGGTCCGTACGGTCCGTGCGGCGGCCGAGGGTCCTCACCGGCCCTCGGCCGCCGCGCGCCGTCGGTGGGAGGCGCGCGCGGAGCCCCGCCCACGACCCGTGACCGTCCGGCGGGCACGGCGGGAAAGGGCCTGTGAGTAATGCCACGAAAGGGGCAAAGGATCACTATCGGCTGCAAGAGTGGCGTTCTCAGGACATGCGTTCTTCGCAGGTGCCCCAGGCCCCGTTCCGCCGAAGAGCCACGACCGTCAGGGAGCACGTCCGTTGGCCGCCATTGCCCGCTGGTGCATCAGGCACCGTCTCGTCACCGTCCTCATCTGGCTCCTCGCCCTCGGCGGAGCGGCCACCGCCGCGGGCCTCGCGGGTTCCGCGTACACCAACCAGTACGACGTGCCCGGCACGGAGGCCGGACGGGCCGCCGAACTCCTGAAGGACGGGTTCACGGACCTCGGCGGGGACACCGACACCATCGTCTGGCACACCACCGACTCCACAGTGCGGGCGGCCGACGTCCGGCAGACGATGACCCGCACCCTGCACGAGGTCGAGCGACTGCCCGGCGTCGGCGCCGTCACCGGACCGTACGGGGCGTCCGGCACCGGACAGATCAGCGAGGACGGGCACACCGCCTACGCCACGGTCACCTTCGACCGGCCCTCCGACGAGATCACGGCCCCACAGGCCCAGGCGCTCGTGGACACCGCGAAGTCGGCCGGGGGCGACGCGCTCCAGGTGGAACTGGGCGGCTCGGCCATCGCGCTCACCGAGGCGCCCGCCGTCCACCTCAGCGAGATCATCGGCGTCGTCGTCGCCGCGGTCGTGCTGTTCCTCGCCTTCGGCTCGCTCGCCGCCAGCATGCTGCCCATCGCCACCGCCCTCGTCTCCGTCGGCACGGCGTACGCGGGCATCACGCTGCTGGGCCACGTGATGACCGTGGCCGACTTCGCCCCGATGCTCGGCATGCTGATCGGCCTCGGCGTCGGCATCGACTACGCGCTGTTCATCGTCACCCGGCACCGCAGCGGCCTGCGCAGAGGCATGTCCGTCCCCGACGCCGCCCGCACCGCCGTCGCGACCACCGGCCGGGCCGTCGTCTTCGCCGGGGCCACCGTCTGCATCGCGCTGCTCGGCATGCTCGTCCTGCGGCTCGGTTTCCTCAATGGTGTCGCGATCGCGGCCTCACTCACCGTCGTGCTGACCGTGGCCGCGTCGGTGACCCTGCTGCCCGCCCTGCTGTCCTTCATCGGGATGCGGGCACTGAGCCGCCGCGAGCGCGCCCGGCTCGCCGAGCTGGGGCCCCAACCCGAACTCCCCACCGGCTTCGCCGCCCGCTGGTCCGTGTTCGTCGAACGCCACCCGAAGCTGCTCGGCGCGCTCGCCGCCGCGGTGATGCTGGTCCTGGCGCTGCCCACCTTCTCCCTGCATCCGGGCACCTCCGACCAGGGGAACAACCCCGCCTCGTCCACCACCCGGCAGGCCTACGACCTGCTGGCCGACGGATTCGGTCCCGGCGTCAACGGCCCGCTGACCATCGCGGCGCAGCTCGACGGCGCGGGCGACCGGCTCGCGATGGACGGCCTGCCGGCCGTGCTGCGCGCCACCGACGGCGTCGCCTCGGTCGGGCCGGTCACGTACAGCGGCGGCGGCGACACCGCCTTCGTCACCGTCGTACCGGCGTCCTCACCGCAGTCGCGGGACACCAGCGCACTCGTCGAGCGGCTGCGCACGGACGTTCTTCCGAAGGCCGAGGCGAACACCTCGCTCCGGGCCCATGTCGGCGGGGTGACGGCCGGATACGACGACTTCGCCCGGACCGTCATGGGCAAGCTCCCGCTCTTCGTCGGCGTGGTCGTCGGGCTCGGCTGCCTGCTCCTGCTGCTCGCCTTCCGGTCCATCGGCATCCCGCTGAAGGCCGCCGTGATGAACATCGCCGCCGTCGCCTCCTCGTTCGGGGTCGTCGTGGCGGTCTTCCAGTGGGGGTGGGGGAGCGAGCTGCTGGGACTGGGCGGCGCCGGGCCGATCGAACCGTTCCTGCCGGTGATCATGGTGTCCGTGCTGTTCGGGCTCTCCATGGACTACCAGGTGTTCCTGGTGGGGCGGATGTACGAGGAGTGGCTGGAGACCCGTGACAACCGGCGGGCGGTCCGGGTCGGCCTCGCCGAGACCGGGCGGGTGATCAACTCCGCCGCCGTGATCATGATTTCGGTCTTTCTCGCGTTCGTCCTCAGCGGCGACCGGGTCATCGCGATGTTCGGCATCGCGCTGGCGGCGGCCGTCGCGCTGGACGCCTTCGTCCTGCGTACGCTCCTGGTCCCGGCCCTGATGCACCTGCTCGGCGGGGCGAACTGGTGGCTGCCGCGCAGCCTGGACCGGTGGCTGCCGCGGATCAGCATCGAGCCCCCGGAGTGCGGCGTGCCGCATGCGGGGGCCCGGCGGCCGGCGGAACGGGACCGGTCGGCGGGGCCGGGCGGGGCCACGCAGCCGGTGGAGCAGCCGTTGGAGGCGGTGGAGGCGGTCCGGGAAGGCACGTGACGCCCGTGCCGGATCCCGCGAGCCCGGCGTGGTCCGGACGGGAGGGGCTACGTCCCGCGGCCGAATCTGGCCGGAGCGTACTCGGCCCGGCGCTCGCGGTAGGTGCGACCGAGATGGTGCTGGAGCCGGATGTGACGGAACTGGTAGACGGCGCCGGTCTGGCGCAGGACCCCCCGGCGGTACGCGTCGTCCAGGAAGGCCACCGTGTCCCAGGGCAGCTTCCCCGTCAGGGGCAGCCATACGCGTGACAGGGCCGTCCACCGTCCCCAGGCGGTGAAGGAGAACGCGTACGAGAGCGCACCGCCGAGCCCGCCCACGGCGCCGATGGAGAGCCCGTCCACCAGCCCCCAGTTCATCGGTCCGAGGACCGTGCTGAGCAGACCGGTGACCAGACGTCCGCCGACGGCGATCACGAGGGTGAGCATCGGCGCGAGGACGAGGACCTGCCGGACCACCGTCGCACGGTTCGAGGCCAGCAGACTCACCGGCGTCGCCGCCGAGGTCACGTCCAACGGTGCTTCGAGCGCGGCAGTGAGCCCGAAGACCAGCCCGGCGCCCACTCCGAAGATCAGGCCGAAGGCCAGCATGTTGATGAGTGTGCCCCTGATCACCAGGTCATCGGTGAGCGGGATCCCGTAGTAGACCTGGCGCTGGACGGCGAAGGCGCTCGCGCATCCGACACCCATGACGAATCCGCCCGGCAGAACGGCCCCGAACCGGGCGGCGAACGTGCGGACCGGTCCGCGGCCGATGCCCGGACCGACGGCCTTGCCGGGCAGCCGCAGCCGGACACGGGACGGCTCGAAGGCCCCACCGCCCAGCGAGACCAGGATCCCGTGGACGCACCCGAAGGAGAGCCCGGCGACCACGCCCATGGAACTCCCCAGCAGCAGGGCCTCGCCGACGCCGAACGGCGCGGAGAGCAGAGTGACGCACCACCCGGACACCGCCACGCACAGCGCCGAGGCCACCACCACCGTCAGGAGGCGAGTGGAGAGCCGCAGCGAGTCGCCGATCCGCCACCACGCGAGGTCCTGTTGATCACGATCGAGGCGGGCCAGATGGTGGGCGAGATAGCCGAGCCAGCGTTCGGCGTCCTCCGGATCCCGGTTCCGTTCCCCGGAACGGTGGCCGATGGCGTCGCGCTCGGCGGCACGACGCCGGTAGACCGTCGGTACGAAGCCGGCCAGCAGATGGTCCTCCAGCGCGTTCGCGTCGGGGAACCGTTCGGGGTCCAGCAGCTCGATCGGGTCCCTGTCGCGGGCCTCGCTGTACATCGTCCGCGCCAGGACGATCATGAGGGGAGTGGTGAGGACCTGCGCGAGAGGCGCGCCCGCCGGGTCCTGCGGGGCGCGCAGCCGCTCCAGAACGGGCTTCCACACCGCCCCGCCCGGCCCGCCGCCGCCCCGGGCCGCGGGCCGGGCCGTCCTGGGCAGATAGGCCGAGAGATCGTCGAGGGTGAGGTCGGTGAGCTCGATGCCGGCGGCCCAGACCAGCGGGGCCCCCGCGGCCTGTACCGCCTCGGCGAACTCGGCGCGCCGGCTGGTCAGTACGAGGGGAAGCGAGGTGGCGTTGAGCGCCTCCAGCGCGGCACGCCGGAGGCCTTCCGCGATCTCGTCGAACCCGTCGAGGACCGGCAGCACGACACCGGCGTCGACCAGCGCGGCGGCCGTCGTCCCACCACCGGGTGCCCGCCCGGACAGGTGCGGATGGTCACGTATCAGCAGATCGACCAGCCAGTCCCGTAACGCGACGGCCGTGGGGTCCCAGGACCCGAGACTGAAGATCACCGGCACCTGGCCGGTGAAGTCCGTCGCCTCCAGGAAGTCCAGGACGAACCTGATCGTCAGAATCGACTTGCCGGAACCGGCCCGGCCGAGCACCACCAGTCGTCCGGACCGGATGCGCCGGTAGGTCTCGGCCACGCTCCGGACGTCGCCGCTGAGATCCAGATGACGCGGGGCCGCTCCCGACGGCAGGCGTTGGACGTTCGCCGGGTAATCGGTCAGGGACGCGGGCGCCTCCTGCCAGCGCACCGGCAGGGGAAAGGGGTCGTGAACCCGGCGTTGTTCTTCCTCGTGCTGCCAACGGCGCCTGATTTCCGCGGACAGGGCGGCGGCGGGGGAGGCGAGGACGCCGGGACCGGACGATCCCGCCCGTGCCGTTCCGGGGCGCGGGGGTAATGGCCTACCGGCGAATTCTTTCGTGGGGGAGTCCGGTGGGGGCGGCGCGGAACGCGACTCGGGCACCCGGTCGGCCTGTCGAGTCGTACCGGAATCCGATCCCGATTCCGCTCCCGATCCTGATTCCGATCCCGCTCCCGATCCGGATTCATATTCCGATTCCGATTCCGACGTGTGCGCGGCCGGACGGGGAGCGCCGGAATTCGATTCGGACGAGACGGGATCCGGTTCGCTCCGCGCCTTGATCAGCATGGCCGCAATGCGCTGACGGTCCTCGGGCGCGGTCCCCAGGGCATCCGCCAACAGGTCCAGCGTGCCCAGCCGATGGTCCTTGGACCGTCCGGTCTCCAGTCTTCGGATGGTGCTGACGCTCACTCCGGACCGGGTCTCCAACTGCTCCTGTGTCAGCCCCGCCTGCGCGCGCAGTCGGCGCAACAACGCGCCGAGCCGATCCGTCACTTCGACATCCCTCCACCACCGGGTGCGGCCGTCCGTGAGCCTACCGTGACGACCGGTCATATGTGACCGGTGCTCTGACCTGTCCACGGGGCGGTGCGAACGCCACGATCGGAGACGTCCGGTCGACGTGGCAACGCGGGACGGAGCGCACCGCGGTACTCCGGGGGAATTCCGCGGCGACCGGCGACGGGGGCCACGCGGCTGCCTGCCGGACGAACGGCCGTCCGGCAGGCAGCCGCGAGGGACCCGGACCGTCGGACCGTTCCGGTGCCGAATTCCGATCAGGGCTCATGAATGCCTCCCGCCACGACACAGGAGGAGTCGGCATGGCATACCGCTACTGGTGTGGTGAATGCGGTTTCAAGACGCCGTGGCTCAGTGAGTCCGAGGGCGAACAGCGCCAGTTGGACCACTACGCCCAACGACACCCGGGAATTCCTCCCGGCGGTCATGTGGAGGCGAACCGGAAGAATCCGGAGGGCGGCATCGGATGCGTTCACGTGATCGGAATCATCGTTCTGCTGCTGATCATCGCGGCGGCGTGCAGCCGCTGAGCGATTCTCCACCCCGTCCGCACTTCCGCGATCCCGGCATGACGGTCCGGAACATTCCGTCACCCAGCCGAATTCTGGCATCCAGCCGAAACGGAGAGAAAGTTGATGAGCGTGCTCGATGGTTCCCGGAACGAATCCCCGGCGGACACCGAGGGTGTGGACGCCGGCCGTGCGGCCGGGCCGTCCGCGCGGATGTCCGGGCGCCGGCGGTGGCTGCTGCCGACGGCAGTGGCGGCCTGTCTCCTGATGACCGGCGTCGGTTCGGCGAGTGCCGCCGAACCGTCCCCCGCCGACATTCTCCAGGCCGGCGCCCAGAAGGGCGTCGCCGACGGATACCCGGGCGTGATCGGCATGGTGCGCCGGGGCGACACCGCGCAGTACGTGCACGCGGGTGTCGGTGACCGCGCGACCAAGGTGCCCGCGGACCCGAAGGCGAAGTTCCGGATCGGCAGCAACACCAAGGCGTTCATCTCCACCGTGCTGCTCCAACTGGAGGGCGAGCACCGGCTCTCGCTGGACGACACCGTCGACCGGTGGCTGCCGGGGGCGGTCGCCGCCAACGGCTACGACGGAAAGAAGATCACGATCCGTCAGCTGCTCAACCACACCTCGGGTCTGCCCGACTACCTCGGCAGCCTGCAGATCTCCACACCGTACTTCCTCAACACCAACCCGAGGGAGGTCCTGCCGCCGCAGAAACTCGTCGACATCGGCCTCGCCCGGCAGGCCCCGCAGAGCGCGCCCGGGGAGAAGTTCGGCTACAGCAACACCAATTACGTGCTCGCGGGCATGGTGATCAGGATCGTCACCGGCTCGGAACCGGCCGCGGAGGTCCAGCGGCGCATCATCGAGCCGCTCGGTCTGCGCGACACCGACTTCCCCACCGAGGACCCCGCCCTCTACGGCAACTACCTGCACGGCTACGTACTCCGCGCGATCCTCATCGACGATGCCACGGTCTCCAACGTGCAGGTCACCGGGAACGCCGGTGCCATCGTGTCGACCCTGGACGACCTGGCGACGTTCTCCCGGGCGTTGCTGGGCGGAGAGCTCCTGGCGCCCGCCCAGCTCGCCGAGCTCAAGACCACGGTGCCGGTGGACGCCGCGGGCAACGCCGGTTACGGGCTGGGCATCGAACACGTGAAGCTGCCGTGCGGCAAGTCGGCCTGGGGGCACGACGGCGCGGTGCTCGGCTACTTCAGCGAGTGGCTGACCGGCGAGGACGGCACCGAGCAGGTCCTGCACGCGAACAACGAGTTCCACATGCTCGGCGGCACACAGGGACAGGCCGACACGGGCAAGGCCATGACTGACGCGTTCTGCGCGCTCTGAGCACCGAGACCGGAAGGGCCCCGCCCCGCCGGGCCGGGCCGTCCGCGCCGCGCGCACGGACGGCCCGGCCGCCCCTTCACACCAGGGGAGCGAACCGCTCCCGGAGAGGACCACCGATGGCATCCCCGCTGACCGCCTGGCGACGACACGCGAGGGCGACGGCCGTCGCCGCGGTCATGGCCGCGGCCGCGACACTCGCGACACCGCCCGCACACGCCGGAAACCCCGCCCCGCCCGTACTGTCCGACGGGTTCGGACTCACTCAGGTCGCGACCGGCACCGAGGTGCACTCCAGCACCGATTTCACGATCACCGTGACCACACCGCAGGTGGCGGGCCCGCACCGGATCCGGATCTTCCTGCCCCACGACTACGCGTCCACGCCCGGCAAGCGGTGGCCCGTGGCCTACTTCCTGCACGGCGGCGGTGGCACCGTGGACGACGCCGCCGCCGCGCCCGCGCTGCACTCGGACTCGATGATCACCGTGGTGCCGGACGGCGGGCTGAAGGGGTGGTATGCCGACTGGGTCATGCAGAACACCGTCGTGGGGGCGGCGAACTGGGAGACCTTCCACCTCGACCAGGTCGTCCCCTTCATCGACGCGAACCTGCGCACCCTGGCGGACAGGTCCCACCGGGCCGTCGTCGGCCTCTCGATGGGGGGTTCCGGCGCACTGCACTACGCCGAGTCCCGCCCCGATCTGTTCGGCCACACCGCCTCCCTGTCCGGCGGCATCGACTTCGACATGGCGGAGGTCCGCGCCGCGGTCCTGGCCACGGAGCTCAACCTCACGGGCGCCTGGTGCGCCGTGAGCACCTCCAGCCCCTCGGGCACCGGCCGGTGCACCGGTTACGGGCCCACCGTCGACAGCGACGCGGTCTACGGCTCGCCCTACCCGATCCTCGGCGCCGACCGGGTGTGGAAGGCCGTCAACCCCGCCGCCCCGGCCAACCTGACCCGGCTCGCCGGAACCGAGATCACGCTGTACACCGGCGACCAGGGGCTCATCGACCACTTCACGGCGATCGCCGCCGAGCACGTCAAGACCCGCGCGGACCAACTCGGGCTCCGTACCCGGCTCGTCGACTACGGCGACGGGTCGGCGCTCTCGCCGACGTGCGACGGCGGCCACAACTACGGCTGCTGGGCCCCCGTGCTCGCCGACTACATGACCCGGCTGCGGACCGCGTTCGACCCGGCGGACTGACCCCACGACGGGCCGGTCTTCCGGCGACGAGCGGCCGGACACCACGACAGGACCGTGCCCCGGCACCGCGGCGGCCGGGGCACGCGACCACCCGCATCGCGAAGGAGGGCGGCACATGACGGAGAAGATCCCGGCAGACGGTCCGGGAACGGGCGACGGGCACCGAAGGGCAGGACCTCTGCCTCCGCACGGCGACGACAGGGGCACGAACACGGGCACGGGCACGAACACCGGCACGGGCGCAGGCACGGGCACGAACATGAGCAAGGGTGCGAGCACAGGCACGGGTGCGAGCAAGGGCACGGGAAGCGGCAACGCGCCGCTCCGACGGCCCACCTCGTACGCCACCCGGCGCAGCGACGCCACCCGGCTGCTGTGCGCCGGCGTCCACCTCGACAGCGACTTCCGGGGGCGCGTGATCCAGGAGCTCGTCCGGCACGAGGAGCGCCCGGTCGCCCTCTCGCTCGGCATCGACGCGGTGCCGGTGCTCGCACACGCGCTGCGGGCCCGTCGTGGGGAGGCGCGCACCGCACTCGTACTGCTGGCCGTGTGGGTCCTGTTCATCGGCCTGGGAATGGCCGGCATCGGCTCGCGGTCGCCGCTCCTGGTGCCCTGGTGGGCGGCGTACGCACTGGTCTGCCTCGCCCTGGGCGTCGTGCGCGGTGCGACCGGGGTCGGCGTCGCGGTGTTCACGTTCGACCGCACGATGGTGGAGCAGGCCACCCGCGGGCGACTGAAGCTGCTCCCGCTCGTGCCCGCCCTGGTGGCGATCGCGTACTGGGCGGCCGTCCTCGTCGCCCTCTTCACACAGGCCGACGCCTGGGTGGGGGTGCTGTTCCCGGTCCTGCTGACGCTGCCGGTATGGGCCTACCGCGAACACGTCACCGCGGTCATGCGGGCGGAGCTGGGCTCCGCGGCGTTCTCCCGGATGCCCCGCGAGAAACTGCCGGACACCGTCCGCTACCGGCGCATCGGCGGTGCCATCGCACGCGAGCAGTACGCGGCCCTCACGATCTACGACCCGTTCCGCCCCTTCATCGGAGCCGGGCGGCCCTACGAGGCGCCGTGGTCGCTGGTGATGGAACTCAAGAAGCGGGGCGAGCGACGTGCGGACGGCCCGCCGCGACCGGACCCGGGGCCGGAACAGGAAACCGTCCCGGCACCCGGGGCCGCCACCGGTCCGCTCACCGGCCGGGAGGTCATCGATCTCATCAAGCCGCAACTGGAGGCGCTGCGCACCTCGGCGGCGGCCACCAGCCGGGACCGGCTGCGCGCACTCGAAGTCGAGGAGTTCGTCTACCTGCCGACCGGTTCGGCCCGCTGGGACGTCGACTACAGTCCGCACGCCGCCGACCGGCACCTCGACGAGGCGGTGGGCGAGGGCGCGGAGGGGCGCCGTCACTTCCTGCGCATCCGGATCGGCGCGTGGGACGAACAGATCGTGGTCTCGGTGCTCGTGCGCGTCCACACCCAGGGCGGGATGCTCGTCCTTGAGGTCGTGCCGCACGTCCTCACCCCGGTACGGCCGGAGTTCCGGGCCGTCGACGTGATCGAGGCGCGGGGCGGACCCGACCCCCTCCGGGACGCCGTCCGCGCCGTGCTCGCGACGCCCACCGCCAACTTCGCCGCCGGGACGTCGCTGTTCCGGACGGCCGTGGCCGAGTTCCGCACCTGGCTGGCCAATCCGCGCCAGGCGTTCCCCGACGGACCGGTCACGTCCGTGCGGGAGCTGGGCAGCACGGCCGAACTCTCGGTGTTCCAGGAGATGGACGTCAAGCGGTACGTGCGGACGGTGCAGGACCGGATCGCGAGCGGAGTGCGGGAGGCGCTGCGGACGAAGAACTACGAGACGGGCGACTTCGAGCAGCAGATCGTCACCGTCAGCGGTGGCGGCGTGTTCATCGGAACGATGCACGGGGGTGCGGTCGCGACAGGCGAACGGTCCTCGGCGAAACACGGGAGGGGCGGCACACGATGACGGACGAGCCGGAAGGTCCGGACGGGACGGAGACCGACGGAGCCGATGGTCCGGGCCCGGCGCCGGGGGGCATCTCCGTCGGACTGATGACCGGCGGCGCCGCGGCGGCCGGTGAACGGGCGTACGCGGAGGACCGCGGGCGGCACGCGGGAGAGGCCGCGACGGTGCCCGTGCCACCCACCGGTACACCCGCGCCGCCGATCGTCCCCGGCGGTATCGGCATCGGCACGATGACGGGCGGCGCGGTGGCCTCGGGCACCGACGCCCGTGCCGTCGACTCCTCACAACGGTTCGTCGACGTGTCACCCGAACTGCTCGCGGCCGTCGCCGCGTTGCGAGGACACCTGGGCGTGCTCACCAGGACCGGGGAGGTCGCCGAACTGGACGCGGGACTCGCCGAGGTCGAGGAGGGGACGATCCACGACGGCCGGGTGCGCCGGGACCGTCTGCGATGGCTGCGCGACCGGCTGGACGTCGGCGCGACCGCGGCGGCGGGGCTCGCCTCGGCCGCTGCCGTGGTCGAGGCGATCACCCAGCTGACCGGTTGAGGGGCGGGGTGCCATGAGCCACTGGGACGCGGACGGGCAGCGCTGGGTGCCGGATTCGGCACCCGGGGGCGGCAGCGGACAGCCGCCGCCCGACACCGACCTTCCCCGCGTGCTGATCGTGGTGGCCGTCGTCGTCCTCCTGCTCGCGGTGGTGGGCGCGACGGTCTGGACACGCGGACACGATCACGGTGCCGGGGGCCCGGTGGCCGTCTCCACCGCCCTTCCGGAGCCCCCGGAGTCCTCCGACAGCGCGACGGAGGCCCCCGTGCTCCCGGACACCGCAGATCCGGACACCGCCGATTCGTACGGGGCCGACCCGTCGGCGACGGAACGGGACCCGTCCGACCCGTCCGACCCGTCCGGGACCGAGGGGCCGTCGGACACCGTGGAGCGCTACTACGACGCGATCAACAGCGGCGACTTCTCCGCCGCCTGGGACCTCGGTGGCGAGAACCTCGGCGCGAGCTATTCCTCGTACGTGTCCGGCTTCGCCGGGACACTGCGCGACACGGTCACCGTGCGGGCCGTCGAGGGCGACACCGTGTACGTGGACATCACCGCCCATCAGACGGACGGTACCCGGCACACGTTCGCCGGCACCTACACCGTGCTCGACGGAGTCATCACCGGAGCCGACATCGAACGCACGGGCTGAATCGGCCCGATGAGGGAGGACGTTCACCGCGCCGGGGAGGCGAAGGGGGACAGCCCCACCGTGCGCGGTACCTGAACGGCCCCTGCGATCGGCCTGGTAGCCGGATCGATCGGGGAGTCGGACGAGCCGAGGATGGTGCCCGTTCAGCACAACCGCACCAACGACTCCCGGAGGACCCCCCTGATGAGGAACTTCCTGCCTCGCCGACACACGCACCGGTTACTGCCCACGATGCTCCTCCTGGCCGCCACCGCCGGGACGGTCACCGCCTGTGGCGAAGTCGGCGCTTCCGCTCCGGCGGATTCCGCTTCATCGGCTTCATCGGCTTCATCGGCTTCCGCGGCGCCGACCGCGGCGGCTTCGGAACCGGCAGCCGATCCGACGTTGCGTATGGTCAACGCCGACGGCCACCGTCTGGCGTTCCACGTCACTCCCGGCCGTCTTCCCGCCATCGTCCTGGACGCGGGCGGGGGTCTGGACTCCTCGTACTGGAAGAACCTGGTTCCCGAACTCGCGGCAGCCACCGGATCCGAGATCATCACCTACGACCGGGCCGGGCTCGGCGACAGCGACGAGGTGCCCGGCCCCTGGAAGGTGGAGAGCGCCGTCAGCGATCTGGAGATCGGTCTGCGCGCACTCGATGTCACCGGGAATGTCGTCCTGGTGTCGCACTCCCAGGCGGGCGAGGTCGCGACCTGCTTCGCCCGGGCGAACCCGCGACTGCTCTCCGGTGCGGTCCTCGTCGACGCAAGCCTGCCGGAGCTCTACACCGACGAGGAGATCGCCCGTCTCGCAGCCGCGAACAAACCGCAGGTCGATGCGGCGAGGAAGGACCCTTCCACGAAGGAGAACCGCCAGTTGATCGCCACCGCGGAGAATTACGTACCGATGCACCGGGCGTACCACCAGGTCGCCTGGCCCGACAGTGTCCCCGCCACCGTCATCGTGTCGGAGAAGACCCCGTTTGACGGGTCCCCCGAGGACGCCCGGCTCTGGCGGGACGCCGCCGCCGCGTTCGTGAAGGCCGGACCGGACCGGACACTCGTCACGGCGGTGGGCAGCTCGCACGACATCCCGATCGAGCGTCCCGGCCTCGTTCTCGGCGAGATCGAGAAGATGGCCGCCGCACGCGGATGACGTGTGCGGCAGGCCGACGATCCCTGCTCCGGGCACCACCTTCCGCGCCGTCGGCCGCTTCGCCGGCGAGACCGCCCACCGGGCGGCGGGCCGGGCGGCTGTCACAGCGGCTCGATGCCGTCCGGCGGGACAATCTCCCCGGCCTCCGCTCACTCGCCGCGGAACGCGGGCGTCAGGGCGGACTCCCGGCAGGCCACGACAGCGGACTCCCGGCAGGCCACGACAGCGGACTCCCGACAGACCACGACAGCGGACTCCCGCCATCCCGCCAGACCCCACCGACACCGCACACGGTCAGGGCCGGACGTCCCGCCCGGTCGTTGGTGTGTGCGGGGCAGCTTCCCCGGGTGCCCCGTCGGGGCCGTCCGAGACGGGCCCGGGGGCCGGTTCCGGATCCGCGTCCCGGCGCGCGCCGGGCACGGCCCGTGATTCCGCTTCGAGTGCCTCGTCGGGCCGGTCCTGGGGTTCCGTTTCCTGTGCCGTCGGCCGAACGCCGTCGACTCCGGGGGCGCGGACGACGACCTTTCCGGAGGCCAGATCTATCGGCCCGCGCCCCGGGTCGCCGACGCCGAGATCGACCCGGGACAGCTCCAGGCGCTTCCGCTCCTCGGCGGCATGCCTGCGCCCCGGCGCGAAGATCTCCTCGAAGAAGTTGAACACCAGCCGCACACCCTTTCACCGCTGCCCGCGCTACCGCACCTCCAGCACCAGGATCCTGTCGTCTCCCGGCTTCGGAGTGCCGCGCTTGTCCGTATTGCTCGTGACGAGCCAGAGCCTGTCGCCGCCCGCGGCGAGCACGGTACGCAGACGGCCGTACTTCCCCTCCAGGAACGACTGCGGGGCGGCCAGAGGTTCCGCGCCCTCCTTGCCGGACAGCGGAATCCGCCAGAGTCGCTCACCGCGCAGGCCCGCCATCCAGATCGAGCCCCCGGCAAAGGCGATCCCGCTCGGGGACGCCTCGGACGTCTTCCACTGTGCCACGGGATCGACGAGATCCGTCTTTCCCGCCTTGCCCTCGGCCCGCGGCCAGCCGTAGTTCCCGCCCGGCACGATCCGGTTCAGCTCGTCCCAGGTGTCCTGCCCGAACTCGGACGCCCACAGCTGTTTCAGCCCGTCCCAGGCGAGCCCCTGCACATTGCGGTGTCCGTACGAATACACCACTGAGTCGGCCTCGGGGTTGCCGTGCAGCGGCTGACCGTCCGCGGTCATCCGAAGGATCTTGCCGGCCAGCGACTTCCTGTCCTGCGCGAGCCCGTCGTCCCCCGTCTCCCCGGTACCCGCGTACAGCATGTGGTCCGGGCCGAAGGCGATCCGCCCGCCGTTGTGGATCGAGCCCTTGGGGATGCCCCGGAGAATCGTGTCCGGCGCGCCCAGCAGCCGGCCGGGCGTCGTGCCGTTCTCGTCGTACTGCAGGCGCGCGATCCGGTTGTCGGACGCTGTCGTGAAGTACGCGTACACCAGGTGGTCCGTGCCGTACGTGGGGGACACCGCGATGCCCAGCAGCCCGCCCTCCCCGCCGGCCGCCACCCCCGGCACACTGCCCAGCAGCGTCTTCTTCCCGGACTTCCCGTCGACGCGGGTGATCGTTCCCTTGTCGCGCGAGGCCACCAGCAGGTCACCGCCCGGCAGTTCGGCCAGCCCCCAGGGCGAGTCGAGCCCACCGGTGAGGGTGGCGACCACCTTCACCGACCCCTTCTCGGGGGGCGACGGGACCGGGGCGGACGGCGGGGCCGAGGGCGGGGCAGGGGACGAGGGGACGGTGTGGGAGGGCGTCCCGCGGCCGGGGCCCGCCGTGTCGCCGGAGCCGTCCCCCGGCGCGCAGCCCGCGGTCAGCAGCAGCGAGCCGACGGCCAGCGCGGCCACCCCTGCGCGGCGTCCGCCTCCCGGCCGCCGACGACCCGCTGAGCCTCGTACCGTCTCGAACAGAACACCGCGCACCGCACCGGTCCCTTCAACCCCGTGGACAACCGCCTGGACACCGTTCATACACCGCGACAGGGCCGGGGGCCGCCCGGACCGGCCGAATCTCCCGTCCCGCCGACCGGCCCGGTGCCGTGGCCGGCCCCGCCCGCCCGGCACCCACCGGCGGCGGACAGGCGGGTCGTCGTCAGTCCCAGGACCTCTGCGCCCGCGGCAGCCGGGCGAGTTCCACGAGATCCCGCTCGGTCAGCGTCAGCCCTGCCGCACCCGCGTTCTCCACCGCCCAGCGCTCCCGCTTGGTCCCCGGGACCGGCACCACGTGCGGACCCTGCCGCAGCACCCAGGCCAGCGCCACCTGCGCCGCGGTCGCCCCGTGCCGCTCGGCGACCCGACGCAGACCGACCACCAACGGCTGGTTCGCGGCCATCATCTCGGCCGTGAACCGCGGATGCCTGGCCCGCAGATCGTCCCGTTCGAAACCCTGCCCGGGCGTCAGCGTGCCGGTCAGATAACCGCTTCCCAGGGGCATCGCGGCCAACAGCCCCACACCCCGGGCCGTGCACCACGGAAGCAACGACTCCAGCGCCTCCGGCGACCAGACGGAGAGTTCGGCCTGAACCGCTCCCACCGGGAACACCTGCTGCACCCGCTCCAGCTGACGGATCGTTTCGTCGTACATTCGGGCCCCCGACCGGCGGGAAGCCCGCGCACCCACCGCACACAGCCCCAGCGCCCGCACCTTCCCGGCCGTCACCAACTCGGCCATCGCGCCCCAGGTCTCCTCGATCGGCACCTCGGGATCGGGCCGGTGCAGTTGGTACAGGTCGATCACATCGGTCTGCAGCCGCCGCAACGAGGCGTCACAGGCCCGCCGCACATAGCCGGGCCGTCCATTGGCGACGATGTGCTGATCGCCCACGAGCAGACCGCACTTGGTGGAAACGAACGCGTCGGACCTGCGGCCCTTCAGAGCCCGCCCCACCAGCAGTTCGTTGGTGAACGGGCCGTACATGTCGGCGGTGTCGAGCAGTTGGACCCCCGCGTCGAGCGCGGCGTGCACCGTGCGCAACGCACGGTCACCACGCTGCTGCGACGCGCTGTACGCCCAGCTCATCGGCATACAGCCGAGCCCGACCGCGCCCACGGCGAGCGCCGCCGCACCGAGACTCCTGCGCTCCAACTCCCCGTACCCTTCCTGAGGTCGTGTCGTCACACCGCCGTCGTCCGGCCGGAGGCCCTGTCGTGCTGTGTCCGGCGCGTGCGGTCGCGAGGCGGCGAATCATCCATGTGCGGACGTACCCGGACGAGTCCGGTAGCGCGGCGAACACCCGTGCCGGGCGTCGTGCGGCAGACGGCGGTGTGACGACACGACCTGGGCCCCGCCGTCACGGGACCACAACGCCCCCCAAAGTAACCTCTGCCGACCGCGCCCCCTCGCGCAGCCTCCCGACGCGGTGCTCCGGCGCATCCACCTCGGATTCGAAGGCCCGGACGCCACTCCGCCCGCCGCCTCGCCGAAGAAGCCGCATGGCGCCGCTCGCCGCTCCACTTCCCCTCATGGGCCGGGCGGTCGCGGCCCGCCCCATGAGGGGAAGCGGGCTCCCGGCGTCCTGCTGCCCCGCCCGCCGCGTTGTCGTCGGTCACCGACGCTCCGCGTCGACTCCTTCCTCCGCCTTGGATTCGAAGCCGCAGGACCCCGCTCGCTGCTCCACCCCCCTGTTGCTCACCGGCTCGTTAGCCTGATGACCATGATTGCGAAGCAGAATCCCGACGTGTGGCTGCCGTACCCGGCCGACGAGATCGAGGGACTTCCCGAGGAGTTCACCTATCACTTCTGGGACGGTGGGCCGGACTACCCCGCCGACCCGGCCGACTGCGAGTTCTACGTAGTGCCGTACCTGAGCGGCGGTGAGGTCGCGGTCCGGCCGCTCGCCGCCATGAGGCGGGTCCGGGTCGTGCAGACGCTCTCCGCGGGGATCGACCACGTCGAGCCCGCCCTCGGTCTGCTCCCCGCCGGGGCGCGGCTGTGCAACGCCAAAGGGGTCCACGAGGCGTCGACCGCCGAACTCGCCCTCACCCTGATCCTCGCCTCGCTGCGCGGCGTCCCCGGATTCGTCCACGGCCAGGACGCGGAGGAGTGGCGGGACGGCTTCTACCCCGCACTCGCCGACAAGTCGGTGCTGATCGTGGGGTACGGGTCGATCGGTGCCGCCATCGAGGACCGGCTCGCACCCTTCGAGTGCGCGCGGGTGGTGCGCGTCGCGCGTTCCGCGCGGACGACGGCGCACGGGCCCGTCCACGCACTCGACGACCTGCCCGCGCTCCTTCCCGGGGCGGACGTCGTCGTGCTGTCCACCCCCCTGACCCCTTCCACGCAAGGGCTGGTGGACGCGGAGTTCCTCGCCGCGATGGCGGACGGGGCGCTGCTCGTGAACGTGGCCCGGGGCGGTGTCGTCGACACCGAGGCACTGCTGGTCGAACTGGAGTCCGGCCGGTTGCGGGCGGCCCTCGACGTCACCGACCCGGAACCCCTGCCCGCGGGTCATCGGCTCTGGCATGCTCCCCACGTCCTCATCACTCCGCACGTGGGCGGCAGCACCTCGGCGTTCCTGCCCCGGGCCAAGCGTCTGATGGCCGGACAGCTGAGCTGTTTCGCGGCCGGGGAACCGCTGCGGAACGTCGTACGCACCACGGACTGACCACGCTACGGGTCCGTTCGACTGCGCTCCGTCCCGACAACCCCCATGATCGTCACGCAGCGTATATGGGCTATGTCCCTGAGTGACTGGTCTGGTGTATCGTCCCGAAAGGGGCGCTGCGCCGGGGAAGGGACGGCGCCGGGGAGGACGGCGACACGCGAGGGGGGCCACGGGCGATGTACGGCCGAGGGGCGAACGATCCGACACCACGGGACGGTCGATGGCGACCGTGCCCTGCCGATGGACATCCATGGCCCGTCCGCGGGACGACGGCCGGGTGCGGGCCCGGGGCTCCGGCCCTTCCCCGCACCGGCCGCGCGCCGACGGGCCGGGGCGCCGGGCGGGTCGGCCGCGGCGCCGCGGTGCCGGCGCGCCCGCCCGCGCGAGGGGTTCGCCCGTCCGCTGCCGCCGGGCGTCCGGCCCGCTGCGGACGGGCCCCGGCAGGACGCCCGGCGTGTGCGCGTCCCGCGGTTCCGGGTGCGTCCCGGTGAGCGCGCCGACCGACGCCCTCGGGGCGTTCCTCTCCCGGCGGTCGGCCGTCGGCGGCACGTCCGCGGTGGTCTCGCAGATTCTGCTCGGACTCGTCTGCGGCGGATACGCGGTCGGGGCGGCCCTCGGCTGGGGCTCGCCGGAAATGGCGCTCCTCATGGGGGACTTCGGCCTCAGCGCCGCCGCGCTGGTCGCGGCAGTCTCCTGCTTCCTGTACGCGCGGGCCGACGGGAACCAGTGCCGGCCCGCCTGGCTGCTCTTCGCCGTCTCCTCGCTCATGGCCTCCGGGGGCAACGCCGTCTGGGGCTGGTACGAGGTCGTGCGCGGCGTCTGGGTGCCCAGCCCCTCCCTCGCCGACGTCCTCTTCCTCTGCTTCGCACCACCCGCCATCGTCGGGCTGCTCGTCCTCGCCAAGCGCCCCGTCAGCCGGGCCGGCTGGCTCTGCCTCGCACTGGACTCCTGGCTGATCGGCGGCTCGCTCCTCACCATCTCCTGGAGCCTCGCCCTCGCGCACACCGCGCACCTCGTGGGCGCCGAGGGCACCAGCGTGGCCCGCGCGGCGCTCTCGCTGGCCTATCCGCTGCTCGACATCGTGCTGGTCTCCATGGTGCTGGCCCTGCACTTCCGCCGCGCCAACGTCAACCGCTCCGCGGTGAACACCGCCGTCGCCGCCCTGGCACTCACGGTCCTGTCCGACGCCCTGTTCACCTCTCCGCTGCTGCGCCAGACCTACCACTCCGGGCAACTGCTGGACGCCGGCTGGTTCGCCGGGTCCCTGCTCCTCGCCTACGCCCCCTGGGGCGCGCAGGGCGCCGCGGGCGACGCCCTCCCGTCGCGGGGCGCGCCGCCGCTGCGGGCCGAGCGCCCCATCGGGGGGTCGCTGGCCGCGCTGACCCCGTACCTCGCCGCCGCGGTCTGCACCCTCGGCATCCTCTACAACGTCGTCGAGGGCCGCAGGGTCGACCGCGTCGTGATCTTCACCGGCTGCACGGTGGCGCTCGCGCTGGTCGTCCGGCAGGGCATCATGCTCGTCGACAACATCGCCCTCACCCAGGAGCTGGCCCAGAAGGAGAACCACTTCCGCTCCCTGGTGCAGGGATCCAGCGACGTCATCATGATCGCGGCCCCCAACGGCGTCCTGCGCTACGTCAGCCCGGCCGCCGCCGGGGTGTACGGGCGCGAGGCCGAGGACCTGGTCGGCACCGAGCTCGCCTCGATCATCCACCCGGACGACCTGGGGCGCGTGGTCCACGAGCTGCGCCGCTTCCTCGCCGCACCGCCGGGCGAGGAGCCGACCACCCGGATCGAGTGCCGCTTCAGATCCGGTACGGGCGACTGGCTCAACGTCGAGTCCACGGTCAACCGTCACCAGGGCGGGCTGATCCTCAACAGCCGTGACGTGACCGAACGGGTGCGGCTGCAGGCGCAGTTGCAGCACAACGCCGAGCACGACCCGCTGACCGAGCTGCCCAACCGCGCCCTGTTCACCGCCCGGGTGCGTCAGGCCCTCGGCGGGCGCCGCACGGGGGACGCCGGAACGGCGGTGCTCTTCATCGACCTCGACGGCTTCAAGGCGGTCAACGACCGTCTCGGCCACCAGGCGGGCGACGAACTGCTCGTCCAGGCCGCCCGCCGCCTCCAGGAATCCGTCCGGGCCGGCGACACCGCCGCCCGGCTCGGCGGCGACGAGTTCGCGGCGATCATCCTCGGCGACGGCACCCGCGACCAGCCCGGCCGCGAGTGCCAGGTCCACGAGATCGCCGACCGGCTCCGGCTCACCCTCTCCCAGCCCTACCGGGTCGGTGCCGGCATCGGCGAGGTCAGGGTCGCCGCCTCCATCGGGGTCGCCTTCGCCGAGCCGGGCATCACCCCCAGCGACCTCATGCGCAACGCCGACCTCGCCATGTACCGGGCCAAGGCGGGCGGCAAGAACCGCGTCGAGCTGTACGCGCCGCAGATGCAGGCCGAGGTCGTCCGCCGCTCCGAGCTCACCGCCCGGCTGCGCACGGCCCTGCGCGACGGAGAGTTCGCCCTGCTCCACCAGCCGGTGGTGCACCTCGCCAGCGGCACCGTCGCTGCCGTCGCCGCGCAGGCCCGCTGGCGCTCCGCCCAGGGCATCCTGTTCACCCCGGCCGAGTTCCTCCGCGTCGCCGAGGACGGCGACCGCACCGCCGAGCTCGGCCGCTGGCTCCTCGAAGAGGCCGTCGAACAGGCCGCCGACCGGGCCAGGGCCGGACACGCGGTCTCCGTGGCCGTCCGGCTCTCCGCCCGCCGGCTGCTCGACAAGGGGACGCCGTCCGCGTCCATCGAGGCCCTGCTCACCCGGCACGGGCTGCCCTCCGGCGCCCTGATGATCGAGGTGGCCGACAGCGACCCCCGGATCTCCTTCGACGAACTCGAACAGCGTCTCGTCGCGCTGCGCCGCCTCGGTGTCCGTATCGCGCTCGACGGCTTCGGCAGCGGCTACGCGGCGATCAACGCCCTGCGCAGGCTCCCCATCGACGTGCTCAAACTCGACCGCGGGCTCGTCGAGGGCGTCGTGGAGTCCGCCCGCCTGCACAAGATCACCAGTGGGCTGCTGCGCATCGCCTGCGACCTGGGCATGCAGTCGGTGGCCGACGGGGTCGACGTACCCGAACAGGTCGTCGCCCTGCGCGCCATGGGCTGCACGCACGGCCAGGGCATGGCCTTCTCCGGGCCGCTCGACGAGTACCGGCTGCGGCGCGCCCTGACCCGGGGCGCTTTCCCGATGCCCGGCGCCGCCGCCGAGCCCGTCCTGGCCGGTGGTTCCCTCCCCCGTCTCAGCGGATCACATGCTGAGACGCCCGTCCCACCCACTTGACACGTCACATGCGTCGGAGAGAGGGTCAATGCCATGCGCACCCGAATTCTCGTACTTGGAAAGCGCGTCGGCTGAGCAGAGTCCCACGATGGCACTCTGCGGACCACACCGACGCGCTCCCCTCGCTTGCCTCACGGCACGAGGGGTTTTTTGTTGCACCGGACCACCCAAACCGTTGCAGAACACCCCGCACAAACCCTCAGCTTCGAGAAGAGAATGCCGATGACCGAGCAGGCCACCGGGGCCCACCATCCCCAGCCGCGGGCCCGTAACGCCGGATCGCCCGCCGCCACCGTTGAGCACGTCACGGGCGCGCAGTCCCTCATCCGTTCTCTTGAGGAAGTGGGCGCCGACACGGTATTCGGCATTCCCGGCGGCGCCATCCTCCCGGCCTACGACCCGATGATGGACTCCACCCGGGTCCGCCACGTGCTGGTCCGTCACGAGCAGGGCGCGGGGCACGCCGCCACCGGCTACGCGCAGGCCACCGGCAAGGTCGGCGTCTGCATGGCCACCTCGGGACCCGGTGCCACCAACCTGGTCACGCCGATCGCGGACGCCCACATGGACTCCGTCCCGCTGGTCGCCATCACCGGTCAGGTCGCCTCCAAGTCGATCGGCACGGACGCCTTCCAGGAGGCGGACATCTGCGGCATCACGATGCCGGTCACCAAGCACAACTTCCTGGTCACCAGGGCCGAGGACATCCCGCACACCATCGCCGAGGCCTTCCACATCGCCTCCACCGGCCGTCCGGGCCCGGTCCTCGTCGACATCGCCAAGGACGCCCTCCAGGCGCGGACCACGTTCTCCTGGCCGCCCACCCAGGACCTGCCCGGCTACCGCCCGGTCACCAAGCCGCACGCCAAGCAGATCCGCGAGGCCGCCAAGCTGATCACCCGGGCCAGGCGCCCGGTGCTGTACGTCGGCGGCGGCGTCATCAAGGCGGGGGCCACCGCCGAGCTGAAGGTCCTCGCCGAACTCACCGGAGCGCCCGTCACCACCACCCTGATGGCGCTCGGCGCATTCCCCGACAGCCACCCGCTGCACGTGGGAATGCCGGGCATGCACGGTGCGGTCACCGCCGTCACCGCGCTGCAGAAGGCCGACCTGATCGTCGCCCTCGGAGCCCGTTTCGACGACCGCGTCACCGGCAGGCTGGACAGCTTCGCCCCGTACGCGAAGATCGTCCACGCCGACATCGACCCGGCCGAGATCGGCAAGAACCGCGCCGCCGACGTGCCGATCGTGGGCGACGCCCGCGAGGTCCTGGCCGACCTGGTCCAGGCCGTCCAGGCCGAGCACACCGAGGGCCACGTCGGGGACTACGAGGCGTGGTGGAAGGACCTCAGCCGCTGGCGCGAGACCTACCCGCTCGGCTACGACCTCCCCGAGGACGGCAGCCTGTCGCCGCAGCAGGTCATCCGGCGGATCGGCGAACTCGCCCCCGAGGGCACGATCTTCGCCGCGGGCGTCGGCCAGCACCAGATGTGGGCCGCCCACTTCATCGACTACGAGCAGCCCGCCACCTGGCTGAACTCCGGCGGCGCTGGAACGATGGGCTATGCGGTCCCGGCCGCGATGGGCGCCAAGGCCGGCGCGCCGGACCGTACGGTCTGGGCCATCGACGGCGACGGCTGCTTCCAGATGACCAACCAGGAACTCACCACCTGCGCGCTCAACAACATCCCGATCAAGGTAGCGATCATCAACAACGGCGCGCTCGGGATGGTCCGCCAGTGGCAGACCCTGTTCTACAACCAGCGGTACTCGAACACGGCGCTGCACTCCGGCGCCGACACCGAGGGAGTCCCCGCGAAGGGCACCCGCGTCCCGGACTTCGTCAAGCTGTCCGAGGCGATGGGCTGCTACGCGATCCGCTGCGAGGACCCGGCCGACCTGGACAAGGTCATCGCGGAGGCGAACTCCGTCAACGACCGGCCCGTCGTGATCGACTTCATCGTCCACGAGGACGCCATGGTCTGGCCGATGGTCGCCGCCGGCACCTCCAACGACGAGGTCATGGCCGCCCGCGGCGTCCGCCCCGACTTCGGCGACAACGAAGACGACTGAGAGACAGAGAGAGACCGACGCCATGTTTACCAAGCACACGCTCTCCGTCCTTGTCGAGAACAAGCCGGGTGTCCTCGCCAGGATCACCGCCCTGTTCTCCCGCCGCGGCTTCAACATCGACTCGCTCGCGGTCGGAACCACCGAACACCCCGACATCTCGCGCATCACCATCGTCGTCAATGTCGAGGGCCTGCCTCTTGAGCAGGTGACCAAGCAGCTCAACAAGCTGGTGAACGTCCTCAAGATCGTCGAACTGGAGCCCTCCGCTGCGATCCAGCGGGAGCTCGTCCTGGTGAAGGTCCGCGCCGACAACGAGACGCGCTCCCAGATCACCGAGATCGTCCAGCTGTTCCGCGCCAAGACCGTGGACGTCTCCCCCGAGGCGGTCACGATCGAGGCCACCGGCGGCGCCGACAAGCTGGAGGCCATGCTCAGGATGCTGGAGCAGTACGGCATCAAGGAGCTGGTCCAGTCCGGCACCATCGCCATAGGGCGCGGCGCGCGCTCGATCACCGACCGGTCGCTGCGCGCCCTCGACCGCACGGCGTAGCACCCGCCGCCTCGCCGCCCGCATGGCGAGATCCGTCAACGTATTCACCGCACCCCGCCGTACGGTGGGACGCAACACCTGCACACCAAGGAGAGACCCAGTGGCCGAGCTGTTCTACGACGACGACGCCGACCTGTCCATCATCCAGGGCCGCAAGGTCGCGGTCATCGGCTACGGCAGCCAGGGACACGCCCACGCGCTGTCGCTGCGCGACTCGGGTGTCGACGTCCGTGTCGGTCTGCACGAGGGCTCGAAGTCCAAGGCCAAGGCCGAGGAGCAGGGCCTGCGCGTCGTGACGCCGTCGGAGGCCGCCGCCGAGGCCGACGTCATCATGATCCTGGTGCCGGACCCGATCCAGGCGAAGGTCTACGAGGAGTCCATCAAGGACAACCTCAAGGACGGCGACGCGCTGTTCTTCGGCCACGGCCTGAACATCCGTTACGGCTTCATCAAGCCGCCGGCCGGCGTCGACGTCTGCATGGTCGCCCCGAAGGGCCCGGGCCACCTGGTCCGCCGTCAGTACGAGGAGGGCCGCGGCGTCCCGTGCATCGTGGCCGTCGAGCAGGACGCCTCGGGCAACGGCCTGGCGCTCGCCCTGTCGTACGCGAAGGGCATCGGCGGCACTCGCGCCGGCGTCATCAAGACGACGTTCACCGAGGAGACCGAGACCGACCTGTTCGGTGAGCAGGCCGTCCTCTGCGGTGGCACCGCCGCCCTGGTCAAGGCCGGTTTCGAGACCCTGACCGAGGCCGGTTACCAGCCGGAGATCGCGTACTTCGAGTGCCTGCACGAGCTGAAGCTCATCGTGGACCTCATGTACGAGGGCGGCCTGGAGAAGATGCGCTGGTCGATCTCCGAGACCGCCGAGTGGGGCGACTACGTCACCGGCCCCCGGATCATCACGGACGCCACCAAGGCCGAGATGAAGAAGGTTCTCGCGGAGATCCAGGACGGCACCTTCGCCAAGAACTGGATGGAGGAGTACCACAACGGTCTGCCCAAGTACAACGAGTACAAGAAGGCCGACGCCGACCACCTGCTGGAGACCACGGGCCGTGAGCTGCGCAAGCTCATGAGCTGGGTCAACGACGAGGACGCGTAGCACGCCCCGGGGGCGGACCGGCACCGGTCCGCCCCCGCTGCATTTCCGCGGGAAGAAGCGGCGTCGTACGTGTGTACAAGTCGTCCACTCCGTGTGGGTGATCCTTCCAACGGGGCGCAGTATGCGTCCTGGTGCATGACTACACTTCTCCACACATACACGCGTCAGGCCCACAGTGTCGTGCGTCTTCCACGCGGCAAGCCCCTCCACCGCCTGCGGCCGTCGGGACGGCCGTCCGCACTGGACCTGTGAGGACTCACGTGAGCTCGAAACCCGTCGTACTCATCGCCGAAGAGCTGTCGCCCGCCACGGTGGACGCCCTGGGACCGGACTTCGACATCCGGCACTGCAACGGCGCGGACCGCGCCGAGCTCCTCCCCGCGATCGTCGACGTCGACGCCATCCTGGTGCGCTCCGCGACCAAGGTCGACGCCGAGGCCATCGCCGCCGCGAAGAACCTGAAGGTCGTCGCCCGCGCGGGCGTCGGTCTGGACAACGTCGACGTCTCCACCGCCACCAAGGCCGGCGTGATGGTGGTCAACGCGCCCACCTCGAACATCGTCACCGCCGCCGAGCTGGCCTGCGGTCTGCTGGTCGCCACCGCGCGCAACATCCCGCAGGCCAACGCCGCGCTCAAGAACGGTGAGTGGAAGCGCTCCAAGTACACCGGCGTCGAGCTGAGCGAGAAGACCCTCGGCGTCGTCGGCCTCGGCCGCATCGGCGTCCTGGTGGCCCAGCGCATGTCGGCCTTCGGCATGAAGATCGTCGCGTACGACCCCTACGTGCAGCCGGCCCGCGCCGCCCAGATGGGTGTCAAGCTCCTCTCGCTGGACGAGCTGCTGGAGGTCGCCGACTTCATCACCGTCCACCTGCCCAAGACCCCCGAGACGCTCGGCCTGATCGGTGACGAGGCGCTGCACAAGGTGAAGCCCACCGTGCGCATCGTCAACGCCGCACGCGGCGGCATCGTCGACGAGGCGGCGCTCGCCTCCGCCCTCAAGGAGGGCCGGGTCGCCGGTGCCGGTCTCGATGTGTACGCGAAGGAGCCCTGCACGGACTCCCCGCTGTTCGAGTTCGACCAGGTCGTCTGCACCCCGCACCTGGGCGCCTCCACCGACGAGGCCCAGGAGAAGGCGGGCATCGCGGTCGCCAAGTCGGTGCGCCTCGCCCTCGCCGGCGAGCTGGTGCCGGACGCGGTCAACGTCCAGGGCGGCGTGATCGCCCAGGACGTGCGCCCGGGCCTGCCGCTCGCCGAGAAGCTCGGCCGGATCTTCACCGCGCTCGCCGGTGAGGTCGCGGTCCGGCTCGACGTCGAGGTGTACGGCGAGATCACCCAGCACGACGTCAAGGTGCTCGAACTCTCCGCGCTCAAGGGCGTGTTCGAGGACGTCGTCGACGAGACCGTCTCCTACGTGAACGCCCCGCTCTTCGCGCAGGAGCGTGGCGTCGAGGTCCGCCTCACCACCAGCTCCGAGTCGCCGGACCACCGCAACCTGGTGACCGTCCGCGGCACGCTCTCGGGCGGCGAGGAGGTCTCCGTCTCCGGCACGCTGGCCGGACCCAAGCACCTCCAGAAGATCGTCGCCGTCGGCGAGTACGACGTGGACCTGGCGCTCGCCGACCACATGGTGGTGCTGCGCTACGAGGACCGCCCCGGCGTGGTCGGCACGGTCGGCCGCATCCTCGGCGAGGCCGGTCTGAACATCGCGGGCATGCAGGTCTCGCGGGCGGGCGCGGGCGGCGAGGCGCTGGTCGTGCTCACCGTCGACGACGACGTCCCGGCGTCGGTGCTCGCCGAGATCTCCACGGAGATCGGCGCCACCTCCGCCCGCACGGTGAACCTGACCGACTGACCGACTGACCGACTGACCGACTGACCGGCTGAGCGGCTGACCGGCTGAGCGGCCCGGCTCGTCGGCCGTCACGCCGACGGTCCGGCACTTCCCGGTCTTGCGTACCCGGCATCTAGACGCGTGTCTTACACGAACGTCTGCATGCCGGGTACGCTGTTTTCATGGGACATCGTGAGGATCTGCTCGAAGGCGCCAAGCGCTGCCTGCTGGAGAAGGGGTACGCACGGACGACGGCACGCGACATCGTGGCCGCCTCCGGTACGAACCTCGCCTCCATCGGTTACCACTACGGCTCGAAGGAGGCTCTGCTCAACCTCGCCTTCCTCAAGCTGACCGAGGAGTGGGGCGATGTGCTCACCGAGCCGCGGGACGAGGAGGCGGGCGACGGCGACGCGTCCCGGCCGCCGCTCGACCAGTTCCGCGAGACCTGGGAGCGGGTGATCGACAGCTACGAGCGGACGCGTTCCGTCTGGCAGCTCCAGATGGAGGTCGTCTCCCGGATCGACCAGGACCCGGAGCTGAAGAGCGCGCTGATCGGCCCGCAGCGCGAAGGGCGGGACGGGCTCGCCGAGAACATGCTCGGCATCGACCCGGAGAAGGATCCCGAGAGGGCCCGGGTGGCCGGGCTTTTCTGTCAGGCACTCCTCGCGGGCGTGATGGTGCAGTGGCTGATGGACAGTGATTCGGCACCGTCCGCGCAGGACCTGACGGACGGCCTGAAGGCGGTGCTGGAGGGGCGCGTTCAGTAACCGCGTCCCGTGACCGCGCTCCGAAGCCGGGCTCCGTGATCGGGTTCCTGGTGTGCGCTCCTCGGGCGGTCCGTGACCGCGGCCCCGGTTCTCCCGCCGGCCCGTGAGGTGGCGGACCGTCAGGCGTGTTTGATGGGTCCGGCGTTGGGTCCTGAGACCCATGACGCGGGACGTTTCCCGGCCCTAGGGTGAGTGGCTGTCATGTCACTTGCTGACATCGGGGGTCGGGGACGCGTATGTCTGTTATCGGTGGCATGTCGGTGCCCGGGGGGCCGGTTCCGGCGAGACCGGGGACGCGGGAGCTCCCGCGTCCGCTCAACACGGTGCGGGTACTGCTCCTCGTCCTGTTCGGCGCGACGGCCCTGGGCGGCCTCGGCCTGTTCGGCTCGGCGCTCGCGGTGGACGCGATGGGGGCCCAGGTCCTCGGGATCCTGCTGTACGCGGCTGTGCCGGGCGCGCTCGGCCTGCTGCTGGCGCGGCATGTGCGGACCGGCCGCAAGCGGGTCTGGTGGGGGCTGGTCGCCGTCCAGGCGTGGCTGGTCCTCGGCGGCCTCGGCAACATCGGGAACGGTTCGGCGAGCGGCTTCACCCAGCTCCTCCTGCCGGCCCTGATCCTGTTCCTCCTCACCCGGCGGCAGAGCAGGTCCTGGTTCCTGCTGCCGCCGGTGGAACGCGGCGCGAAGCCCGAGGGGGAACGGAGGCGGTGGCGCGGGTTCTCGCTCCCGCACCTGATCACCTGGCGCCGGGACCGGGGACAGACGGCCCTGGAGTACCTGGGCCTGGTGCTGATCGTCGTCGCGCTGATCGCCGCGATGGCCCTGAGCGGACTCGGCGGACGAATCACCGCCGAACTCCAGTCGGCGATCTGCTCGCTGAGCGGCTACTCGTGCCCGGCGTCCGGGGACGGCCCGGGCCGGGTCGAGGCGGGCCCCGGACGGAACGGGGGCACCGGCAACGGCACCGCGGGCGCGGACGGCGGCGCGACCGTCACCGGAGGCACCGGCGCGACGGGCGGTGGCAACGGCGGTCCGTCCGGCAGCGGCAATGGTGGCGGCGACGCGAGTGGCGGCAGCGCGAACGGGGGGAACACCGGCGGCGGGAGCACCGAGGGGAGTCCTTCCGGCGGTGCGGGCGTGTCCGGCGGCACCGGCGGCCCCGACGACGGCCGTCCCGGCAGCGGTGTGGACACCTACCCGGAGGACGGCGTCGAGCCCGAGGCCGACTACGACACGCCCGCGCCCGGCGAGGAGGGCAAGGGCGGCGACAAGGGCGGCGACAGGGCCGACCAGGAGGACTGCGGCGGCTGGGGCTTCTTCGGCTGCGCGTGGGACCGCACCACCCAGGTCGTGAAGGGGCTGGCGGTCGACGGCGTCTGGGGCGACATCACCGGGATCATCGACCTGTTCAAGCCCGAGACGTGGTCCGGCATCGCGGACTACGGCAAGCAGCTCGGCCACGAGTGGACGCAGGACTCCAAGGACGCCGGCGACAAGTGGGGCAAGGGCGACTACCTCGGTGCCCTCTGGGACTGGGGCAAGGCGTCGGTCAACACCGTGGTGAAGGTCGGCGACACCGTGTTCGTCGGCGACGAGGTCCGCGACCGCTGGAACAACGGGGAGAAGACCCGGGCCGTCACCGATGTGATCTGGAACGTCGGCTCCCTCTTCATCCCCGGCTACGACGTGGCGAAGGTCGTCGGCAAGGTCGGCAAGCTCGGCGAACTCGGCAAGATCGCCGAGAAGGTGGCGAAGGCCGTCGACGACGCGGGGGACGCGGCCCGCCGTGCCCGCAAGGCCGCCGAACTCGGTGACCTCGACGGGCTGCGCAAGGCGGCCAAGGAGGCGGACGACGCCGCCGACGCGGCGGAGGACGCGGCACGCCGGACCGGCTGTGTCATCGCGTCCGGGCCGCGCCCGGTGCGCTACGGCGCCGGGATCGCGGGAGTCGCCGGCTCCGGCACCGGCGTACTGGCCTCCGGTTCCACCGGCCGGGTGGTCCTCGCGGGCGGCGGCTGTGACGAGGCGGCCAAGGCGAGGGCCGCCGAGGCGCGCGCCCAGGAACGCGCCGCCCACCTGGAGCAGAAGCGCCTGGAGGAACCGGAGCGCGCCCGCAAGGCCGAGCTGGACAAGAAGAAGTACCCCGAGCCGACCCGCAACGACACCTCCGACCCGCGCAACTACAACCCGCCGTCCTGGGCCGAGGACCTCAAGGACCGCAAGCTCGGCGACGCGGACCTGGGCGACGGCTACTGGGCGAGCCGCGACCGCAACCCGGCCCCCAACTGGAAGAACGAGTCCTGGCTGCGGTACCAGGAGCAGGTCACCGGCACCAACCGGGGCCAGGAGTACGTCGTCCCGCACCCCAAGGAGGGCAAGCCGGCCGTGGAGTACGACGGCTGGGACTCCGGCAGGCAGACGTTCCTGGAGGCCAAGAACGGCTACCAGAGCTACCTGTCCCGGACCGAGCCCGGAAAGCTCACCACGTCCGGCAGGGACAAGTTCGTCGCCGAGGCCCGCGCGCAGGTCGAGGCGTCCGGAGGCCGGGCGGTGGAGTGGCACTTCTCCGACCCCGAGGTGGCGAAGGCGGCGCGCCAGGCCTTCCGGGACGAAGGGCTCCCGATCAAGGTCGTCCACACCAAGCCGAAGCCGAACGACAGCACCAGGAGACCGGGGGCCTTCGACAAGTAGTGCGGTGAACCTCGCCGGTCACCGCAGTAGCCTGCACGCAGGGCGGCCCGGCCGGGTCCGTGCCGCCCTGCCCGACGGACGAAGCTCGACGGAGGAAAGTGCATGCGACGTGTGGTGCGGGTCTTCTGGGGTCCCAGGCCGGAGCCGGTGGAGACGCTCGCCGGACGCTGGAAGCGGACGCTGGACGGGATCACCGGACTGCTCCCCGGGGCGGCGTCGCCCGGTGAGGGGACGGGTACCTGGCGCCAGGTCCGCGGCTCCGGCCCGGAGACCGAACTGCCGGCGGACGAGGGCGCGCTGCTCGGTGCCCTGCGCGTGGCACAGGCGGCCGAGGACTGGTCGGACCTCACGGGCACCGCGCTGCGGCTGGAACGTGCGGACGAACCCGGCCGGCGCACCGAGATCAGCGGACTGGCCGGGGGCGCGCCGGAGTTCCTGCTCCAGTCGTTCGTGGTGACGCTGCACGCGCCGGACGGTGTGGAGGTTCCGGAGGCCGAACTCCTCGCCGTCCTCGCCCGCGAGTGGGAACCGGACTTCGGTGACGTGAGCGACGACGACGTGCTGGACGCCCTGGAGGACGACGCCGGGTACTCCGTCGGCGACCCCGTGGTGGGCCGGTTCGGATACCTCTCCCCGGCGCGGGCCGCCCTCGTCCCGGAGGGCCTGGGGACGGCCCGGGAGGAACTGCCGGGCGGCGGCGTGCTGCTGAGCCTCGCGGACCCCGGTGCCGGTGCGGACGTGGTGGCGGCCTACGAACGGCTCCGTGACGCCGGGGCGCTGGAGCCGCTGCCCCGCCCGATGGACCGGCCGGTCCTGTGACCGCGCGCGCCGGGGAGGCGTTCACCGTCGCGGGAGCCCTCGCCGACATCGACGCGCTGCTGGCGCGCCCGTTGCCGACGAGCGGGCCCACGGCGGCCGAGGGCGATCCGGAAACGGGGGAGTGGACGACGACCGGCGGCGACGGCTTCCGCGTCGTCCCGCTCTGGGAGGGCGATCCGCTGACCGGGGTGTACGCCCCCGAGTGGAACGACCTCACGGACGCGGCCGAGGCCCATCTCGCCGCCCTCGTCGAGGAACTGGACCGTCGATGGGGCCCGCATCGCGCGGTGCCCCTGCACGTGCCGATGTTCCGCCGTCAGGAGGGGGCCGCCGTCGAGCCGTTGTTCGATGCCTTGTTCGATCAGGATCTCTACGGCGACCTGACCGTCTGGGGCCCGGTCGGCGGCGCGGACCGCTGGGTCGGGGCGAGCGTCGGGCACAGCGACGGCGACGCGCCGATGGTGCTGGCGGCCCTCGTCAGCGGCCGTCCGGTCACCGCCCCGGACGCGTGGTGAGGACCGGATGAGGTGAACGGGCCCGGGCCGTGCGGACGTCGTACGGCCCGGCCCCGCCGTCACCCGCTCCCGGCCGAATGGGCGGGGGCGCAGTCGCGCGGATCGGGGCGCCCCGCCCGCACCCGGCGGGGCTCCGGGAAACCGGTGGCACACGGCAGGCTCTCAGAGCCGGGCCCCCTTGAGCACCATGTGCAGCAGCAGCCGGTCCTCGCCGTCGTTCAGATCGAGACCGGTGAGCTGGTGGACCCGGGACAGCCGGTAGTACAGCGTCTGACGGTGGATGCCGAGCGCGGCGGCCGTCCGTGACGCCTGGCCCGCACAGTCGAGGAACACCTCGGCGGTGCGGGCCAGGTCCGTGTGCGCGGGGGCGAGCAGGGCGCGGACCGACGGGTCGGCGGCCGATTCGGCGGGCAGCGCCGTCAGCAGCCGGTACGGACCGATCGCCGACCACTGGGCGACCGGGCCGAAGCGGGACTCGGCCGCCGCCGCGCGGGCCGCGGCCGACGCCTCGTGCCAGGCCGCGGCCAGGTCCGCCAGACCGCGGCGGGGCGCCGCGATCCCGGCGGTGGCGCCCCGGCCCGCGATCGCCCGCAGCCGGTCCGCGGCGCCGAGCGCGGGTTCCGGCACCTCGGCCGAGCGCAGCCTGATCAGCGCGGCCAACGAGGGCGGCCCCGCCGGACCCGGGGCGGCGACCGAAGCGAGCGCCGCCGCCGACGGCACCGTACGCACCGACGGCGCCTCCTGCGGCCACGGCGACACGCACACCACCGTGTGCAGCCCCTCCGCGTCCGGACCCAGCGAATCCCGCAGCGCGGTCACCGCCATGTCGCGCTGCCAGCCCCGCCCGGCGGTCAGGACCGCGCCGAACTCACGGGACAGGTCCGTGCCGGCCCGCGCCTCCTCGGAGAGCAGCACCCCGATCCGGGCCGCCACCTCCATCGCCGCCGCCAGCCGCTCCTCGGTCGGTCCGGGATCGGCGTCGAGCAGCCACACGTATCCGAGGACCACACCCCGATGGCGCACCGGCAGGCAGATCCGGTCCCGGAACACCCCGGCCTCGGGGGCGGCCGGGATGCGCACCGGGCCGGTGGCGCGGGTGATGCCGAAGCCCTCGAACCAGGCGCGGACCGCGGGCGTCGAGCGCCGGGTCATGATCGATCGGGTGCGGACCGGGTCCATGGCCGTGTCGTCGTCGCTGTCGTGGGCCCCGAAGGCGACAAGACCGAAATCTCGGTTCTCCAGCGTCGCGGGGGCACCGAGCAGCCCCGATATCTCGTCGACCAGCTCCTGGTAATCGCCCTTCACCCGGCCATTCTCGCACCCCTTCAGACATATGTCTGAGATCCGGGCAACGGATGCGTGACAGCTGTCGATGGCCCACGATCGGAGTGATCCCTAGATTTCACGGTGGTTCTCCGTGCTGTACCGCGCCGTTCCCCCGCCGCCGGTACGGCCCCCGTCCGTACTTTCCGTGGAGGTGCCCCGTGCTGGGTCCCGTGATTCTCGCCGCGTCCCGCAGCGACAAGATGCGTCGTTTCATCTCGGCCGCTCCCGGCACGAAGCAGGTCGTCGACAGGTTCATCGCCGGTGAGACCGTCGACCAGGTCGTCCCCGTCATCCGGGACGCCGCCGACAAGGGCCTGGAAGTCACCCTCGACGTGGTGGGCGAGGACATCACCACGCCCGAGCAGGCCGCCGCCGCCCGCGACGCCTACCTGGAGCTGATCGACCGCCTCAAGGACCTGGAGCTGGGGACCGGGGCGGAGATGTCCGTCAAGCTCTCCATGTTCGGACAGTCGCTGGAGGGCGGGCACGAGCTGGCGCTCGCCAACGTCCGTCCGGTCGTCGAGGCCGCCGCCGCGATCGGCACCACGGTCACCCTGGACGCCGAGGACCACACCACCCTCGACTCGATGTTCGCCATCCACGAGGAGCTGCGGAAGGACTTCCCGCAGACCGGATGCGTCATCCAGGCGTACCTGTTCCGCACCGAGGAGGACGCCCGCCGTCTTGCCGCCGCCGGCAGCCGCGTCCGCATCGTGAAGGGCGCCTACAAGGAGCCCGCCTCCGTCGCGTACCAGGACAAGTCCGAGACCGACAAGGCGTACGTCCGCATCCTGAAGATCCTGATGGAGGGCGAGGGCTACCCGATGATCGGGTCGCACGATCCGCGGCTGATAGCCATCGCCCAGGAGCTGGGACGCAAGGCAGGGCGCAAACTGGACGAGTACGAGTTCCAGATGCTGTACGGCATCCGCAGCGACGAGCACGTCCGGCTCGCCGCGGAGGGCCACCGGATGCGTGTGTACACCGCGTACGGAACCGACTGGTACGGCTACTTCATGCGCCGTCTCGCGGAGAAGCCGGCGAACCTGCTGTTCTTCGGCCGCTCCATCCTGACCAAGGGCTGAACCGGCCGCCGGCCGTCCCCCACCCCCGCCGACACCAAGGAGACAAGGCACTCATGGACGCTGTGACCCAGGTCCCCGCGCCGGTCAACGAGCCGGTCCACACCTACGCCCCGGGCACCCCGGAGCGCGCCCGTCTGGAGGCGAAGCTCAAGGAGCTCGCCCAGAACCCGATCGACCTGCCGATGACCATCGGCGGCGAGAAGCGGATGGGTGGCGGCGAGCGCTTCGACGTCGTTCAGCCCCACAACCACAAGGCCGTCATCGGCACCTTCGGCAACGCCACGCAGAAGGACGCCCAGGACGCGATCGACGCCGCCCTGGCCGCCGCCCCGGCCTGGCGCGCGACGTCCTTCGACGACCGCGCCGCGATCATCCTGCGCGCCGCCGAGCTGCTGGCCGGCCCCTGGCGCGAGACGCTGGCCGCGTCCACCATGCTCGGCCAGTCCAAGACCGCCCAGCAGGCCGAGATCGACACCCCCTGCGAGCTCGTCGACTTCTGGCGCTTCAACGTGCACTACGCGCGCCAGATCCTCGCCGAGCAGCCCCCGGCCAACTCGCCGGGCGTGTGGAACCGCATGGACCACCGCCCGCTGGAGGGCTTCGTCTACGCGATCACGCCGTTCAACTTCACGGCCATCGCGGGCAACCTGCCCACCGCCCCCGCCCTCATGGGCAACGTCGTGGTGTGGAAGCCGTCCCCGACGCAGACCCACGCCGCCGTGCTGCTGATGCGCCTCCTGGAGGAGGCGGGCCTGCCCAAGGGCGTCATCAACCTGGTCACCGGTGACGGCCTCGCCGTCTCCGAGGTGGCCCTGAACCACCGCGACCTGGCCGGTATCCACTTCACCGGCTCGACCCCCACCTTCCAGCACCTGTGGAAGACGGTCGGCAACAACATCGCCACCTACCGCACCTACCCGCGGCTCGTCGGCGAGACCGGCGGCAAGGACTTCGTCGTCGCCCACCCGTCGGCCGACCACGCCGTGCTGAAGACCGCGCTGACCCGGGGCTCCTTCGAGTTCCAGGGCCAGAAGTGCTCGGCGTCCTCGCGCGCCTACGTCCCGGCCTCCATCTGGAACTCCGGTTTCAAGGAGAAGTTCGCCGCCGAGGTCGACTCCATCGCCATGGGCGACGTCACCGACCTGTCGAACTTCATCGGCGCCGTCATCGACGACCGCTCGTTCGCGAAGAACAAGGCAGCGATCGACCGCGCGAAGGCCGACCCGACCTGCACGATCATCGCGGGCGGCAGCTACGACGACTCGGTGGGCTACTTCGTCCGCCCGACCGTCATCGAGTGCACCGACCCGGCCAACGAGGTCTTCACGACCGAGTACTTCGGCCCGATCCTCGCCGTGCACGTCTACGAGGACGACGCGTACGACGCGATGCTGGAGCAGATGGAGTCGGTCTCCGACTACGCGCTCACCGGTTCCGTCATCGCGAACGACCGCACCGCTGCCGCGTACACCATGGAGAAGCTGCGCTACGCCGCGGGCAACTTCTACATCAACGACAAGTCGACCGGCGCCGTCGTCGGCCAGCAGCCCTTCGGCGGCGGCCGTGCCTCCGGCACCAACGACAAGGCGGGGGCCCCGCAGAACCTCCAGCGCTGGACGCTGACCCGGGCCATCAAGGAGACGCTGGTCCCGCCGACCGAGTACACCTACCCCCACCAGGGCTGACGCCCCCGGGACGCCGGCACCCCGGGCGCCCCGCGACGAACTCCGCCTCCCGACCGGTTCCCCTGCCGGCCGGGAGGCGGTTTCCATGTGGCCCCGGCCGGCCGGGGATCCGCGCCCGGGCGTCCGCGAACACCGGCCCCTCAGACCTCCACGATCACCTGGTCGAGCGACTTCCGTACCAGGTCCGGCACCTCGCAGTCGTCGGCCGGATACCCGACGGGGATCACCGCGAACGCCTTCTCGTTCTCCGGCCGGTCCAGCACCTCGCGCAGGAACCGCATCGGGCTCGGCGTGTGGACCAGCGCCGCCAGGCCCGACAGGTGCAGCGCCGAGAGCAGCATGCCGACCGCGATCCCGACCGACTCGTCGACGTAGTAGTGCTTGCGCCGGGTGCCGTCCTCACCCAGCCAGTACCGCTGCTGGAACACCACGACGAGCGCCGGGGCATCCGTCATGTGGGACTTGACGGCGTCCGTGCCCAGCGGGCGCAGCGCGGTCAGCCACTCCTCGCCGAGCCTGCCGTCGTAGCTGATCCGCTCCTCGCGCTCGGCCGCCTCGCGGATCAGCCGTCGTACCTGCGGGTCCTTGACCAGGACGAACGTCCACGGCTGCTGGTGCGCGCCGGACGGGGCGGTGGCGGCGCAGGCGATGGCGTCCCTCACGACCTGCTCCGGCACGGGATCGGTGGAGAACCGGCGCACGGTCCTGCGTTCGTCCATCCGCCGCCGCAGTTCGGCGGAGCGGGAGAGGGACTCGTCGGCCACGATCCGTTCGGGGCGGTAGGGGACCGGCCGGTAGGGCGAGCCGTGGGTGGGCGTCCAGTGCGGTGTTACGGCTGTGGTGTCAGACATGTCGGCAGTCTGGCGGTGGCGGCAGGTCCGGACCAGAGGGCCGTCGGACAGAACGGACGGGTGCGACCGGTCAGTGTCCGCCCGGGGCCCGCCCGGGGCCCGCCCGGGGCCCTTTAGCGCCCGGCCGGAACCCGATCGGCCGTCGGAGTGGCGTGGCAGGCTGGCCGCATGACCGAGCAGACCGTCCCGCCCGTGCACACCGCCCACACCCACCGACTGGCCCCGGCCGCCCTGGACGAGATCCACGCCTTTTTGGATATTGCTTTCGAGGGCGATTTCAGCGAGGAGGACTGGGACCACGGTCTCGGCGGCATCCACGCGTACGTGCGGGACGGGAGCGGGCTCCTCGCGCACGGCAGCGTCGTCCAGCGCCGGGTGGTCCTCGCGGGCCGCTCGTACCGGGTCGGCTACGTGGAGGCGGTGGCGGTACGCGCCGACCGGCGCCGCGAGGGGCTCGGCTGGCGGGTGATGGCCGCCCTGGAAGAGGTGGTGGACGGGGCGTACGCCTTCGGGGCCCTGTCCGCCTCGGAGGCCGGAGCGGCGCTGTACGCGGGGCGCGGCTGGCGGGTGTGGCCGGGACGGATCGCCGCGCAGGCCGCGCACGGCGTCGAGCGGCTGCCGGACGAGGAGGGCAGCACCTATGTCCGCCCCGTGACCGGGGGCGCGCTGCCCGCCGGGTCCGGGACCCTGGTCTTCGACTGGCGGGACGGCGACGTGCTCTGAGGACCTGCCGGGTGGCCTCCGACCGGGCGGCCGAAGGCCACCGACATGCTCTGAGACGTGCGCCGGACCGGGTGGACCGGGTGGACCGGGGGTTCCGGCGGCGGCGGTGGCGTGTACTCCGTCTCAGATAGTAGGAAGTCCGAGTAATTGTGGAGACAGAGCGGCCCGGCTGCCCTAGCGTTGTAGGAGCCGAACGAATCGCTCGATCCAGCGACCGGCGGTTGTGAGCGCGCGCCCCGTGCAGGCCATCCCTGCGGCGTCCGTTCCCCGCCCCTTCCGGCGCCTCGAAATCCTGATCTCGACATCACGTTCACGCGTTGCCGATCTCGAAATCCTCGCGATCTCAAGGAGTCGATCCACCATGGCCCAGACGACCGTCCGCCGCGTCCGTCACACCCACCGCCCGACCGAGTCGGAGCGCCGCAATGCCGCGGCCGCCCTCCAGCGTGCCCTCGACCGCAGGGACAACGGCGGCTCCACGGGGCACTGACCCCGCTCTCCCGGCCCCGCCCCCCGGCCGACGTGGTGCCGGGCCGCAGCCGCTCCGGACTCGCGTGCACGCAGCAGCGCTCGGGGTGGCGGCGATCCTGCCGCCGTTCAGCTCGGGCGTGGTGAGGTGGCGGATCTCGGCGTCGATGCGGCGACCCGGCGCCCACGGCGCGAGACCGCGCGGACGCACGGCCGCCGCACGGCGAACGGCACCTGCCGGGAGGCGTCGTGTGCGTCTTCGGACCGGCCCCGTACGCCGGGTGCCGTCCCGACGGCGCCACCGGCGAGCCGTCCACCCGGGTCGGGGTGGGGTGCGGGAGCGGCGCGTACACGTACAGCTCCCCGCATGTCCGCATGGTGGACATGGCGTGTCATGGGGTGGGACGCGCAGTAGGGTGCGTCCATGTCTCGCAGCATCAATCTCGCAGTGATCCCCGGTGACGGCATCGGCCAGGAGGTCGTGGCCCAGGGCCTCAAGGTCCTCAGGGCCGTACTCCCGCAGGACGTGAAGCTGGAGACCGCGGAGTACGACCTCGGCGCCCGGCGCTGGCACCGCACCGGCGAAACCCTCCCGGACGCCGAACTCGAAGCCCTCAAGGGCCACGACGCCATCCTGCTCGGTGCGATCGGAGACCCCTCCGTGCCGTCCGGCGTCCTGGAGCGCGGGCTTCTGCTGAAGCTGCGGTTCGCCTTCGACCACTTCGTCAACCTGCGCCCGTCGAAGCTGTTCCCGAACACCGCGACCCCGCTGGCCGGCCGCCCGGACATCGACTTCGTCGTGGTCCGCGAGGGCACCGAGGGCCCCTACACCGGCAACGGCGGTTCGCTGCGCACCGGTACGGAGCACGAGGTCGCCACCGAGGTCAGCATCAACACCGCGTACGGTGTCGAGCGCGTCGTCCGTGACGCCTTCGAGCGGGCGAAGGCCCGCCCGCGCAAGAAGCTGACGCTGGTCCACAAGAACAACGTCCTGGTGTACGCGGGCCACATGTGGAAGAACATCTTCGACAGGGTCGCGACCGAGTACCCCGAGGTCACCACCGACTACCTGCACGTCGACGCCGCGACGATCTTCTTCGTCACCCAGCCGGAGCGCTTCGACGTCATCGTCACCGACAACCTCTTCGGCGACATCATCACCGACCTCGCCGCCGCCGTGACCGGCGGCATCGGCCTCGCCGCGTCCGGAAACATCAACCCGAGCGGCGCCTTCCCGTCGATGTTCGAGCCGGTCCACGGCTCCGCGCCCGACATCGCGGGCCAGGGCAAGGCCGACCCGACCGCCGCGATCCTCTCCGTCGCCCTCCTGCTGCGCCACCTCGGCCACGAGACCGAGGCCGTGCGCATCGAGGACGCCGTCTCCGCCGATCTCGCGGAGCGGGGCCCTGAAGGCTCCGGGGGAGAGGGCTCGCCCCGTACCACCGACCAGATCGGCGACGCGCTCGCGGTACGCGTAGCGAGCTGACCCGACGACTCCCTTCCGAAGCCGCCGGGTCGCGAGAGCACCCGGCGGCTTCCTCATGTGCGGTCCCGGGTGTCTCCGCCACCGCCGGACACCGACCACCGGACCGCATTTCGCGTCATTTCGTGCAGCGCCGCCCCGGAGCGATAATCGAACGGGGCTGCGACTCGCACGCGAAAGCCCGCACGTCCCGGCAGCCGCCGGGCGGCAACGACGCGAGCGCGGTCCATCGCACACAACAGGTGAAGGACACGCACTCATGACGACGCCCACGATCGAGCTCAAGCCCACCTCGACCCCGCTGTCCGACGCGGAGCGCGAGGCGATCCTCGCCGGGCCCGGCTTCGGCCGGCACTTCACCGATCACATGGTGACGATCCGGTGGACCGAGGGCCGCGGCTGGCACGACGGTCAGCTCGTCCCCTACGGGCCGCTCGCCCTCGATCCGGCGACCACCGTGCTGCACTACGCCCAGGAGATCTTCGAGGGCCTCAAGGCGTACCGTCGGCCCGACGGCAGCGTGGCCACCTTCCGCCCGGAGGCGAACGCCCGGCGGTTCCAGGCGTCGGCGCACCGGCTCGCCATGCCGCAGCTGCCGGTCGAGACGTTCATCGAGGCGTGCGACGTGCTGGTCCGGCAGGACAAGGCGTGGGTTCCGGCGCACGGCGGCGAGGAGTCCCTCTACCTCCGCCCGTTCATGATCGCCACCGAGGTCGGTCTCGGCGTCAAGCCCGCCAACGAGTACCTCTTCGTGGTCATCGCCTCGCCGGCCGGCGCGTACTTCCCCGGCGGCGTCAGGCCGGTCTCCATCTGGCTGTCCGAGAACCGGGTGCGTGCCGTTCCCGGCGGCATGGGCGACGCCAAGACCGGCGGGAACTACGCAGCCTCCCTCCTCGCCCAGGCCGAGGCCACCGAGAAGGGCTGCGACCAGGTCGCCTACCTCGACGCGGTCGAGCACAAGTGGGTCGAGGAGCTCGGCGGGATGAATCTGTACTTCGTGTACGGGAACAAGATCGTCACGCCCGCCCTGACCGGTTCGCTGCTGGCCGGGGTCACCCGTGACTCGCTGCTCGCCGTCGCCCGCGACCTGGGCCACGAGTCCGAGGAGGGCCGCGTCTCCATCGACCAGTGGCGGGCCGACACCGAGAACGGCACCCTCACCGAGGTCTTCGCCTGCGGCACCGCCGCCGTCATCACTCCGGTCGGCACGGTCAAGTGCGAGGGCGGCGAGTGGACCCAGAGTGGTGGTGAGCCCGGCGAGGTCACCTTGAAGCTGCGGGAGCGTCTGCTCGACATCCAGCGAGGCGTCGCCGAGGACACCCGCGGCTGGATGCACCCGCTCGGCTAGTTCTCAGGTGTGTGAAGGCCGCGTCCGGCTCCCCGCCGGGCGCGGCCTTCGTCGTGTCCGGCGGAGAGCCACACGGTATGGAGCAGCGCTCAACAAAAAATGAAGTGAACCTTCCGTCTCCCCCGCTCGACGCGCCCGGCGCACGCGAGGAGGCCCTGCGGCCCGCGGCTGCCTGCGGATATCTGGGAGCGGAACGATGAGCATCGACGGACACGAGTATGCGGGCGTGCACAGCCCGCGCGCCGGTGACCGGGTCAGGCTCGGCGACTCCGGGCTGACCGTGCGCGTCGAGTCCGACACGCAGGCGCCGGGCGACGAGTTCCTCGCCGGGTTCGGCAAGACCGCCCGTGACGGACTGCACCTCAGGGCCGCGGCGGTCCGCGACACCTGTGACGTCGTGATCAGCAATGTGCTGGTCATCGATGCCGTGCAGGGCATCCGCAAGGTGTCGATCGGCATCCGCGAGGGCCGGATCGCCGCGATCGGGCGGGCCGGCAACCCGGACACCCTGGACGGCGTCGACGTCGTCGTCGGCACCGGCACCACCATCGTCTCCGGCGAGGGCATGATCGCCACGGCGGGCGCCGTCGACACCCACGTCCACCTGTTCCCGCCGCGGATCATGGAGGCCTCGCTCGCCTCCGGCGTCACCACGATCACCGGCCAGGAGTTCGGCCCGGTCTGGGGTGTCGGCGTCAACTCGCCCTGGGCGCTGCGCCACGCCTTCAACGCCTCGATGCCTGGCCGGTCAACATCGGCTTCCTGGGCCGTGGTTCGTCCTCCGATCCGGCGCCCCTGGTCGAGGCTCTCGCCGAGGGCGGGGCCTGCGGCTTCAAGGTCCACGAGGACATGGGCGCCCACACCCGGGCCCTGGACACCGCGCTCCGGGTGGCCGAGGAACACGACGTCCAGGTCGCCCTGCACAGCGACGGGCTGAACGAGTGCCTGTCGGTCGAGGACACCCTGCGCGTTCTCGAAGGCCGCACCATCCACGCCTTCCACATCGAGGGCTGCGGCGGCGGCCACGTCCCCGACGTCCTCAGGACGGCGGGCGTGGAGAACGTCATTGGCTCGTCCACCAATCCGACGTTGCCCTTCGGCCGGGACGCCGTCGCCGAGCACTACGGGATGATCGTCTCCGTCCACGACCTCAAGACGGACCTGCCGGGCGACGCGGCCATGGCCCGCGACCGCATCCGCGCCGGGACGATGGGTGCCGAGGACGTGCTGCACGACCTCGGGGCGATCGGCATCACCTCCTCCGACGCGCAGGGCATGGGGCGGGCCGGCGAGACGGCGCGCCGCACCTTCGCGATGGCCGGGAAGATGAGGGCCGAGCTGGGCCCGATGGACGGCGACGGGCCGGCCGACGACAACGCCCGGGTGCTGCGCTACCTCGCCAAGCTCACCATCAACCCCGCCATCGCCCACGGTCTCGCCCACGAGATCGGTTCCATCGAGACCGGCAAGCTCGCCGACATCGTGCCGTGGAGGCCCGAGTTCTTCGGCGCGAGGCCGCCGCTCGTGCTGAAGGCCGGGTTCCCGGCGTACGGCGTCACCGGTGACCCCAACGCCGCCACCGACACCTGCGAACCCCTCGTTCTGGGGCCGCAGTTCGGGGCCCACGGGGCGACTGCCGCCGATCTCTCGGTGGCCTTCGCCTCGCAGGCGGCGACCCGGCTCGGCGCGGACCTGATGCCCACCCGACGACGCCGCGTCGGGGTGCGCGGCACCCGTGGGATCGGCCCCGGCGACCTCGTCCACAACTCCCGCACCGGCGAGGTCGCGGTGGACGCCCGCAGCGGTCTGGTCACGCAGGGGAGTTCCGGCCCGTCGACGCCGAGCGCTTCGCCACCCGGCTGCGCGCCATGCTCGACGGATTCAGCGTCCACGTCGCGGTCGGTCTCCCCGGCACCGGACGTCACCAAGTCCTCTCCCGGGTAGGGGAGTTCGTCGAGGAGTCGCTCATCGCCCCGGAGTCGCCCGGACGGCCGTGAACGGCCTCGTGGTGAACGGCCTCGTGGTCAACGATCCCGTCGTGAACGACCCTGCGGCGAACAACCCCGTCGTGAACGAAACGCACGTAAGTACGCGTGATCGTTGCCCGTTGCGCTCTTGTTGTGCGCCCGGCCGTTCGGGCACGGTGACGGTCCATGGGACGAGAGCAGTGGAAGAAGATCTGGGTCGGCTCCGCCGGCAACATGGTCGAGTGGTTCGACTGGTTCGTGTACGCGACCTTCGCCGTCTACTTCGCGGATTCGTTCTTCCCCGAGGGCAACGAGACCGCCAACCTCATGAACACCATGGGCATCTTCGCCGTCGGCTTCTTCATGAGACCGGTCGGCGGCTGGATGCTCGGCAGGATCGGTGACCGCAGGGGCCGCAAGGCCGCGCTCACCCTCACCGTGACCCTCATGTCGGCCTCCGCGATCCTCATCGCCGTCGCGCCGACGTACGGCGTCGCCGGATACGGCGGGGTGGCCGTCCTCCTGGTGGCCCGGCTCCTGCAGGGACTGTCGGTCGGCGGCGAGTACGCCGCCAGCGCCACCTACCTCACCGAGGCGTCCGCGCCGAACCGGCGCGGCTTCGCCTCCAGCTTCCAGTACGTGTCCATGACCGCCGGGCAACTCGTCGGGCTCGGTCTCCAGATCGTCCTCCAGCGCAACATGTCCGAGGCGGCCCTGCACAGCTGGGGCTGGCGCATCCCGTTCGTCATCGGCGCGCTCGGCGCCGCGATCGTCTTCTACCTGCGCCGCTCGATGCTGGAGACCGAGGTCTACGCCGAGTCCGGCGCCGCCGGACAGGCCGACCGCGGCACCCTGAGGGCCCTGTGGCAGCACCGGCGCGAGGCGTTCCTGGTGATGGCCCTGACCATGGGCGGAACCGTCGCGTACTACACGTACACGACCTACCTCACCAAGTTCCTCTCCACCAGCGCCGGCATGGCGAAGTCCACCGCCTCGCTCGTCAGTTTCTGCGCGCTCCTCGTCTTCATGTGCCTCCAGCCCCTGGCCGGGCTGCTCTCCGACCGCGTCGGCCGCCGCCCGCTGCTGATCACCTTCGCCGTCGGCTCCACCTTCCTGACCGTGCCGATCATGACGCTGCTCAGGCACGCCGGAACCTTCTGGCCCGCCCTCGGCCTGGCGCTCCTCGCCCTGGTCGTCGTCACCGGCTACACCTCCATCAACGCCTGCGTGAAGGCCGAGCTCTTCCCGACCGGCATCCGCGCCCTCGGCGTCGCGCTCCCGTACGCGCTGGCCAACGCGCTCTTCGGCGGCACCGCCGAGTACGTGGCGCTCTGGTTCAAGAAGGCGGGCGTCGAGTCGGGCTTCTACTGGTACGTGGCGGGCTGCGCCGCCGTCTCCCTGGTCGTCTACCTGACGATGCGGGAGACCCGCGACATCGACCTGGGCCGGGTCGGCGCCGACCCGGCCGGACGGGGACGGGCGGAGCCTGCCGGGGCGACGAGCGTCACGCCCGCATCCTGAGACGCGGCACGGCACGGGAGCGGCGTTGTGCGACACTGCTTCCGTGTCCTCGTTCGTCATGATTATTGGCAACAGGCGCGCCGGTCCGCAGTGACCGTCCCGCACCATCACGTGCGGCGCGGCCATCGTGCCCCAGACCCGCGCGCAGACCTCTCGCACCCGCGAGGGGTTTTTTCGTTTTCCGGCCCCCACCCCGGCCGGGGCGAGGCGCGCGGGATGATGGGGGCAAGTGGAGCCATTTCGTACGGATCCACTCATCCGACAGGAGTCAGACCAGCATGACCACCAAGGCCAACGCCACCGACGACAGTTTCCACGTCTTCGACACCACGCTGCGCGACGGCGCCCAGCGTGAGGGCATCAACCTGACGGTCGCGGACAAGCTGACCATCGCCCGGCACCTGGACAACTTCGGCGTGGGCTTCATCGAGGGCGGCTGGCCCGGAGCGAACCCCCGTGACACCGAGTTCTTCGCCCGTGCCCGGCAGGAGATCGAGTTCCACAACGCCGAGTTGGTCGCCTTCGGCGCGACCCGCAGACCCGGCGGGAAGGCGGCCGAGGACCCCCAGGTCAAGGCGCTGCTCGACTCCGGGGCCCAGGTGATCACCCTGGTCGCCAAGTCGCACGACCGCCATGTGGAACTCGCCCTGCGCACCACCCTCGAAGAGAACCTGGAGATGGTCCGCGACACCGTCTCCCACCTGCGCGAACAGGGGCGCCGAGTCTTCGTCGACTGCGAGCACTTCTTCGACGGCTACCGCGCCAACCCCGGATACGCCAAGTCCGTGGTCCGTGCCGCCTCCGAGGCCGGCGCCGACGTGGTCATCCTCTGCGACACCAACGGCGGCATGCTCCCCGCCCAGATCCAGGCCGTCGTCTCCACCGTGCTCGCCGACACCGGCGCCCGGCTCGGCATCCACGCCCAGGACGACACCGGCTGCGCCGTCGCCAACACCCTCGCCGCCGTCGACGCGGGCGCCACCCACGTCCAGTGCACCGCCAACGGATACGGCGAACGGGTCGGCAACGCCAACCTCTTCCCCGTCGTCGCGGCGCTGGAACTCAAGTACGGCAGGACCGTCCTGCCCGAGGGCGCCCTCGCCGACATGACCCGGGTCTCGCACGCGATCGCCGAGGTCGTCAACCTGACGCCCTCCACCCACCAGCCGTACGTGGGCGTCTCCGCCTTCGCCCACAAGGCCGGACTGCACGCCTCCGCGATCAAGGTCGACCCCGACCTCTACCAGCACATCGATCCCGCGCTGGTCGGCAACACCATGCGGATGCTGGTCTCCGACATGGCGGGCCGCGCCTCCATCGAGCTCAAGAGCAAGGAGCTCGGCATCGACCTCGGCGGGGACCGCGCACTCGTCGGCCGGGTCGTCGAACGCGTCAAGGAGCGTGAACTCAAGGGCTACACCTACGAGGCCGCCGACGCCTCCTTCGAACTGATGCTGCGCGCCGAGGCCGAGGGCCGCCCGCGCCGCTACTTCCGCACCGAGTCCTGGCGGTCCATCGTCGAGAACCGTCCCGACGGCACGCACGCCAACGAGGCGACCGTGAAGCTCTGGGCCAAGGGCGAGCGGATCGTCGCCACCGCCGAGGGCAACGGCCCGGTCAACGCCCTCGACCGGGCGCTGCGCGTGGCGCTGGAGCGGATCCACCCGCAGCTCGCCAAGTTCGAACTCGTCGACTACAAGGTCCGCATCCTGGAAGGCCGCACCGGTACCGAGTCCACCACCCGCGTCCTGATCACCACGCGCGACGGCAACGGCGAGTGGGCCACCGTCGGCGTGGCGGACAACGTCATCGCTGCCTCCTGGCAGGCGCTCGACGACGCGTACACCTACGGGCTGCTGCGGGCCGGGGCCGAGCCCACGGAGTAGCGCGGGCGTGCGCCGGGACGCGCGCGGCGACCGCCCCGGACCGGCCGGGCGTTCCGGCCGGTCCGGGGCGGCCATCCGGGAGCGTCCGGGAACATCCGGAAACATCGGGGAGCATCCGGAACGCGAGGGATCATTCGGTCGCGTCCGGGAGCGTTCGGCCGTGGCGGCCGACGCGGGGGCACGGCTCGCCCGTACGGGTTAACGTCGAACTATGCGGAACAGGCTGTTCCTGATCTGGCTGGCCGGTCTGCTGCTGGCGCTGTCGGCGGCCCTGCCCGCCGCGACGGCCGTCACGTCCCCCGTGCCGGCCGTCTCCTCCGCGTCGAACGTGACGTCCTTGTCCGCCGTGGCGTCCGCCCCCCGCGCGTCGACGATCGACGAGGTGGCACGGGCGTTGCGCGGGAACCCGGTCTACGTCGACCCGGCCGCCGCCGGTCAGCTTCCACCGGTGCAGGCGGCGGCACTGGCGAAGAAGATCAAGGACGCAGGCAAACCCGTGTTCGTGGCGGTGCTCCCGCGCACCGCGGCGTTCCCCGAGCAGAGCCTGCTGGCCACCCTGCGCGCCGACACGGGCATCACCGGCGTCTACGCGGTCCGTCTCGGCGACGGCTTCGCCGCGGGCGCAGACCCGCAGGTCATGGCTACCCGGGCGGTCCAGAACCTCGCCGCCGCGGTGAAGGCCCCCGGCACGGGCACCGACGCCACGACCCAGCTGAACGCCTTCGTCGACAGCGCCCTCGAACAGGCCCGGGGCAGCGCCCCCGCCTCCTGGGGCGGTTCCGCCGGGGGCGGCGGACCCTCGCCCGCCGCCGGGCTGATCGTCCTCGGCGCGGTGCTGGTCCTGGGCGGTGGCACCGCCTACGCGATCACCCGCCGCAACCGCGTGCGCAGGGCGCAGGAGGAGCGGGCCGCCCTCGACAAGCTCAGGGTGGTCGTGGACGAGGACATCACCGCGTACGGCGAGACGCTGGAGCGACTCGACTTCCACCCCGCCGAGGCCGGGGCCGACGACGCCATGCGCGCCGACTACGAACGCGCCCTCGATTCCTACGAGACCGCGAAGACCCGCATGGCGCACGCCCGGCACCCCTCCGACGTGCGTGAGGTGACCCGGGCACTGGAGGACGGGCGCTTCTCGCTCGCCGTGCTGGCGGCCCGGCGCGCCGGGAGCGAACCGCCCGCCCGCCGCCCGCCGTGCTTCTTCGACCCGCGCCACGGTCCCTCGGTCGCCGATGTCCGGTGGTCGCCGTCCGGCGGCACCGCCCGCGAGGTCCCGGTCTGCGCGGCGGACGGACTCCGGCTGCGCGAGGGCGAGGAGCCGCTCGCCCGCACCGTCGACACGGCCGACGGCCGCCGCCCGTACTGGGAGGCCGGTCCGGCCTACGGCCCCTGGGCGGGCGGCTACTTCGGCGGCGGGCTGCTCCCCGGCCTGCTGGTCGGCACCGTACTCGGCTCCATGCTGTCCAGTCCGGCGTACGCGGCGGAGTACGGGGGCGGCGACTGGGGCGGCGGGGACTTCTCCGGCTCCGACTTCGACCCGTCCGGTTTCGACTCGTCCGGTTTCGACGGCGGAGGTTTCGGGGGCGGCGACTTCGGCGGAGGCGGTGGTTTCGACGGCGGCGGGTTCTGAGCGGGGCGCCGGCCGCCTCTCGGGCGGAGTCGATTCATGCTAGACCTGATTTTATGTCTGGTATCGGTCGATTCCGGGCGAGGCTGCGACGCTCCGTCCGGCGGCCGGACCGGCACGAGGGGAAGCACACGGGCCCCGCCGCTCCCGTACCGCCCGGCCGGGACACGACGGACCGCACCCCGGCTCGCGAGCTGCGCTCGGTGTTCAGCGTGCGCACCATGGCCGGTCAGGTCTTCTGCCTCGTGCTGGTGCTCGTCCTGCTGATCATCGTGGGTGCCGCGATCACACTGGTGGTACAGGGCCGCCGGGCCAGCCTGGAGGAGGCCCGGCTGCGCACCCTGAGCGTGGCCCAGACCTTCTCCAACGCTCCCGGCCTCGTGGCGGCCCTGGACAGCAGGAACCCCACGGCGCTCCTGCAATCGCGCGCGGAGGAGGTTCGCAAGGACGCCCATGTCGACTACGTCGTGGTGGCCAGCCCCCAGGGCGTCCGCTACACCTATCCCGACCCCGCCCGCATCGGGACGCGCCTGACCGTCCCGTACCAGAAGGCGTTGACCGGCCAGAGCGTCACCCAGACGGTGAAGAGCCCCGAAGGCCCCGAGCTCAATTCGGTGGTGCCCGTCACCCGGACCGACGGCTCGGTCGCCGGACTGATCTCTGTGGGGCTCACCGACAAGTCGGTGAACAGCGCCGCCAGCCGGTACATCCCGCTCAGCCTTCTCGTGGCGCTGATCGCCGCCGCGCTCACCACGGTGGGCGCGGCGCTCGTGAGCAGACGGCTGCGCCGCCAGACGCACGGACTCGAACCCGCCGAGATGACCCGGATGTACGAACATCACGACGCGGTGCTGCACGCCGTCCGGGAGGGCGTGCTCATCGTCGGGGACGGCCGTCGGCTGACCCTGGCCAACGACGAGGCCCGCCGGCTCCTCGGGCTGCCCCCGGACGCCGAGGGCCGCGCGGTGGCGGACCTCGGACTGGACCCGGACACCGTCGCGGTCCTCACCTCCGACGACAGCGTCACCGACCGGGTGCTGCGCAGCGGCAACCGGCTGCTCGCCGTGAACCTGCGGCGCACGGACGCGGGCGGCGGCCCGCCCGGCACCGTCGTGACCCTGCGCGACACCACCGAGCTGAGCGCCGTCGCGGGCCGTGCCCAACTGGTCAACGAGCGACTGCTGCTCCTCTACGAGGCCACCGCCCGGATCGGCACCACGCTCGACGTGACCCGGACGGCGCAGGAGCTGGCGGACGTGGCGACGCCCGGATTCTCCGACGTCACCACCGTGGACCTCGCCGAGCCCGCGGATCCCGGGGAGGAACCGGATCTCGACGCCGGGCGCCCGCTGGACATGCGCCGTACCGCCATCGCCACCACCGATCCGCGCCAGCCCCTCTACCCGGTCGGCTGGCCGGTCGGCTTCGTGCCCACCAGGACCGCCGCCATGCGGGTGGACATAGAGAGGACCGGGCTGGGCCCCGACATGATCACCCAGCTGGGATGGCGGAACTGGGACCCGTCGCGGGCGGGGTCGATACAGGGCTTCGGCTTCCACTCGGTGCTCTCCGTGCCGCTGCACGCGCGGGGCGTCATCCTGGGCCTGGCGAACTTCTGGCGCGCCCACCCCTCCGAGCGGTTCGACGACGACGACCAGACCTTCGCCGAGGAACTGGTCTCCCGGGCGGCGGTCAGCGTGGACAACGCCCGCCGGTACACCCGGGAGCACACGATGGCGGTCGCGCTGCAACGCAGCCTGCTGCCCCGTGACCTGCCCGACCAGAGCGCCCTCGATGTCGCCCACCGCTACCTCCCTGCACGGGCCGAGGTCGGCGGCGACTGGTACGACGTGATCCCGCTGTCCGGGGCCCGGGTGGCGCTGGTCGTCGGCGACGTGGTCGGCCACGGTCTGCACGCGGCCGCCACCATGGGCCGGCTGCGCACCAGCATCCACAACTTCTCCGCGCTGGACCTGGCGCCGGACGAACTCCTCGGGCACCTGGACGATGTGGTCAGCCGTATCGACCAGGCCGAGGCGGACGACGACGGGGGAGGCGAGGTCACGGGGGCCACCTGCCTCTACGCGATCTACGACGCGGTCTCCGGCAACTGCTCGGTGGCGCGCGCCGGACACCCCGGCCCCGCCCTGGTCCTTCCCGACGGAAGCGTCGAGTTCCCCGAGGCGCCGACCGGGCTGCCGCTCGGTATCGGCGGCATGCCCTTCGAGGCGGCGGAGTTCCACGTTCCGGAGGGGAGCCGCCTGGTCCTCTTCACGGACGGGCTCGTCGAGGGCCGCGACCGGGACATCGACACCGGGCTGGAACTGCTGCGCGACACCCTTGTCGGCCGCGACCGCACACCGGAGGAGACCTGCGACGACGTGCTCGCCGCGATGCTGCCCGACGCTCCGACCGACGACGTCGCGCTGCTGGTGGCCCGTACCCGCACCCTCGATCCCGACCAGGTCGCGCAGTGGGACGTGGCCACCGACCCGGCGGCGGTGGCCGGGGTCCGCAAGAACGTCGCCGAGTGGCTGGCCGAACGGGGTCTGGACGAGGAGGCGTTCACCACCGAGCTGATCCTGAGCGAACTCGTCACCAACGCGGTGCGCTACGGCGCCGGGCCGATCGAGGTCCGCCTGCTCCTCGACCGCAGCCTGATCTGCGAGGTGTCCGACACCAGCAACACCTCACCGCATCTGAGATACGCGGCTTCGACGGACGAGGGCGGCCGGGGCCTGTTCCTGGTCGCCCAGATCGCCGAGCGCTGGGGTACCCGCTACACGGAGAGGGGCAAGGTGATCTGGTCGGAGCAGTCGGTCGGGGAGCCGGAGCAGCCGCCCGGGGGCGGCGCCGGGGACGGAAACGAAGAGGGAAACGGTGGGGGAAGCGGCGGGGACCGCCAATCGGGGGGCGTCGGGGGCGAAGGCGCCGGAGATCCGAGCGACGGGCGGGTCTGACCCCGCGCACCCGGCCGGGCCACTCCCGGTCAGCACCCCGGCCCTGTCCGGTCCCTGAAACCCGACCGCACCCGGCCGTGCCCGCCCTCCGGCCCCGGAGAGGAAGGAGGGGGCGGAAGGCGGGCACGGCCGGGCTCGTGCCCCGGCGCGGGAGGCCGGGGGACGAGGGGCAGGGGGTTGGTCAGGCTCCGGGAGCGGCCTTGATCGCGGAGATGTCGAAGGTGAGCTTGACCTTGTCGCTGACCATCACGCCGCCGGTCTCCAGTGCCGCGTTCCAGGTCAGGCCCCAGTCGGAGCGCAGGATGTTCGCACTGCCCTCGAAGCCGACGCGCTCGCTGCCGTAGACGTCGGTGGCGGAGCCGTTGAACTCCAGGTCGATGGAGAGCGGACGCGTCACGTCCTTGATCGTGAGGTCGCCGGTGACGCGGTACGTGTCGCCGCCGAGCTGCTCGGCCCGGGCGGAGCGGAACGTCATCAGCGGGAACTTCTCGGCGTCGAAGAAGTCGCCGCTGACCAGGTGGCCGTCGCGGTCGGCGATGCCGGTGTCGACGCTGGCGATCCTGACGTCGATCGACGCTGTGGAGTTCGACGGGTCGCGGCCGTCCAGCTTCAGGACACCCTCGTGCTCGCCGAAGGTGCCGCGCACATTGGTGACCATGGCGTGCCGCACGGTGAAGCCGATGCTGCTGTGGGCCGGGTCGATCGTGTAGTCGCCGGTCAGCGCGGCGAGGGCCGGGTCCACAGGGGGAGCGGTGACGGTGGCGGCGGGGGCGTTGTTGTTCTTGCGGGTGAACAGAGCCATGGCTCCTCCTCGGGGGACGCGACCGGATGACGGTCGAGGGGGTCGGAATCAGGTTGTTTAACCTTCAACGAGAACGACAGTAGCGCAATCTAGTTCAATGTTCAACATTGCCTGCGAGTGTTCTGTCGTGGTCCTTGCCGTGGCGTTCGGCCGCGGCGTTCGGGCCCGCCGTTCCGCCGTGGCGTTCCGCGGTGGTGTTCGGCCGCGGTGTTCGGCCGTGGTGTTCGCCGTGATGTGGGGTTGGCGTCCCCGTCGTGTCACCGGGGCGGGCCGGATGCCGCCCGCGATCCGTCCGATCCCCGGCGGGCCCTGGCGACGCGCGTAGAACTCGGGCAGTATCTCCCTGCCCCTTGTTTGTCATGACCAGGAGGAGTCCCCCCATGGTGTCCCGTATGACACTGCGCCCCGTCCTGACCGCCCTCGCCCTCGTCCTGGGCGTCCTCTTCGCCCCCGGCATCGGCGTCCTCGGCGGCGGCGCCACCCAGGCCCATGCCGACACGAAGCTCACCCACTCCCAGGCCACCGCCCGGTTCAGTTCCTCCGGGGTCACCTGGTCGTCCTCCGGTGGCTGCTCCGACCGCAACGTCAGCACCTGCACCTCGTTCGACCAGCTCAACCTGGCCACCGCCCAGGGCGCGCAGACCCTCAAGGGCGCCACCGGCTGCGCCCTGAACATCACCGGCGGCACCGAGACCGGGCACGCCGGCGGCACCTACTCGCACTGGAACGGCTACAAGCTCGACTTCGGCAAGTCGACCTGCCTGACGAACTACATCCACGGCACCTTCACCTACATCGGCCTGCGCGGTGACGGCGCCCCCCAGTACAAGGCGGGCTCCGGCAACATCTACGCCGACGAGGGCAACCACTGGGACGTGACCTACTACAACTGCGGCGGCTGCTGACCGCCGGCGGCGTCCCGCCGCACCTCCGTACGCGTGCCCCTGTTCCGGTCGACGGCCGGAACAGGGGCACGTGCGTTCGACCGGCCGGAGGCCGTCTGTCGGGGCCCGGCGACGGGGCCCTATCCTCCGGTTGGCGATCGGGCCGTACGGGCCGTACGGGCCTCACGCCCCGCCCCGCCGAGTCCGCAACAAGCCCTTCCCCACAGGAGCTTCGATGCACGGATCCAGTCGCTTCGTCCCCGCCTCGCCCCTCACCCGGCGGGCGCTGCTGCGCTCGACCGCCGGCGCCGCCCTCGGTGTCGCGGGTCTCGCCGCGGGCGCCACGACAGCGCGGGCGGCCCAGCCCCGTGCGGCACTGATCACCGGCGACAAGGTCCGCGATCTCACCGGACCCACCGAGACCGGCCGGTTCGCGGCACCCTGGACCGACCTGGGCATTCCCGCCCGGTGTCCCGACGGCTCGATGCTGTTCGTCGGCGGCGACACCTTCGACGGTGCCGGGGTGGGCGCGTCCGACTGGCGTGCGCCGGTGGGGCTGCGTTCCCGCGACAGCGCGCTGAACTCCCTCGTCATCGACGGCAGTGTGGGAGGCGGTCACGCGGAGGGCCTCGTCCCCGAGGGGCACGAGGGGAACACCACGGCCATCCCCTCCGACGTCTTCACCGTCGGCGGCACGATGTACATGCACCTCATGCGCGGGGTGATCTACCGGACGCACCACTCCGACTTCTGGCGGTCCGACGACAACGGCGAGACCTGGCAGTACCTCTGTCAGTGGCCGGGCGACCAGTACGACGGGCAGTTCCAGCAGAAGACCTACGCGGTGGCCGACGACGGATACTGCTACGTCCTGTCGACCGCCTTCAACCGCGATGTGACATCCGACCTGCTCCTGCACCGGGTCCGGCAGGACGCGCTGGGTGATCCGGGGGCGTATGAACCCTGGGGGTACGCCAACGGCGCCTGGGGCTGGGGGAATTACCCGACCGGGATCACCGGCGCGCGCCGCTGGGGCGAGATCTGCTTCCGGGCCATGGGCGGGAAGTACGCGCTGACCTGGCTCAACATGGCCCCCCTCGACATCCGTGCGCAGGTCTTCGCGTTGCCCACCTCCAACCTGTTCACCACTCCGGAACAGACGGTCATCGTGCCGATCGTCCCGGGACTGGAGTTCGGGAACGCGGTGGCGAGCCCGTACGGCGGATTCATCGTCCCCGGCTCGACGTTCGCCGATTTCCACATCGCCGTCAGCCAGTGGTACGACGACCGGAACTACCGGGTGATGCAGTACCGGATCAACGGACTCGCCGCGTAGCGGGGCGCGTTCGGGCGGGGGCGGGGGCGGGGCGGGGGGTGCGCGACGCCCGGAAATTCATTCGCTGCGCCTCGCGGACGGCTGATAGCAGTGGGAGATGCCTACCGAAGCCCTTGACCCGATGGAACATCTCCTCGCCGAGCGGGCCTGCGAGCGTCTGATCGTCGAGTTCGTCCGCCGCCTGGACCTGGGGGACCCGAGCGGAGTCGCGGATCTCTTCACGCCGGACGGGGTGTGGGAGTGGCCCCACGGCGACCGTGAAGTGCGGGGACGGGACGCGCTCCGCACCTACTTCGGGGCGCGGCCCGAGGACCGGCTGTCCCGTCGCATGTCCACGAACATCCTGGTCACGGTCCATTCCGCGGTGGAGGCGACCGCCACCTCCTACTTCGCCACCTACCGGGTCGACGGTCACACCGGCGGCATGGTGCCCCCGAGGCTGCCCGCGAACGTGGGCCACTACGAGGACACGTTCCGCAGGGCCGACGGCGTCTGGCTCCTCGAAAGGCGGATCGTGCACCTGCCGTTCGGCGGAGAGACGGCGCGGCTCGGTCAGGAACGGCAATAGCGACGAGCGCGTGACGGCGACAAGCGCGACGGGGCCGGGCGCGACGGGGCCGGGCGCGACGGGGGGCGTGACGGGGCCGGGCGCGACGGGGTGACGAGGCCCCGGCGTGTCTCGATGGTCTATTTGGACTGTTAGAGTTCGACCATGCCACGTCGCGCTCTCGACAACCCGATCGTGCTCGCGGTGCTGGGACTTCTGCTGGAGCAGAGCTCGCACCCCTATCAGATCCTCTCCGAGCTGCGGAAACGCAGCGACAACCACGCAGCCGCGATCACCCGCGGCACGCTCTACAACACCGTCTCCGCCCTTGCCGAGGCGGGTTGGCTGGCCGAGCAGGGCCAACAACGCACGGGAAACCGCCCGGAGCGAACCGTCTACGCGCTCACGGAAGCGGGCCGTGACGAACTCGTGCGGCGTCTTGACGCCCACATCCGCACCCCCGAGCGGGAGTTCTCGCAGTTCCTGGGGGCCGTCAGCTATCTGGGAGCCCTGGGCCCGGACGGTGCCGTCGAGGCACTGACGGAGCGGGCCGGACGTCTTCGGCGGCGCACGGTGGCGGACGAGGAACGCCTCGCGGGCGCCCTGGCCGCGGGCGTGCCCCGGCTGCACGTCATCGAGGCCGAGTACGCGTTGTCCCTGGCACGCGCCGAGATGACGTGGATCGACGAGGTCATCGACGACATCCGGAACGGGAAGCTGAGCTGGCCCGAGGCCGCCGCCACGCAGCCCGGTACCGACCGGGAAAGGGCCGACCGGGAGGGAGGGCGCGCATGACACCGACACCGGCACCGGCACCGAACGCGCATGCGGGGCTGATCTTCGGGATCTACCCGGGATCGGTCGCGGGCGACGACACCGGGGGACTCGCCGCCGGGCCGCCCGACGACCCCGACCGTGTGTCCCACGCCCTGGACCAGCTCCAGGGCCGGGCCGGGCGACCGTTCCTGGTGCGCGCCTACACGGGGTTCGGCGACACCACCCGGCCCGGCGGCCCGCACCCGACCGAGACGCCGGCCGATGCCGAGCGGTACGCCGTGCGGGGCCGCCGGCTGGACCTGGTGGCCCAGTACCGGTCGCGCGGCGCGGACGTCGACGGCTACTGCCGATTCCTGTGCGAGCTGGTCGCCCAGTACGGCCCGGTCACCGATACCCTCCAGGTCGCGGAGGAGCCGAACATCACGACGAACCCCACCCTGGACGGCTACTACCCGGGCGTGCGCGAGGCGATCGTGCGGGGCGTCATCGCCGCCAAGGCGCGGGCACGCGAACTTGGCCACACCCATCTGCGCGTCGGCTTCAACACCACACCGCTCTTCGGGCCCGGCGCCTCCTTCGTCGCCGACCTCGTCGCCCTCGGCGGCGATGCGTTCGTCGCCGAACTCGACTACGTGGGGCTGGACTTCTTCCCGGACGTCTTCCGCCCCGTGCCCGCCGCCGATCTCGCCGGGGCCGTCGAGGGACTGCTGCGCCACCACCGCGACGCGGTCCTCGACGCGGCCGGGTTGGGGCATCTGCCGCTGCACATCACCGAGCACGGCTGGCCCACCGGGCCGGAGCGCCCCGTGCGTCGGCAGGCCGAGGTCGTCGAGACGCTGATCCACGTCCTCGCGGCGCACGCGCGCGAGCTCCGCCTGAGCGGTTGCACGCACTTCGCGCTGCGCGATGCCGACAGCACCGAGCCGGGCCTGTTCCACCGGTTCGGCCTCACCACCGACGACTACACGCCCAAACCCGCCTTCGGGGTCATGAGGGCACTGATCGAGCAGTACGGCGCCTGACGGGGGCGTCCCGCCCCCGCCGTTCCACCGGCCCGGACCGGTCCTGCGTGATGCGCACGGCCGGTCTAGGCTGGGAAAACCGGCAGGCGGTCCACCGGACGGGCGGACCGCCTCCGACGTGCGACACCCCCTCGGCCGCGCAACGGCCGGGGCCCACGCTTCGACCGGCAGGAAGGGTGCACGATCATGGCCGAGAAGCGGAAGATCCTCGTCGTCGTCACGAACGTCGGCGCGTACGAGAAGGTCGGCATGCGCACCGGCCTCTGGCTCGGCGAGCTCACCCACTTCTGGGACGTCGCCGAGAAGGCCGGGTTCACGATGGATGTCGTCAGCCCGCGGGGCGGGCTGATCCCGCTGGACCCGGAGAGCCTGTCCCATGAGGCCCTTGCCGAGCTCGGCACCGGAAAGCGGTATGCCGACCGGGAGTTCATGGACCTCCTCGACGACACGGGGAAGATCGCGGACGTGGACATGGGGGAGTACGACGCGATCTACCTGACCGGCGGACACGGGGTGATGTTCGACTTCCCGCAGACGGCGGAGCTGGAGGCCTTGATCGCCAGGTTCCATGACTCCGGCCGCATCGTGTCCTCGGTGTGCCACGGGGCCACGGGGCTGCTGAACGTCACCCTCGAAACGGGAGATCCGCTGGTACGGGGGCGGAGGGTCACCGGCTTCTCCTGGCCCGAGGAGGAGCTGGCCGACCGGGCCGAGGCCGTCCCGTACAACCTCCAGGAGGAACTGAAGCGGCTCGGCGCCGAGTACAGCACCGCCGACGAACCGTTCGCCCCGTACGTCGTCGAGGACGACAACCTCGTCACCGGCCAGAACCCGGGCAGTGCGAAGGGGGTCGGCGAGACGGTGGTCAGGCGGCTGGCCACCGTGTAACTGACGCCTGCGGGGCCCGGCCCGGGCGCGGTACGAACGAGCCGCGGGGCCCGGAGCAACCGGGACGGCGGTGGCGTGCCCCACCGGCCGGTGGCTCCGGCCCTCGCCCCGTCAGGTGCGGGCCCGCGCGGCCACGTGTGTCACTTCCGCCAGAAGAGGTGGTGTGTCACGTCCGCCAGAAGAGGTGGTGTGTCACGCCGCTCGGGCTGGGCACGACGTCCAGGTGGAACCGGTCGAGCAGATCGTCGGGGGAGTCCCAGAGCCGCAGCCCGGAACCCAGCTCCACCGGCGAGACCGCCACATGCAGGGTGTCGACGAGGTCGGCGTCGAGGAACTCCCTGATGGTGGTGACCCCGCCGCCGAGCCGGACGTCCTTCCCCTGCGCCGCCTCCCGCGCCCGTGCGAGGACCGCCGCCGGCTCGTCGTCGACGAAGTGGAACGTGGTGTCGGAGAGGGTGAAGGAGGGACGCACGTGGTGGGTCATGACGAACACCGGCGTGCGGAACGGGGGCTCGTCGCCCCACCAGCCGCGCCACTGCTCGTCGGCCCAGGGGCCGCGCTGCGGACCGAACTTGTTGCGTCCCATGATCTCGGCGCCGATGCCGTGCGGGTAGTCCCGCGTGAGGTAGTCGTCGAGGCCGCGGCTGCCGCCGGGTTCGGTGCGCATGGGCCAGCTCGCCGTGGCGCCGGCCCAGGCGAACAGACGCTCGGGGTCGACGTGACCGAACGGGCGCTCGAAGGTCTGGTCCTCACCGGCCGCGATCCCGTCGCGCGAGACATTGAAGTTCTGGACCCTCAGTAGTTGAGCCATGTGCTTCTCCTGTTGCTGTTGTCGACAACAGGGGTAAGACTGCCCGACGCGCGGAAATTCATCGCCGCCCGTGCGAACTTTTGTGCGAATGACCGGCCGGACGGGGAACCCCGTCCTCGCGGCCGGCCACCTGGTCCCCTCAGCTCCCCACCCGCACCGTGAAGCGTCGCGGACTGCCGTCGTTGGCGGCGCCCGAGACGTCGGGCTCGCCGTCCGGACGCACGTCGTCGTACGGGAAGGCGTACCCGATCGGACTGTTGGTGTGAACCACCCGTGACCAGTGGTTCGTGACCGCGCCCCGGTAGTAGTCCGCCGCCGAGGTGCCGTTCGGCTGATCGGGGTGGGTGAGCATCAGGGAGCGGTTGAACCCGGCCGCGAGCCGGGCCAGCAACGCCTTCTTGTCGTCCGGGTCGCCAGGATTGTTGGCGAACGGGCCGTGGTTGCATGTGAAGACGTCCTTGGACACCGGTTTGACGAAGGTGTGCCCGCCGTCGAAGGTCAGGACGTCGCCGTTCACCCGACCCGTGCGCACGCCCCGCCCGCCCTGGAGGTCGATCCGCAGATCCGTGGAGCGGTATTTCTCCCAGACCTCGTCGATGTAGGCGGTGAACACGTCCCGGAACGGCATCTCGTCCGGCCGGTCGAAGAACGGGGCCATCAGGTTCTGGGGCGAGATCACCCGCAGCACGCCACCGTCCGACCCCCGGATCACCAGCTTGTCCCAGGGCCGGCCGTCGGTGGCGGCCTGGGCGGTGAGCCCGTCGGCGATTCGCTGCACGGCCCCGTCCGGGAGCGGGGCCACGGTGTGCGTGCCGTCGCCCTCCAGCGTCAGGCCGATGGGCAGGGCGGTCACCAGGTCGACGTAGCTGATGTTCGCGTACAACTGCTGCGGATTGAACGTGAACTCGCAGAACGACCACGTCCGCCCGTAGTTGGGGTCGGTGGATGTCGCGAACGCGGGCTCGACCAGTGCGGGGCCGGGGTTGAGATAGAAGGTGAGGGTGTCGTCGCGCACGAAGTAGACGCGCGCGCCGTACATCTGGGGAAGCGTCAGCACGACGGGTGCGCCGCCCGCCGCGTTCAGCGGGATGGCGCAGTCGACCGGCAACGGCGTCTGTGGCGCGGCGGGGGAGTCGGGGTGGTAGACACTGCCGTCGGCCCGCAGCAGCACCCAGCGGTCCGAGCCCTGTTCGTGGCCGATGACGTAGGCGTTGACCCGGCCCGGCAACGACAGGTTCTCCAGGGCGAGTTCGCAGGTCGCGGGTGCGGCGGAGGCGCTGGATGCGAGGGCGCTGCCCCAGACGGGGCAGGTGAGGGCGGTCGCGGAGGCGGCGAGGCCGCGGGTCAGGAACGTTCGGCGTGAATGCACGAGAGGACTCCCGAGGTGTGGGGGGACGCGGAAGGGCCGGGGTCGTACGCGAGTGGGGCGCGGGAGACGCCGGAGGGGCATCCGCGGGTGTTCACCACTGTCCCGGTGGCCGACGGGGGCCGTCAAGACATGTGGCTGAGAGCGCTCTCAGAATCGCCGGGGCTTCATCACCCGACAGGCTCTCAGGTGGTCGCGGGCGGTCGCGGAACTCCTGTCGTTCGGTGCGCAACCTGTCCGCTTGCGGGTGCCTCACCCTTCTGTGACACCACGAGCTCAACCGCGCCATTTATGGGAATCGCATAATCCCTCCTCCCGGAATCGGTCGACTCCTTCCCTGATTCTCCTTCTGAAAGCTGACGTGATCCCCAGGAGGGCAAGTCAGGCGTTATGTGGGGTCCATATAAATCAAGGAGGCTCGTATGACCCGCAAGGGTCATGTGCCGGTGACGGGGACCGGTGCGATGACGCCGCCGGGGGCCGATGCGCCGTCGTCGTGGTCGGGGTTGCTGGAAGGCAGCTCGGGTGTGCGATTCCTGGAGGAGGAGTCGGTACGGGGACCGGTGGTGTCCTCACCACGCTGGGACAGGACGACGTCTTCGAACGCGCCGGTATCCGACGGCTGTCGCCGTTCACGGTCCCCATGCCGATGTCCAACGGGCCCGCTGCCCGGGTGGGCATGGACCTGGGGGGGCTGCTCGCGCTCAGGGACGGCACGGTCCCGGCGACGTGCAACCTCGACGAACTCGACCCGCGCGTCGAACTGGACGTGGTGCGCGGTGAGCGGCGTACCGGTCGATGGTCCGCCGCTCACCGCGCAACTCGTTCGGGTTCTGCGGACATGACGTCAGCCTCGTCCTCACCATGTGACGACGCGACCCCGACCGCCATGCCGGCGACCGGGGCCGGACGATCCGGGTGGCAGGGGCCGGACGGTCGGTGCGTCCGGGGTCAGACGATCGGGGTGGTCACCGTGCCGATGCCGTCGATGGTCACCTCGACCACGTCGCCGGTCTTCAGGTACCACCGCGGGACGCGGGCCCGGCCCACGCCGCCGGGGGTGCCGGTGAGGACGAGATCGCCGGGGCGCAGGGGGAGCATGGTGGAGATGTACGCGATCAGCCGGGCCGGGGTGAAGAGGAGGTCGGCGATCGCGTGTTCCTGGACGGTCGTTCCGTTGACCGTGGTGGACAGGGTAGCGGTGGTGGGGTCGAAGGCGTCGGGCGTGGTGAGCACCGGGCCCACGGGGGTGGAACGGGCCCAGATCTTGCCCTGGAGCCATTCCGTGGTGCGGTACTGCCAGCCGCGCATCGAGATGTCGTTGGCCACCGTGTATCCGGCGATGCAGTCGGCCGCCTCGTCCTCGTCGACCCTGTACGCGGTCCGGCCGACGACGACGGCGAGTTCGCCCTCCCAGTCCATCTCCGGGTCCTCCGGCACGGCGGCCACCGGGTCGGCGGGGCCGGTCAGGGTGTCGGCGAACTTCGCGAAGAGGGTGGGGTGGGAGGGCAGGTCCCGTCCCATCTCCTCGATGTGTCCGGTGTAGTTGAGTCCGGCGCACAGCACCTTCGACGGATTCGGCACGACCGTGTCGAGTGCGGTTCCGGCGGCCGGGACGCGGCGCCCGTCGGCGTCGGCCGCGAGCTCCCGCCAGTTCTCGTGGTGCAGCAGGGTGCCGATGTCGGCATGGCCGGGGATCTCGGTGAACGTGCCGCCGTCCAGGCGGGCCGCGATCGTCCCGTCGGCGGTGCGCACGGTTGCCAGTTTCATGTCCTTGCTCTTTCTCTTCCCGCGGAGGATGTACCCGCGGAGCGTGTTCAGGCGTCGACGGCGCAGTTCCCGGGGACGACCAGGTCGAAGAATCCCCAGTGCGCACCGGCGGGCAGGGTGCCCGACAGCATGCGGCCGCATTTCTGCGTCACGATGTGCGAGGAGCCCCGGTGCTGGCTGCCGGCGTGACTGTCACGGAAGAAGCGTTGCAGCACACCGTCCCGCATGACCCGCGCTCCGGCGAATCGGTGCACGAGTTGGCTGATCTCCACCGCGGTCCGGCCGGCGAGACTGCACGCGAGGCGCGACATCGTCTCCTGTTCGTCACCGAGCCGTGCCCCGGTGGCGAGCGTCGACTCGTTGTCGCCCCAGGTCTCGCGGAGCAGCGCCATCGTGCCGCGGACGTGCGAGAAGTGGCGGGCGAACTCGCCGAAGAACTCGTCGCTGGTGACCGGGGACTCCTGCGCGGGGTCCTTGCGCAGGGTCAGTTCGCGCAGCTCGTCGAGCATGCGCCGGCCGACCCCCTGCGACCAGGCGGCCTGGTGCAGGCCGGCGCAGAGGGCGGGGCTCAGCCGGTTCGCGGGGCGGCCCCGGCGGGCGTGGCCCGGGCCGATGCCGTACACGTACGCGTCCTCGACAAGGACGTCCTCGGCCCGGTAGTCCAGGCTCGCGGTCGCGCGCAGCCCGAGCATGTCCCAGTTGTCGCTGATCCGGACGGCGGAACGGGGGACGAGGCAGACCACCCGCTCCCTGGTGCCCTCGACGGTGGCGGAGAGGTTGAGGTGCGTGGCCATGGAGACGCCGGGGGCGAACTGCCAGACACCGCTGACCCGGTAGCCTCCCGCGACGCGCACCGCCCGGCCGGTGAACGACGCGGACTGACCCGCCACCAGCGGATACGCGCCGTCGGCGAAGAGTTCGGCAACGGCTTCGTCGCCCAGGTGGGCGGCGGCGGTCGCCGTCTCGCTCGTCAGGGCCCGGACCAGCCAGCCCAGCGAGGCGTCCGTGTGGGACAGCTTCTCCATCACCTCCAGGATCTGGAGCGGGGAGGCGTCCAGGCCACCGAGTTCGGCGGGCACGGTCAGCCGGAGGATGCCGCTGTCGCGCAGGGCGTCCTGGACCGCGGGCGTCGGGCGGCGCAGCCGTTCGCTGTCGGCTGCCTCGCTCAGCAGGAGGGGACGGATCGCCTCCAACTCCGCCGACAGGGCGGTGAACTCGGCGGATGCGGATGCGGATGCGGGTGCGGGTACGGGCGTGGTGGTGGGCGTGGTGGGGTGGGTCACGGTCGGTTCCTTTCGGACCGGGCGCCGTTCGCGGTGCCGTCCTCGGATTCCTGGGCGAGCGCGCTCCACTGGCCGCGGTAGAAGAGCAGCGGCCGGGCGTCGTCCTGCTGGCCGTACGCAGTCACGCGGCCGAGTACCAGGACGTGGTCCCCGCCGTCGTAGCCCGCCCAGGGCGTGCACTGGAAGTACGCCGGTGAGCCGCCGATGCGCGGCGCCGGGCCGTCCGTGATCCAGTCGACCGGCCGTTCCTGGGGCTTGCCCGCGAAATGGAGTGCGGTGTCGAGCTGGTTGTCCCCGAGGACGTTGACCGCGAAGGGGCGTTCCAGCAGGTGGGTCAGGGCGCGCGAGGTGCGTTGCATGGACACCAGCACCAGCGGCGGGTCCAGGGACACCGAGGTGAAGGAGTTCACGGTGACGCCGTAGTGGTCGGCGCCGGAGCGGTAGGTGAGGACGACGACGCCGGTGGCGAAGTTGCCCAGGGTGTTGCGGAGTTGGCGGGGGTCGGGGTGCGGAGGGAGCGCGGCGTCCGATGCGGGGGGTGCGGCGTCGGCGGCCTTCTCGTAGATCTCGGCGTCCCACATGATGTCGGTCATCGGCGAACCTCCTGGATGGGTTGTGGGCCCCGCGGGTGGGACCGGGCGGAAAGTGAGGGAAACGGTGGAAGGCGGTGGTGGGTGGCGGGCGATGGCGGGTGGAACGGGGGGCGGGCGCGGGGCGGGCGGCCGGTCGCGGGGGACGAACACGGCCGCCCGCCCGGATCAGAGCGCTTCCTCGACGGCTTCCTCGCTCGCGGCGAAGGAGGTGCCCGTGCCCTCGGGCAGCCACGTCCGCAGCAGCGGGTAGAGGAGGAGTGCCGCGACGAACGACACCAGGAAGCCGAGGGGGAAGACGTCGGTGGCCATCAGGACCATGCCGGCGGCGGCGGACAGGACCAGCGTGATGACCCCGGCCCAGTTCCACTTCTCCACCCGGTGGGTGCGGCTGTCGTACCGCGCCCTGCGCACCAGGTAGTAGTCGGCGATCATCACGCCGCACATGCCGAGGGTCATCGCGCCCAGGTAGGCGAGGTAGGTGGAGAACTTCTCCAGGATTCCGGCGCCGATCATCACCAGGGCGATGAGGTTTCCGAGGACCACCATCGCCGCCCTGCCCGGCTTCCTGCCGGTGAGGGCGTCGACCAGGTTGACCAGGGAGAGCGAGCCGGAGTAGGCGTTGATGGCCTGGGCCTTGGCCTGTGCCGCGTAGATGGTGACGAAGCCCATCCAGGCGGCGAAGATCACGAAGAAGGCGCCGGTGTTCTGCATGACGAAGTCGCTGCCGGCCGCGCCCGCCGCCTCCGGGGTCAGGCTGCTGTCGTGGTCCATGAGGTACGTGACGACATCGGGCATGCCGCCGATGACGACGAGCGATCCCAGGACGGTCATCAGGACGTTCTGGGTGATCGGACCGGCCGCGGCCAGGACCGTGACATCACGTCGGGTCCGGCAGTAGCGGGCGAAGTCCGTGGTGACGAGGGCGATGGTTCCGGCCGTCGCGCCCATGACCGATACCGCGGCCTCGAACTTCGGCCACAGGCCCCCGGGGACGACTCCCGCGTAGCGGAAGACGTCCATCGGGTCGGCGCCCTCGATCACGTAGATGTGAATGATCATGTAGATCGTCACGAGGAGGGTGACCGCCGTCAGCACACCGGAGGCGCGCAGTGCGAGCTTCAGCCCGAAGACGGCGAGCCCGATCCACAACAGGGTCATCAGGCCGTAGAGCAGGATGCGCGTCACCCAGGAGTCGGGCAGGTCGAACATCAGCAGGGTGCCCTGGTAGAGGAGGGCGGACTCCATGGCCAGGAAGCCGAGGATCATGAACGCGAAGATCGCCGAACCGATCGACGATCCCCGCAGGCCGAATCCGAAGAACCGGGAGGTGATCGTGGAGGACATACCCGTCTCGAAGGCCATCCTCCCGAGTGCCTTGCCGAGGAAGACCCCGAAGGCCGCGACCAGGACGCCGACGATCAGACCCACCGTGAAACCGGCGAGGACGACGGTGAAGCCCGCGATGGCGAAGACGACGAGCGCGGTGGCGACGCTGATGGGGCTGAGCGCGAGCTGATGACCGCTCCTGCGCTCCGCCGCCGGGACGCTGACCAGGGCATGGTCCTCCGCCGCGGCGGACAGCGTCGAATCGGTGGGTCTCGGGGGGTTCGTTGTTGATGACGACACAGTTTCCTACCCATCGGAGAAGAGACAGCGCCCTCGGCGCGTTCCGCGAGGGAACGCGCCTGGTGTCGCCGTGGTCGGTCAGTCCGTGCTGCAGCCCGCGATCGCGACGGCCTCGATCTCGACGAGGATCTCCGGCTTGGCCAGAGCCGCGACCTGGACCAGCGAGCAGGCCGGGAAGTCGCCGGTGAAGAACTCCTCGCGGGCCTTCCACACCTGGGCGTTGTCACTCATGTGAGTGACGAAGATGGTCATCTTGACGACGTCGTCCATGACGCCGTCGGCCGCCTCGACGAGGTCCTTGATCTTCTGGAGGACGACCTTGGACTGCTCGTAGGCGTTGTCGCCGAGGAGGGTCTCGCCGTCCTTGCCGCGCGCGGTCATCCCGGAGACCCAGATCAGGTCGTCGACGCGGAGACAGTTCGACCAGGTCTTCGCCGCCGGTTCGCGGACGGCGTCGGAGAAGAAACGTTCCTTCTTCATGTTCGCGGGTTCCTCACAGGTTGATTCGGCTGTCCCAGGCGGACGTTCCGCCCCAGTTCACGCACACGCTCTGGCGGCGCATGAAGCCCTGCCAGGCGGTGGAGCCGGCGGTGCGGCCGCCGCCGGTCTCCTTCTCGCCGCCGAACGCGGCACCGACGTCGGCGCCCGTGGTGCCCATGTTCACGCGCACGATTCCGCAGTCGCTGCCCCGGGCGGAGAGGAAGGTCTCGATGTGGTTCAGGTCGGTGCTGTGCATGCCCGAGGCGAGTCCCTGGGCCACCCCGTTGTGGATCTCGATGGCCGAGTCGAGGTCGTCGTAGACCAGCACGGAGACGATCGGGACGAAGGTCTCGGACTGCGCGATCTCGAAGTGCGGTTCCACCCCCGTGACGATCGTCGGCTCCACGTACAGTCCCGGCCGGTCGATCACCCGGCCCCCGTACACCACGGTGGCCCCGTCGAGTTCGGCGCGGGCGAGGACGGCGCGGTAGTCCTCCACCGCCTGGGCGTCGATCAGCGGGCCGACGACGGTGTCCGGGTCCCGCGGGTCCCCGATGGCGATCTGCTCGAAGGACTTCTTCATCAGCTCGACGAGTTCGTCCACGATGCTCCGGTGGGCGATGACCCGGCGGGTGCTGGTGCAGCGCTGACCGGTTGTACCGACCACACCGAACGTCAGCGCCTTCGCGGCGAGTTCGAGATCGGCGGTCTCGTCGACGATGCAGCCGTTGTTGCCCGAGCACTCCAGCTGGTAGCGGCGTCCGAGCGTCGAGCCGACGATCTCGGCGACCTTGCGACCCACGCCCGTGGAGCCGGTGAAGGAGATCATCGCGACCCGGGTGTCGGCGATCAGCCGCTCGGCGACGGCGTTGTCGGCGGGGACGAACAGCGAGAAGACGCCCTCGCACCCCATCTCCGCCGCGGCCTGGTTGACCAGCTTCTGCACCGCGATCGCGGTGAGCGGCACCTTGGGACTCGGCTTCCAGACCACCGTGTTCCCGGCGATCGCGGCGAGGAACCCGTTCTGTGCCCAGACGGCGGCCGGGAAGTTGTACGCGCTGATCAGCCCGATCACGCCCAGCGGCAGCCACTGGTCGTACATGCGGTGCTCGGCACGCTGCGACTGCTGGGTGAAGCCGTACATCATCCGCGCCTGGCCGGCGGCCAGGGTGGACATGTCGACGGCCTCGCGGAGCTCGCCCCGCGCCTCCATCATCGACTTGCCGGTGTCCAGCGCGACGACGGCGGCCAGACTGTCGATGTTCTCCTCGATCAACTGGCCGATGCGGCGGACGAACTCACCGCGACGGGGCGGCGGCACCATGCGCCACTTCCGCTGCGTCTCGACGGCGGCGGCCACGATCCGCTCGTAGTCCTCGGCGTCGGAGGCGGCGATCCGGCCGACGATCTCGCCGTCGGCGGGACAGACCGCCTCGATCACCGGGCGGTCCTCGACGGCACCCCAGCCGAGGGAGTCCGTGTAGGTGCCGGAATGCACATGGTCCAGGCCGAACGCGGCAAGCACCTTCCCGGTGTCGAACAGGGACGTGGCCGTCCCGTTCGTCCCGGCGGTGTCGTTCGTCGTGGTGGTCCCGGTGGTGTCGTTCGTTTCCCTCATCGTCACTTCTCCTCGCTCCCCGCCGATGCCGCGACTCCGGCGAATTCCCTGCCGCACGTGGGCGCCGCGTTCCTCCCCGGCGCCTCAGTCCTTCGCAAGGAAGTCCCCGATCGTCTCGTCGGTGTGGTATTCGGGCTTCTCGTAGTAGTGCGGGCCGTCGTAGATCTCGATCAGCACGCTGCGCTCGTGGGCGAGCGTCGGGCCGTGCGGGTGGTCCTTCGGGTTCATGTAGAACGAACCGGGGCGCAGCCGCAGGCCGGAGTCGGTGTACTCGTAGTCGCCTTCGAGGCAGTACATGAACTGGTTCGAGGCGTGCGTGTGCCTGGTCGGGATCGTCCCGCCCTTCTCGTACTCCAGGAGGGCGATGCTGGCGCCGGTCCCGGGGTTCTTGAAGAGGAAGTACTGCCGGAACCCGTAGTCGGGGTAGTCGATCCAGTTCGCGTCGTCGAGATCGGCGGCGTGGATCAGTACTTCGAGCGACTTCATGGTGGTGGGGTCGATGTCCACTGTTCACTCCAGACCGGGGCGGCCCGAGGCCACCCATGTGTCGTATTCCTTGCGGCTCTCCGGCGTGGCCGGGAAGAGCCCGAAGAGGGACCGGCCGCGCCGGATCTCCAGGGCCGCGAACTCCTCGTACGCGGCGGCGTCGGCGGCCTCGGCGGCCACCTCCGCGACCAGATGGCGCGGGATCACCGCGACCCCGTCGTCGTCGCCCAGCACCACGTCACCGGGGTAGACCGCCACCCCGCCGCAGCCGACCGGTTCGTCCAGCGCGACCGGGTGCAGGGCGATCGGGGTCGCCGCGGGGGCGTTGCCCCGGTGGAAGCAGGGCAGTCCGGTGGCGGCGATGGCGGCGGAGTCCCGGTAACCGCCGTCGGTGACGACGCCGGACACGCCGCGCCGCTTCAGCCGGGCCGCCATCATGTCGCCCATGGACGCACCCGCCAGGGAGCCGAACGCGTCGATCACGAGCACCGCTCCGGCCGGGCACTCCTCGATCGCGCGCCGGTGCGGGTTCTCGCTGCTCGCGTAGTTGGCGAGGGTGTCCAGGTCCTCGCGCGCCGGGATGAACCGCAGCGTGCTCGCCGGACCCACCACCGGTGCCCCGCCCCCGGCCAGCGGCCGGACCCCGGCCATCAGCACGTTGCGCAGGCCGCGCCGGAGCAGCATGTTGGCGACGGTGGACGAGCCGGCCCGCGCCAGTTGCTCGCGGACGGCCGGTGACAGCGGCTCGCCGGTCCGCCGCGGCTGCCCCTCGGCGCGCTCCGGGCGCGCTGCCGCGCTCACTGGAAGAACTCCAGCGGCGGACGGTTCCCCCACTGCGTGGTGTCACTGGCGGTGCCGTTGAACTTCCCGGGCCGGTGGCTGCCGTCGACGGTGTCGCCGTCGGTGTAGTGCTCGATGCGGAAGCCGAACGGGTCCTTCCAGTAGTCGAAGATCTGGCTGCCGAGCAGGTGGCGGCCGACCCCGACGTCCAGGCCGTAGCCCTGCTGGAGGAGGTAGTCGTGCGAGGACATGACCGCGTCCACGTCGGTGACTTCGAAGGCGCTGTGGTGGACGCCCACCCAGTCCGACTGGAGCACCAGCATGAAGTGGTGGTCCACGAGCTGTTCGCCCAGGTCCAGCCGGACGAAGGTGCCGACGACCGGCCCGTCCTCGCCCGGCGGGAGGAAGTAGTCGGAGGGCAGGAAGTTGAAGCGCTCGTTCAGCCAGGCCATCGACGCGTCGTGGTCCTTCACGTGGAGCACGAAGTGACCGAGCCGGGCGATGGTGCACGGCGCGACGGGCTGGCGGACGAAGGCGTTGACCCGGTTCTTGTCGCGGATGTTGTTCATCGCGAACGGCTCGCGGTCCGCGATCGGTTCGGCCCTGTCCCGGCCCCAGATCGCCCGGATCTCGATGCCGTCGGGCATGGTCATCGAGACCACCTGTCCGCCGCCGGGCTCCGTCGACTCGGTGACCGGGGAGGATCCCGGCAGCGCGGCGAGTTCGACGAGGTCCTGGTAGGCGGCGACCTCGATCGACGCGCCGACGAAACGCTGTTTGGCGGCCTTGCGGGTGACGTGGATGTGGTGCTGGGTGCCCGTTCCCCGCATGTACAGGGTCCGGTCGTCGCTGCCCTCGGTCCTGGTCATGCCGAACGCGGTGAGGAACTTCTCCATCACGTCGAGATCAGGTGCCTCGTAGGTGACGTGGGCAGCATCGATGGCCGTGGCCACGGGTGCCTCCTGTGGTGGGTGGGAGCGCGGTGACGCGCTCGGTGGATCGCCGAGGGGCTGGGCCGTGTCGTCGCACCGCTCTCCGCCGTGCGACGACACGGCCCGGTTGGGCTCCCCCGACCGGGAGCCCGCGGGACGGTGGTCAGCGCTTGAGGATGCTGACGTCGTCCGGCCCGATCAGGTCCGGTACGGTCCAGCCGTCGAGGTCGTACTCGTCCATGGCGCTCTGCGCGAAGTCCTTGCAGTAGTCGAGGAGCCCGCTGCCCCGCGCGCCGAACAGGTTGGTCTGCCGCGTCACGTCGTTGCTGCCGATGTAGTTGATCTCGTAGAGCTCGTGGCGGGCCCCGAACTCGGTGCCGATGGAGTCCCAGAGCATCTTCATGACCTTGACGCGTTCCTCGGCGTCGATGCCGCCGGTGCCGCGCAGGTAGGTGTCCAGGTAGCCGCGGATCTCGGGGGTGCTGAAGTCCTTGGCGTGGGAGTTGAGGTAGATCAGCCCGCTGGCCACGACCTGCTCGATGATGTTCTTGATCTTCGGCATGGCGAGCTGGTTCATCACCCGGTACGCCCCGGCGAACTGCGGGTCGGGCTGGATCATGCCGCCCTTCCACGGCACGGCGCTCTTCGCCATCGCGTCCGACAGCGCCCAGAACGTGTTGCGCCAGGCGATGACCTCGCCGAGCTGCGACATGACACCGTGGAACTGCCCGGCCCCGGTGACGTCCAGCGCGCGGGACAGCATGCCGACCAGGAAGTCCATCTTGACGGCGAAGCGGGTGCAGCCGTGCAGGGAGGCGCGCTCCAGGTAGCCGGAGTGGATGTTGTACTTGTTGGCCTGCTCCAGGTCGTTGTGGATGAACGCGTTCTCCCAGGGGATGAACACGTCGTCGAGGACCAGGATCGCGTCGTTCTCGTCCAGCCGGCTGGACAGCGGGTAGTCGAACGGGCTGCCCAGCACGGCCGCGCGGTACTCGTTGGACGTGCGGCAGAGCAGCTTCACGCCGGGGGCGTTCGTCGGCATGATGAACACCGGCGAGTACGCCGGGTCCTGCACGGCGACCTGGCCCACGTGACCGACGAAGGTGTAGTGGGTCAGGGCCGAGCCCGTGGCCACCACCTTGGCGCCGGTGACGTAGAAGCCCGCGTCGGTCTCCCGGGTGACCCGGATGAACACGTCCTTGCCCGCGTCGGCGCCGAGGCCCCGGTCGACCGGCGGATTCATGATCGCGTGGTTGATGTACCAGGTCTTCTGCTGGGCCTTGCGGTACCAGTTGCGCGCGTTGTCCTCGAACCCGCGGTAGAACTCCGCGTTGGCGCCCAGCGTGCCGAGGAAACACCCCTTGTAGTCGGGGGAGCGGCCCATCCAGCCCCAGGCGATCTTCTGCCACTCGGCGATCGCGTCCCGCGAGGCCACCTGCTCCTCGACGGTCTTCGGCGCCTGGTAGAAGCGGTGGGTGAAACCGCCGTCCTCGGTGGGCGCGGTCAGGATGTCCTTGCGCGCCGGATCGTGCAGGGCGTCGTACATGCGGGCGATCATGCGGGCCGAGTTGCGGAACGCGGGGTGCTCGGCGATGTTCTCGACCCGCTCGCCGTAGATCCAGACCTCGCGCCCGTCGTTCAGGCTCTCCAGATACTCGGCACCGGTAAAGGGGATGTTGTCACGGCCGGCGGTGCCGGATGCCGACTGATTTGCATTTTCCGTGTTCATGGAACGAAAACCCCATCTTCTCCCCGACGGAAATGGATCACGTCGCCGGATACAGGTCATGCGCGATCAGCTGCCCGCGAAGAGGGATTTCAGTTGCCGATCCGAAGTTGCCTGCGGCGTCGAATTGCCGGAAGGCTTCCACGGGGGGTGACCCCGGGCAATAGATGCCGGGAGAGGTCGAGAGGGGCGGGCGCGGCGGAGGTCGAGCGGGCCGCCGGTCGGCGAACGACGGGTGAACTGCCCCTGAACTGGGCTTTCCTGCCCCGGTCGGCAGGGCAAGGGCCGACCGGGACACCCCTTGATGTGATGCACGTCACGTGGAATTCATCTCGTTGCGCGAGATGTGCCATCGTTTTTTCCCGCGCGGTCCATACGCGGCGCAATGGAGGGGGCCATAGTTTTATGTATGGCTCATTTCTCGTAGGCCCCGCTCGCGGTTCTCCGGGGGTACGGGTACCGCCTCCGGCGGCCCCGGGGCCCGCGGGGCCTACGACCTGAGCGCGCGCCGGTGCTCGGCGACCACGCGGGTCGCCTCCAGCCAGTGCCGCATCAGCGGGCTGATCTCGGCGTCCCGCCGCCACAGCAGCGTGGCCTGCATCGGGGCGAGCCAGTGCGGCGGATCGAGGAGGGCCACCGCGTCCGTCCTGCCCGCGATGCGCTGGGTCACGGGGGCCACGCCGAGCCCGGCGGCCACGAAGGCCACGGCGGTCTGTGGGGTGGAGACCTCCAGCACCTCGAAGGTCTCGTCGCCCACGAGCGCGTTCCCGACGACCTCCGGCATTCCCGTGAACGCGGGAATGCGATACGGAAGAATCCAGCGCCCCCACCCCTTTCCGCCGGGATGGTCCTCGCGTGCGCGGGAACGGGGAACGGCGAGTTTGATATCGATTCCCAGCACCGGAAAGGAGTCGCAGAAATCGGTGACGAAACCGGCGAACTGGCTGGACCCGAAGGGAATGCACCCCATGTCCAGCCGCCCGTCCCGAATTCCCTGCACGATGAGATCGGGAGTGACGTCGGTGAGACTGACCCGGGCCCCCGGAACCTGGTCGAGGAACTCGGCGAGCACGTCGGCGACGATCTCGTTGATGACCATGGGCTCCACGCCGATCCGCAGGTCCCCGACCGCGCCCTCGCCCATCAGCTTCAGCGTCTCCACGGCCCGGTCCCGGTCCGCCATCAGGCGGCCCCCCTTGGACAGCAGGTAGAGCCCGGCCTGCGTGGGGTGGACGCCCTTGGCCGTACGTTCGAGCAGCCGCACCCCCAGCTCGCCCTCCAGCTTCGCGACGGCATGGCTCACCGGCGGCTGCGTCATGTTGAGGTTCTTGGCGGCCTGCGAGACCGATCCCGCCTCGACGACGGCCCTGAAGTACTCGATCTGACGAAAGTCCACGCTCTTCGCCCTTCCGTGACCCCCGACATCTGCCGACAAGCAGGCAGATTACGGCCTGGGGAGCGGGAGGGGACGGGCTCCCCTCGTGCGCCCCCAGGCCGTGGGCGCAGGTGCTGTGCCGGGGTCGTCGGGGGCGGACGCGCCGTGGCCGGGAGTGCTGGGCGGTCGTCCGGTGTGGAGGATGCGCACGGCGGTCAGCGCCAGGAGCTGTTGCCGCGAGCCGGGACCGGACGGTTTCCGGGTGGCGGGCCGAGTGCCGGTCGGTGACCGGATGGGCCTTCCGGCCGAAGCTCCCGACGACGCCGGCGAGGAAGCGGCACATGACCTGCGCGTCGAACGACTCGGTGAGGACCGTGAAGTGCGTCCGGCGGAGCTACTCGGTCATGCCGGCAACCCCGGAAGCGTGCGTGCCAGGACATGGCCGCCCGGTCAGAGGCCATCCGGCAGGCATCTCAGTCGATGCCGAGCTCACCCATCTTGTCCCAGCCGCTGATGCCCGCGATCGTGGTGCTGACGATCTGCGGCGCCCTCTGGACCAGTGGACGCATGGTCTCCATCGCGGCGCGGAAGTGGTCCGAGTTGACGTGGGCCTCGGCGGCGTCGTCCTGGAACGCCTCGACGAGCACATAGGTGTCGGGTTCCTCGATGCTGCGCGACCACTCGAACCACAGGTTCCCGGGTTCGGCGCGGGTCGCCCGGGTGAACGTGTCGACGTGGGAGAGCCAGGAGTCGGCGTGCTCGGGCCGAACCGGGAATTTGACGACGATGAAGATCATCCGGTGATTTTAGTCCGACCCGCACGGACAGATCGGGACTGACACAGGCCCAAGAGGTTGTCCCGTAACCGCTGGTCGTCACCGGAGGGTGACGCGCAGGTCCCGGATGTACCGGTCGAACCGTGTGCGTCCTTGCTGCGCGGACCGACCTGATCGTCGCGTCGGGCCGTGACTCGTACAGCGCGACCGCGTCCGCCTTGAACTCCGGCGGGTAGTTCTTCATGACCACGAGATGGCCGTTCTCAGTTCCGCAGGATCCAGTGTCTCGTGTGTCCAAGATCCTGGGTCAAGGCTCCTTGCTCATCAACCCCCAGGGCTGCACACACGTCGTTTCTGTTCTTCTGACGCGGCGCTGATCAGCGGTCCTCCTTCTGATTTGCCGGCCAGAAAATCAGACGGGTAGCTGCCAGTGGGGGCCTTGAGGTGAACCGATCCACACGGTCTGGGATTCGGCTGTTGCTGTCATGCCGAACTCGGCAAGGTCGGGTGCTCCGGATCCGTGCCACTGGATGAGTGCGTCTTCGACTTGGTTCCACAGCCGGAGTGGTCCGTGCTGGTGCACGGTCCAGCCTGTTCCTTTCGGCTCTGTCCATGCCTGCGACCCGGTGGCGACGTCGCGGAGGATGATGCCGGAGTTCGTTTCCATCAGCTCGGCGGACGGGGCCGCGAGCTGGGCGACGAACCGTGCCTCCCACCGCTGAAGCAGCTCCGGGTCCAGACAGGCGGACGTGGTGTCGCCGTCGAGCTTGAAGAACAGCGGGGACGGGGGCCGCTCGTGGGGACGGGCGAGCATATACGTGATGTTGTCGGCAGTGAACCGCCCGTGGGCGGTTCCTTCGTCGTCGAGGACAAGACGGATCAGACCGGCTGCCTGCATCCATCCGCAGATCGTGGTGGTGATGGAGCCGCCATCGGTGAGTTGCCAGAACCAGTGCGGGGGAATGTACCGCACGGAGCAGGTGGCGATGATCGCGTCGTAGTCGGCGTGCTCCCTACAGCCACGAAGGCCGTCTCCTGCGGCGAGGGTGGGTGTGTACCCGGCGGCGTGCAGGTGGGCTGCGGCGGTGGCGGCCAGGCCCGTGTCGTATTCGATGCTGACGACGTTCTTGGCTCCGAGCCGGTGGCACAGGACAGCGGTGGAGTATCCGGTGCCGGTGCCTACCTCAAGGACGCGGTGTCCCGGCTGGAGGTCCGCCACCTGGGCTGTGCGTACCACGAGGGAGGGCAGAGTGGCTGAGGACGTGGGGCTGCCGGTGACCGGGCCTTCGACGTCGGCCGCGTCCCGCCCGTCGATCTGTGTGACCCACGTCCGGTCGGTGTAGACCATGCCCAGCCACTCGTCGTCGCTGGTCTCCGTCTGGTGTACGGGCGTCCATTCGCTCCCGGCGTGACGGAAGAGGGCGTTGTCGACGAACAGTTCCCGCGGGACGGCGGCGACGGCGTCAGGCCAGGCGGGATCGAGTGCTGGGTTGCCGGCCGCGATGTCATCTGCGAGGGCGAGGCGGAGTGCGGTGGGGTCAGCGGGCATGGTGCTCTCCTGCGTGATGGAGCCGGTCGGCGACGGCCGAGACAATCTTGTCGGTTATGGGAGCCGGGAACCAGGCGAACTGCCCGTTCGGGTTGCATTCGTACAGCCAGATCCGGTCTTCGTCATCGATGCCGAAGTCGAAAGCCCCGAAGACCAGCCCGAACGTGTCGAGGTAGCTCCGGATGCTCCTGACCAGATGTGGCGGCGGGTCGATGAGGGTGTATGACAGTTTGTCGTAGTGGCGTCGCCAGTCCAGGCCGGGCGAGCCGTCGATCCTGACGGCGAACACCTTCTCACCGACGGCTGTCACCCGAAGGTCCGCGATGGAGGTCACCCGCTTCTGGAACAAATGCATGGTCAGCCCGACCGTGCCGGTCAGATCGGCCGGGACCACTTCCTCGACCCACACGGTCAGGGCGCGGCCGTCGGCGTCGTGGTAGTCGGTGTTCCGTAGCGGTTTGTAGATCATCGGGCCGTGTTCGTGGGCAAAGCCTTTCGCTGCGTCGACATCGTTGGTCAACAGGGTGGGCGGGATGCTGAACCCGCATGTGGCCGCGGTGGCGAGTTGCGTGGGCTTGTGCTCGGCGTCCCGGTTGCGCCACGGGTGGTTGACGTAGTGGGCGCCGGGCAGTGCGGCGAGAATCCCTCCGAGGCCGTAGCGTGCCTCTTCTCGGCACCACCGTGTGGTCTGCTCATCCAGACCGGGTGGTGCGGTGTACGGCCGGGGCCGCCGCCAGTACACGGAACGGACTCCGTCGAGGTCGGCTACACGGGTGGCGGTCCGTGCCTCCCCCCGCAGGCCGTCCTGGCCGAGGCGGGCGGTGACGGTGAGACCGGTGGGGAAATCTCCGGGGTCAAGTCGTATGACGGGGACACTCCGGCGGTTCAGTTCCTCGATGACCATGTCCGCCGTCGCGTCGTGTGCCTGGGTGACGACGAGAACAGGGCCGCTTCTCAATCGGTGTCCCCTTCCTGGTCGCTGCCCTGGTCCGGGGCGCCGTCCAGACTCGTCTTCGTCGAAGTCTCCTTGCTGGTCTCGGACCGCTTGTGCCGCGCCGTCGCGGGCAGGACGTCTCCGTCCGGGCCGATCCACCGGCCGGTCTGGGTGACCGGGTCGACAGTCACGGTCGCACCGGGCAGGGATACGGCGTCCGGGTAGCGCCTCATACGGGTGAGGCCCCAGGGAACGGTAGCGGTGGTCACACGTACCTCCATTGCTTCGTGATCGTTGACGGGCATCATGTGTCCTGGACGAAACACCTCGATAGATCACAACAGGCCGATTCCCTCACGTTGTGCAGCGCGATCAGTTCGCTACCGAGGGAGGCGAAGGCGAAACGTCCGTTCGACTGGCGGCGACCCGCCCCGCCTCCCGCACCGGTCTGGCCGGTGCGTGGCGGCAGACGGCCGCCGAACTGCGCGGCCCTGCACGGGAGTGGGTGCCGCAGGCTGTGCGTCCCGAAGCCACGCGGCGGTGGTACGAGGATGCTCGGAATTCCGCCCAGGGCGACCCGAAGATTATTTATGGGGGACCAAAAACGGGGTCACCGCCCTTTTTGTTGTCCTTCGTGCTCCGGTACTCCTTCAATATCTCTTCTGTTGAATCTTTCTCAAACTCTGCTGCATTGTAGGCATCCGGGTAGGCGATCTTCACCGTACTCAGGTGCTGATCCATCAAGGCAATACGCTTTGAATCGTCATGGTCGCGGGGGATTTGCAGCAATCCGAAAATAGATTTCCGTGAGTCCTCCTTGTCCTGCGTGGTATTTTTTGGGTGAGTCTGTGCGCGCTTGCCCTTCAAGTAGCCGCGGTGAATTCCTTCCGCATCTCCCTTGGAGCTGAGGCCCAGGTAAGCTGTACCGGGGATGAGATTGATACGTGCCAGGATGGCGGATACTGCCGCCTGCAACGCGAGTATCAGTATCGTATTTCCCTCTGTTGCGGCCTTCACTGCATTCGTCATGCGCTCATCGGCCGTTTTGGTATTGTTCTCCAGTGTTTCCTGTACGGCCTTGTCGGCCTCCCTCAGCGCGTCGTTTTCCTCGAGTGCTGCATATTTCTTCACAGGTTTTGGCGCTCGATTGGATCTCCGTGGCCCCATCCTGAAGCCGGAGAAGGCATCCTCAAGGGCAGGGGAGTTGAGTCCTTGCGTCAGGGCGCCGACATGTGAAACCAGGCCGTCCAGCTCGTCATGAATGGCCTGGGTGGCCGTCTTGCCCTTCAGGCACGCCTCGACGTAGTCGATGTGCACTGTCCAGGCGATCGTGTGACCGCCGTTGCCCTCGGACGAGGCGAACTGAGTCAAAGGCCGCCCCTCCGACAGCAACTTGTCGATCGTGCCGTCGTCCTTGGTGACGATTTGCACTGCCATTTTCGGTTGGCCGGCCGCCTCATCGTCTTTTCCGGAAACTTTTTCCGTCGAGGGTGCGGGATTGTTTGTGCTCTCCTCGCCTCGCAGTGCGGCGGTAATCACCTTGCTGGCACCCTGTGTATCAGCCCACGCGCCGGTGATGACCTTGTCACCGTAGGTTCCGGCGATCTCTGCAATGTGCCGATTCGTGACGATGTCCACTATTTTGGTCTCATCCGTCTTTTCCTGCTTTTCCATGTAATACCTGACGGCTCCTATGTCCAGCAGTGCGAGGATCGATGTCTGTAGTTCATCCTTGGTCAGATTGTTGTCGGGGTAGCCCAGGAGTGCCCTGTGGTGCCTGGACTCGCCGTCTCCCTTCCCGGACTTCTTCTTTCCCTTCGTGTTGAACGTGGACAGCGGCAGTGCATCCTGGTATTGAAGGTAAGCGTTGATCATTTCCTGGAGCCCGGACATGCCCCAATTTTCGTCGCTTTCACTCGTCCGTAAAATATTGAGGCGCTCCAGCTCTGTGGATTCCTCTTTCATCAGCTGCTCGTTCTTATTCCACTGTTCTTCGCCCTCTGCGAGATTTGCCGCCGCCGTTTGCTGCGCCTGCTTGAAGAGTTGGTACACCTCTTCTCCGGCCGCTTTCGCGTTCTTGCCGCGGATTTTATTTCGCACTCCCTCGTGCACGACGACATAAGCGGTGCCGTGGTCGCCTGCTGTCTGGGAGTGCGTGGACTCGGGGCGGCCGAAGAAAATGACATCGCCCACCGCCTCCTCCTCGCCTTCCTTGCCGCTCGCCGTGATCTGTGTCGCCAGGGCTCGCTGAACCAGGGCGGTGCCCGGCTGGGCCGGCGCGGCGCGGGATGCGTCGGCCGCCGGATGAGGGCCTTGGCCGGGCGTCGGTTGGGCCAGCGCGGTGCGGGCCACTTGCTCGGCCTCGCGTTCGAAGCGGTCGGAGGGGTCGCTCACGCGAAGGCCCGACCCGTTGTCCGTTCCGGAGACCGGGCCCTGGCGTTGCTGGATGACGTGGGTCAGTTCGTGGGCGAGGGTGTGCTTGTCCGTACCGCCGTCACCGATGACTACGTGGCTGCCGGAGGTGTAGGCGCGGGCGCCGACTTCGGCGGCGGACGCCTTCGCCGCGGCCCCGCTGTGGATGCGGACGTCGGAGAAGTCCGCGCCCAGGCGCGCTTCCATGTCGGAGCGGGTGGCGGAATCCAGGGGGCGTCCGGGGGAGCGCAGGACGTTGTGGACGGCCGAGCGCTGGACGGAGGGGACGGCGGGTTCGGCCCGTTGGTGGTCGTGGTCGTGGCCGAGGTCGCGGTCGTGGTCGAGGTCGTGGTCGTCGGTGTGCGGCTGTTCCTCCTGGGCCCACGGGTGGCCGGCCCGGCGCAGCATCTGGACGACGGCGGCATGGCCGACGGTGTCCTGGAGGCCCGACAGGTCGCGGAGTCGCGCGGGCGGTTCCGTTGTGCGGTCGGGGGCCGTTGTGAGGGCCGGTGCCGTTGTACGGTCCGGTGTGTGACCGTCGGCGCCCTTGACGACCGTGACGCGCCCGTGCTCGCTCTCGTGCTTGTCCTTGTGGCTGTTCGTGTACAAGGGAGTCTCGTCTCCGGGTCGGTTCGTCGACTCTCCTGCATACGTTGCGGGGAGCCCCTGACGCCAGGTACGGGTGGGCACTCTTGGTTGACCCGGCGGGCCAATGGCAGCCGGGCGCGAGGAAGATGGTGCTCCGACCCTTCCTCGATGCCTGCGTCCGGTGCGTCCGGTGCGTCCGGTGCGGTCGGTGCGGTCGGATGGGGCGGTTCGGCGCGGTGGGGGCGAAGGGTGGCGAGCGGGAGAGTGGGAGGCGATCGGTGGCCGTGAATCCGAGGGACGCGTTCTTCGAGCGGCCGTCGGGGATGTGCCTGCACATCCTGTTCTTCGGGTGGACGGCGGCCAGTGGTGGCAGTCCGACCTGGGCCAGGGTGCTCGCGGCAGCTCTCGTGATGGAGCGGGTGGCGGCGTTGGCGCGGTACCTCGTGCGGCGTCGTCGAGCCCGGCGCGGTACGGCCGCCGGGCCGGAGGCCGACCCGGTGGGGTGACCGACATGGTGGGGTGACGGGGTGGGGTGATGCCGGGGGCGACCGGTCGGAGGGGGTGGGGCGTGGTCGTGGAGCCGTCCGGGGTGCTGGTTCAGCGGGTGGTGGCGGCGAGGAATGCGGTCCAGGCGGTGGGCGGGACGGTGAGGATGGGGCCGTCGGTGACCTTGGAGTCGCGGATGTGGACGGCGGCGGGGTGGGTGGCCACCTCGACGCAGTTGCCGCCCTGGCCGCTGCTGTGGCTGGACTTGTGCCAGTGGTAGGCGACTTCGAGGCACGCGCCGCCCTGGCCGCTGCTGTAGCTGGACTTGAACCAGGCGAGGGGGGTGGTGTGGGGCATGGGCTCTCCCAGCGGTGCATCCGGGTGGTGGACGGGGGCTCGGGTGAGACCAGCATGCGGGGTTCGGCGGCGGGTGGGAAGCCTGCCGACACCTCGGCCCGGGGGACGGGCCGAGGGGGAGCGGAGGGGCGGGGGTGTTGGGTCAGACGGTGGCGGCGAGGAATGCGGTCCAGGCGGTGGGCGGGACGGTGAGGACGGGCCCGTCGGTGACCTTGGAGTCGCGGATGTGGACGGCGGCGGGGTGGGTGGCCACCTCGACGCAGTCACCGCCCTGGGAGCTGCTGTGGCTGGACTTGTGCCAGTCGTAGGCGACTTCGAGGCACGCGCCGCCCTGGCTGCTGCTGTAGCTGGACTTGAACCAAGTCAGGGCGGTGGTGCGGGGGGCCGGGTGTGCTGCGCGGGTCATTTCTCTCCAAGCAGTTCGTCCAGTAGGCGCGCGCTGTTCTCGACGGAAAGCGCCTGCGAACGAAGCATCCCATAAATCTGTTGGAGCACACTGACGTCGTCGGGGTCGTCGTGCAGGTAGCTGGTCAGTTGCCCCTCGACGTAGGCGAGATGGTCGTGGTCGGGGGTCTCCAGCAGCACCATGGGACCTGCGAACCCCGCGTGCTTCGGCAGTTTCATCGGCATGATCTGGAGGCCGAGGAAGGGGAGTTCCATGCAGCGGCGCAGATGGGCGATCTGCTCCCGCACCATGGCGGGGTCGCCGATCTCGCTGCGCAGGATGCTCTCCTCCAGGATGAAGTGCAGCATCGGGCGGGGCCTGCGCTCCAGGAGCCGCTGCCGGTCGAGCCGGGCGGCCACCCACTCCTCCAACTGGTCCTCTTCGAGGGGCGGGTAGAGGCAGGTGAAGACGAAGCGGGCGTACTCCTCGGTCTGGAGCAGGCCCGGCACCACCTGGTTCTCGTACCAGAGCAGGGTCAGCGCCTCCTGCTCGTAGTCCATGTAGTCCTGGACGAACGCCGGGAAGCGTTCCTTCTTCGGGACCTTCTCCACCGCGACCTTCAACACCCCCTTGGTGTCCAGGATGTGGTCGAGCAGAATGGCGAAGTCGAGCTGGAGCGGGCGGCGGCCCTGCTCGATCGACGCGATGGTGTCCTCGCCCACCTTGCACCGGGCGGCCAGTGCCGCCTGTGTCATCCGGGCCGCCTTGCGGAACGTCGCCACCTGGGCGCCGATGACGTGCCACGACGTGATCCGCTTGGTCCTCTTCGCTGCTTGCATGGAGTTGCCTCTCCCCGCTCCGTACCCGTACCGACCCGTCATAGGTCGTACATGCGCGATGTACTCTCGCACGCGCTGCTCAACGCTAGTGACGTTGTGTGACCTTGGTGGAGTGAATCGAGCAACTCAACTCCCCCACTTCCGCGAGACCTTCCGGCGCCGCGAACGGCGGTCCGTGCCGCTCGTACGGCAGTTCGTGCGCACCGCACTCATCGACTGGGCGTGCGAGTCCCGTGTCGACGACGTAGTGCTCTGCGTGAGCGAACTGGCCACCAACGCCCTGCTGCACGGCGTTCCGCCCGGGCGCGGGTACCTGGTCTGCATGCGGCTGGAGCCCGCCGACGGTGTGCTGCGCATCGAGGTCCACGACAGCGGCGGCGGGGAGGTCCGCCCGGCCGCCCCGGTCGATCCGGAAAGGGCGGCCGACGCGGAGGGCGGGCGGGGGCTGCTGCTGGTGGCGGCGCTCGCGGACAAGTGGGGGGTGGGGGAGCGGAACCCCGGCAAGGTGGTGTGGTGCGAGTTCGAGGTGCCCCGGGGCGGGTTGTGCCCGGGGGCGGAGGGGGCGGCCGTCGTGGGGCGGTCCGCGTTGTTCCGGGAGAGGGGGGTCGGGCGGGCGGCCGGTCCGGCACCCGGGTGATCGGGTGATCTGCCGATCACCCGGGTGGGAGGGGGAGGGGCCCGGACGGTGCGTTCGGGTGTCGTCGTGTCCGGTCAGGACAGGGCGCTGCGCAGGGAGTTGACGCGTGCGGCGCCCGCGTCGAAGGCGGTTCCGTCGAGCGTCCCGGCCGTCAGGGCGTCGCTCAACGCGGTCACCGCCTCCTCCCCCTGGGCGGTGTCGCGGGCCGAGCACAGGATCAGGTCCATGCCCGCGGCGGCGGCCAGTACCGCACGTTCCGCCGTGCCGCCGTAGGTCCGGAGCGCTCCGGCCTCCAGCGCGTCGGTGACCGTCACGCCCGGGAAGCCGAGCCGGTTCCGCAGTTCCCCGACCACGGTCGGGGACAGGCCTGCGGGCCGGTCGGCGTCCAGGGCCGGGTAGACGGCCCAGGACAGCATGACCAGCTTGGTCCCGGCCGAGATCGCGGCCCGGTACGGCACCTCGTCGACGCCGCGCAGGGTGGCTGCGGAGGTGGTGAGAGTGACGGGGCCCAGGTCGGTGTTCTGGCTCGCGGAGGCGGGGCCGAGACCGGGGAAGTGCTTGGCGGTGGCCGCCACTCCCGCGTTCTGCTGCGCGGTGATGAAAGCCGAGCCGCAGGCGCCGACCGCCTCCTCGTCCTTGCCGTACGAGCGGCCGTACTGGTCGGTGAAGTCCCCGGCCGTCCGGTACACGTCGAGCACCGGCGCGAGGTTCACGTTCATGCCGACGCCCGCGAGGTTCATGCCGGCCCCGCTGCCGGTGAACTCCGCCTGCCCCACAGGGTCATTGGAGGCGCCGACGTCCTTGGCGGACCGTACGGGCTCGCCGGGCAGGCGGCGTACCAGGCCGCCCTCCTGATCGGTCATCAGGAGCAGCGGGGCCTTCACGGGAGCGGAGGCGTGAGCCTCGTTCATCTCCTGGATGACGCCCTCGATCTGGGCCAGGTTCTTGATGTTCTCGCCGAAGAAGATCACCCCGGCCGTACGGCCCTCGCTGATCGCGGTCAGCAGCCGGGCCGGAGGCGTGAGCCCCGGGTAGGAGTGGATGACGCACTGCCCGGCGCGCTGTGCCGGGGTCAGGGCGGACGAGGGGGAGCGCCACCCCTCGGGAAGCCGTACGGCCGCCTCCGTACGGCCCGCCGGTCCCAGCGCCAGTCCCAGTCCGCCGGCCAGGGCCGCCGTTCCGGCGAGCAGGGCGCCGCGCCTGCTGAGGGGGTGCGGAGTCGAGTGGGGTGTTGAGTGGGGTGTCGAGCTCATGACGTGCTCCTTCGCGAACTGTCGTGGCGCCCGGCCGGGCCGTCGGCAGGGACCGGACTCCTGGCCATCGGGTCGGAGCGGGCTGTCCGGCCCGCCCAGCCCGTTCCGCCCCGGCCCGCCCCGGCGGGCCGTTCCGGCCCGGAACGCCGACCGGCGCCGGGAGCGTGAGCCCCCGGCGCCGGTCATGGGGTACGGGGCCCCGAGGTCACGGGGTGTTGTTGGCCAGGGCCAGCAGACGGGAGCGGTCGCCGCTGAAGCGGTCGCGGTCGACGTTTCCGGAGATGCCGCTCACCGAGCCGGTGGACGTGTACTGCCAGACGGTCCAGAACGGGAAGCCCTGCGGGATGCTGGGGCTGCCCGCGTCCGTCCAATGGGCCACCCACAGCGGGCTCCTGGCGGACATGCCGGTCCAGCCGCCGGTGCAGGAGTTCCACCAGCTCGGGCTGGTGTAGATCACGACGTCGCGGCCGGTGCGGGCCTTGTACGTGTTGTAGAAGTCGAGGATCCAGGACTGCATCGCCGCGGCCGTCTTGCCGTAGCAGTTGCCCTCGATGTCCAGTACGCCGGGGAGCGTCAGGTTGTCGCGGGACCAGGCGCCGCCGTTGCTCGCGAAGAAGTTCGCCTGCTCCGCGCCCCCGGACACGTCGGGCCGCGCGAAGTGGTACGCGCCCCGGATCACACCGGCGTTGTAGGCGCCCAGGTAGTTGGCGCTGAACGTGGGGTCCTTGTACGTGGTGCCCTCGGTCGCCTTCATCCAGGCGAACTCGATGCCCGCGCCGCGGACCGAGCCCCAGTTGATGCCGCCCTGCCAGCTGGAGACGTCGATTCCGACGGGGTTCGCCGCGAGGTTCGCGTCCGGCTTCGCACCGAGGTGCAACTGCCGGGTGTCCGGCTTGAAGTCCTTGCTGTCCTGGACGTAACCGACGCCCATGTAGCCCTTGCCCACCGGCACGGCGCCGTCGGACGGCAGCGGGGCCGAGGAAGCGGTGCCCGACATCAGGCTGAGGGTCAGCGCGGCGCTCATGCCGAGGACACCGGCCGCGGTGATTCTTTGCTGGGTGGACTTGAGGGAAAGGCTCCGGGGGAACAAGGTTTCCTCCTGCTTGGTGGGGGGTGGGATTGCGTGGTGCCGAGTGAACTTCCGGTGCGGTGGATCTCGACGCGCCGGTGTGGGAGCCGCGCGGCGAACAGAAAGATCGGCGTGCGTCCGGTCAGGAGGAATCGGCCGCGCTTCCCGGAGACGGGATCTACGCGCGTCCGATTGACGCGAACACGACACAGTGAGCCACAGGAGGGGGTGCGCGGTAAACGGTTTTCCGGTTCGTTAGTGGTCTAGACCCATTCGCGCTTCGGTGAGCTGCGGAAACGGAGGGGCGTCGGTAGAACTTTTTTCAGGTGACGGGAACGGTGAGCGTGCGGCGCGGGGGAGGCGGGCGGTCGGCAACGGCCACCGGACGTTGCCGACCGCGCTCAGGACTGTGGGGATCCGCGGCGTGCCCCCGTCACGGCCGGCCCTTCGGTGCCGACCTGTCTGCCGACGACCGCGCGGCGCTTTTGGCGGTCGCTCCGGCCCGGTCCCCGCGGTCGGCCCTCAGCCGGCGGGAGGGCACCCGCTTCCGGCGCTCGGAATGCTCAACTCCGTGAGGTAGGCGTCGACGGCGCCGCGCGTGCAGGCGCTGCGACCGTAGACGCTGTGCCCCGCTCCCTCGTACGGCAGCAGGACGGTCGTCCCGCGTGTCTGCCGGTGCACGTCGGAGGCCCAGCTGAAGTGGTTCGCCGGATCGTGCCGCGAGTGCAGCATGAGAATCCTGGGCGCCTCGGTGATGCGCAGGCGGTGTTGCGGGTTGTTCACCTCGTCCGGACGGCCGACGCACCCGGCGACCGCGTCGTGCACGCGCGGCGCGCCGCGCATGTGCGGCGCGGCCCGCAGTTCGGCCTCGGTGAGGCGCGCGAACTCCTGGTAGTCCTTCGGCCGGAACCGCCAGTCCTGGCAGAACACCGCGTGGAACGGCTCGGCTTTCGTCCGCTGCCGTTCTGCCGGAGATGTCTCCGGTGGTGTCTCCGGTGATGCGCCCGGTGACGTTTCCGGTCGAGCCGGACGGGTGCGCTGTTGCCGGGCGGGCCGCTGCGCGTCCAAAGCCGCCACGTAGGAGGCGAGTCCGGACCGGTTGGGGCCGTAGAAGGTCTGGAAGGCGGAGAGGGTGATCGTGTGTGCGTCGAGGAGCCGGCCGGGGTTCTCCGGGTCGGTGATCTCGCCCCGGTCCGCCCTGTTGAGCAGTCCGTCCCACACGGCGGTGACGTCACGGCCGTGCAGTGCGCAGGACGGGTTCGACTCGCACCACTTCACGAACTCGTGGAAGGAGTCCTCCGCCGCGGTCGCCGAGGAGACGAGGAAGTCGCGCAGGCCGATGCTGTGGTCGATGTTCGCGGTGAGGGCCATGGACCGGATCCGGTCGCCGTACTGCTCCGCGTACTGCTCGCCGATGAGCGTGCCGTAGGAGTGGCCGAAGTAGTTGATCCTCTCCTCGCCCAGCGCCCTGCGGATCGCCTCCATGTCCCGGACGACGGCCAGGGTGTCGGCGTGGTCGGCGATCGGGCCGCTGTGCTGACGGCAGTCGTCCTGCAACGCGCGGTTGAAGGAGGCGAGTTGATCGAACGCGGCCTGGTCGCGGGGGTACGAGGACGGGCGCCGGTCCAGCAACTCCCCCGAGCACACGACCGGTCGGCTGCGCCCGATCCCTCGTGGATCGAAGCCGATGATGTCGAATCTCTCCTGGACGCCCGTGCTGAAGTAGGCCGGTGCGTCGGCCACGGCGAAGTCGACCCCCGACGCACCCGGTCCGCCCGGATTGACCAGCAGCACGCCGACCCGGCGATCCGGATCGGTCGCCCTGCGACGCGCCACCGCGAGATCGAACCGCTCGCCCGAGGGACGCGCCCAGTCGACGGGCAGGCGGAGGGTCCCGCAGTCCGCCGAGGTGTCCTGGGGGCACGGTTTCCAGTCGATGGTGTCCCGTGCCGTCGGGTTCCCGCCCGGACGGCTCGCGTCGGACACCCCGGTGCCCGGCGTCGAGGTCGCGGCAACCTGCGTCGAGGCTGTGGCAACCGGCAACGAGGTTGTGGGAACCGGCGTCGTGGCCCGTTCGCCCGCCGTCGAAGCCGCTGCGCCCGGCGCCGACGCCCCGGCGAGTAGGACGGCAGTGACCGCTCCGGCCAGCGTCCTGAAAAGTAATCGCATGAAATGTCTTTCGAGGTTCTTGGAGGATCTCGGGTGAGAGGCACGGGGGTGTGCCCCGGGCGACCCTGGCAGTGGTCCGACCGGGGCCACAACAGCCGGAGACGCGAATCGGGGAAGGCCCCGGGACCGGGTCGGAAATTCCCGTACCTCCCGTAGGGGAGACACCTCGGGGATGTCCCCCACCGGCCCCCGAGGAGCCGCCGGGACGGGCAGGCGGGCCGGGCGCTCCTGAGGGGCTGCGCGGCCTACCACTTCCGGTCGAGCGTGGGTTATCCATGGAACGGAGGCCTCGACGGGGCCGTACCCGTGGACGTGTGAGGAGCATCGTCATGAATGACTGGTACGTGGACGACCGTTGCACCAACTGCGATGTCGCCCGCCAGTTCGCGCCCGAGCTGATCGGGGAGGAGGAGGGGCGGTCGAAGATCCTGCGCCAGCCGAATGGCGCGGCGGAGGCCCGGCGCTTACACGCCGCCGCCTTCGCCTGCCACACCCGCTCGATCCGGCCGGGATCGGGGAGGACGGACCCGATGCTCGACCCGTTTCCGATGGCGCTGGACGACGGCGCGGACGACGGCGCGGACGACGCTGCGGGAGACGGAGTGGGCGACGGAGTGGACGGGGGCACGGGCCGCGGAACGGATGACGGAGTGCTGCTGTGCGGGCACAACTCCCCCCGCACCGCCGGGGCCAACTCCTACCTTCTCCGGCGGCCCTCCGGCACGTTCATGATGATCGACACCCCGCGCTGGAGCGCCGGGCTCGCGGAACGGTACACGGCGAACGGTCCGGTCACCGATGTGCTGCTGACCCACAGGGACCACGTCGCGCACGGGCGCCGCTACGCCGACCACTTCGGCGCCCGGATGTGGATCCACGAGGGCGATCTCGACGCGGCACCGGACGCGGACCGGGTGATCCGGGGACTGGACCCCGTGGAGATCGGCGAGGGTGTCACGGCCCATCCGCTGCCCGGACACACGAAGGGCAGCGTGCTCTACCTCGCGGACGACCGGTACTGCTTCAGCGGCGACAGTTTCTACTGGTCGCGCACGACCGGTGATCTGGAGGTCGTGGACAGCGTGACCTGGTACTCCATCGAGGAGTTGGCGGCCTCCCTGGCCAGGACGGCGGGGAAGCTGCGGTTCGAGTGGGTGCTGCCGGGCCACGGCGACCGGCACCGGCTGGACGCCGACGAGATGTCGCGGCGGCTGCGCGCCCTGGCGGAGCGCACGGCCCTGCTGCGGCCCCGGGAGATCGACTTCGCGGCCGTCCGTTGGTGATTCCCGCGGTCGTGCGCGGGTGACCTCGCGGCGGTCCGCGGGGGGTCTCATCGGCGGTGTTCGAGCCTGCGGATCACCACCCCCACGATGTCATCGCGCTCGACGTAGCCGGTGTGGCGGGAGTCGTGGCTGTGCGCGGCGTTGTCGCCCATGACCACGAAACGGTCCCGCGGCACGGGCATTCCGGCCTCCGCGGCCAGGGCGGGACCCATGCCCGCGGGAACCGGGTCGCCCGGCCCCGCCACGACCCGCTTGATGATCCAGCCCCGGCCGTCGGGCCGTGCGCCACCCGGCTGCACGCCGTCGGGCCGTGCGCCACCGGACCGCCCCCGGTCGGACTGCCGTCCGTCGGGCCGCCCTCCGTCGGACCGTTCGTCTCCGGGCCGTACGCCACCGGGGTGGCGGGGCCCCGCGACGTCGGCGCCCCGCGGGCCCGGCGGCGCGCCGGAGGGCGGTCGCCAGGTCGCGACGACGACCTCGTCCCTGCCGATCCCGGTCCGCCCGCGTCGGCCGAGCCGCCGGACCAGCACCCGGTCGCCGTTGCGGTAGACCGGTTCCATGCTGGCGCCCGCGACGGTGATCACGACGAAGCGGTGACGGGCCGACAGGAGGCCCAGGGCGTGTTGCGAAAGTCCCGTCTTCCCGGGGGCGCCCGGCACGCACGCTCGCCGCGTTGTCGGGATCGCCCCGATGCATCCAGTATCGGGGCGACCCTCCGCCTTGCGATCGCACGCACCGGACACCCCCAGGCCTGCCCTCCGGGCAGACGACGCTACTTTCGCAACACGCCCCAGCAGGGTCGTGGCCACGGCCAGGACGGCGAACGGGGACAGGCGCCCGTCGGACGGTCGCACGGGACCACCTCCTCAGGTGTCGGGAGCGGACACCGGCGTTCCCGGCCGGTAGCCGCTCGCCTGCATCGCGAAGAGCCGGGCGTACGCACCGCCGGCGCGCATCAGCCGCTCGTGGGTGCCCTGCTCGGTGATCCGCCCGTTCTCCAGCACCACGAGGAGGTCGGCGTCCCGGAGCGCGCCGAGCCGGTGCGAGATCAGCAGACCGGTACGGCCCGCCCGGTGGTCGCGCAGCCGCCGGTGGATCTCGTACTCGGCCTCGGCGTCGAGCCCGGAGCTGGGCTCGTCGAGGATCAGCAGATCGGCGTCGTCGCGGAGGAACGACCGTGCCAGGGCGAGACGTTGCCACTGCCCGCCGGACAGCACGACTCCGGTACCCGGGTCGTCCCGGTCCTCCTCGGAGAAGAAGGTCCGGCTCAGCATGGTGCGGTACCCGTCCGGCAGGGCGGTCAGGGCGTCGTGCATGCCCGACAGGCGTGCGGCGCGCTCGATGCCGTCCTGCTCCGTCAGCCGGTCGAGATCCCCGAGGCCGATGTTCTCTGCGGCGGTCAGGTCGTACTCCATGTAGTCCTGGAAGGTGGCCCCGACGCGCCGCCGCATCTCGGCGGGGTGGAACGCCCGCAGGTCGGTGCCGTCCCACAGGATCCGGCCGCGCTCCGGGTCGTACAGCCGGCACAGGAGCTTGACCAGCGTGCTCTTCCCGGCCCCGTTGAGTCCCACCAGGCCGACCGAACCACCCGCGGGAATCGTGAGGTTCACCCCGCGCAGCACCCAGGGGCGCTCGGGACCGTAGCGGAACCAGACATCACGCAGCTCGATGCCCTCGCTCAGGCGCGGCACCGGCCGGGGGCCGGTGCTGACCGGCAGGTCGTCCGGCACGTCCCGGACCGCGACGTAGTGGTCGAAGAGCAGCAGTGCCTGGTGCCCGTCGGCGATCTCGGCGGCCAGCCCGGCGAGTGCCGACTGCACTGCGGGCAGCGCCGTCACCAGCAGCGAGACCCCGCCGACGCCGATGCCGCCCTGTCCGGCCGCCCGGACCGCCCACAACAGGCCCAGACCGGCGACCGCCGCCGAGAGCACCCCCAGGCAGAACTGGATCGCCAGTTCCTGGCGGTCCACCGCCTGCTTCGCCGCGTTGGCCCTGCGGCGCTCGGCGAGCATCCGCCCCCGCAGGAAACCCCCGATGCCGAGCAGCCGGATCTCCTTCGCGGCCCGCGTGCTGGTCAACAGCTGGAGGTAGAACAACTCCCGCCGTTCCGCGGGCCCGATCTCCCAGAACACCGCCGCCCGACGACGGCTCATCACCAGCTCGCCGATCAGCACCGGCACCCCGGCCAGCACCACGGCGGCGGCCAGCAGCGGGCTCAGCACGATCAGCGATCCGAGGAATCCGCCGATGGTCAGCGTCCCGCGCAGCACCCCCAGCGCGTTGGTGACCGCCTGCGTCGGCATCAGCCCGCCGGCCTGCTGGGCCAGCCGCAGCCGGTCCAGGAACCGGGGGTCCTCGAACCTGCTCAGCCCGGTCAGGCCGTCCACGGCCCGGTAGAGGGAGTCCTGGGCGCGCAGTCCGGCCGCGCGCTGCGTCTGGGCCTGGACGTACTGGAGGAGGTGCGACACCGCCGCGGCGGCCACACCCGCCGCGGCGAGCAGCACGGTCGGCACGAGGAGTGCGTCGAGCCCGCCGCCGGCGGCCAGTCGGTCCAGCACCGCCCGCACCGTCCACGCCGCGACGACGGGCAGCGTCGCGCCGAGCGCCGTGAGCAGCGTGAGCGCCGCGAGATGCCAGGGCGCCGCCCCGAGGGCGAGTCCCGTCGCCGCACGCAGGACGCGGGCCAGCCGCCGTGGCCCCGGCGACGACGCCCGTGCCGCTCTCACCGGGGCGCGGGGACGGGGGCCGACGGGGTCGACGAGTCCGTCAAGGCCGACAGGACACTGTCGCCGACCGCCTCCACCACGCGTACGTCACCGGCGGCGCGGACCCGGCAGACGACGGGGAACGCGCGGGCCGCGAACGCCGCGGTCACGGGTCCCGCCATCCCTTCGTGCACGACCCTGGCGACCGGTCCCAGCTCCGTGAGCAACTCCTCGGTATCCGGGTCCCCGGCCGTCCCGCCCGCGACGACGGCGACGGCGCCGCTCGCGGGGGCCGAGGCCAGCGCGGCCACCACCCGCGGCAGTTGGGCATGGCACGGGGGGCAACCGGGGGACAGGAACACCACGACGGACCCGGTGCCGAGATCACGGCCGCGCAGGAGGCCGCCGTCGACGGTCCGCGTCTCGAAGTCCCCGACGACGCCGCCCGGGGGAAGCATCCCCTCGTCGGCGAACCCCGTCGCGGGGGCACGCGTGGAGTCCCGCGCGCGCAGCCTCCTGACCAGCCCCACCGTCAGCAGGAGGTCGAGCAGGCACAGCGCGCCGACGAGCACGACGGCCGCGATGAGATACGACATGATCAGCTCTGCCCTTTCCGTACGGTCACGACGAAGGAGTCGCGCAGCGACTCGGAGATGTCGTCCAGGACGGTCACCACGACGCCGAGGACGAGACCGGTGGCGACGGCCACCGCGAGGCCGCCCGCCGTGTCCGGCAGGCCGGGCGGCGTGCCGGCGGCACCCACCACCGCCACGGCGATCAGGAAGCCGTTGCGGACGAGGTGGAGGACGCCCGCGTCGCCGGCGGAGGAACCGAAGCACCGGCACGGCACGCGCACACCGCGCCGGAGCGAGGCCCCTGTCGCGACCGTGAACGCCGCGAGCAGGCATCCCGCCAGGGCGAAACCGGCGACCGCCGCCCGCCCGGGGCACAGCAGCAGGACGACCCCCACCGCCTCCGCCCCGATCACCAGACGGGCGACGGCGAGCCCCCGGCGCGCGGACAGCGCGGCCAACTCGCGGGTGGAGCGCACGAACGCCCCGAAGGACCCCGCGCCGCGGAGCTTGCCCGCCACCGCGATCGCGAAGACGACGGCGAGCAGCGTCCGGCAGGACCATGAGACGAGTTCCATGTCGAGTTCCATGTCGGATGACGTCCTTCCATTGCGCCGGATCCACGAAGTCCCGCCGCGCCCTGCGGAGTTCCGCCGCGCCGGATCCACCGGGTCCCGCCGCGCCCTGCGGAGTTCCGCGCGGGTTCCCGGGGGCCGAGGGCGCCGGTGGTCCCGTTCCCGGGAACCACCGGCGCCCTCCCACCGCTCCGGCGGGGCCGAGGGCCCGGCGGGCGGCGGCTGTCAGCAGCCGCAGTGGCCGTAGGCCCAGTACCAGCTGCCGTCATCGCAATTCATCCGGTACTGGGTGTAGTTGGGCTTGCCCGCGCAGGCTCCCGAAATGCACCGCGAGCCGACGTTCGTGCACTTGACCGCGTGGGCCGTGCCCCCGGGCACCAGCTGCTCCACCAGGCGATCGCCGATCGCCCGCACGACCTTGGTCATCTGTGACTCCTTCCGCTGTGCTCCTGAGTTGACGTGCCTCCGACGTTTCCCCGACAGCTCGCCGGGTTCCGTTCGAGGGCTGTGTCCCCACCGTGGCGGGGAGGCCTTCGGCAAACCTTCGGGAAGTCTGGAATCGGGCTGTACCCCATGGTCAGCGGCGGGTATGCAGAGTGACGTGACCGCGGGGGGAGACGGCATGACGGTGCGGTTCGGGGTCCTGGGCGCCATCACCGTGTGGCGGGGCGGGGAACCGGTGGACGTGGGACACGCACGACAACGGTGGGTCCTGGGGGCGTTGCTCGCCGACGCCGGGGACGTGGTGCCGGCCCACGTCCTGGTGGACCGGGTGTGGGGCGAAAGGGCACCGGGGCGGGGCCGGGACGCCGTGTACGGCTACGTGTCCCGACTGCGGCACGTGCTGTCCGGGACCGGCACGGACATCGTGCGGACCCAGGGCGGGTACCGGCTGGGGGCGCCGGCCGGGTCGGTGGACGTGCACCGGTTCCGTGACCTGACCGGACGGGCCCGGGAGGCACCCGACGCGGAGCGTGCGGCCACGTCCTGGGAGGAGGCGCTGGCGCTGTGGCGCGGACCGGCGTACGAAGGGGCGGACACCCCGTGGTTCAACGCCCGGCGCGACTTCCTCGAACGGGAACGACTGGCCGCCCGGCTGGACCTGGCCGAAGTCCGGCTGCGGCTGGGACAGCACGACCGGATGCTCGCCGAACTGTTCGCGCGGGCCGAGGACCATCCGCTGGACGAGCGCGCGGCCGGACAGCTGATCCTCGCGCTCCATCGCAGCGGCCGGTCCGCCGACGCGCTGACGCGTTACCAGGAGACCCGGCGACGCCTGGGGGAGGAGCTGGGCACCGACCCGGGCCCGGCGCTGCGGCGACTCCACCAACAGGTCCTCACCGCCGACCCGGCGCTCGACCTCGCCCCGGCCGCGGCGACGGTGTCCGCGACGCGGGCGGCCCGGCCGGTGCCCCGGCAGCTTCCGGCACCCCCGGGCGCCTTCGTCGGCCGCCGTCGCGAACTCGCCGAACTCGACGCCCTGCTGAAGGAACCCGACGGCGACGAGACCGTGCTGGTGATCTCGGCGATCGGCGGGGCGGGCGGGATGGGCAAGACCTGGCTGGCACTGCGCTGGGCCCACGAGAACCTCGGCCGTTTCCCCGACGGGCAGCTCTACGCGTCCCTGTGCGGATTCGCCCCGTCCGCCCGCCCGACGCCGCCCGAGACGGTGCTGCGCGGATTCCTCGACGCCCTCGGCACCGAACCCGGGAACATGCCGGCCGAACCCGACGGGCAGGCCGGGCTGTTCCGGTCCCTGACCGCCGACCGGCGCATGCTGATCGTGCTGGACGACGCCCGCGACGCGGACCAGGTGCGGCCGTTGCTCCCCGGCGGCGCCACCTGCACCGTGGTCGTCACCAGCCGCAGCCACCTCGGCGGCCTGAACGCGACGCACGGCTGCCGGTACCTGGCGCTCGACACGCTCCGCGACGAGGACGCCCAGCAGATCCTGACCCGCGCCGTCGGCCACGACCGGGTGGCGGCCGAACCCGGAGCGGTGACCGCCCTGTTCCGACGGTGTGCCGGGCTGCCCCTGGCCCTGTCCGTCGTCGCGGCCCGCGCCGCCACCCGGCCGGGCTTCCCGCTCGCCGTCCTGGCCGGGGAACTCGACGACACCACCGGGCTCGACGCCCTGAACGCCGGGGACCTGGCCACCGACCTCCGCGCGGTCTTCGCGACCTCCTACCGGACGCTGGACGACCGGACGGCGGAGGTCTTCGCCCTGCTGGGGCTCGCACCCGGACCCGACATCGGCATCGACGCCGCCGCCCGTCTCACCGCGCTCCCCGTCCACCGGGTCCGGGCGGCCCTGCGCACCCTGGAGGCCGCCCACCTCGTCCAGCAGCAGACGCCGGGCCGCTACCGGATGCACGACCTGGTCCGCCTGTACGCCGCCGAGCGGGGCAGGGAACGGCCCGCCGACGTCCGGGACGGCGCACTGCGCCGCGTCCTCGACTTCTACGTGGGCACCGCCCTGGCCGGCGACCGTCTGGCGGCCCCGCACCGGACGCCCCTCGCCCCGTGCGGGGACGGAGCCGGCACGGACCCGGTCCCCCTCAGGGACGCGGACGCCGCGCTGTCCTGGTTCGAGGCCGAACACGCCTGCCTCCTCGCGGTACACCACTTCGCCCTGACACACGGACGCCACCGCCCGGCCTGGCAACTCGCCTGGGCCCTGGACACCTTCCACTGGCGGCGCGGTCGGCTGCCCGACCGCATCGCCGTCCTGGGGGCCACGCTGCCGGCCCTGCGCACGCTCGGCGACCCGGCCTCCCTGGCACTGGCCCACCGGCTCCTCGCACGCACCCACGTCCCGTTCGGCCGGCACGTCCGGGCGCTGGAACACCTGCGGCGGGCCGTCGAGCTGTACGAGGAGGCGGGCGACGCCGCGGGACAGGCACAGACCCACCTCAACTTCGCACTGGCCTGGGAGGCGCGGGGCGACCACGGACAGGCGCTCGCGCACGCCGAGGAGAACCTGCGCATCCGCACGACGCTCCGGAGCCCCGCCCGGGAGGCGGAGGCCCTCAACGCGGTCGGCTGGTACCACGCCCACCTCGGACACCACGGGCAGGCCCGGGACTACTGCGAGCGGGCCCTCGTCCTGTGCCGACGGCACGATCTGCTGGAGACCGAGGCGTTCACGCTGGACAGCCTCGGATACACCGCCCACCACAGCGGTCGGTACGCCCTGGCCGTGGACCACTACGGTCAGGCCCTCGCCCTGCGCCGGCACCTCGGGGACCGGTTCGAGGAGGCCGACGCGCTCGCCCGTCTGGGGCACGCGTACCAGGCGCTGAGCCGCTTCGCCGAGGCGCACCGCGCCTGGAGCCTGGCCCTCGGCCTCTACCGCGATCAGCGCCGCACCACCGAGGCCCTGGGAGTCCAGCAGCACCTGGCGGTGCTGGAGCAGCGGTCCGAGCGGCCGTGGGCGCGGGCATCGGGGCCCGCCTGGCTTGCGGGGCCGTAGTGCCCGGCGGGGAACGGCGCGCGGGCCGCCCCGGGCCCGCCCACCGGGACCGGCGCCGGGCGCGCCCCGCACCCTGCTTGGACTTACGCAACGCGGTTGTTGGACTGGCGCGTTCCGAGTCGTCGCAGGTCATTGACGGTGTCCAGTCACGGACACTACGCAGAGCACATGTCGCGAAGATTCACTTCGGCCGGCGCCGTAGCCGCCGCCTCAGCCGCCGTCCTGGCGCTGGTCGGGACCGCGCTCCCGGCCTCAGCCGTCTCCCCGTCATCCGCCGCGGCCGAGTCGGCCGTGCTCGCGGACGCCCCCGTCATCCGGTCCGCGCAGCTCGCGGTCACCGTCGCCGACGACTTCCCGCGCGTCCTGGCGTACACCGACCGAAGCAGCGGCAGCCGACTGCTGGGCAGCACCCGGCCGGTCACCGCCGTCACCCTCAACGGGACCGCGCACCCGGTGAAACCCAAGGGCTCGCCCCGGTTCACCGGCTCGGCCGCCCGCTACACGCTCACCTTCCCCGACCTGCCCGGCGTCGAGATCGACGCCTCGCTCTCCGTCTCCGGACGCGCCACCACCTTCAGGGTCACGGCCGTCCGCGACACCGCCGCGTTCCGGGTCGGCACCCTCGACATACCCGGACACGACCTGGTCTCCGTCGGCTCCACCGACACCGGGGCCGCCACCGCCTTCACCCGGCTGGACAACGACTCCACCAGGACCGCCGACGTCTTCGCCCCGGTCACCGCGGACACCGCCGTCGACAAGGACCCGGTCGGCGCCACCTACGCGATCGTCAACACCGGCGCCCTCGCCGCGGCCGTCGAGTCCAACTCCTCGTACGACAAGCCCTCCGGCGCCACCGGCGGCGACGGCGCCCGGTTCTGGCACCAGGCCCGCAAGGCCGACGACGGCAGTGTCCGGGTCGGCGTCCGGTCCGGGCAGTGGACCTACCGGGGCGAGGGGGCGCCGAAGCCGGAGAGCGGGGACGGCCTCCCCTGGGCGAAGGTCGTCGTCACCCCCGACGCCAACGGCGACGGGAAGGTCGACTGGCAGGACGGCGCCGTCGCGTTCCGCACCATCGGCGTCACCGCGCCCGGCAGCCAGGACACCCCGGACCGGGTCATCACCCACATCCCGTTCAACTTCGCCAGCCAGGCCACCCACCCCTTCCTGCGCACCCTCGACGACGTCAAGCGGATCTCGCTGTCGACCGACGGGCTCGGTCAGCTCGCCGTGCTCAAGGGCTACGCCTCCGAGGGCCACGACTCCGCCCACCCCGACTACGGCGGCGACTACAACAAGCGCGCCGGAGGGCTGAAGGACCTCAACGCCCTCCTGAAGAACGGCAAGAAGTGGGGCGCCACCTTCGGCGTCCACGTCAACGCCACCGAGGCGTACCCGGAGGCCAGGGCGTTCGACGAACAGCTTGTCGACAAGGCCAGGCCCGGCTGGAACTGGCTCGGCCAGAGCTACTACATCGACCAGCGCCGCGACATCAACAGCGGCGACCTGGCCGCGCGCTTCCGGCAACTGCGCGACGAGACCGACCGCAACCTGGACTTCCTCTACATCGACGTCTACTACACGCACGGCTGGATCGCCGACACGACGCTGCGGGCCGTGCAGAAACAGGGCTGGAACGTCGGCACCGAATGGGCCGACAAGTTCGAGCGGGGCTCGCTCTGGTCGCACTGGGCCAACGACCTCGACTACGGCGGCGCCACCAACAAGGGCCTCAACTCGAAGATCATCCGGTTCATCCGCAACGACGAGAAGGACGTCTGGAACAACGACCCGGTTCTCGGGCAGACCGCCATCGAGGAGTTCGAGGGCTGGACCGGCGAGACCGACTGGAACGCCTTCTACGACAACATCTGGCAGCGCGACCTGCCCGCCAAGTACCTCCAGCACCAGAAGATCACCCGCTGGGACGGCAACGACATCACCTTCACTGGCGGGGTCCGGGGCACGGTCGAGGACGGGAAACGGACCTTCTACGACCACGGCCGCAAGGTGCTCAGCGGCACCGACTACCTGCTGCCCTGGGACGGCGGCAAGAAGCTGTACCACTACAGCGAGTCCGGCGGCACCAGTAGCTGGACCGTGCCGTCCTCGGGCACGTACACCGTTTACGAGCTCACCGACAACGGCCGGGTGAAGACGGGAACGGTCAAGCCCGTCGGCGGGAAGATCACACTGACCGCCGAGGCCGGGCGGCCCTACGTCCTCTACCCGGCGCAGGCGCCCAAGGCCGCCGATCCGCGATGGGGCGAGGGCACCCCGGTCGCCGACCCCGGCTTCAACGACGCCCGGCTCGGCGCCTGGACGAAGACCGGGACCGTCACCCGCGACACCGACGGGCAGGGCCGCAACAGCGCCTCCCTGAGCGGAGGTCCGGCGGCGTCACTGACGCAGCGCATCGACGGGCTGACGCCCGGCAAGCGCTACACCGCGTCCGCGCTGATCGAGGTCGAGCCCGGGAGGACCCGGCACACCACGCTCTCGATCGGCGGGAAGTCCGTCGCCGTGGACCGTTCCACCGTCAAGGACCAGGTGGCCGCGTCCGACTGGCACGGCACCTACTTCCAGCGCGCCAAGGTGAACTTCACCGCACCCGCGAACGGCCGCGCCACGCTCCGTATCGACGCGGCGGCCGGCGGCGCGGCCCGGGTCCGCGCCGACGACGTGCGCATCGTCGCCAACGCCCCGGCCACCAGGAAGAACACCGTGGTGTACGAGGACTTCGAGGACGTCGACCAGGGCTGGGGCCCCTTCCTCAAGGGCGACGCGGGCGGCTCCACCGACCCCCGGACCGTCATCTCCCAACTGCACGCCCCGTACACCCAGGCCGGCTGGAACGGAAAGCTCGTCGACGACGTGATCGGCGGCAAGGAGTCCCTGAAGGCCCACGAGGAGAACACCGGCCTCGTCTACCGCACCGCGCCCTGGACCGTGCCGATGACCGACGGCCACCGCTACGAGGTCGAGTACGACTACCAGTCCAGCCACGCCGGGGCCTACGAATGGGTCGACGGCTACGACCGGATCACCGCCGACGGCAAGCCCGGCTCCGTCGAGACCCGGGCCACCCCCCTCGGGCAGCAGCGCACCACCGGCCACTTCACCGAGACCGTCACCGCGGGCTGCGGCGACACCTGGACCGGGCTGCGCAAGCGGAGCGACGCCCCCGACGGCGCCGACTTCGTCCTCGACGCGTTCACCGTCACCGACCTCGGCCCGGCCCCGGCCTCCGAACGGGCCGCCTGTGGCACGCTCGCCGTCGACCCGGGCGCCGAGACCCTGGAACCGGGTACTGCCCACACCGTCACGGTGTCGTTCACCAACCACGAGGCGACGGCGGCGACCGGTGCCGTCCTGGGCCTGACCGTTCCCGGGGGCTGGACGGCCGAGCCGTCCGGCGCCGTCGCCTTCGACTCGGTCGCGGCGGGCGCCGAGGTCACCGGAAGCTGGCGGGTCACCCCGCCGGTGGACGCGAAGTACCAGACATACAGCCTGAGTTCGCAGGCCTCCTACACGGTCGGCGGGGCCCGTCGCACACTCGGCGCGCAGACCTCCGTCCGTACCCTGCCGCCCCCGCCCACCACCGACAGCTGGGCGAGCGACCTGGACTGGACGGCCTCCGAGAACGGCTGGGGCCCGGTCGAGCGCGACCTCTCCAACGGCGAACAGGGCAGCGGCGACGGCACCCCGATCACCATCGGCGGCACCGACTACGCCAAGGGCCTCGGCACCCACGCCCCGGCGAAGATCCGCTACTACCTGGGCGGGCGGTGCACCTCCTTCACCGCCGAGGTCGGCGTGGACGACGCGCAGACCTCGCGCGGCAGCGTGCAGTTCGGCGTCCTCGCCGACGGCACCGAGAAAGTGACGTCACCGGTGCTGAAGGCGACCGACAGCGCCTGGAGGCTCACCGCCGACATCACCGGCGCCGCCTACGTCGACCTGGTCGTCGGTGACGGCGGAGACGGCAACGGCAACGACCACGCGGACTGGGGCGACGCACGCTTCCACTGCGGAAACTGATCCACCATGATGCGGGACGGGTATCCGTTATATGGATATCTGTCCCGCATCGTGCATTCAGGGTTATCTCCCGACGACATGGAGTCGCACATGCCGAACCAGCCCGCCTGGTCCCGCCGTACCCTGTTGACCCTCTCCGCCGCCACCGCCCTGGCGGTCACCCTCCCCGGTACCGCCACGGCCGCCGGCACCGGCGCGGACGCCGACGAGTTCGACGTCCTCTGCCGCCGCTGGGCAGGCATCGTGCTCGGCACCGGCTACGACCCGGGAGCGGAACCCTTCGCCTCGCGTCTTGCCGAGACGGGCACGCTCGCCCGCGGTTTCCGGTCGACGATGGCCCCGGCCGCGGACTCGCTGTGGCCCGGCATCGGGTACAACCCGCCCTCCGGCATCACCCAGAGCTACAGCCGGCTGTGGACGATGACCCAGGCGTACGTCCAGCCCGGCACCGGTTCGACCAACGACGCCGCCCTCCTCGCCGACATCCTCCGCGGCTGGGACCACCTGGCCGCCACCGCCTACCACTCCTCCGTCACGCCGTACGGCAACTGGTGGGAGTGGCAGATCGGCAGCCCGCGCATCCTCATGGACATCGCGGCGGTGCTGTACGGCCCACTGGGCGCGGCCCGCGTCGAAGCCGCCTGCGCGGCCGTCGACCACTTCATCCCCGACGCGGTCCTGCGCGACTACAGCGGCACCTCCACCGGCGCCAACCGCGTCGACCTGTGCCGCTCCGTCGCCCTGCGCGGCATCCTCGGCCGGGCACCCGCCAAGGCCGCCCTCGCCAGAGACGCCCTGTCACCCGTCTTCCCGTACGTCACCAAGGGGGACGGCCTCTACGCGGACGGGTCGTTCATCCAGCACACCACCATCGCCTACTCCGGCAGCTACGGCCAGGTCATGCTCGACGGGCTCGGCAGGCTCTTCGCCCTGCTCGCCGGATCGACCTGGGCCGTCACCGACCCGAACCGGCAGGTCATCCTGGACAGCGTCGAGCGTGCCTACGCGCCGCTGATCTACAACGGCCTGATCATGGACAGCGTCAGCGGCCGTGCCGTCAGCCGCGGATACATGAAGCACGACGACCTCCAGGTGATGCGCAGCGACCACTTCCACGGCCAGGGCGTCATCGCCGGGATGGCCCTCCTCGCCGCGAGCGCCTCGACCGCCGAACGCGACCGCTGGCACGGCATGATCAAGGGCTGGATCGCCCGTGAGCGGACCAGCCCGATCCTCGCCGCCCGTCAGTTCCCGGTCGCGGACCTGGCCCGGCTGCACGCGATCCAGAACAACGCCGTCCCGGCCGCACCGGAGCGGGTGGGCCACCACCTCTTCGCGCAGATGGCCCGCGCCGTCCACCGGCGCCCGCACTGGGCCGCCGGAATCTCCATGGCCTCCTCACGGATCTCGTACTACGAATACGGCAACGGCGAGAACCCGCGCGGCTGGCACACCGGCTCCGGAATGCTCTACTGGTGGCCGGGCACGGAGCGGAACGACCAGTACACCGACTGGTTCTGGCCCACCGTCGACCCCTACCGGCTGCCCGGCACGACGGTGTCGACCAAACGGCTCGCCGACGGGGCCGGTGGCGACTGGGGCGCGGCCAGGCCCGCGGCGAACTGGGTCGGCGGCGCCACCGACGGCGAGTACGGCGCCGTCGGCCAGCACCTCAAGGGCCTCGGCTCCACACTGGACGCCCGCGCGTCCTGGTTCTGCGTCGCCGACACCGTCATCTGCCTCGGCGCGGGCATCACCGCCACCGACGGGGTACCCGTCGAGACGATCGTCGACAACCGCATGCTCGGCGAGAACGGCACCGAACCGCTCACCGTCGACAGCCGCACCGAACCCCGCTGGGCCCACCTGGAGGGACACGGCGGCTGGGTCTTCCCCGGCGGGACGGACCTGCGCACCCTGCGCGAGGACCGCGCCGGCGCCTGGTCCGACATCAACATCAACGGCTCCACCGAGCGCCGCACCCGCCGCTACCAGACCCTCTGGCTCGACCACGGCACCGACCCGGACGCCGCCGACTACGCCTACCTGCTGATGCCCGGCGCCTCCCGCCGCGCCGTCTTCGACCGTGCCGCCGACGAAGGATGGCTGACCGTGCTCGCCAACACCGCCACCGCCCAGGCGGTCGCGGTGGGCGCGCTGGGGCTGACCGCCGCCAACTTCTGGCGGGCGGGCACGGCCGGACCGCTCTCCGCCACGGCCCCGGCGAGCGTGCTGGTACGGCAGCGGCAGGGCACGACGACGCTGTGCGTGAGCGGACCGGATCGCAGCGGCGCGCCGGTGGACCTCATCTGGGAGCGGCCGGTGCGCGAGGTCGTCTCCGCCGACCCCGGCATCGAGGTGCTCGCCACCGGGCAGCGCCTGGTGCTCAGGGTCCGGCCCGGCGCGGAGGGAGGCACCCTGCGATGTGACCTCCGGTAGACACGCCGTCACCGGAGTGCGTCCAAGGTCTGTGTCCGGGCCCCTCGCGCGCGTACCCTCGTGCGTTGTCACGGGGGAGGCGGTATGGGGGAGTTGAGGGCGGACTGGCGGCTCAGGCTGCGGCGCGGCGGGCCGGGCGGGCGGGTGTGCGGGGCCGGTGTGCTGCTCACCCAGGACCGGGCGCTGACCTGCGCGCACGTCGTCGGCGAGGCGGACACGAGGATGTGGGTGGAGTTCGCCGAGAACCCCGGCATCGCCCCGGTCACGGCACGGGTCGCCGAGGGCGGGTGGCTGCCCGGCCTTGGCGCGAGGGGCGAGGACATCGCCGTCCTCGCCCTGGACAGCCCGCGCCCGCAGGCCACCCCGGCGACCCTCTCCCGCGGCCTGGAACGCGGACGCGAGGTGTGGATCGGCGGGTACGCGCGCGCGTTCGCCGACGGCATGTGGCTGACCGGGCGGATCAACGGCGCGCACGGGCAGTGGATCCAGCTCGACGCCGGACGCAACGAGCAGGTGGTCCGGCCCGGGTTCAGCGGGGCCGCCGTACAGGTGCGCGACGAGCGGAGCGACCGTCCCGAACGGGTCGTCGGCATGGTGGTCAGTTGGCGCGGCGACCTCGATCTCGCCCTGCCCGCCGACAACGACCTGGCCTTCTCCTACATGACCTCGATCGACCGGATCGCCGAACTCGTGCCATTGGTGGCGGAGTTGAGCGGCCCGGACGGCTGGGACCACGGCCTGGCCCGACGGCTGCGGGACTGGTTCGCGGGCACCGGGCAGCCGACGGTGCGCTTCACCGTCGTCCCGCACGGCGGCGGCCGCGACCGCACCCTGCGCCACCAGCTCCACCGCGCCCACCTCGTCTACCGCTGCGGTCGCACCGAGCCGGACGCGTTCGTCGACGAACTCGTCGCACGACTGCACCCACCGCGCCCCCAGACGCGCGCCTACCGCGCCTGGTTGCTGGACGGCGGCACCCCACCGGACCGCGCGACCGAAGGGCCGCTCGGCGCCACCGGCCCCACGCTCGCCGTGATCGGTATCGACGAGGACCACCGGCCGCGCCGCCTGGTGCCGCTGCTCGCCCGGGTGCGGCAGCTCGGCTTCCGGCTGCTCGTCGTCGCCCGGGACGGCGGCGGCGACGGCGTGGCCGACGTGGCCCGGTACCTGCTCCTGCCCGCCTTCGACGAGCGGGCCGAGGAGCTCGTCGACCGGGTCGCGGCAGTCGAACGGAACCGGGCCATGCTGAACGGCCTCGTGGAATCGGCCTCGCTGGCCCCGCCGCCACGCGTCGACGCGGCCCGTCGCCGCCGGCAACTGGAGCGACTGCGCGCCCTGAGGGACCCGCACGAACGACTCACCTCCCTGCGCGGCCTGCTGCGCGAACTCGACACCGACCTCGGCCGGTACGCGTGAAACGGCGCGGCGGGCACCGGGACCCGGCACCCCGGCCGGACGGACCACCAAACGCCGAGACCCGGCCGGGGGACGCCGGGGCCCCCGCGAACCCGTCCTGCCCGCACCGCCGGTTCACCGGGGCCCGCTGCGAGGGCGCCCTCTGCGCCACCGGATACTGCGACACCTGCGGCCGGCGCGCGAGCGACCCCGGCCTGCCGCCGCTGCCCCCCACGCCCGAGCGGAACGGACCCGCCGGGCTGCTGGAACTCCCGCCGCTCAGACCGAGCAGCCCGGAACGGCGGCTCGACGCCGCCACCTCCCGGGCCCGCGTCCTGATGCGCTGCTCCGCCAAGTCCTGCACCACCACCTTCATCGCCCCCTACACCGCCGCCCCGCCACCCGAGAGCGGTTACTGCCCCACCTGCCGCACCCCGTACGCCTACCGGCCCGAACTCACCGAGAACGGGCTGCTCCAGGACCAGTACCGGATCCGCGGACCGATCGCCCACGGCGGCCAGGGCTGGGTCTACCTCGCCCAGGACACCCACCTTGACGAACTGGTCGCCGTGAAGGGACTCCTCAACCGCTACGCGGAGCGCGGCGCCGCCCAGGCGGACGAGGAGCGCCGCAGCCTCGTCGCCATCCGTCACGAACGCATCGTCCGCATCCGGGACTTCGTCAGCACCCGGGGCGAGGACGGGGCGGTCTCCGGCGGGTACATCGTGATGGACGACGTCGGCGACCGCACCCTCTCGGCGATCGTCGAATCGACCCGGCAAGGGGCCTTCGTCCTCGACATCGAGCACGTCGTCACCTACGGCTGCCAGATCCTCGAAGCCCTCGCCCACCTGCACGACATGGGCTTCCTCTACGGGGACATGAAACCGTCCAACGTCGTCCACCGGCACGACGGCATCAAGGTCATCGACCTCGGCGGGGTGCGCAGGCAGGACTCCGCCGAACTGCCGCCCGTGATCACCCCCGGATACGCCGCGCCCGAGACGGAGCGCGGCAGTCCGCTCACTGTCGCGCACGACATCCACACCGTCGGGGCGACCCTGGCCGAACTCGCGGGCTGGGCGGTCGGCGACGACGTGCCCGGCCTCGGCATCAGCTCCTTCCGGCTGGTGGTGGAACGGGCCACGGCCGCCGACCCGGAACGCCGGTTCGGCACCGCCGAGGAGATGGCCGGACAGCTCCGCGGTGTGCTGCGCGAGATCCGGGCCCTGCGCGGCAAGCGCGACCAGCCCGAACCCTCCGCGTACTTCACCCCGTCCACCGAACTCCTCGGCGGACGGCTGGGTTCCGTGCCCGACCACACGCACTGGCTGCGCCGCCCCCCGCACCGCCGCCACGAGACGCCCGACGCCCCCGCCCTGGACGCCGGACTGCCCACCCCCACCGAGATCGCCCGACGGCTGCCGGTGCCCCGGCCCTACCCGGGAGACCCTGCCGCCCCCCGCTTCCTGCTCAGCAGCTACGACCCCGCCCGGCCGCTGACCCAGCGCGCCGAGGGGGAGCGGTCGGTGGAGATCTGCCTGCACAACGTGCGGCTGCTGCTCGGGCAGGAGGGCGAGGACGCGCTGGCCGGGGCACGCGCCCAGGTCGAGGAGGCGAACGCCATACCGGGACCCGGACCGGTGCGGCAGTGGCGGCTGCGCTGGCACTGGGGCCTGGTCGCCCTGCGCAGCGCCGACGTGCTCGACGACCGGCCCCGGATGCTGGAGGCCGCCCTGGAACACTTCGCGGCCGTGCACCGGGCGCTGCCCGGCGAGTACGCGGCGAAGCTCGCACTCGCCTATGTCGCCGAACAACTCGGCCCGGACCGCCCGCCCGGCGCCGCCCCCTCGGCATACGAACTCTTCCGGGCCGTGCACGCCCGCAACCCCTCGCACGTCGGCGCCGCGCTGGGCCTGGCCCGGCTCGCCCTGGCCCGTGGCGACCGGGAGGGGGCGGTCGCGGTGCTGGACCAGGTGCCCGACGAGTCGCGCGACCACGCCGTCGCCCGCGTCGCCGCCCTGCGCATCCGGGCCGCCCGGCTCGCGACGGGCGGGCGGCCACTGCCCGGAATCCGGGCCATCGACGCCGTTCTGGCAGCCGTCCGGCTCGGCGGGGGCGGCGCGGCGGCCGGGGTGGCGGCGGGCGACGAGGCGGCCCGGCTGCTCCGTACCGAACTGCTCGAATGGAAGCTCGACGCGGTACGGGCCGCGGCAGGCCGCCCCCGGCGCGGGCGGCGATGGCGCGGCCTGCCCCCGCCGCCGGTCCCCGGGGAACGCGCGGTCCGCGCCGAACTGGAGCGCTGCTACCGCTGGCTGGCCCGGCAGCGCCAGAGATCCGACGAGCACGAGCGACTGATCGACCTCTCGCACGCGGTCCGCCCGCAGACCTTCCTCTGACCGTCCGCAGATTCTCCTGCGGCCGCTCACCGACCGTCCGCCGACCGCCCGCCGACCCGTGACCCGGACTCCGCACCCCCTGGAGGCAGTTGAATGAGGCGCGCCGCTCCCCAGTCCGGCCTCGAACCCGGACTGCTCGTCGAGGTCCCGGAGCGGTACCCGCCGGGCCGGGACGTCCTGGTCGAGGCCCATGTGCGGGTCGAGGCGGTCGCCGTCGGCCCGCGCGACCGGATCCCCGCCACCGACATCGCCCTGGTCATCGCTGTGGACGTCGCCGCGTCGCGCCGGGCCGACGCCGTCGCGGCACTGGCCGGGGCCGTGAACGCGCTGCCCGACGGGCTCACCTACACCGTCCTCGGCGGCGGCGCCTCCCGGTGCTACCCGCTGCGCGGCGCCTGGGCGGTCGCCGACCCGGACGACCGCCCCCGCGCCGCGTTCAGCGTCGGACAGATCGTCGCCGCCGACGCCCGGCCCCCGGACGGGCACCGGGGACGGGCCGGGGCGACCGACCGACGACGGCCGGGCGGCTGCGCCGGATGGCTCGCCGCCGCGCGGGAGCTGTTCGCCGACCGCGAGCAGCCCGTGCGGCACCTGCTGCTGATCACCGACGGGACCGGCCGCGACGACGAGGCGGACCGAGTCGGCCGGGACGACGGCGGACCGGAGGACGAGAACAGCCCGCTGGAAGCCGAACTCGACCGCTGCGAGGGCGACTTCACCGCCGACGTGCTCGCCCTGGAGGGCGCCTGGGACCCGGCCCCGCTGCTCGCCGTCGTCGAGCGGCTGCACGGCGGCGCCGCCCACGCGCCCGAAGCGTTCGCCCCCGCCGTCACCGGGACGCTCGCCCGCCTGCGCAGAATCCGCACCCCCACCCTGCCCCTCACCGTCACCGCGCGTCCGGCGGTGCGCGAGACGACCCTCACCGAGACCGCCCCGCACCAGCAACGGATCACACCCGCCGCGGACCGGGACGACCCGCGCCGACTGGAGTTCCTCACCCACGGATGGGAGCCGGGCGTCCGCGACTACCTCCTCACCCTCCGGGCCGACGCGGGCAACGACCCGCTGGGCGTCCCGCTCCAGCTCGCCACCGTCTCCGTCGGTTCCGTCACCGAACCCGTCGTGATCCGCTGGCTGCCCTCGCACGTCGCCGCCACGACCGGGCCGTCCGGCGCCGCCCACCGGAGCATCCACGTGATGAACGCCTCCACCGAGATCCGGACCGCCCTCAAGCACGGATACGAGGCCCTCGACCACGACCGGCCCGACGAGGCGGCCGAGGAGTTCGGACAAGCCCTGCGGCTGGCCGCCAGGATCGGCCTCGCCTGGGTCCCCGAGGAGGTCCGCAACGTCGTCGAGATCGTCGACGAGCGGGAGGGACAGGTCCGGATCGGGCCGACCGTCGACCGGGGAACCGTCCGGCGCGGGCTGCTGGGCGCCGCCTCCGCGCACCGGGGACAGCCGCCCGACGCCCCGGCCGGACCGCCGGCCCGCTGCCCGGTGTGCGAGCACCCGGCCGGACCTGCCGCCCGGTACTGCATCGCGTGCCGGAGCGGGCTGTGACGCCCCGGCCGGCCCGGCGGAGCGGCGCGCCGCGCTCCCGCCGCAGCGGCGGCTCCCGCACCCGGCGGCTCCTGGACCGGTACCTGGCCGCGCTGCTGCTGCTCGCCGCGGTCGCGGCCGCCGCCCTGATCGTCTCGTACCGCGAGGTGCAGGTCTCGGCCGACGAGATGCGCACCCGCGCCGCCCCGGCCGTGCAGGGCGTCGCAGCCACCCAGCTCGCCCTGCTCCGCGCCCACCAGGAGGCCCGGAACTCCGTCGACCGGGACATCGACAGCGTGGTCGGCGCCGGTGCCCGCTACGAGAACCAGCTCGCCGCGGCCTCCCAGGGCCTCTCCCGCCTCTCCGACGTGCAGATCGACGGCGACCGCGGGCGCGGGGTGCTCGAAACCGTCAACGGCGTCCTCACCTCGTACAGCAGCTCCATCACCCCCGGCACGGTCAAGTACGTCTCGGACGACCTGATGCAGCAGGAGAAGTTCGCCGAGGCCGAGCGACTCCTCGAACGCGAGGGCACCGGGGTGGTGCCACGCCTCGACGTCCTCCAACGGCACCAGACGGAACGCGTGGGGGCGATCAGCTCCATGGGCACCGCCCGGCGCACCGGATGGATCGTCGCCGAGACCGCCCTGCTCGCCATGGCCCTGACCACACTGGCCGCGCTCCGGATGCTGCGCACCCGCTGCGGACGCAGTCACGACCCCTGGCTGCTGGTCTCGCTGGTGATCACGGTCGGGCTGGCGGTCCTCCCGCTGTGGGCGACCGCCCTGACCCAGCACCGGCTCGACGCCGCCCGGGAGGGACTCGTCCGGATCGACCGGCGCGCCCACGACCACCGCGCCCTCGCCGAGGCCCAGCGCTACGTCACCGACACCTCGACGGGTGTCCGCGCCGACCTGGCCGCCCGGGACTGGCAGAACTGGGCCTACTACGGGGCACTCGGCGGCAGCGCCCTGATCGTCCTGCTGCCCGCCGTCGGCATCGGCAGGCGGCTCAACGCCGACTACTGGAGGGCCGGATGACACCCCGCGCCCCGACCCGGGCCGTCCTGCTCGTCCTCGCCCTGCTCCTCACCGCGGCCGGCTGCGGACTCGCGGCCCCCGGCAGCGGCGACGGACCGACGAAGGTGACGATCCTCGGCCCCTGGACCGACGGCCAGGAGCGGCAGTTCGAGGACGTCCTGGACGGACTCGGCATCCCCTACACCTACCAGGGCACCGCCGCCACCCGTGAGGTCCTGCTCGCCGAGGTGCAGGCAGGGAACCCGCCCGACATCGCGATCCTGCCCGGCGTCGGGGAACTCGTCGAGTACGCCGCCGAGCACCGGCTGCGGTCCCTGCGCGGCCTCTACGACCCGGCGGAGTACGGCAGGCCCTGGCGGCCCGGGGCGCGGGGCGTCGCCGACGACCTGTGGGTGCCGCTCAAGGCCGACCTCAAGAGCATCGTCTGGTACCGCGAGGACCGCCCCCCGCCCTCCTCCCCGGCGCCGCTCACCTCCTGGTGCATCGGCATGGGTGACGACGGGGCGTCCGGGTGGCCCGGCAGCGACTGGATCGAGGACCTCATCCTCCAGACGGCGGGCCCGGTGCTGTACGAGCGGTGGGCCACCGGCGACCTGAAGTGGACCGACCCCCCGGTGGTCAACGCCTGGAAGCTGTGGGCCGGGCTGCTGGCCCAGGACCCGGACGCCGCGAGCCGGGCCCTGCTCTCCGACCACCGGGGCCCGCCCGGCGGGCACGGGCTGCTGTTCCAGGGCGGCTGCGACCTGGAACACCAGGGCTCGTTCGCCCGGTCGTTCTACGGGGACCTGAAGGACCGGGCCGCCTTCACGGACTCCGCGCGGCTGCTCCCGGGCGGCGCCCCGGCCAAGGGGCGCGAGGTGTCCGCGGACTTCGCCGCCCTCTTCGGCCGGTCCGAGCAGGCCCACGACCTGCTCAGGAGACTGACCTCCCGTCGGGCCCAGGAGGAGTGGGGCCGCAAGGCCGGGGTATTCTCACCGAACTCCGCCGTGCACACCAAGGACGCGGCGGTCGACCAGCAGATCGCCGGCCGGCTCACCGACCACCGGCTGCCGCTCTGCCTGGACGCCTCCGACGTCATGCCGGCCGCCGTGCGGGACGCCTTCTACGAGGCGGTCCTGCTGACCATCGCCCACCCCGAGGCACCGGTGCACGACCGGCTCGCGGACGTCCAGAAGGTCCAGGACACCCAATCGGACCACACCCCGAGGCTGACAGGGGTGTGCAGCAGACCCCAGTGACCCCCTTGTCGGGTTCCTATAAGGACAGGGCGGCAGAAGCTGGTACTTCGCCTGCATGCCGTCGTCGCACTGTCAGGCTCCGCCAGGAAACGGGGCAGGAGACTGTACGGAGTCGACGGCGGGATTTGCTTGCCGGGGTTCGTAGGGTCGGTGCATGACCGTTGTGGACGAAACCCCGGGCGAGCCGAGTGACACCCGTGGCCGTGTGGCCGAGCTGCTGGCGCTGCGCGAGCAGGCACGGCGCGGACCCAGTGACCGGGCGACCGAGGCGCAGCACGCCAAGGGCAAGCTGACGGCGCGCGAGCGCATCGAGTTGCTGGTCGACCCGGGCTCGTTCCGGGAGGTCGAGCAGTTGCGGCGGCACCGGGCGACCGGTTTCGGCCTGGAGCAGAAGAAGCCGCACACGGACGGTGTCATCACCGGCTGGGGCACGGTCGACGGCCGCACGGTCTTCGTCTACGCGCACGACTTCCGGATCTTCGGCGGAGCGCTGGGCGAGGCCCACGCCACCAAGATCCACAAGATCATGGACATGGCCATCGCGGCCGGTGCCCCGCTGGTGTCGCTGAACGACGGCGCCGGCGCGCGCATCCAGGAGGGCGTCAGCGCGCTCGCCGGATACGGCGGGATCTTCCAGCGCAACACCAAGGCGTCCGGCGTCATCCCGCAGATCAGCGTGATGCTCGGCCCGTGCGCGGGCGGCGCCGCCTACTCCCCGGCGCTCACCGACTTCGTCTTCATGGTCCGCGACACCTCGCAGATGTTCATCACCGGCCCGGACGTCGTGAAGGCCGTCACGGGCGAGGAGATCACCCAGAACGGGCTGGGCGGCGCGGACGTGCACGCCGAGACCTCGGGCGTGTGCCACTTCGCGTACGACGACGAGGAGACCTGCATCGCCGAGGTCCGGTACCTCCTCGGGATGCTGCCGTCCAACAACCGGGAGAACCCGCCGAACGTGGCGGGCGACGACCCGGCCGACCGGCGTGGCGATGTGCTGCTGGACCTGGTCCCGGCCGACGGCAACCGCCCGTACGACATGCACAAGGTCATCGAGGAACTCGTCGACGACGGCGACTACCTGGAGATCCACGAGCGCTGGGCACGCAACATCGTCTGCGCCCTGGCCCGCATGGACGGCCAGGTGGTCGGGATCGTGGCCAACCAGCCGCAGGTCCTGGCGGGCGTCCTGGACATCGAGGCGTCGGAGAAGGCGGCCCGATTCGTCCAGATGTGTGACGCGTTCAACATCCCCATCATCACTCTTCTGGACGTACCCGGCTTCCTGCCCGGCGTCGACCAGGAGCACGGTGGAATCATTCGGCACGGAGCGAAGCTGCTCTACGCGTACTGCAACGCCACCGTGCCGAGGATCTCGCTGATCCTGCGCAAGGCCTACGGCGGTGCGTACATCGTGATGGACAGCCAGTCCATCGGTGCCGACCTGACGTACGCCTGGCCGACCAACGAGATCGCCGTGATGGGCGCGGAGGGCGCCGCCAACGTCATCTTCCGCCGGCAGATCGCCGACGCCGAGGACCCGGAGGCCATGCGGACCCGCATGGTCAAGGAGTACAAGGCCGAACTGATGCACCCGTACTACGCCGCGGAGCGCGGCCTCGTCGACGACGTCATCGACCCGGCCGAGACCCGCGAGGTGCTGATCGCCTCGCTCGCCATGCTCCGCACCAAGCACGCCGATCTGCCGTCCCGCAAGCACGGGAACCCACCGCAGTAGTCCCGTGACGGTGCCGGCCGTGTACCCGCCCCGTCCGCGCACCCGCCGAGAAGACCTGCCGACCAGCACCTGTCGAGAAGACGGAGAACCACCCATGAGCACTGCCACCGAGTCCGTGCTGCGCGTCGAGAAGGGTCTCGCCGACCCCGAGGAGCTTGCCGCGATAACCGCCGTGCTGCTCGCCCGCGCCGCCGCCCAGCCCGCCGCGACCCCCGCCCACCGCGGCCGCAGCACCGCCGGATGGCGCCGCCTGGAGCGCACCCCCGGCTTCCGCGCCCCGCACTCCTGGCAGGGCTGACCGGCACCGGAGACACACGATGCCCCGCACTCCTCGGGAGTGCGGGGCATCGGCGCGTCACGGGGCCACCGAGGCCCGTACGGGCCCTTCGCGCCCCGCCCCCGTGAGGGCAGGGCGCGAAGGGCCCGTACGGCCCGGTGCGGGGCTCCCTACCGCAGTCGTGCCATGAGCGCGTGCTCGACGAGGGTGATCAGCGCGCTCTTGGCGTCCGTGCGGTGGCGGGCGTCCGTGGTGAGAATCGGGGTGTCGGGTCCGATCTGGAGTGCTTCGCGGACCTCGTCGGGGGTGTAGGGCTGGTGTCCGTCGAAGCCGTTGAGGGCGATGACGAAGGGGAGGCCGCTGTTCTCGAAGTAGTCGACGGCGGGGAAGCAGTCGGCGAGGCGGCGGGTGTCGACGAGGACGACGGCGCCGATGGCGCCGCGGACCAGGTCGTCCCACATGAACCAGAAGCGGTCCTGTCCGGGGGTGCCGAACAGGTACAGGATCAGGTCCTGGTCCAGCGTGATGCGGCCGAAGTCCATCGCCACCGTCGTGGTGGTCTTGTCCCCGGTGTGTGTGAGGTCGTCGATGCCCGCGGAGGCGGACGTCATCACGGCTTCGGTGCGCAGCGGGTTGATCTCCGAGACGGCACCGACGAACGTGGTCTTACCCACGCCGAAGCCCCCTGCCACCACGATCTTCGCCGAGGTAGTGGAGCGGGCTGCTCCGCCGCTAGAGCTTGCGAAGTCCACTGAGCACCCTTTCGAGCAGTGTCACATCTGGCTGGCCCCCGGCGGACTCGTCGCCGCCGGGCTGATGGATGGCGACGAGTCCGGCCTCTGCCAGGTCGGCTACGAGGATCCGGGCGACGCCGAGCGGGATCGAGAGCAGTGCCGAAATCTCGGCGACCGACTTGATCTCGAAGCACAACCGGCAGATCCGCTGATGCTCGGGCAACTGCCCTTGCAGTTGGGACGGATCGGCCGTGGTACTGACCAACGCCTCAATCGCGAGTTGGTAGCGCGGTCGGGTCCGGCCGCCGGTCATGGCGTACGGACGGACCAGTGGATTGTGGGCGCCGGGAGCGGCGGGCTCGGGAGCCTGCCGCGGTGGTACGGGCTGGATGCCGGGGGAGCGGGGCGGGTCGTAGCGGTGCGGCCGTCGCGGGGACCGGCCGGGCCCCTGCGGCTGCTGCTGCTGATAGGGCCGGTACGGCTGCTGGAAGCCCTGTCCGCTGGGTGCGGAGGGGAAGTTGAAACGGTTGTCCCCGTGCTCACCCGGTGCGTTCTGGCCACCGTTGTACCGGTGCCCGTCTGGGGGTGTTGTCACGATTCCTCCTCCGCCTGCCGGTCCCGCTCCCGGTGGGTCCGCGCCACCGCACTGTATGGCGCGGTGGCGAGAAACGCACTGTCCGTTTACTAGTTAAGAAGACTTCCTTGCAATTCGGCCCGGAGGTCCGGGGTGAGGACGCTGCCCGCACGGTCGACGAGAAGGGCCATCTCGTACCCGACCAGACCGATGTCGGCCTCCGGGTGGGCGAGCACGGCCAGTGAGGAGCCGTCGGAGATGGACATGAGGAAGAGGAACCCGCGTTCCATCTCCACCACGGTCTGGTTCACGGCGCCGCCCTCGAAGATCCGGGAGGCGCCCGCGGTCAGCGAGGTCAGCCCGGAGGCGACGGCCGCCAACTGGTCGGCGCGGTCGCGCGGGAATCCCTCGGACATGGCCAGCAGGAGTCCGTCGGCGGAGACCACCACCGTGTGCGACACCCCGGGGGTGTTGTCCACGAAGTTGGTGATCAACCAGTTCAGATTCTGCGCCGCCTGGCTCATCGGGCTCACACTAACGCTCCTGGTTGTAGGTGTTACTTGTGTCCGCACCCGCGTTACGTCCCCTCAGCACGCCCCGCCGCAGGTTGCTCAACCTGCCGCGGACGTCCTCGGGGGCGCGGGAGACCTGAGGCCCGCCCTGCGGGGTCTGCTCCGCCGTGCCCTCGACCAGATTGGCCTTGGGTACCCGCCGGGGAAGTCCGGACGGGGTGATCCCGCCCGCCTTCGGGTCCCGGAGCTTCTCGGCCCGCTCCCAGCGCTCGTCGTTCGTCGAACGCCAGTCGCCGGAGCCGTCCCCGTCCTGCGGCGCGGGCGACTGCTGCTGCGGCGGCAGTTCCTCCGTCTGCTGCTGCGGCCGGTGTTGCGCGGCTGAAGGCCGGTTGCTGCCGCGGCCGTTGGGCTGCCAGTGCTGCTGGCCGCCCCGGCGCGGCAGACCGGCGTCGGTCAGCTCGTGACCGGAGTTCGGGGTGGGGCCCGGACGGTCGAAGCCTACGCTTTCCGGTGCTTCGGCGGGCGCGCTCGGGGCGGATTCCGCCTCCGCCGGGGACGACGGTCCGTGCGTCTCCCGGTACCCGTCCCGGTCGGTGGCGGCGGGCTGCCCGCCGGGGGTGCCGTCACCGGACCAGGCGGCGAAGCCGCCCGCGTACGGTTCCTGCCCGTACGGTTCCTGCCCGTACGACCCCTGTTCGTACGACCCCTGTCCGTACGGTTCCTGCCCGTACTCCTGCCCGTAGGACCCCTGCCCGTACGGCTCCTGCCGCGGTTCGGGGGTGTGGCCGTTTCCGGCGTACCCCGCTGCCGGGTACCCGTTCCCGCTGTGTCCGTCGGGAACGTATCCGTCGGGAACGTATCCGTCGGGAACGTATCCGTCGGGGACGTGTCCTCCGGGGACGTGTCCGTCCGCCGGGTATCCGTTTCCGGTCCATCCGTTCGGGGCGTACCCGTCGCCGGCCCCGGCGCCCGGGTCCGCCGCGTACGGCTCCCGCGTGAACCGCGGCCGGTCGTCGGCCGTCCGGCTGTCCCGGGCGGCCCCGGGTCCGTCGCGCAGCGGCGAGCGGTCCACCGGGTCCGTCCGCGGGGCGCCGGACGACGGCTGCTCGTAGCGCGAGTCGTCGAAGCCGAGGTCGGCGGCCGTGGGCGTCCGGGGGTGGGCGACGGGACGTTCCGGTGTCTGCTGCTGCTGCGGAATCATCGAGGAGACGGTGAAGTCGTCCTGGGAGACGTCCGGTTCGCCGCCGCCGCCATGGGTGATCGAGTTCGGCAGCATGACCAGCGAGGTGGTGCCGGCCTGCTCGCCGGAGGGGCGGAGCTGGACCCGGATGCCGTGCCGGTCGGAGAGACGGCCGACCACGAACAGGCCCATCCGCTGCGACACCGCGGCGTCCACCGTCGGCGGGTTGGCCAGCCGGTGATTGATGTCGGCGAAGTCCTCGGCGGTGAGACCGATGCCCTTGTCGTGGATCTCGATCACCACGCGGCTGTCGGGCAGCCGGGTCGCGGTGACCCGCACCTTGGTCTGCGGCGAGGAGAACATGGTGGCGTTCTCCAGCAGCTCGGCCAGCAGATGCACCAGGTCGGTGACGGCCTGGCCGTGGATGTCGGTCTCCGGCACGCCGGAGATCTCGACGCGCTCGTACGACTCCACCTCGGAGGCGGCGGCCCGCAACACATCGACCAGCGGGACCGGCTCGTTCCACCGGCGGCCGGGTTCCTCGCCCGCCAGGACCAGGAGGTTCTCGCCGTTGCGGCGCATCCGGGTGGCCAGGTGGTCCAGCCGGAACAGGTTCTCCAGCTGGTCCGGGTCGGCCTCGTTGTTCTCCAGGTCGGTGATGAGGGTCAGCTGTCCCTCGATCAACGACTGGTTGCGGCGCGAGAGGTTGGCGAAGATCGCGTTGACGTTGCCCCGCAGCATGGCCTGCTCGCCCGCCAGCCGGACCGCCTCGCGGTGCACCTGGTCGAAGGCGCGGGCGACCTCGCCGATCTCGTCCCGGCTGTTGACCGGGATCGGCCGGACACGGGTGTCGACCAGGCCCGGATCGTTCCTGGAGAGCTGGTCGACCAGGGTGGGCAGCCGCTGCTCGGCGATCCCGAACGCGGCGGTGCGCAGTTCGCGCATCGAACGGCTCATCTGCCGGGCCATGAGCCCGGCGAGGACGAAGGCGGCCAGCAGCGCGACCAGCACGACGGCGGCGTTGACGATCGCGTCGGTCCGGGCGCCGGAGGAGATGTCCGCGGCCTCGGCCACCGCCTTGTCGACGAGCTCGTTCTCGACCGTGGTGTAGCCGTCGAACTTGGCGGTGGCGGCCGACATCCAGGTCTCGGGGGTGATGCCCTTCGCGGCAAGCTTCTGGGGGGACGTGCCCTGCGCGATCTGCTGGGCCATGCCGTCGAAGACCGAGCCGTCGACGCTGGGCGGCGCGACGAACGGCGTGCCCGCCGCGTCGGCCTGGTCCTTGACCCTCCGCAGTTCCTTCGCGCCGACCGCCGCCTGCGCCTTCATGACCTGCTCCAGGCGCCTCGCGTCGGCCTCCGTGCCGCCGGAGACGAACTCGTTGAGCGCGATCTGCTCCAGATAGTTGTACGAGCCGAACGCCTTGACCTGGGCGTCGAACGTGGCGCGCTCCTGGCTGGGGCGTACCAGCAGGTGCATGCCGATGGAGCGCTGAAGCGATTCTGCAGCCTTGGCCAGTTCGAGCGCGTAGACCGTACGGCCGTAGCTGGTGACGTTGCCGGTGCCCAGGCCCAGTTCGTTGCAGAACTCCATCAGGGAGTGCTGCACCTGGACGTAGCCCTCCTCCGTCTTCACCGGGTCCATGCCCTCGGCGTAGGCGGCGCGGCGCAGTTCGGGGAGCTTGGGCTCCTCCAGCCGCAACAGCTGAAGACGCCGCTCCAGCCCCTTCTTCCGCGGCATGTCCTTCACGGCCCTGCCGAACGCGGCGGCGGCGGCGTCGGTGGCGGACCGGACCTGCCCGATCACGGCGTCCTGGCGGTTGTTCGACAGCAGGGGGCGGGCGGACAGATCGCGCTCGTCGAGAAGTGCCTGACCGTAGTCGGAGGCCGCGCGGACGATCAGCGCGGTCCTCTCGGCGTCCTGTGCCTCCCGCCAGGTGTCGATCGACCCCTTCACCTGGAAGCCGCCCATGACGAGGCCGACCGCCACCGGGATGAGGAGGATCGCGTTCAGCCGGGTGGGCACCCGCCAGTTGCGCGGCGCCAGTCGGCTGGTGCTGCCACCGGACACGTTCGTCCCGGACGCATGGACGGGCGGCGCCGCGGCGCGCGGCGACGGGGTGAAGTTGCCCCGTTCGGGCTGCGCCGCGGAGCCCTCCTTGCTTCGCCTCACTCGACCAATAACCTCTCGGCGTCGGCACCTGCGGTGTGCCGTATTTCGTTCAGGGTCGTACTACTCAGAAGTCCGTCGAATTCCAGCATGGGGACCGGTCGCGTTCCAAACAGTCGGAATCAGCCATTCCGAGTGGTCCAAGCCTCGGATAAAACGGGCATAAAGAGCGAGCCCCGCCAAAAGGCGGGGCTCGTGTGAGCGCAGCGGCACCGATTGAACGCATCGGGTGCCGATCGCGGTGGCAATTCTCTGTCGAAACGTTATGAACATGGGGGCGGATCGTGTCAAAGGACACAGCCCGCCCCTGGGATGGTACGGCAACTTCCGTATGACAATACCGACTTGCGCCTACTTGAGTCGTGCCATCAGCGCGTGCTCGACGAGAGTGATCAGACCGCTCTTGGCGTCCGCGCGGTGGCGGGCGTCCGTCGTGATGATCGGGGTGTCGGGTCCGATCTGGAGTGCTTCGCGGACCTCGTCGGGGGTGTAGGGCTGGTGTCCGTCGAAGCCGTTGAGGGCGATGACGAAGGGGAGGCCGCTGTTCTCGAAGTAGTCGACGGCGGGGAAGCAGTCGGCGAGGCGGCGGGTGTCGACGAGGACGACGGCGCCGATGGCGCCGCGGACCAGGTCGTCCCACATGAACCAGAAGCGGTCCTGTCCGGGGGTGCCGAACAGGTACAGGATCAGGTCCTGGTCCAGCGTGATACGGCCGAAGTCCATCGCGACGGTCGTCGTCGTCTTTCCGCCGGTGTGCGTCAGGTCGTCGATGCCCGCGGAGGCGGACGTCATCACGGCCTCGGTGCGCAACGGGTTGATCTCCGAGACGGCACCGACGAACGTGGTCTTGCCCACGCCGAAGCCCCCCGCCACCACGATCTTCGCCGAGGTGGTGGCCCGGGCCGCACCGCCACTAGAGCTTGCGAAGTCCACTGAGCACCCTTTCGAGCAGTGTCACATCCGGCGCGCCGCCGGCCTCTCCATTGCCCGGCTGGTGGATGGCCACCATGCCGGCTTCCGCCAGGTCCGCGACGAGAATCCGGGCCACACCGAGCGGCATCGACAGCAGCGCCGACACCTCGGCCACCGACTTGACCTCGCGGCACAGATGGCAGATCCGCTGGTGCTCGGGGAGCAGCGTCGCCATGTGCGCGGGGTCGGCCGTGGTGGAGACCAGGGCCTCTATGGCGAGCTGGTAGCGGGGCCGGGTCCGGCCGCCGGTCATGGCATAGGGGCGGACCAACGGCTGGTCGCCTTCACCGTCGTACGACGCGTGGTGCAGTGCGCCGTACGGATCGGATGAGGCGGGTGGCGGGGTCATGAATCCTCCGGGCGTGACAGCAGGGTGTCGGCTTTGCCGTCTGAAGGGGCCGGTGGGGGCTCTAGGCGGCCGGGCGGGCTGGGACGAGGGTATTGCGCGATCGAGTCTGTCATCGATCCGCGGCCGCCTAGTGGAGCAGGCTGCCTTGGAGTTCGGCCCGGAGGTCCGGGGTGAGGACGGTGCCCGCACGGTCGACGAGAAGGGCCATCTCGTACCCGACCAGACCGATGTCGGCCTCCGGGTGGGCGAGCACGGCCAGTGAGGAGCCGTCGGAGATGGACATGAGGAAGAGGAACCCGCGTTCCATCTCCACCACGGTCTGGCTGACGGCGCCGCCCTCGAAGATCCGGGAGGCGCCCGCGGTCAGCGAGGTCAGCCCGGAGGCGACGGCCGCCAACTGGTCGGCGCGGTCGCGCGGGAATCCTTCGGACATGGCCAGCAGGAGTCCGTCGGCGGAGACCACCACCGTGTGCGACACCCCGGGGGTGTTGTCCACGAAGTTGGTGATCAACCAGTTCAGATTCTGTGCGGCCTGACTCATCGGGCTCAACTAACGCTCCTGCTGGTGAGTGGGGCCGAGTGGGAAGCTGCCGGTCGACTGGCCGTTGGCCTGCCGTCCCTGCTGGATGCCCCGGCGGAGATTGGTCAACCGCCCGCGCACATCATCGGGCGCGCGCGACACCTGAGGACCGGACTGGTGGTTCTGTTGTTGGGCGGTGCCCGGAACCAGGTTCGCGCGTGGGACCCGGCGAGGCAGTCCGGAAGTGGTGACTCCGCCTGCCGCGGGCTTCTTGGCCCGCTCCGCCTGCCGGACGAGTTCGTCGTTCGGCGAGGGGCGCCAGGAGCTTGTGGTGGAGCCCGGTTCGCCTCCGTCGTGGCGCGGCGCCTCGGGAGCGTGACGCTCCTCGTGGGCCGGCTGCTGGGAGGAGGCGGGCGCCTGCGGCTCGGCGGGCGGCTGCTGACCGCCCTGCTGCGGGCCGTGGAACCAGTTCGTCTCCAGGGTGTCGTACAACGGCGTGCGGCCGTCTCCCGGGCCGGGCACCGGCGGCAGCGCCTCGGGCTGCTGTCGCGGCGGGACCGGGTGGTACTGCGCCTCGCCGACGGGCGGACGCGGGGCACCGAAGTCCTCGTCGCCGCGGCCCCGCTGGTGCGGTGCAGGCAGGCCCTGGTCCGGCGCCGGCCGCGGCTGGCCGAAGTCGGGGCGGGCGAACTGCGCGGTGCTCGCCGGGTCCTGCGGCGGTCCGCCCAGCGGCGAACCGCCGAACGGCGAACCACCCTGCGACGGCCCGTCCAGCGGCGAACCGTCCTGCGACGGGGTCTGCGGCGCGGGGGCGGAGAAGTCGGGGCGGGCGAACTCGGCGGTGGCACCGGGTCCCTGCCGGTCGTCGTCCAGGTACGGCTGCGGCGCGAACTGCGGGTTCACCGGGAGCTGGAACTGGCCGGTGGCCTCGTGCTCCTCGTGACCGCGCGGGGCGTCCGGCGCAGTGAGCCCCGGTACGGACTGCTCCTCGGCGCCCCAGCCGGCGGTCTGCGGACGCTGCGGCAGGGGATTGCCGCCGGGCAGCTCGGCACGCGGGCCGCCGACCGGGGGCAGCTGACGGCCGGGATCGACCGGACCGCCGGGCTGCTGGAAGACACCAGGTCCCTGCGGGGCCTGCTGGGGCTGCGGGGCCTGCGGCGCCTGCCACGGGGCGGGGCCGACCGCACGGCCCTGCGGGTCGTTCGGGTTCTGGCGGCCCTGGCGGTTCTCGCTGAACAGGTCGGGGCCGGTCGCGTCGGTACGTCCGTTACCGGCGCCCTGGTTACGGGCACCGAGCCGGGCACCGTTGCCGAAGGCACCGGCCAGGCCGCCGCCCTGACGCGTCGACGCCGTGCGCGGAAGGTCCCGCGCACCGCCGTCGGGCATCCCGGTGGACTGGAAGCCCGCGTTCTGCCGGTCCTGCTGATCCTGCTCGTCGGGCGACCGGCGGACACCGCCGTCACGCGTCGGCAGTGCGGCGCGCGGACCGGAGCCCGCGCCGACCTGGCCGCGGGCGCCGCCCTGGCCCGGTTCGAGCCGGCCCGCCGGGGCGCCGCCGGGGCCGGGACGGGAACCGCCCGGGGCTCCCGCGTTGCCGCCCGCGCCGAGCGGCCCGCCCGGGGCGCCGGACTGCTGACCCGGCCCCTGCTTGGGGGCCGGCCGACCGCCGCCGTGCGCCACCTCGACGGGCAGCATGACGAGCGCGGTCGTACCACCGGAGTCGGAGGGCCGCAGCTGGATCCGGATGCCGTGACGCAGCGACAGCCGGCCGACCACGAACAGACCCATGCGCCGGGAGACCGAGACGTCCACGGTGGGCGGCGAGGCGAGCCGCTCGTTGATCGCGGCGAGGTCCTCGGGGGAGAGGCCGATGCCGGTGTCGTGGATCTCGACCAGCACCCGGCCGTCGGGCAGCGCGTGACCGGTGACCCGGACCTTGGTCTGCGGCGAGGAGAACGACGTGGCGTTCTCCAGCAGCTCGGCGAGCAGGTGCACGAGGTCGTTGACGACCCGGCCCGCGACCTCGGTGGCGGGCACCGCCGCCAGTTCGATGCGCTCGTACTGCTCCACCTCGGAGGCGGCGGCGCGGAGCACGTCGACCAGCGGGACGGGGCGCGTCCAGCGACGCCCCGGCTCCTCGCCCGCGAGGACGAGGAGGTTCTCGCCGTTGCGGCGCATACGGGTCGCGAGGTGGTCGAGCTTGAAGAGCGAGGACAGCTGGTCCGGGTCGGCCTCGCGCGACTCCAGCTCGGAGATGAGCGAGAGCTGGCGCTGGATGAGGCCCTGGCTGCGGCGCGAGAGGTTGGTGAACATCGCGTTGACGTTGCCCCGGAGGAGGGCCTGTTCGGCGGCGAGCCGGACGGCCTCGCGGTGCACGTCGTCGAAGGCCGCGGCCACCTGGCCGATCTCGTCCCGGGAGTGCACACCGACCGACTCGACGGAGGTGTCGACGTCCTGCGGGTCGGCCTCGGAGAGCTGCTTGACGAGCTCGGGCAGACGGTCCTGCGCGACCCGGGTCGCCGTGTCCTGGAGCCGCCGCAGCGAGCGGATCATGGACCGGGCGACGACGAACGCGCCGACCAGCGAGACACCGAGCACGAGCAGGATGAGCGCACCGCTGATGATCGCTTCGCGCTTCGACTCGTCGCGCAGCTCGCGGGCCTTGCCCTCCATCTCGCTGAGCAGGGTCTGCTCGATGGTCGTCATGGCCTGGATCTTGGTGGAGCTCTGGTCGTACCAGTCCATGTACGAGCGCTGCGTCACGCCGTCCAGTCCGGAGGGGCTGTCCAGCACCTTCTTCGCGTAGGTGTCGGCGGCCTTGATCTCCGGGTTGCCCTCCTCCAGGGTGGCGGTCAGATCGTCGGGGTTGTTGCCCGTGGCCCCGTAGACCGAGGTGAAGGCGCGGCGTGCAGCGGTCTCCTTGCGCTGTGCGGCGCGGCCGAACTGCTGGTCGTTCGGGTCGAGGTGCGGCTGCTGCTTGTCGCCGACGGTCAGCGAGGCGGCGATGATCGCCCGCTGGACCGAGGCGTACTCCTTCGCGGAGGAGAAGGCCGCCAGCGCCCGGGTCCGCTTGATCATCTCCGAGTTGCTGGTCGCCTGCGCCATGTCCTGCGACAGGCTCAGCAGCGAGGTGATCAGCTGGCTGTACTGGTCGACGGTCTGCATGCCCGGGGTGCCCTTGGCATACGCGGACTTACGGATCTCGCGGATGTCGCCGAGCTGGCTGGCGATCTGACTGACGCTGGAGTAGATGCCCTGCAGCGCGTCGTCGCCGGAGGGATCGCCGATCGTCGCCGTCGCGTTGAGGAAGGCGGCCTGTGCCTGGTCCGTCTTGTCGCGGGGAGCCTTGACCTTGTAGTCCTCGGGCTTCGCGCCGTTGGACAGCGGGCCGGCCGAGCTGTCGCGCTCCACCTGGAGCGCCTGGGCGAGCGAGGTCGCCTGCTTGGTCAGCTGGGTGAGCAGCTGCATGTGGTCCAGCTGCTGCATGTCGTTCATGGACTCGTTGATCCGCAGACCGCCGAGCGTGGTCGCCGCGACCACGGGCAGGGCGAGCAGCGAGACCAGACGCGTGCTGATGCGCCAGTTGCGCAGCGCCATCCGCGAGCCCGCGCCGACGGGGTCCTGGGGCTTGGCCGACGCGTGCGGCTCGGCACCTGCGTCGGCGGCGTCACCGGGGCGGCGGGAGCGGTCGTCGCCGTCACCGGCCGGTCCGGGGTTCTGGGCGTGCTGGGGCGAGGAGCCGCGGTCGGTCCCGCCGTGCGGCTCCTGCTCCGCCGCGGCTTCCCCTCGGCCCTGGCGGGCCTGGGGAGACCCGTTGCCATCCCTCTTGAAACGTCCCTGCACTAGCGTCGCAACCTCTGGACCAGGCGTCCCTCCGCGTGGAGGCGGGTGGGACGGTGTCGGCGTCGTGGGGCGTCGTATCTGCCCCTGGTGGTCGTGAGTGACCGGCGCACTTCCCCTTTCCGCCGCCACTCGGCGCTGCGTTGCGCCCCCTGCGCGCCGGTACGAAACCCGCGGCGGTGCGTGGAATTCCAGCACAGTGCCGGATCTCCAACAAGGGCCCCGTGCCTGGCCGTGACCCGAGTGACACTTTGTGACCGTTAAGTAACAAGCGGTGGAGCTTGGTCATGGACAAAACGGAATATTGCGTACTGATCGGCAGGAGGCGAAGGGTGTCCCAGTCGACATGATCAGGAGCGGAATGGTTGATTCAGTTACGTAATGTCCGTTATGCCCGAGGCGACCCTGCGTCCGAAATGGGTGATTTGTTCGCGCATGGGTGAGCAAACTCACATGATGATCGCCGTCTCATCCGGTCCGCGCGGGGGAATCCGATGTTTAGCCTGACGCTTTACAGGGATGGCAAATCCGACAACCGGCGCCCCTCCGGGCGGCGCCCGCACCGACAGGGTCCGAACGGCAGATGAAGACGACGAAGATGTTCCACAACATCGCCAACCCCCGCCGTACCACGCTGGCGCACCTCGACGACGCCGGTCAACTGCGGACGACGGAGCGGCCGGAGCACCGCGTCGAACTGCCCGCGCAGACGGCCAACCCCCGTCGCACCATCCTCATGGAGATTCCGGCCCCCGCCGCGCCCGCCGAGTAGGACGCCGCGGACCGCCCCCTCCCGCGACGCCTCTCCACCGGTGGCGTCCGGCGCCTCCACGCGCGCCGGGCCGTGCCCGCTTTCGGGCGGAACCCGCAGGGCGAGGCGTTAGCCTGGAGCGTCAGTCTTCAGTCAGCCAGCAAGTGAGGGGCGACAGCATCCCGTGCGCATCGCCAGGTTCTCCATCGACGGCAATGTCGCCTTCGGCGCCGTGGAGGGCGACGGGCCCGACGGTCTCGTCCTCGACATCATCAAGGGCATTCCGTACGCGGAGTTCGAGCTCTCCGGCACCAAGGTCCCGCTGAGCAAGGTCCGCCTCCTGCCGCCCGTGCTCCCCAACAAGGTCGTGGCCATCGGCCGCAACTACGCGGAGCACGCCAAGGAGCTCGGCAACGAGGTGCCGGACGTCCCTGTCGCCTTCTTCAAGCCCACCACCTCCGTGATCGGCTCCGGCGACGCCATCGAGTACCCCTCCTTCTCGAACGAGCTGCACCACGAGGCGGAACTCGCCGTGGTCATCGGCCGCATGTGCCGGGAAGTGCCGCGCGAGCGCGTCAAGGACGTCGTTTTCGGCTACACCTGCGCCAACGACGTCACCGCCCGCGACGCCCAGAAGCGCGAGAAGCAGTGGGCCCGTGCCAAGGGCTTCGACACGTCCTGCCCGCTCGGCCCCTGGGTGGAGACCGACCTCGACCCCGGTGACCTGACCATCCAGGCCACGGTCAACGGCGAGCAACGACAACTCGGCCGGACGAGCGACATGATCCGCTCGATCGAGGACCTGGTCGTCCACATCACGGAAGCCATGACGCTGCTTCCGGGCGACGTGATCCTCACCGGCACCCCGGCAGGGGTCGGCCCCCTCCACGTCGGCGACGAGGTCGCCGTCACCATCGAAGGCATCGGCACTCTCACCAACAAGGTGATCAAGCGTGGCTAACGCACCCTCCCCCAAGCTCTCGGCCCCGTTCGGGCAGGGGACACCCCCTCGTGTACGTTTCTGCCCCTCCCCGACCGGCAACCCGCACGTGGGTCTGGTCCGCACCGCCCTGTTCAACTGGGCCTTCGCCCGGCACCACGGCGGCACCCTGGTCTTCCGCATCGAGGACACCGACGCCGCCCGGGACTCCGAGGAGTCCTACAACCAGCTCCTGGACTCGATGCGCTGGCTCGGCTTCGACTGGGACGAGGGCCCCGAGGTCGGCGGCCCGCACGCCCCGTACCGCCAGTCACAGCGGATGGACATCTACAAGGACGTCGCCGAGAAGCTCCTGGCGGGCGGGTACGCCTACCACTGCTACTGCACCACCGAGGAGCTCGACAGCCGCCGCGACGCCGCCCGCGCCGCCGGCAGGCCCTCCGGCTACGACGGTCACTGCCGCGAGCTCACCGCCGAGCAGACCGCCGCGTACGAGACCGAGGGCCGCACCTCCATCGTCCGCTTCCGGATGCCCGACGAGCCGCTCACCTTCACCGACCTGGTCCGCGGCGAGCTGACCTTCCAGCCGGAGAACGTGCCGGACTACGGCATCGTCCGCGCCAACGGCGCCCCGCTCTACACGCTGGTCAACCCGGTCGACGACGCGCTGATGGAGATCACCCACGTCCTGCGCGGCGAGGACCTGCTCTCCTCGACCCCGCGTCAGCTCGCCCTCTACAAGGCGCTCATCGAGCTGGGCATCGCCAAGGGAACCCCCGCCTTCGGCCACCTCCCGTACGTCATGGGGGAGGGCAACAAGAAGCTTTCCAAGCGCGACCCGCAGGCGTCCCTGAACCTCTACCGCGAGCGCGGCTTCCTGCCCGAGGGCCTGCTCAACTACCTCTCCCTGCTGGGCTGGTCCATCGCCGAGGACCGGGACATCTTCTCGGTCGAGGAGATGGTGGCCGCGTTCGACATCGCGGACGTCAACGCGAACCCGGCGCGCTTCGACCTGAAGAAGTGCGAGCACATCAACGCCGAGCACATCCGCAAGATGGACGTGAAGGCGTTCACCGAGGCCTGCGGCCCCTGGCTGAGGGCCCCGTTCGCCCCGTGGGCCCCGGAGTCCTTCGACGCGGAGCAGTTCGCGGAGATCGCCCCGCACGCCCAGACCCGGGTCACCGTCCTCTCCGACATCACGGCCAACGTCGACTTCCTCTTCCTCGACGAGCCCGCCACGGACGAGGCCTCCTGGGCCAAGGCGATGAAGGAGGGCTCCGACGCCCTGCTCGTCACCGCCCGCGCCCAGTTGATCGCCGCCGAGTGGAACGCGGACGCCCTGAAGAACGCCGTCCTCGCCGCCGGTGAGGAGCACGGCCTGAAGCTCGGCAAGGCCCAGGCCCCGGTCCGCGTCGCGGTCACCGGCCGCACCATCGGTCTGCCGCTCTTCGAGTCCCTGGAGATCCTGGGCCGCGAGAAGACGATCGCCCGCATCGACGCCGCCCTGGCGAAGCTGGCCGCCGCCTAGGCCGTGTCTGACGGCCCGCCTCACACATCTCGTCCCGCACGATGGGGTGGCCGCTCCCGACGGAGCGGCCACCCCATCGTGGTTCCGCCGCCGTCCGGGACGCCTTCCGGCCGGGCGCCCGGCCGGGGTCCGCCGGCCGCGATCAGGGCCGCGACCGCACGGGACCGCGAGTGAGGTGATCGCGACCTCCGGGGTCCGGCGGCGCACCACGCGACGCACTCCCGCGCTCGGCGCGCGACCGCTAGCCTGGCCGCATGGTCATCCGAGCCGTGCTCTGGGACATCGACGACACGATCTTCGACTACAGCGGCGCCGACCGCGCCGGCATGCGCGCGCACCTCGAACAGGAGGGTCTGCCCGCCGGATACGCCGACGCCGAGCAGGCCCTCGACGCGTGGCGGGAGATCACCGGGGTGCACTGGGCGCGGTTCGCCGCCGGGGAGACCGATTTCCAGGGGCAGCGCCGGGACCGGGTCAGGGAGTTCCTCGCGCGGGCGCTGGACGACACCGAGGCCGATGACTGGTTTGACCGGCACGCGGCCCACTACGAGGCCGCGTGGTCGCTCTTCCCGGACGTGCTGCCGGTCCTGGACCGGCTGGCCGACGGGTTCCGGCACGCGGTGCTGTCGAACTCCAGCATCCGCAACCAGGACCGCAAGCTGCGCGCGCTCGGTGTGCGCGACAGGTTCGAGGCCGTGGTGTGCGCAGTGGAGCTGGGCATCTCCAAACCCGAGGCCGGTGCGTTCCACGCCGCGTGCGACGCGCTGGCGTTGGAGCCGGAGGAGGTGGCGTACGTGGGGGACGAGCCGGACATCGACGCCGGCGGCGCGGTCGCCGCGGGGCTCATGGGGATCTGGCTGGACCGGAACGGGCGCGGTGGACGACCGGAACTCGTCCGTATCGACGGTCTCGCCCAGCTCCCCGGCCTGCTGCCGTCCGATACCCGTTTTGGAGCGCCGGACACCTTCGGGTAATGTTCTTCCTGCGCCGCCCGAGCGGGACGGAAGATCCGAACGGGAAGCGCGACCGAAACAAAAATCCCGCAAGGGGTTGCGTTTCATTGGGCTATGGTGTAATTGGCAACACTACGGTTTCTGGTACCGTCATTCTAGGTTCGAGTCCTGGTAGCCCAGCGCAGAAATGCAACAGCAGTAACAGTAGGAACAAGCCCCCGTTGTGTAGCGGCCTAGCACGCTGCCCTCTCACGGCAGTAGCGCCGGTTCGAATCCGGTCGGGGGTACAGATCCTTCCCGCGAGATCGTCAGGGTCGCACCCACGTTCTCGATGCAGGATCGCTAGGGCCCCCGTTGTGTAGCGGCCTAGCACGCTGCCCTCTCACGGCAGTAGCGCCGGTTCGAATCCGGTCGGGGGTACGAGTACCACCATGGGCTATGGTGTAATTGGCAACACTACGGTTTCTGGTACCGTCATTCTAGGTTCGAGTCCTGGTAGCCCAGCGCAGAAATGCAACAGCAGTAACAG
>NZ_JBIBYN010000001.1:0-131089 GCF_043083325.1 Streptomyces sp. NPDC014734 | reverse complement strand
CAGTAGGAACAAGCCCCCGTTGTGTAGCGGCCTAGCACGCTGCCCTCTCACGGCAGTAGCGCCGGTTCGAATCCGGTCGGGGGTACAACAGCAGGAAAGAGAAGGGCCCTTCACTTCGGTGGAGGGCCCTTCCGCATGACCGTGGAGGCGCGCTCCGGCGCGAAGGTGCTTCTGGGTCCCGGGATACGTCGCCCCGTCATGTCCGGGGTCCGCAGCGGGACTTGCGGGATGTGCGGGGGCCGCCACGACGCTGGGGCGGCCGGGGGAGGGTTGAACGGGGCTCAGCCGTTGCGGCGCAGGGCCTCGCTGAGCCGGGCCGCCGAATCGATGACGGCCTGGGCGTGCATCCGGCCGGGGTGCCGGGTCAGCCGCTCGATGGGTCCGGAGACCGAGACGGCCGCGACCACCCGGTTCGAGGGGCCGCGCACCGGCGCCGAGACCGAGGCCACACCGGGCTCGCGCTCGCCGATCGACTGGGCCCAGCCCCTGCGCCGGACACCCGAGAGCGCCGTCGCCGTGAAGCGGGCTCCCTGGAGACCGCGGTGCAGGCGCTCCGGCTCCTCCCAGGCCATCAGGATCTGGGCCGACGAGCCCGCCTTCATGGTGAGTGTGGAGCCGACCGGCACGGTGTCCCGCAGGCCGGACAGCCGCTCCGCCGCCGCCACACAGATCCGCATGTCGCCCTGGCGCCGGTACAGCTGGGCGCTCTCGCCCGTGATGTCGCGCAGGTGGGTGAGCACCGGTCCCGCCGTCGCCAGCAGGCGGTCCTCGCCCGCCGCGGCCGCGAGCTCCGCCAGCCGAGGGCCCAGAATGAAACGGCCCTGCATGTCCCTCGCCACCATCCGGTGGTGTTCCAGTGCCACGGCCAGCCGATGGGCCGTGGGTCGTGCGAGCCCGGTCGCCGCGACCAGCCCGGCGAGGGTGGCCGGACCGGACTCCAGGGCGCTCAATATCAGAGCCGCCTTGTCGAGAACGCCGACGCCGCTAGAGTTGTCCATACGACGATACTCCCGTCTCACTCTGTGAAACGCAAGTTCAATTCTCGGCGGAAGTTGCGAACCTGTACGAGCGGCCGTACAACGGCCCGCAGCCACCGCCCCGCTCGGGGGTCCGGGCGGCGGCGCACCGAATCTCTAGTTGGGCCGGCGAAGACGCCGGCCGGAGGGAAAGCGATGGGTAGGACACTCGCGGAGAAGGTCTGGGACGACCACGTCGTCCGGCGCGCCGAGGGCGAGCCCGACCTTCTCTTCATCGATCTGCACCTGCTGCACGAGGTGACCAGTCCCCAGGCCTTCGACGGCCTCAGGCAGGCCGACCGCCGAGTCCGGCGCCTCGACCTCACCATCGCCACCGAGGACCACAACACCCCGACCCTCGACATCGACAAGCCGATCGCCGACCCGGTCTCGCGTGCCCAGCTGGAGACGCTGCGCAAGAACTGCGCGGAGTTCGGGGTGCGGCTGCACCCGCTGGGCGACGTCGAGCAGGGCGTCGTGCACGTGGTCGGCCCGCAGCTGGGTCTGACCCAGCCCGGCACCACGGTCGTCTGCGGCGACTCCCACACCTCCACGCACGGCGCCTTCGGCGCGTTGGCGTTCGGCATCGGCACCAGCCAGGTCGAGCACGTCCTGGCCACCCAGACGCTGCCCCTGGTCCGCCCGAAGACCATGGCCATCACCATCGACGGCGAACTGCCCGACGGTGTCACCGCCAAGGACCTGATCCTCGCGATCATCGCCCGGATCGGCACCGGCGGCGGCCAGGGCTACGTCCTCGAATACCGCGGCCCGGCCATCGAGAAGCTCTCGATGGAAGCCCGGATGACCATCTGCAACATGTCGATCGAGGCAGGCGCCCGGGCCGGCATGATCGCCCCGGACGAGACGACCTTCGCCTATCTGAAGGGCCGCGACCACGCCCCGCAGGGCGAGGACTGGGACGCCGCCGTCGCGTACTGGAAGACGCTGCGCACCGACGACGACGCGGTCTTCGACGCCGAGGTCGTCATCGACGCCGCCGGGCTCGCCCCGTTCGTCACCTGGGGCACCAACCCCGGCCAGGGCGCGCCGCTGTCGGCCAACGTCCCCGACCCGGCTTCGTACGAGGACGCCTCGGAGCGCAGCGCCGCCGAAAAGGCTCTGGAATACATGGGGTTGACCGCCGGACAGCCGCTGCGCGACATCAACGTGGACACCGTGTTCGTAGGTTCCTGCACCAACGGGCGGATCGAGGACCTGCGCGGCGCGGCCGAGATCCTGGGCGGTCGCAAAGTCGCCGACGGGGTACGCATGCTGGTCGTCCCGGGCTCCGTCCGGGTCGCGCTCCAGGCGGTCGAGGAGGGCCTGGACAAGGTCTTCACCGCCGCGGGCGCCGAATGGCGGCACGCCGGCTGCTCGATGTGTCTCGGCATGAACCCCGACCAGCTGGCCCCCGGCGAGCGCTCCGCCTCCACCTCGAACCGCAACTTCGAGGGCCGGCAGGGCAAGGGCGGCCGTACCCACCTGGTCTCCCCGCAGGTCGCCGCCGCCACCGCCGTGCTGGGCCACCTGGCCTCGCCCGCCGACCTGTCCGACGCCGACGTCCGCACGCCCGCTGGAGTCTAGGAACCATGGAAGCCTTCACCACACACACCGGTCGGGCCGTCCCGCTGCGCCGCAGCAACGTCGACACCGACCAGATCATTCCCGCCCACTGGCTGAAGAAGGTCACCCGCGACGGCTTCGAGGACGGACTCTTCGAGGCCTGGCGCAAGGACGAGGACTTCGTTCTCAACCGTCCCGAGCGCAGCGGTGCGTCGGTGCTGGTGGCCGGTCCCGACTTCGGTACCGGGTCGTCCCGCGAACACGCCGTGTGGGCACTGCAGAACTACGGCTTCAAGGCCGTCGTCTCCTCCCGTTTCGCCGACATCTTCCGCGGCAACTCGCTGAAGAACGGGCTGTTGACCGTCGTGCTCGACCAGCGGACCGTGGACGCGCTCTGGGAGCTGACCGAGGCCGACCCGACGGCCGAGATCACCGTCGACCTGGAGGACCGCCAGGTCCGCGCCGAGGGCATCACGGCCGACTTCGAGCTCGACGAGAACGCCCGCTGGCGCCTGCTGAACGGGCTGGACGACATCAGTCTCACCCTTCAGAACGAAGCGGACATCGCGGCCTACGAGGCGGCCCGGCCGACCTTCAAGCCCCGTACAATTAACGCCTGAGCAGCGCGTTTCCAGGACTGCGCCCCCTGCCTTCTGGTAGGGGGCGCAGTCGCTTGTTGAGACCCCGTCGGGCGACAACTCGCCTCAGATGGCACAATCGGCGCATGGAACGCGACAGCCAACTCAAGCTTTACGGCCAAGTCGCCGACCGATTGAAGGAAGCGCACACAAGAGTGCGCGCACTGCAAGTCCCGGAGGGCGTACGGATGGCGCTGTCCCGGAAGCTGTTGGTCATCACGGCCGCGGCTAAGCACGATCTCCCGGATGCGGCAAGGCGTCTGGACCGGTTGATGAAGGACCTCGATGAGGGCCGATTCCCCGAAGGTGAGTGACGCTGCGGAACTGCGCAGCGGTCGACTTCGTTGCGGCACTAGGGTGATTAGCCCGTTTCGTGTTTGATTTGCGGTATATATCTGCCTAACGTGCGAAAACGCTTGAACACTTTCGTTCTGGCAATGTCTCCGAAGGGGAAGACGTGAACAAGGCGCAGCTCGTAGAAGCGATTGCCGACAAGCTCGGCGGCCGTCAGCAGGCCGCAGACGCCGTCGACGCGGTGCTCGACGCGATCGTCCGTGCGGTCGTCGCCGGGGACCGTGTCTCGGTCACCGGCTTCGGCTCGTTCGAGAAGGTCGACCGTCCGGCCCGTTACGCCCGCAACCCGCAGACGGGTGAGCGCGTGCGGGTCAAGAAGACCTCGGTGCCGCGCTTCCGCGCGGGACAGGGGTTCAAGGACCTGGTGAGCGGCTCGAAGAAGCTCCCCAAGCATGACGTGGCGGTGAAGAAGGCGCCCAAGGGCAGCCTGTCGGGCGGTGCTTCCACCCGTACGACGGCCAAGGCCGCCGCCAAGAAGGCCACCGCGAAGAAGGCCGTGGCGAAGAAGACCACCGCCAGGAAGACGACCGCCGCGAAGAAGACCACGGCGGCGGCCAAGAAGACGACGGCGACGAAGAAGACCGCGGCCGCGGCGAAGAAGGCGACGGCCGCCAAGAAGACCGCGCCGGCCAAGAAGGCCGTGGCGAAGAAGGCGCCCGCCAAGAAGACCACGGCGCGCAAGACCACGGCGAAGAAGACCACCGCACGGAAGAAGTGAGGCCGGGCAGTACAGAGCCGCTCACACGCGCCGGGCCGGGCTCCCCTCGGGGAGCCCGGCCCGCGGGCTGTCGTACGGGCGGAGCCCGGCCGTTCAGAACGTCTGCAGCGTCACCAGGGTGATCCGGAGCCCCGCGCCCTCGCCGCTGCCCTCGATCCGCACCCGTTGCCCCGGACGCAGCAGCCGCAGGCCGCCCGCGTCGAAGGCCGGGGCGTCGAACTCCACCGGGGTGCCGTCGTCGAGCAGCACACTGCCGGTGCGGGTCTCGGGGTCGTACGTGTACGCGGTCGCCTGCATGGACGGCAGCCTATCGGTCCGCCCGGGCGGCCCCGGCCGGCCACCGCCGGGCCGTGTGCGGGCCCACGCCGAGGCCGAGAGCCGCCCGCAGGTCCTCGCCGGTGTCCACGTCCTGGCGGACCGAGTCGATGCCGGACAGGGTGATTTCCGCCGCGCCGGAGCCGAGGTGCCGGGCACGGGAAGGGCCGCCGAATAGCGGACGCAATTCGGCCCCGGGTGCGGCCGACAGAAATGTCGTCCCTATTCCCGCCGCATCGGTGACAAATGCGCGAGGAAATGCTGCGGAGAATTCGAGCGTCCGGGTCAATTCCGCGGGGCGCAGTGCCGGCAGGTCCGCGTTGAGCGCGGCGAGCGCGGCCCGGGGCCGTCGGAGCCGTACCGCCCGCGCACCGTGCGCCAGGGCGGCGTTGAGCCCCCGGTCCGGTTCGTCGGGAACGATCCTGGCGCCGAGCGCCCCGAGCGCGGCCCCGGCCCGAGGATCGTCCGTGACGACCACCACATCCCGCACCGCCGGGGAGGAGAGGGCGGCGGCCACCGTGTCCTCGGCGAACGCGAGGGCGAGACGGGGGCGCAGCGCTTCGCCCGCCGCGGGCGTCAGCCTGCTCTTGGCCCGCGCCAAGGGCTTCAACGGGACGACCAGGGTCCAGGGACCGGTGGCCGGGTCGGTGTTCGTGGCGATCTCCCCCTCGCTGGATGTCGCCGCCCATTCTCGCCCGCCGGTGCGAGAACCCGTGGGGTCGGTCCGGAAAGCGGGGCGTACGGTGTTCTCGACAGAGCAGGGGCCTGGGGCGAGACTTGACCGTCTGTAGCCAAGGGCTGTCCCGTAATCCATGGTGGATCAGTGCGCGGCGGCGGATGCGGTGCATCGCAACGCGGAGGGACGTCCGCATACTGGATGTATGCGGACGTTCCGACAACGCCGCGAGGCTGCCGTGGCCGTCGTCGTACGCCCGCCAGGGATTGCGGGACAGCCCTCAGGCAGCGTTCAGGTCCTTAGAGGAAGGTGTCCGAGTGTCCCGCCGCAGAATCGGCTTCTGGTATCGCCTGGCGGCGGTCATCGCAAAACCGCCGCTGGTGGTTCTGTTCAAGCGTGACTGGCGGGGAATGGAGCACATTCCGGCTGACGGCGGATTCATCACTGCGGTCAACCACAACTCGTATCTGGACCCGCTCTCCTACGCCCATTACCAGTACAACACCGGGCGCGTGCCGCGGCTCCTGGCCAAGGCCGGCCTGTTCAAGGCCCCGTTCGTCGGCATGATGCTGCGCGGCACCGGCCAGATCCCGGTGTACCGCGAGACGACCAACGCGCTGGACGCCTTCCGGGCCGCCGTCGACGCCATCGAACGCGGTGAGTGCGTCGCCTTCTACCCCGAGGGCACCCTCACCCGGGACCCCGACATGTGGCCGATGGCCGGCAAGACCGGTGCGGCCCGGGTCGCGCTGCTCACGAAGGTCCCGGTCATCCCGGTCGCCCAGTGGGGTGCCAACCTCGCGATGCCGCCGTACGCCAGGACGAAGAAGCTCCGGCTCTTCCCCCGCAAGACCCTGCGCGTACAGGCCGGGCCGCCCGTCGACCTCTCCCGGTTCTACGACAAGCAGCCGACGCCGGAGGTCCTGCGCGAGGCGACCGAGGTCATCATGGCCGCGGTGACCGAGCAGCTGGAGATCGTACGGGGCGAGAAGGCCCCCGCAGAGCCGTACGATCACCGCAGAGCCCGTGCGGAACAGCGCCGCAGGGCCGAAGGGAAGGGACCCAAGTGACGCACCCCGCAAAGGCGGCCGTCTTCGGTACGGGCTCATGGGGTACGGCCTTCGGCATGGTGCTCGCCGACGCGGGCTGCGACGTCACCCTGTGGGGCCGTCGGGCCGAGGTCGCCGAGGCCGTCAACACGACCCGGACCAACCCGGACTACCTCCCCGGAATCGAACTCCCCGCGTCGGTCCGGGCCACCACCGACGCGGCCGAGGCCCTGGACGGCGCCGACTTCGCCGTGCTCGTGGTGCCTTCGCAGACCCTGCGCGCCAACCTCGCGGACTGGACCCCGCACCTGGGTTCCGAGACCGTTCTGGTCTCGATGATGAAGGGGGTCGAACTCGGCACCGCGAAGCTGATGAGCGAGGTCGTCCAGGACGTCACCCGGGTCCCCGCGGACCGCGTCGCCGTCATCACCGGTCCCAACCTCGCCAAGGAGATCGCCGAACGCCGGCCCGCCGCGGCCGTCGTCGCGAGCAGCGACGAGTCCGTGGCCCGGCGCCTCCAGGCCGCCTGCCACACCTCGTACTTCCGCCCCTACACCGTCACCGACGTGGTCGGCTGCGAACTCGGCGGCGCGGTCAAGAACGTCATCGGTCTCGCCGTGGGCATCGCGGACGGCATGGGTCTCGGCGACAACGCCAAGGGCTCGCTGATCACCCGCGGCCTGGCCGAGACGACCAGGCTCGGACTCGCCATGGGGGCCGACCCGCTGACCTTCTCCGGACTCGCGGGCCTCGGCGACCTGGTGGCGACCTGCTCCTCGCCGCTCTCGCGCAACCACACCTTCGGCGCCAACCTCGGCCGCGGCATGACCCTCCAGGAGACGATCGCGGTCACCAGGCAGACCGCCGAGGGCGTCAAGTCCTGCGAATCGGTGCTCGATCTGGCGCGGCGGCACGGCGTCGACATGCCGATCACCGAGACGGTCGTCGGGATCGTCCACGGCGGCAAACCGCCGATGGTCGCGCTGGCGGAGCTGATGTCGCGCAGCACGAAGCCCGAACGGCGCTGACCACGGGCGCGGGGCCACCCGGGGCGGTGAACGTACGCGGACACCGCCCCGGGCGGCCCCGGCCGCGCTGACGCACCGGATACCAGCAGGTACGCTCAACGCGATATGAGCAGCGAGAACCTCCCCCAGAGCCCGGAGCGGCAGCTCCGCAAGCCGCGCGTGGCCGTCGTGTTCGGCGGCCGCAGCTCCGAACACGGCATCTCGGTCGTCACCGCCGGCGCCGTCCTGAACGCCATCGACCGCAGCGTGTACGACGTCCTGCCGATCGGTATCACGACGGACGGCCGTTGGGCGCTCACCGCCGACGAGCCCGAACGCATGGCCATCACGGACCGCGGGATGCCGGACGTGACCGAGCTCGCCGAGTCCACCGAGGGCGGCGTGGTGCTCTCCGTCGACCCCGGCAGCCGCGAAGTGACGTACAGCGAGCCCGGCTCGGTGCCCAAGGCGCTCGGCGAGGTCGACGTCGTCTTCCCCGTGCTGCACGGTCCGTACGGCGAGGACGGCACCCTCCAGGGGCTGCTGGAGCTCTCCGGCGTGCCGTACGTCGGTGCCGGGGTGCTCGCCTCGGCGGTCGGCCAGGACAAGGAGTACATGAAGCGGGTCTTCACCTCCTTCGGGCTGCCGGTCGGCCCGTATCTGGTGGTGCGTCCCCGCGAGTGGGACGCGGACGCCTCCGCCGTCCGCAAGCGCATCGTGGACTTCGCCGGGGACCACGGCTGGCCGCTCTTCGTGAAGCCCGCCCGGGCCGGTTCGTCCTTCGGCATCACCAAGGTCGACGATCTGTCCGGTCTCGACGAGGCGATCGAGGAGGCCCGCCGCCACGACCCGAAGTTCCTCGTCGAGTCGCTGCTGCGGGGCCGCGAGATCGAGTGCGGGGTGCTGGAGTTCGAGGACGGGCCGCGCGCCAGCGTGCCCGCCGAGATCCCGCCGGTGACCTCGCACGACTTCTACGACTTCGAGGCGAAGTACATCGACTCGGCGCCCGGGATCGTGCCTGCCCCGCTCACCGAGGAGCAGACGGCCGAGGTGCAGCGGCTGGCCGTCGAGGCCTTCGAGGCCACGTCCTGCGAGGGCCTGGTGCGTGCCGACTTCTTCCTCGCCGAGGACGGCACCTTCGTGATCAACGAGATCAACACCCTGCCGGGCTTCACCCCGATCTCCATGTACCCGCGGATGTGGCAGGAGAGCGGTGTGAGCTACCCGGAGCTGGTGGACCGGCTGATCCAGGCCGCGCTGAACCGGCCGACCGGCCTTCGCTGAGCGCCCGGCGGGCGGCCTCCGACCGCCCGATCGGACATCATCCGCAGGGCTTCGGGGCCGTCCCGTACGAAGACAGGGCGTGTGCTTCCACCGGGGGAGCGCACGCCCTGCCCCGCGTCCTCACAGACTGGGCGGCACCGTCCCGGCGACGGGCCGGGCGAACGCGGCCAACGGGCTCACGTCATGCGTGTAGGACGGGGAGAGGCTGACCTCGACGTACGCCTTGCGGAAGGTCGTCGTGAAGCGCGGGGCGCCGTCGTCCGACTGCTCCAGCATCCACTCGACGCCGTCCGCGTCCACGGCCTTCGAATCGGGGTCGTCCATCTTCACGGGCCGGGGCACGCCGCAGCGCAGTACGATTTCCCCGTCCCCCCAGGCGGCGGTCAGCTCGGACTCCGGCGCGGTGTCACCGCGGTCGAGTCCGGCAACGGTCCCCGGCAGTTCCTTGTGCAGTGCGCGGCAGTACGCCGCGGCCTGCGCGGACGGCGTGGGAACCGTGATCGACGGTGCCTCGTCCGTCGCGGAACAGCCCGCCGCGGCCAGCAGCAGTGCGGCGACGGACGGACCGAGAAGCACGGGAAGGCCGAACCGGCGGCGTGATGATGTCACCGGCCCAGCGTAGACGGGGACTACAGATGGACGACCGGGCAGGTCAGGGTTCTGGTGATGCCTTCCACCTGCTGGACCTTGGCGACCACCATGCGGCCGAGTTCGTCGACCGTGTCCGCCTGGGCGCGCACGATCACGTCGTAGGGGCCGGTGACGTCCTCCGCCTGAACCACTCCCGGAACACTGGAGATGGTCGCGGCGACGGTCGACGCCTTGCCCACCTCGGTCTGAATGAGGATGTACGCCTGTACCACGGAACCTCCAGGACGGCCACGAGGATCATGTGGGGGAAAGGGACGCCACGGTATCGCGTCGCCGCGGGCCGCGGGGAGACCCGAGGCCCGTTGCCGCCCACAGCGTGGCGTGCGCACGAGGCAAGTTGACGTATCTCTTGACAGTACCGACAGCAGTGACGGCCCGCGACCGCACACGCGGTGGTGCGTGGGGACGGCGCAGACCGCTCCCCGCGGCGGCGGCCGGTCCACGAACCGGACCCCGCGCCGTCGAGGCGGCCCGGACGACCGTCCGGCGCGACAGATGAGAGGTGAGACTCGGTGAAGGGAACCGTGGGCGAGTTGGGGGAGTTCGGGCTCATCAGGGAGTTGACGTCCCGGCTCACCACCACTCCGGCGGTACGGCTCGGCCCCGGCGACGACGCCGCGGTCGTCTCCGCTCCCGACCGCAGGGTCGTGGCCAGCACGGACATCCTGCTGGAGGGGCGGCACTTCCGCCGCGACTGGTCGACCGCGTACGACGTCGGCCGCAAGGCCGCCGCCCAGAACCTCGCCGACATCGCCGCCATGGGCGCCGTGCCCACCGCGCTGCTGCTCGGGCTGGTGGTCCCGGCCGAGCTCCCGGTCACCTGGGCCGGGGAGTTGATGGACGGACTGCGCGACGAGTGCCAGGTCGCCGGCGCGGCCGTGGTCGGCGGGGACGTGGTGCGCGGCGAGACGATCACCGTCTCGATCACCGCGCTCGGCGACCTGCGCAACCACGAACCGGTCACCCGCTCCGGAGCCCGGCCCGGCGACGTCGTCGCCGTGACCGGCTGGCTCGGCTGGTCCGCCGCCGGCTACGCGGTGCTCTCCCGCGGATTCCGCTCGCCGCGCGCCTTCGTCGAGGCCCACCGGCGCCCCGAACCGCCGTACCACGCGGGCCCCGCCGCCGCCGGGCTCGGCGCCACCGCGATGACCGACGTGAGCGACGGGCTGGTGGCCGACCTCGGGCACATCGCCGAAGCCAGCAACGTCCGGATCGACCTGCGCTCGGGGCTCATCGACATCCCCTCGCAGATGTCCGACATCGGCCAGGCCGTCGGCGTGGACCCGCTCCAGTGGGTACTGACCGGGGGAGAGGACCACGCGATCGTCGCCGTCTTCCCGTCCGACGTGAAACTGCCCGCCCGCTGGAAGGTGATCGGCGAGGTCCTCAACCCCTCGGCGCTGCCCCAGGTCACGGTCGACGGGGCGCCCTGGACCAGCACGAGCGGCTGGGACCACTTCGGAGGCATAGAAGACGCCCAGTGAAGCCTGTTCCGAAAGTCGCGTCGTCCGCCCGAAGGGCGGGCGGGACTTCCGGAACACGCTCTGGCCCGGGCGCGGAGGACATGCGGCCGTCGGGGCACGGACGGAGCCCGGCACGAGAACACGTGCCCGGCGACCGGGGCACACCGGCCGCCCAGTAGATTCGGGGGCATGCCGACAGCCGCTGCCGTGCCCGCCCGTGTGCTCACCGTCGCCGGATCCGATTCCGGCGGCGGCGCGGGCATCCAGGCCGACCTGAAGACGATGCTGGCGTTCGGCGTGCACGGGATGAGCGTGCTGACCGCCGTCACCGCCCAGAACTCGCTGGGGGTGAGAGGCGCCTGGGACCTGCCGGTCGAGGCCGTGCGCGCCCAGTACCGGGCCGTGGCCGACGACATCGGAGTGCAGGCGGTGAAGACCGGCATGCTGTCGTCCGCCGTCCTCGTGGAGACCGTGGCCGAACTCCTCACCGGCACCGACGCCCCGGTCGTCGTCGACCCGGTCGGGGTCTCCAAGCACGGCGATCCACTGCTCGCCGCCGAAGCGCTCGACTCGGTACGGACGCGACTGCTGCCCGTCGCCACCGTCGCCACCCCGAACCTGGACGAAGTGGCGCAGCTCACCGGGGAGGGAGCCACGGACGAGCCCGGGATGCGCAGAGCCGCCGCCGCGATGCTCGGCTTCGGGCCGCGGTGGGTCGTCATCAAGGGCGGGCACCTGCCGGGCGACCCCGTCGATCTGCTCACGGACGGCGACGAGGAGCACTGGCTGCGCGCACCGCGGCACGACAACCGGCACACCCACGGCACCGGCTGCACCCTCGCCTCGGCGATCGCCTGCGGGCTGGCCCTGGGACAGGACGTGCCCACGGCGGTACGGGAGGCCAAGACCTACGTCACCGGGGCGATCGCGGCGGGCTTCCCGCTGGGCGCCGGAATCGGGCCGGTCGACCACGGCTGGCGGGGACGCGGCTGACGGCCTCGCCCACGACCGGAGGGAGTGCGCCGGCCGTACCGGGAGCCGTCCGACCGAGCGCTCCGTGCGCACACCGCGGACGGACACGGAGAAAACGCACAACAAAAAGCCGGTCCACCGAGATGGACCGGCTTTTCGGGCAACCGGAAGGCTGCGCTACGACGGGAACGTCAGCGCGCGACCTTGCCGGCCTTGATGCACGAGGTGCAGACGTTGAGCCGCTTCGGCGTCCGACCGACCACGGCACGCACGCGCTGGATGTTGGGGTTCCAGCGACGGGACGTACGGCGGTGCGAGTGCGAAATGTTGTTGCCGAAGCCCGGCCCCTTGCCGCAGACGTCGCAGTTGGCAGCCACGGGTCACTCCAAAGACTTCAGATGCACTTACAGTGAATTCCGGTGCGCCGGAATCATTTGACTGAAGTGGCGTACCGGAGGAATGGCCCGACTCTCATCGGGCAACCGAAGCAGCATACAACGGCTGCGTCGGTAGAACGAAACTACCACGGCTTCGGCCGCCCCCGTCCCGCCCCTGTCCCCGCGGGACCCGGCGCACGGGGACTACTCTGCGGTGCAGCCGACCACGCCCGGCCGATCTCCGAGGAGGAACGACAGGTGCCGCAGCCCGCCGACGACATGGACGCCGTCGCGGTGCGCACCTGGTGCTCGCTGGCCCTGGACGCGCTGGGCCGGGAGCGGGCGGCGATCGACGCGATCAACGTGTATCCCGTCGCCGACGGGGACACCGGGACGAACCTCTATCTGACCGTGGAGTCCGCGGCCCAGGCCGTCGAAGCGGTCTTCGCCGCCCACGAGACCGGCCCGACCGCGCCCGCCGCCGCCGACGCGGTACGGGCCATGGCGCACGGCGCGCTCATCGGCGCCCGCGGCAACTCCGGCACGATCCTTGCCCAGTTGCTGCGCGGCATGGCCGGGGTGCTGGCCGACGGACACGGCGCGGACCAACTGCGCCGGGCCCTGACCGCCGCTGCCGCCGCGGCCCGGCGGGCCGTCGCCCACCCCGTCGAGGGCACCGTGCTCACGGTGGCCGCCGCTGCCGCCGAGGCCGCCGCGCACACCGCGGACGACGCCGGGCCCGCGGCGGTCGCGCAGGCGGCGTACCGCGGGGCGCTGGCAGCCCTGGCCGCGACACCCGGACAGCTCGCGGTGCTCGGCCGGGCGGGCGTCGTGGACGCCGGGGGACAGGGCCTGGTGACCGTGCTCGGGGCGCTCGTCGAGGCGCTCTCCGGCCGGGCGCCCGCGCCCGCGCACCCGGCGGGGCGGGCGGCCCCCCTGCCGGTCGCCCCGGTGCCGGAGGACTGCGCGACGGGCGGACCGGCCTTCGAGGTCATCTACCTGCTGGAGGCCGACGACGACGCCGTGGACCGGCTGCGCGCCCGGCTCGACCGGCTCGGCGACTCGCTGGTCGTGGTGGGCGGCGACGGGCTGTGGAACGTCCACGTCCACGTCGACGACGCGGGCGCCGCGGTCGAGGCGGGCGTCGAGGCGGGACGGCCGTACCGCATCCGGATCACCCACTTCGGCACCGACCGGGTGCCGTCCCGCGCCGAACCCGCGCAGCGCGCGGTCGTGGTGGTGGTGCCCGGCGACGGGCTGCGCGGCCTGTGCGAGGAGGCCGGGGCGACCACGGTCCTGGCGCGCCCCGGCGAGCCGCCCGCCAGCGGCGAGATCGTCGACGCGATCCGTCGGGCCCACGCCCGTGAGGTCGTCCTCCTGCCGAACGACGCCGAGTTGCGGCACACCGCCGCGGCCGCCGCCGAACAGGCCCGCGCGGAAGGGGTCCGGGTCGCCCTGGTCCCGACCCGGGCCGCCGTGCAGGGCGTCGCCGCCCTCGCCGTCCACGAGCCCGGCCGCAGCTTCGACGAGGACGTGGTGGCGATGACCGCCGCGGCCGGTGCCACCCGCTACGCCGAACTCGCCGTCGCCGAGCGGCAGTCGTGGACCATGGCGGGTATCTGCCAGGCCGGGGACGTGCTGGGCCTGATCGACGGCGACGTCGCGGTCATCGGCCGGGACGTGCCGGGAACGGCGCGCGACGTGCTCGACCGGATGCTGGCGGCGGGCGGCGAGCTGGTCACCCTGGTCCTCGGCGAGGACGTCCCGGACAGCCTGGCCGACGCGCTGGAGGAGCACGTCCGCGAGGGATACCTCGCCGTCGACACGGTGGTGTACCGGGGCGGCCACCAGCGCGCGCCGCTGCTGATCGGGGTGGAGTAGGGCGGCGCGGACGGCGCCCCGCGGCGCCGTGCCGGGACGGCCGACACGACATCCTCCGGAGGCGATCCGGCATCTGTCAGCGGTGTGGTGTGCAATGGACCGCGTGTCTGCGTTCGATGAACCCCTCAGGAAGCTGCTCGGCGGAGCCACCGCGAAGGTGATGGCCGACCACCTCGACCTGCACACGGTCGGTGACCTGCTGCACCACTACCCGCGGCGGTACGAGGAGCGCGGCAGACTCACGGCGCTGACCGACCTCCCGCTCGACGAACACGTGACGGTGGTCGCCCAGGTCGCCGACGCCCGCGTGATGATGTTCAACAACGGCCGCGGCAAGCGGCTCGAAGTGACCCTCACCGACGGGCACGGCCGCCTCCAGCTCGTCTTCTTCGGCCACGGCGTCCACAAACCGCACAAGGAGCTGGTCCCCGGCAGACGGGCCATGTTCGCGGGCAAGGTCTCCGTCTTCAACCGGAAGACGCAGCTCGCCCACCCCACGTACCAACTGCTGGACGTCCAGGACACCGACGAGGCCGCCGAGGCGGTGGACGCGTTCGCCGGCCGGCTGCTGCCGATCTACCCGGCCTGCAAGCAACTGGACTCCTGGCGGATCGCGAAGGCCGTCGACACCGTGCTGCCCAGCGCCGGGGAGGCCGTCGACCCGCTGCCGCCCGCCCTGCGCGACGGGCGCGGCCTCACCTCGCTCCCGGAGGCGCTGCTGAAGGTCCACCGCCCGCAGACCAAGGCGGACATCGCCCTGGCCAGGGACCGGCTGAAGTGGGACGAGGCCTTCGTCCTCCAGGTCGCGCTGGCCCGCCGCCGGTACGCGGACACCCAGCTCCCGGCCGTGGCCCGCAGGCCCCGGCCCGGCGGACTGCTCGACGCCTTCGACGCCAAGCTGCCCTTCACCCTCACCGAGGGGCAGCGCAAGGTCTCCGCGGAGATCTTCGATGACCTGGCGACCGAGCACCCGATGCACCGGCTGCTGCAGGGGGAGGTCGGCTCCGGCAAGACCATGGTCGCGCTGCGGGCGATGCTCGGCGTCGTCGACGCGGGCGGACAGGCCGCCATGCTCGCCCCCACCGAGGTGCTGGCCCAGCAGCACCACCGTTCCATCACCGAGATGATGGGGGAGCTGGCCGAGGGCGGCATGTTGGGGGGTTCGGAGCAGGGGACGAAGGTGGTGCTGCTCACCGGTTCCATGGGCGTCGCCGCCCGACGGCAGGCCCTGCTGGACCTCGTCACCGGCGAGGCCGGGATCGTGATCGGCACCCATGCCCTGATCGAGGACAAGGTGAAGTTCCACGACCTGGGCCTGGTCGTCGTCGACGAACAGCACCGCTTCGGGGTGGAGCAGCGCGACGCCCTGCGTTCCAAGGGCAAGCAGCCGCCGCATCTGCTGGTCATGACGGCCACCCCCATTCCCCGTACGGTCGCGATGACCGTCTTCGGCGATCTGGAGACGTCCGTGCTCGACCAGTTGCCGGCCGGCCGCTCGCCGATCGCCAGCCATGTCGTGCCGGCCAAGGACAAGCCGCACTTCCTCAGCCGTGCCTGGGAACGCGTCCGGGAGGAGGTGGAGAACGGCCACCAGGCGTACGTGGTCTGCCCGCGCATCGGCGACGACGCCGACGACGAGCCCGCGGGCGGGAAGGCGGCCGACGGGAAGGCGAAGAAGAAGGCGGCGGCCGAGGAGGACGGCGAGAAGCGCCCCCCGCTCGCCGTCCTGGACATCGCCGCGCAGCTCGCCGCGGGCCCGCTGGCCGGACTGCGCGTCGAGGTGCTGCACGGACGGATGAACCCGGAGGACAAGGACGACGTGATGCGCCGCTTCGCCGCCGGCGGGGTCGACGTCCTGGTCGCCACCACCGTCATCGAGGTCGGGGTCAACGTCCCGAACGCGACCGCCATGGTGATCATGGACGCCGACCGGTTCGGGGTCTCCCAGCTGCACCAGCTCCGCGGCCGGGTAGGCCGGGGCTCCGCGCCCGGTCTCTGCCTGCTGGTCAGCGAGGCCCACGAGGCGAGCCCCGCCCGCGCCCGGCTCTCCGCCGTCGCCTCCACCCTCGACGGCTTCGAGCTGTCCCGGATCGACCTCGAACAGCGGCGCGAGGGCGATGTCCTCGGCCAGGCCCAGTCCGGGGTGCGCTCCTCGCTGCGGATGCTCACCGTCATCGACGACGAGGAGGTCATCGCGGCCGCCCGCGAGGAGGCCGCGGCGGTCGTCGCCGCCGATCCCGAGCTGGCGCACCTGCCCGAGCTGCGGACCGCGCTGGACGCCCTGCTCGACAAGGAGCGCGAGCAGTACCTCGACAAGGGGTGAGCGGGGGACGGCGGGCGCGCCCCGGGACGGCGGGGCACGGTGGGGAGGGCGAGCCGTGACGGGTGCGCGGGCCCGATCCGGCACGACCCCATATCGTGGACGGCACGGCACCGCGGCACCCTGCGGGCCATCCACGAACCGAGGACCAGACACCCATGACCCGCGTGATCGCCGGCTCGGCCGGCGGACGCCGCCTGGCCGTCCCGCCCGGCACCGGTACCCGTCCCACCTCCGACCGTGCGCGCGAGGGCCTCTTCTCCACCTGGGAATCCCTCCTGGGCAGCCTCGACGGTATCCGGATCGCGGATCTGTACGCGGGCTCCGGCGCCGTCGGCCTGGAGGCGCTCTCCCGCGGCGCGGCCCACGCCCTGCTCGTCGAGACCGACCCCAGGGCCGCCCGCGTCGTGCGGGACAACGTCCGCACCCTCGGCCTGCCCGGCGCCGAGGTCCGCACCGGCAGGGCCGAGCAGATCGCGTCCGGACCGGCGCCCGCGCACCCCTACGACGTGGTGTTCCTGGACCCGCCGTACGCCGTGACCGACGGCGATCTTGGCGAGATACTGATCACACTCCGTGCTCAGGGGTGGCTCACGGCCGACGCACTCGTCACCGTGGAACGCAGCACCCGAGGCGGAGCGTTCGACTGGCCCGAGGGATTCGAGCCACTGCGGTCCCGTCGCTACGGCGAAGGCACGCTTTGGTACGGTCGCGCCGCCTCTACGTGCGAAGACGCACGATGACCGCACCGGAGAGGGAGGGAACCACGTTGCGCCGCGCCGTCTGTCCGGGGTCGTTCGACCCCATCACCAACGGACATCTCGACATCATTGGCCGCGCCTCGAAGCTGTACGACGTCGTACACGTCGCGGTGATGATCAACCAGTCCAAGAAGGGGCTGTTCACGGTCGACGAGCGCATCGACCTGATCCGCCAGGTCACCGCCGAGTTCGGCAACGTCCAGGTCGAGTCCTTCCACGGCCTGCTCGTCGACTTCTGCAAACAGCGCGACATCCCGGCGATCGTGAAGGGCCTGCGGGCCGTCAGCGACTTCGACTACGAGCTGCAGATGGCCCAGATGAACAACGGCCTGTCCGGCGTCGAAACGCTCTTCGTGCCGACCAATCCGACCTACAGTTTCCTGTCGTCCTCCCTGGTCAAGGAGGTCGCCACCTGGGGCGGCGACGTCTCCCACCTGCTCCCGCCGGTGGTGCAGGAAGCCCTCACCGAACGCCTGCGGGCCCGCTGACCGGCTGACGTGACGTCACCAGGTGTCGGGCGGGAGCCGACTGGCCGTACAGTCGTCCCGTCCGTCTCCAATCGGCTGTAGAGAGTGGCGAGCACACGGTGGACGTGCAGAAGAAGCTCGACGAGATCGTCGAGGTGGTCGGCAGCGCCCGGTCCATGCCCATGTCGGCTTCGTGCGTGGTCAACCGCGCCGAACTGCTCGCGATGCTCGAAGAGGTGCGCGCGGCCCTGCCCGACTCGCTCGCCCACGCACAGCAGCTCATCGGCGGCCGGGAACAGCTGGCCGAGCAGGCCCGTCAGGAGGCCGAGCGGATCATCGAGGCCGCGCACGCCGAGCGCACCTCGCTGATCTCCGGGACCGAGATCGCCCGCCAGTCCCAGTCCGAGGCCGACCGCATCCTCGGCGAGGCCCGTCACGAGGCCCACGAGGTCCGCGCCGAGGCCGACGAGTACGTCGACAGCAAGCTCGCCAACTTCGAGGTCGTCCTCACCAAGACCATCGGCTCCGTCGACCGGGGCCGGGAGAAGCTCCTCGGCCGCGGCGGCCCCTTCGACGAGCAGGGGTACGAGGACCCGGACTTCGCCGAGGCCCCCGAGCGCAGCACCGACCCGGACACCCTCCGACGCCGGGCGGACGAGTACGTGGACACCAAGCTGGGCGCCTTCGAGGCCGTACTGGCCAAGACCCTGGAGGCGGTCGGCCGCGGGCGGCAGAAGCTGCACGGCCGGATTCCCACCGACGACCTCGGCGCGCACGTGGCCGCCCAGGACGCGGCGGGCAACCCGGTGCACATCAGCGACGAGGACCACTGGGCCGGCCTCGCCGGGCTCGCCACCCCGCAGCCGCAGCCGCAGCCGCAGCCGCAGCCGCAGTCGCGGCCGGACCACCAGCCGGAGCACCCGCAGGCCCAGCCGCACTTCCCCGCCCAGGCCCAGCCGGCCTACGCGGAGACGTACGGGTACCAGGAGCAGCCGCAGCAGCAGCCCGACCCGTACGCCGCCTACCAGCAGCAGCCCGACCCGTATGCCGCCTACCAGCAGCACGGCTACGGCCAGGACGGGACGCAGCCGCAGGGCCAGGGCTACGCCGGCTGGCAGCAGCCCGCACAGGACCAGCAGGCGTACCCGCAGCAGGTCCCGCAGCAGGTCCCGCCGCAGGGCGAGAGCGCCCTCGACGAGACAAGTCTGTTCGACACCAGCATGATCGACCTGGACCAGCTCCGCCGGTACGAACAGGAACGCTGACGGGGCTCGCCGGCCCCGCGCGAGGGGCGGACGGGACTGCTCGGTTTGGGAGCTGGGCGGCGCGTCCAGTATCCTGACTCATCGGTCGCGCGTATGTCCGCGATCCCGGCTGCCCGTTTCACATCCGATGACGGTCGGCCCTCCCCACAGTGTGTGATGCTCATGATTTCGAAAGCAGGAAAAGCCCTGAACGGCCACCTCGACCACCGAAACCCCCTCGTGTTCGACACGCACGAGTTGGGCCGGCGTCCTGGTGCGCTCCAGCGGTTGACCCGCACGGTGGACGCACCCGGTTCACCGGCTCTCGGCATCGACGGAGTCATCGGCGTGCCGGAAGGCGCGCCCGTGGAACTGGAGCTCCGCCTCGAATCGGTCATGGAAGGGGTGCTTGTCACAGGCACCGCCCGTGTGTCGGCCGAGGGGGAGTGCGTAAGGTGTCTGGAGCCGCTGCGCCAAGAGGTCGTGGCGGAGTTCCAGGAGATGTTCTCGTACCCTGACGCCGACGACCGGGGCCGTGCGATCAAGCCGGAACCGGGCGACGACGCCGAGGACGACGAGGACAGGCTCTTCGTCGAGGACGGCTTGTTCGACCTCGAACCCGTGCTGCGTGACGCGGTGGTGCTCGCACTGCCGATGCAGCCGGTGTGCCGGGAATCCTGTGCCGGTCTGTGTTCCGAATGCGGAATCAGGCTGGACGAGAACCCCGGTCATCACCACGATGCCGTCGACATGCGTTGGGCGGCATTGCAAGGACTCGCCGACACCGTTCAGGACGGCGAGAAGGACAACATGGGCGGCGCCGAAGCGGGCGTCGACGAGAAGCAGGAGAAGTAGCCGTGGCTGTTCCGAAGCGGAAGATGTCGCGCAGCAACACGCGCCACCGCCGGTCGCAGTGGAAGGCTGCGGTCCCCACCCTGGTTTCGTGCGAGCGTTGCCAGGAGCCGAAGCTGCAGCACATCGCGTGCCCCAGCTGCGGCACGTACAACAAGCGCCAGGTCCTCGAGGTCTGAGCGGCTGGTGAGAGGCTCGATGTCTGAGTTGTCCAACGGCAAGAAGCAGGCAGACAACGTCAACACAGCCTCGTCCCACACGCTTCTGGAAGGGCGGCTCGGGTATCACCTTGAGTCCGCCCTTCTGGTGCGTGCGCTGACCCATCGCTCGTACGCGTACGAGAACGGCGGTCTGCCCACCAACGAGCGGCTCGAATTCCTCGGGGACTCGGTGCTCGGCCTGGTGGTCACGGACACGCTGTACCGAACCCACCCCGACCTGCCCGAAGGCCAACTGGCCAAGTTGCGGGCCGCGGTGGTCAACTCGCGTGCGCTTGCGGAAGTGGGCCGCGGCCTCGAACTCGGTTCGTTCATCCGGCTCGGCCGCGGTGAAGAGGGCACGGGTGGCAGGGACAAGGCGTCCATCCTCGCCGACACGCTCGAAGCGGTGCTCGGCGCGGTCTATCTCGACCAGGGCCTCGACGCGGCCTCGGAGCTGGTTCACCGGCTCTTCGACCCGCTGATCGACAGGTCCTCCAACCTCGGTGCCGGCCTGGACTGGAAGACCAGTCTCCAGGAGCTCACCGCGAGCGAGAGCCTCGGCGTCCCCGAGTACCTCGTCACGGAGACCGGCCCGGACCACGAGAAGACCTTTACTGCTACCGCTCGCGTCGGTGGTGTCTCGTACGGCACCGGCACCGGCCGTAGCAAGAAGGAAGCGGAGCAGCAGGCGGCGGAGTCCGCCTGGCGCGAGATCAGCGCCGCCGCGGAAGCGCGGGAGACGGCGGCGAAGGCCGTCGCCGACGGAGGGGCCGCCGACACCCCTGCCGACCCGTCGTCGTCCGCGGACGTCGCTCCGGCCTGACCCGAGAACCCCCCGGTGCCCCGCGCACCGGGGGGTTTTCCCTGCCCGGATATTCTTTTCGTCCCACCGGTCCACCGGTCGGGCGGTTCTTTTCGCCGCCCCCTTCCGTCCAGTCCCAGGAGCGACGCCGTGCCCGAGCTGCCCGAGGTCGAAGTCGTCCGGCGGGGACTGGAGCGCTGGGTCTCCGGCCGTACGGTCGCGGACGTCGAGGTACTGCACCCGCGTGCCGTCCGCCGTCATCTCGCGGGCGGCGTGGACTTCGCGGCCCGGCTCCGCGGTGCAGGGCTCGGGACGGCCATGCGCCGGGGCAAGTACCTGTGGGTGCCGCTGAACGACGCGTCCAGCTCGCTGCTGGGGCACCTCGGCATGAGCGGCCAGCTCCTCGTGCAGCCGCAGGACGCGGCCGACGAGAAACACCTGCGCGTCAGGATCCGCTTCGACGACGCGCTCGGCACCGAGCTGCGCTTCGTCGACCAGCGCACCTTCGGGGGCCTCTCGGTCCACGGGAACACCTCCGACGGACTGCCCGACACCATCGCGCACATCGCCCGCGACCCCCTGGACCCGGCCTTCGACGACGCGGCGTTCCACGCCGCCCTGCGGCTGCGCCGCACGACGATCAAGCGCGCCCTGCTCGACCAGTCGCTGATCAGCGGGGTCGGCAACATCTACGCGGACGAGGCGCTCTGGCGCGCCAGGCTGCACTACGACCGGCCGACCGCGACCCTGACCCGCCCGAAGTCCGCCGAGCTGCTCGGCCACGTCCGCGACGTGATGAACGCGGCGCTCGACCAGGGCGGCACCAGCTTCGACAGCCTCTACGTCAACGTGAACGGCGAGTCCGGATACTTCGACCGCTCGCTGGACGCGTACGGACGGGAGGACGAGCCCTGCCACCGGTGCGGCACGCCGATGCGCCGCCGGGCGTGGATGAACCGCTCCAGCTACTACTGCCCACGCTGTCAGCGACCGCCGCGCACGGGGTCCTGACACGGGCCCGGCGAGGCGCCCCGGCTCCGCCGGTTCAGCGCTTCAGCGCCCGGTACCTCCTGAGGAGAGCCGTGATCCTCGCGTGGTCGGCGTCGCCGTTGAGCTCCACGAGAAGATCATCGGGGCAGAGCTCGTAGTGATCGCCCCACCATCGGCGCCCCTTGTTGTCCCAGACGCGGTACCCGCCCGGGACACCTCTGGCCACGTACCGTCTCCGGCTCATGCGGTCCTTCCGCGGTCTGCGGGAATCTCAGTAGCCGAAGTCCTGTGTCCACCAGGGGCCGCCCGGGCCGATGTGCACACCCACGCCGAGCGTCCTGAAGTCGCAGTTGAGGATGTTCGCCCGGTGGCCGTCGCTGTGCATCCAGGCGTCCATCACCGCCGCCGCGTCGGCCTGGCCGCGGGCTATGTTCTCGCCGCCGAGCCCCCGCACCCCGGCCTTCGAGGCGCGGTCCCAGGGGGAGCGGCCGTCGGGATCGGTGTGGTCGAAGAAGCCGCGGGCCGCCATGTCCGCGCTGAAGTCCTGGGCGAGCGAGGCAAGCGGGGCGGCGGCCGTCACGGGGCTGCAGCCGACCTTCGCACGCTCCTGGTTGACCAGGGCGAGCACGGCCGCCCGGGCCGAGGTGACGGCCGGAGCGGCCGTGGACCTGCGGGCGGCAGGGGCGGACGAGCCGGGGGCGTGCGACGCGGCCGACGACTTACCCGAGGCCGCCGGGGCGCTTCCCGTGCCGCCCGCCGAGGAGGGGGCCGAGGCCGGGGAGCGGGAGGACGCCGTGTGTCCGGCGGGCGCCCCGGTGGGAGGACCGGACGACGGGGACCCGGCGGGGGACCCCGCCTTCGTCGGCCCGTCGGTGCGCCCGGTGCCCCGGTCGGCGGCCGTGCCGGAGCGGTCGGTGGGGGAGGCTGTGGAGTCGTCCCGGTCCCGTTGGTCCGGGCCGGCCCCGGTGCGCACCCGGTCGGCGGGCGAGGCGCCCCCGATCGCATGGCCGTCACCACCGGGGAGCAGCCCCGAGGCGACGGCCACGGCTCCGACGGCGAGGGCGGCGGACACCCCGATCAGCCCGGTGCGAACGGGCGCGCCGGAACGCTTCCCATGGCGGGCCCGCCGGTGGGCCGGGTCCTCCGCGGCGCGGCCCTGAACGGTGGGGGTCACGGCGGAGCGACTGTGGCGTCCCATGTGCTGAGCCCTTCCGACGGTCTGGACGCCGCCTCCGGCGTCAACACACCTCACCCGTTGGAGTGAGATCATGTGCGATCGGACTGTACGCCATGGCCCTCCGGCAGGAGGTGCTCCACGGGCGATCGGACGGATACGGCCCGGGGAGCAGGAGCGGGACGGGCTCGCTCCGCCCCCTCTCGCTCCCCGGGCCGTTAGCGTTCGGGCATGGACGAAGACGTACGACTCACGGCGTGGGTGCGCGGCCGGGTGCAGCGAGTGGGATTTCGGTGGTTCACCAGGGAGAACGCCCTGGAGATCGGTGGGCTCACCGGGTTCGCCCTCAACCTCGACGACGGCAGGGTGCAGGTCGTGGCCGAGGGGCGGCGTGAGAATTGCCACCGCCTGCTGGAGTGGCTGCGCTCGGACGACACACCCGGGCGCGTGGACGGAGTCACTGAGATATGGGACACGCCGCGCGGTGGATATGACGGCTTCGCGATCCGTTGATCCGGCCCGGTTCGCGATCTTTCCGGGGAATTTGTTCGATCCGTGTTCGATGGGTGGCGGGCGGTGACGGGAGGATGCGCACGGCCGCGTACACATGAAATGACCTGCGGAATGTCCGAGTGGTTGCCAAGAATCGGTCGGCATGTCAGGCTGCGGCGGTAAGGATGATCTCCACGCCCCCGAGGGCCCGCAGGAGAGTCGCGCCGCTCGATCATTGGGCCGCGCGCCCCCGGGCCGCCCGGCTCTACAGGGCGTGATCGTGTTGACCGTCAAACTTTTTGGTGAGACGCTGAAATCCCCGCGCACCCGAGCTGTTCGGCAGAGCTGTTCGGCAGCAGAACAGCAGTGAATGAAGAGCGATGTCGAGCGCCGCGGGTGCGATTCCCTCACGACCCACACCGCATCGGTCGGTCACTCAGTGTGGAGGACCATCCATCATGGCAAAGGCGCTTCTCGGTTACGTCGGCGGTTCCGACCCGCGACTCCTCGCCGAGATGCGACGGCTCCAGCAGCGCGTGCAGGACCTCGAATCCGAACTCGTACGGATTCAGCACGAGAACGACGCGCTCAACGCCGCCGCCCAGCACCAAGAGTCGCTGCTCGACACCATGGACATCGACGTACCTCGGGCGGAGCCGGCGCTCACCTGACCGAATGGCCCTCGGGCCGGTCGGGCTGCTCGCGTCAGCCGTTTCGAGATCATCACCCGGATCGTCGCCGGATCACTGAAGATCACAGTTCTTGATCTGTCACCCAGGTGACATGTCCTCGGTCCGTCGTGTGCCGCCGTACGAACGAGATCGCACGCGCAACACGCAGCAGGATTCACAAGGGGCGCTCCGGCGTCCCTTATTTCTTTCCCCCGAAGGCATCGAGGCCGATCGGCCCGTCGGCCCTGCGCGGGACCGCCCCGGACGTACACCCCTTCCCTTACCGTCTGGTGTGCCCTGCACCCTCATCGGTGAAACCGAGACCGAAAAGGTAGAGTCCGGCGGCGTGCATCTCAAGGCCCTGACCCTGCGTGGTTTCAAATCGTTCGCCTCCGCCACGACTCTGCGGTTCGAACCAGGTATCACGTGTGTCGTCGGCCCCAATGGGTCGGGAAAGTCCAATGTGGTGGACGCGCTCTCCTGGGTGATGGGGGAACAGGGCGCCAAATCCCTGCGCGGCGGCAAGATGGAAGACGTGATCTTCGCGGGGACCACCGGCCGGCCGCCGCTCGGGCGGGCGGAAGTCTCTTTGACGATCGACAATTCCGACGGCGCACTGCCCATCGAGTACGCGGAAGTGACGATCACTCGGATCATGTTCCGCAACGGCGGCAGTGAATACCAGATCAATGGTGACACCTGCCGGCTCCTGGACATCCAGGAACTCCTCTCGGATTCCGGTATCGGCCGCGAGATGCACGTGATCGTAGGCCAGGGCCGACTGGACTCCGTGCTCCACGCCGACCCGTCCGGACGACGCGCGTTCATCGAGGAAGCGGCGGGCGTCCTCAAGCACCGCAAGCGCAAGGAGAAGGCGCTGCGGAAACTCGACGCGATGGGGGCCAACCTGGCCCGCGTCCAGGACCTGACCGACGAACTGAGACGGCAGCTGAAACCGCTGGGCAGACAGGCGGCGGTGGCGCGCCGGGCCGCGGTGATCCAGGCCGATCTGCGCGACACCAGGCTGCGGCTGCTCGCCGACGACCTGGTCGGGCTGCGGGCCGCGCTGCACAGCGAACTCGCCGACGAGGCGGCGCTCAAGGGGCGCAGGGAGGCCGCCGAGACGGAGCTCAAGGCCGCCCTGGTGTACGAGGCGGAGCTGGAGGACGAGGTGCGGCGGCTGGCACCGCGACTCCAGCGGGCCCAGCAGACCTGGTACGAGCTGTCGCAGTCGGCCGAACGGGTGCGCGGCACGATCTCACTGGCCGATGCCCGGGTGAGGAGCGCCGACGCCCCCGTCGAGGAGGAGCGGCGGGGGCGCGATCCGCAGGACATGGAGCGGGAGGCCGCCCGTATCCGGGAGCAGGAGGCGGAACTGACGGCCGCGCTGGAGGCGGCCGAGCACGCCCTGGAGGACACCGTCGCCCACCGTGCCGAGCTGGAGGGGGAGTTGGCCGCCGAGGAGCGCGGGCTGAGGGATGCCGCCCGCGCCATCGCCGACCGTCGCGAAGGACTCGCCCGCCTCGGCGGGCAGGTCAACGCGGCCCGCGGCCGGGCCGCTTCGGCCCGGGCCGAGATCGACCGGCTCGCCGCCTCGCGCGACGAGGCGCGGGAGCGGGCCGTCGTCGCCCAGGAGGAGTACGAACAGCTCAAGGCCGAGGTCGAGGGGCTGGACGCGGGAGACGCGGAGCTGGGCGAGCGGTACGCCGCCGCGAAGCAGGAGCTCGCGGAGGCGGAGTCGGCGCTCTCCGGGGCCCGGGAGACCGCCACCGGGGCCGAGCGGAAGCGGGCGGCGATGGCGGCCCGCCACGAGGCGCTGGCCCTGGGGCTGCGCCGCAAGGACGGTACGGGCGCGCTGCTCGGCGCGCGGGACCGGCTGTCCGGTCTGCTCGGACCCGCCGCGGAACTGCTGACGGTGGATCCGGGGCACGAGGTGGCCGTGGCGGCCGCCCTGGGCGCCGCGGCGGACGCGGTCGCGGTGACGGATCCGGCAACGGCGGCGGAGGCGATCCGGCTGCTGCGCAAGCAGGACGCGGGACGGGCCGCGCTGTTGTTGGGCGGAGTGCGGGCAGGGGTGCCCGACCAGCACGGTGGTTCCGGTTCCGGTTCCGGGGCTGATGGCGTGGGCCCGGCGGGTGGCGCCGGTGACGGTGATGAGGCTGGCGGGGCCGCCGCCGCGCAGGTGCCCGCGCAGGAACAGGCACCGGCACGGGAACGGGCCGGGGAGGACGGGGCCCGTGTCCTCGCGCGGGTTTCCGTCGCGGGTGCGGCCGGGGCCGCCGACGGGTCGCCGCCGCCCGTGGCGGACCTCGTTCGCGGCCCCGCCGAACTGGTGGGCGCCGTGCGCCGGCTGGTGCGGGACATGGTGGTCGTCGCCACCCTGGAGGACGCCGAGGACCTGGTCGCGGCCCATCCGGGACTGACGGCCGTGACCGCGGAGGGGGACATCCTCTCGGCCCACTTCGCCCACGGGGGATCCGCCGGGGCGCCGAGCCTCCTCGAAGTACAGGCGTCGGTCGACGAGGCGGCCGTCCGGCTGGAGGAACTTGCCGGGCGGTGCGCGGAGTCCGCCGATGCCCTGCGGCTCGCCGAGGAGCGGCGGCGCACCTGTGCCGGACGGGTCGAGGAACTGGGGGAGCGGCGCCGGGCCGCCGAGCGGGAGAGGTCCGGGGTGGCGCAGCAGCTCGGGCGGCTCGCGGGACAGGCCCGGGGCGCCGCGGGCGAGGCCGAGCGGACGACCGCGTCCGCGGCCCGTGCCCAGGAGGCCCTCGAACGGGCGACCGAGGAGGCCGAGGAACTCGCCGGACGGCTGCTCGTGGCCCAGGAGTCGCCGGTGGAGGAGGAGCCGGACACCTCCGTGCGCGACCGGCTCGCCGCCGATGGGGCCGACGCCCGCCAGACCGAGATGGAGGCCCGCCTCCAGGTGCGTACCCACGAGGAACGGGTCAAGGGTCTCGCGGGCCGTGCGGACTCCCTCGACCGGGCGGCCCGCGCCGAACGCGAGGCCCGGGCCCGCGCCGAGCGGCGCCGCGCCCGGCTGCGGCACGAGGCGGCGGTGGCCTCGGCCGTCGCCGCCGGGGCCCGTCAGCTGCTCGCCCACGTCGAGGTGTCCGTGGAACGGGCCGAGCGGGAGCGGGCCGTGGCCGAGACGGGGAAGGCGGAGCGGGAAAGGGAACTGGCGGCCGAGCGCGTCCGCGGCCGCGCGCTCAAGGACGAGCTCGACAAGCTCACCGACTCGGTCCACCGGGGCGAGGTGCTCGGTGCCGAGAAGCGGCTGCGGATCGAACAGCTGGAGGCGAGGGCGCTGGAGGAGCTGGGGGTCGAGCCCGCCGGCCTGGTCGCCGAGTACGGTCCCGACCAGCTCGTCCCGCCGTCGCCTGCCGCGGCGGGCGAGGAGCTGCCGGACGACCCCGAGGACCCGCGCAACCGGCCGAGGCCGTTCGTCAGGGCCGAGCAGGAGAAGCGGCTGAAGTCGGCCGAACGGGCGTATCAGCAACTCGGGAAGGTGAATCCGCTCGCCCTGGAAGAGTTCTCGGCACTGGAGGAGCGGCACAAGTTCCTCTCCGAGCAGCTGGAGGACCTGAAGCGGACCCGGGCCCATCTGGTCCAGGTCATCAAGGACGTCGACGAGCGGGTCGAGCAGGTGTTCACCGAGGCGTACCGGGACACGGCCCGTGAGTTCGAGGGCGTCTTCTCACGGCTCTTCCCGGGCGGCGAGGGGCGGCTCGTCCTGACCGACCCGGACAACATGCTCGCCACCGGTGTGGACGTCGAGGCCCGGCCGCCGGGCAAGAAGGTCAAGCGCCTCTCACTGCTGTCCGGCGGGGAACGCTCGCTCACGGCGGTGGCGCTGCTGGTCTCGATCTTCAAGGCCCGGCCGAGCCCCTTCTACGTGATGGACGAGGTCGAGGCGGCGCTCGACGACACCAACCTGCAACGGCTGATCCGGATCATGGAGGAGCTCCAGGAGAGCTCGCAGCTCATCGTGATCACGCACCAGAAGCGGACGATGGAGGTCGCCGACGCGTTGTACGGCGTCTCGATGCAGGGCGACGGCGTCTCCAAGGTCATCAGTCAGCGACTGCGCTGAGGCCGGTCCGGTTCCCGGCCTGCCTCCGAGTGGTGGAGGCCGGGAAGTTGTGCGGCACTGGGAAGAGCGCGCTCCCCGCGGGAGCGCGCTCTTCCCGTACCTGACGACGCGGCCCGGCATCAGGAGTTCACGTGACCAGCACAGAGCGGGGGCCGGTGTCCGGCGCCCGGGCGGCCCAACCGGACCACCTCGGCCATGTCGTCTTCATCACGGCCGCCGCCGCCATGGGCGGCTTCCTGTTCGGTTACGACAGCTCCGTCATCAACGGCGCGGTGGAGGCGATCCGCAGCAGGTACGCCATCGGTCCGGCGACCCTCGCCCAGGTCATCGCCATCGCCCTGATCGGCTGTGCGATCGGCGCTGCCACGGCGGGACGCATCGCCGACCGCATCGGCCGCATCCGCTGCATGCAGATCGCCTCCGTGCTCTTCACCATCAGTGCCATCGGTTCCGCGCTCCCGTTCGCGCTGTGGGACCTGGCGATGTGGCGGATCATCGGCGGGTTCGCCATCGGCATGGCGTCGGTGATCGGCCCGGCGTACATCGCCGAGGTCTCGCCGCCCGCCTACCGCGGTCGTCTCGGCTCCTTCCAGCAGGCGGCGATCGTCATCGGCATCGCCATCTCGCAACTGGTCAACTACGGCATCCTCCAGATCGCGAACGGGGACCAGCGCGGCCGGATCGGCGGCCTGGAGGCATGGCAGTGGATGCTCGGTGTGATGGTCGTCCCCGCCGCCCTGTACGGGCTGCTGTCGCTGGCGATCCCCGAGTCGCCGCGGTTCCTGATCTCGGTCGGGAAGAAGGACCGGGCCCGCCGGATCCTCGCGGAGGTCGAGGGAGGGAACGTCGACCTCGACGCCCGGGTGGCCGAGATCGAGACCGCCATGCGCCGGGAGCACAAGTCCACGTTCAGGGACCTGCTCGGCGGGCGCGTCGGCTTCCTGCCCATCGTCTGGGTCGGCATCGGTCTCTCGGTCTTCCAGCAACTCGTCGGCATCAACGTGGCGTTCTACTACTCGGCGACGCTCTGGCAGTCCGTAGGCATCGACCCGACGGCCTCGTTCTTCTACTCGTTCACCACGTCGATCATCAACATCATCGGCACCGTCATCGCGATGACACTGGTGGACCGGGTGGGACGCAAACCGCTCGCACTCGCCGGATCCACCGGCATGGCCATCGCCCTCGCCTTCGAGGCCTGGGCCTTCTCCGCCCCGCTCGTCGGCGGCAAACTGCCCCACGTGCAGGGCGTCGTGGCGCTCGTCGCGGCCCATGTGTTCGTGCTCTTCTTCGCCCTGTCGTGGGGCGTCATCGTCTGGGTCTTCCTCGGCGAGATGTTCCCGAACAGGATCCGCGCGGCGGCCCTGGGGGTCGCCGCCTCCGCGCAGTGGCTCGCCAACTGGGCGATCACCGCCAGTTTCCCGAGCCTGTCCGCCTGGAACCTGTCGGCGACCTACGTCATCTACGCCTGCTTCGCCACGCTCTCGATTCCGTTCGTGCTCGCCTTCGTGAAGGAGACCAAGGGGAAGGCGCTGGAGGAGATGGGCTGACCGCCCCGCCCGCCCGGCCGGGTGCGGTCAGCTCGCGACCGCCTCGCAGAACAGCCGGAGGCTGCGCCACCCCTCCTCGACCGGCATCCCGCCGCACAGCGGATGCAGGACCAGACTGTCGAGTTCGCCCGCCGCCCGGACGCACTCCTTCGGCGTGACGACCCGGTAGACCCCCTCGTCCCGCAGCTCCGCCACCGACGTCGCCCCCGAGCGCACCGCCGAGCGGATGCCCCCGGACTGCCAGGAGGCGTAGGTGCGCGCCTCGTGCAGGAAGTGACCGCCGTACTCGGCCCATGTCCGGTCCGGGTCCTCGGACACATGGAGCAGCGGTGTCTCGGCCGACGGCATCATGCAGAAGCCGTCCGTCCCGAACTCCGCCCGCCGCTCGTGGTAGTACGCCTCCAGCTCCGGCAGGTGCGCGCTCGGGAAGAACGGCAGCCCGAACCGTGCCGCCCGCCGTGCCGCCGCCCGCGAGCTGCCGCCCACCAGCAGCGGCGGATGCGGCCGGGTGTACGGACGCGGCGTGACCCGGACGGTACGGCCCCGGTACGGGAACGGCTCCCCGGTCCACGCCCGGACCAGGGTCTCCAGGAGTTCGTCCTGGAGCCTGCCGCGGCTGCTCCACTCCACGCCCGCCCGTTCGTACTCCTGGGGCCGGTAGCCGATGCCCGCCACCGTGATCAGCCGGCCCGCGCCCAGCAGGTCCAGGACCGCGATGTCCTCGGCCAGCCGCAGCGGGTCGTGCAGCGGGCCGATGATCGCCGAGACGGTGACCGCGATGCGGCGGGTGGCGCCGAGGACCGATCCCGCGAAGACGAAGGGGGAGGGCAGCCAGGAGTTCTCGGCACCGTGGTGCTCCTCGGTCTGCACGGTGTCGATGCCGTGCTCGTCGGCGTACCCGGCCATCTCCAGTGCGGCCCGGTACCGGGCCGAGAGCGACTCGGGGGTGGCGGCGGGATCGACGAGATTGAACCGGACCACTGTGAAGGCCATGACGCGCGTCCTCTTCGTCCGTCGGACTCGGCGGGCCGGACACTAGCTGACGCGGCGTCAGAAGTGTAGGGGCGCGTCGCTCCGCCGTCCGTCGCCGCCTCCGGCTCCGGGGCCGGACGGGCCGGGGCGGCCGTGATGACCCGTACGCGTACGGTCACGGGTCCGTACCTTCTGCGACTCCTCACCGTTCGTGACCGATACTGGGCGGGTTATGGAATTCGTCATCCTTGCTGTAGTCATCGCCCTGGTCGCGGTCGGCGTGATCAGCGGGCTCGTGGTCAGCGGCCGCAAGAAGAAGCAGCTGCCCCCGGCGCCGCCGAGCACGCCGACCATCACTCCTCCCGCCGAGCCCCATGTCGGTGAGGAAGCCGAGACGCCGCGCGAAGAACCGCGCCGCACCATCGAGGAGGTAGCTCCCCCCTCGGCCGAGGCCCCCGCCGAGGAAGCCCCCGAGGCCGTCGAACCGGAGGCACCGGCCGCCCCCGCCCTCGAAGTACCCGAGCCCACCGCCGGCCGGCTGGTACGGCTGCGCGCCCGGCTCGCCCGCTCGCAGAACACCCTCGGCAAGGGGCTGCTCACGCTCCTCTCCCGCGACAACCTCGACGAGGACACCTGGGAGGAGATCGAGGACACCCTCCTGACCGCCGACGTCGGCGTCACCCCCACCCAGGAGTTGGTGGAGCGGCTCCGGGAGCGTGTCCGAGTGCTCGGCACCCGCACCCCCGAAGGGCTGCGCGCGCTGCTGCGCGAGGAACTCCTCACCCTCCTGGGCACGGACTTCGACCGTGCCGTCAAGACCGAGAGCGGTCTCGACACCCCCGGCGTCGTGATGGTCGTCGGCGTCAACGGGACCGGCAAGACCACCACCACCGGCAAGCTGGCCCGGGTGCTCGTCGCCGACGGCCGCAGCGTCGTGCTCGGCGCCGCGGACACCTTCCGGGCCGCCGCCGCCGACCAGCTCCAGACCTGGGGCGAGCGCGTCGGTGCCCGCACCGTGCGCGGACCCGAGGGCGGGGACCCGGCGTCGATCGCCTTCGACGCGGTGAAGGAAGGAATCGCCGAGGGCGCCGACGTCGTCCTCATCGACACCGCGGGCCGGCTGCACACCAAGACCGGTCTCATGGACGAGCTCGGCAAGGTCAAGCGGGTCGTGGAGAAGCACGGGCCGCTCGACGAGATCCTGCTCGTCCTCGACGCCACGACCGGACAGAACGGCCTGGTGCAGGCCCGGGTGTTCGCCGAGGTCGTCGACATCACCGGCATCGTGCTCACCAAGCTCGACGGCACCGCCAAGGGCGGCATCGTCGTCGCCGTCCAGCGCGAACTGGGCGTACCGGTGAAACTCGTCGGTCTCGGCGAGGGGCCGGACGACCTGGCGCCGTTCGAGCCGGAGGCGTTCGTGGACGCCCTGATCGGGGACTGAATCGCTCCTCCGCGTCCGGGCGAAGGGCCCGACCGCCGCCGCACACGCGGCCGGTCGGGCCCTTCGCCGTTCGCACCGTCGGAGCGTTCGCGCAGTCGGGCCGGGGGGCGGCGCACCGAGGGGCGGCTGGGCGGACGGGCGCGCACCGGGCGGCGTCTGTTTTCCGGTCGAAGGTCACCCGGCAGGCCTGAGAACCTGCAGGGTGGCCCCTTGGCCGGTCGAAGGCCACCCGACAGGCTCTCAGCCGTCGAGCGGCGCGCGATGGCAGCTGTAGGCCAGCGTGCCCAGCAGCAGCCGGGCCGGCGGCGGCGAGGCCGCGGTGTCCAGCACCGGCGGGCGCAGCCACCGGGCGGGTCCCCGCCCTCCCTCGTCGGACGGCGGGGCGGTGATGTGGCAGCCGGGCCCCAGCGCCCGCAGATCCAGACCCGCGTCGTCCCACCCCATCCGGTACAGCAGACGCGGAAGCTCGGCGGCGGCGCCGGGCGCCACGAAGAACTGGGCCCGCCCGGACGGCGTCACCGTGACCGGCCCCAGCGGCAGCCCCATGCGCTCCATGCGTGTCAGGGCCCGGCGCCCGGCCGTCTCCGCGACGTCCAGGACGTCGAAACCGCGGCCCACCGGCAGCAGCACGGCGGCGCCCGGCACCCGGGTCCAGACGTCCGTCGCGGCGTCGAGCGAGGCGCCCGGGGGCACCTCGGGCACGAACTTCAGTGGATGGGCGCCGGGGGAGGGGCACCGTTCCTCGCCGCACGAACAGCGGCCGGCCGCGGCCCGTGCTCCCGGCACGACCGCCCAGCCCCACAGTCCCGTGTACTCCGCCACCGCCGTGCATTCGGCCGCACGGCCGCGGCGCCGTGAGCCGGTGCGCATCTCACGGATGCCGCCGATCGTGAAGCCCATGCCCCCTCCAACGGGTCCGACTCATCGGTGGTTACGACGACGGAGCGAAGGCACGGCACTCCGTCGTCGCGGTGATCCGTGGTGCGCCGGTGCACGCGGGGTGGTGCGTCGCGGGTCGCGCGCCTGTTCATGCATCGCTGCGGCCACGTTGATCGATCGTGTGTCAAGTGAATCGCGAGCGGTGGCGTCGGCGTTCGCCCAAAGGGGTGGCGAATGGTGGCGTTTCCGCAGGCGCCCTCGCGGAGAGGGTGATCGTAGGATTACCGTCGGTACACGAAACCATGGAAGTATGTGCGCCCACGGGTATGCCGGAGGCAATCCGATTTCCTGTTCGATCGTGCGCAACCTTCGTATGGGCGGCATCGCAACAGGGCATTCTGATAAAGGTTCGCGCGACGGCGTTCAACGGGATCGCGACGGTATTCGGCGGGATGGGGGCGTTCCAGTGAGTGGCAGCGGCGCAGGCGATTCGAATGCCGGTAAGCGCCCCAACGGGCAACTGGGCTCGTGGTTCGCGCGCAGCGGCTGGTCGAAGGGCGAGCTGGCGCGACAGGTGAACCGCAGGGCGCGCCAGATGGGTGCCCATCACATCAGCACCGACACCTCCCGGGTGCGGCGCTGGCTGGACGGTGAGCAGCCGCGCGAGCCGATCCCGCGCATCCTGTCCGAGCTGTTCTCCGAGCGTTTCGGCTCCGTCGTCGCCGTGGAGGATCTCGGGCTGCGCTCCGCGCACCAGTCACCGTCCGTGGCGGGGGTCGACCTGCCCTGGGCGGGCCCGCAGACCGTCGCCCTGCTCAGTGAGTTCTCCCGCAGCGACCTCATGCTCGCCCGGCGCGGTTTCCTCGGCTCCTCGCTCGCCCTCGCCGCGGGGCCCGCCCTCGTCGAGCCCATGCAGCGCTGGCTGGTGCCGGTGGCGGCGGCCGCGCCGACGGAATCCGACGCGTCCGCGACGGCCCGACGCCCCTCCAGGCTCTCCGGTCCGGAGCTCGATCTGCTGGAGTCGACCACCGCGATGTTCCGCCAGTGGGACGCGCAGTGCGGCGGCGGCCTGCGCCGCAAGGCGGTGGTCGGTCAGCTCCATGAAGTCACCGACCTCCTGCAGGAGCCGCAGCCGGAGGCCACCGCCAAGCGGCTCTTCCGGTGCGCGGCCGAGCTGGCCGAGCTGGCCGGCTGGATGAGTTACGACGTGGGGCTCCAGCCCACCGCCCAGAAGTACTTCGTTCTGGCGCTCCACGCGTCGAAAGAGGCCGGGGACAAACCGCTCGGTTCGTATGTTCTGTCCAGCATGAGCCGTCAGATGATCCACCTGGGGCGGCCCGACGACGCCCTGGAGCTCATCCACCTCGCGCAGTACGGCAGCCGGGACTGCGCCACCGCCCGCACCCAGGCCATGCTGTACGCGATGGAGGCGCGCGCGTACGCCAACATGGGCCAGCCCAGCAAGTGCAAGCGGGCCATCCGGATGGCCGAGGACACCTTCCAGGACGCGGGTCTCGACGACGGGCCCGAACCCGACTGGATCCGCTTCTTCTCCGAGGCCGAGCTCAACGGCGAGAACTCCCACTCGTTCCGCGACCTCGCCTATGTCGCGGGCCGCAGCCCCACGTACGCCACGCTCGCCGAACCGCTGATGAACAGGGCGGTCCAGCTCTTCAGCGACGACGACGAGCACCAGCGCTCCTACGCGCTCAACCTGATCGGCCTCGCCACCGTCCACCTCCTCAAACGCGAGCCCGAACAGTCCACGGTGCTGGCCGAGAAGGCGCTGAGAGTCGCCAGGAAGATCCGCTCCGAGCGCGTCAACACCCGGCTCCGCAAGACCGTCGACACCGCCGCCAGGGACTTCGGGGACATTCCCGAGGTCGCCAGGCTCACCGACCTCCTCACCGATCAGCTGCCCGAAACCGCCGAAGCGGTCTGAACGGCGGCGCCCCCGCCCCGGCCACGACGACCACCCCGCACACATCGACTTCGGCTCCCCCATCGCCAGGTCGCCGGGTGGCCGTCGTGGCCGGTTCGTCCTTTCCCCGCTGCCCGCCGGCGGCCGTGCTGCCCCCCGGGCCGGTGCGGCAGCACGCGGGGAGCCGGGGCCGGGGGCGGGTACGACGTCGACCCGGCGGGTCCGTCGCCGACCGGGTCCGTCGCCCGTGGCACCGCCGGTTCATGGGGCCGTAACACGCCGTACCTCTTCGTCACCGACGCGAAACACCGTGCGGCGTCGCCGGAAACCGTGCCGGGTGAATGTCGGGGGAAACGCGCCGGGCGAATCCCGCCGCGCACGACGGTCCGCCCCTTCCCCCGCGGCCCGCACGTGCTCCCGCCCGGCCCGCCCGCGGCCGCACCGACGACGAGGAGACGCCGATGCCCCCAGGCATGACGACGCTTGCCGCAGACCCCCCGGCACTGTCTGCCGCCAACACCGGGTTCATGCTCATCTGCTCGGCCCTGGTGATGCTCATGACTCCGGCTCTCGCCTTCTTCTACGGCGGAATGGTCCGGGTCAGGAGCACCCTCAACATGCTGATGATGAGCTTCATCAGCCTCGGGATCGTCACGGTCCTGTGGGTGCTCTACGGATTCGCCGTCGCGTTCGGCACGGACATCGGCTCCGTCGTCGGCTGGAGCCCGGACTACCTCGGGCTCAGTGGGATCGGCGTCACCCAGCTCTGGGACGGATACACGATCCCGGTCTACGTCTTCGCCGTCTTCCAGCTGATGTTCGCCGTCCTCACCCCGGCACTGATCAGCGGTGCCCTCGCCGACCGGGTGAAGTTCACCTCCTGGGCGCTGTTCATCACGCTGTGGGTCACCGTCGTGTACTTCCCGGTCGCCCACTGGGTCTGGGGCGCGGGTGGCTGGCTCTACGAACTCGGCGTCATCGACTTCGCCGGCGGCACGGCCGTCCACATCAACGCGGGCGCCGCGGCGCTCGGCGTGATCCTCGTCATCGGCAGGCGCGTCGGCTTCGGCAAGGACCCGACGCGGCCGCACAGCCTGCCCCTGGTGATGCTCGGTGCCGGGCTGCTCTGGTTCGGCTGGTTCGGCTTCAACGCCGGCTCGTGGCTGGGCAACGACGATGGCGTCGGGGCGGTCATGTTCGTCAACACCCAGGTCGCCACCGGAGCCGCGATGCTCGCGTGGCTCGGTTACGAGAAGCTGCGCCACGGCTCCTTCACCACTCTGGGCGCCGCCTCCGGCGCGGTGGCGGGCCTCGTCGCCATCACGCCGTCCGGCGGCGCGGTCAGCCCGCTCGGCGCGATCGTGGTCGGTGCCGTCGCCGGCGTGCTCTGCGCCATGGCCGTCGGACTGAAGTACCGGTTCGGCTACGACGACTCCCTGGACGTCGTCGGCGTCCACCTCGTCGGAGGCATCGTCGGTTCCCTCCTCGTCGGACTCCTCGCCACCGGCGGAGTCCAGTCCGACGCCAAGGGGCTCTTCTACGGCGGGGGCCTCGACCAGCTCGGCAAGCAGGCGATCGGGGTCTTCGCCGTCCTCGCGTACTCCCTTGCCGCCTCCGCCGCCCTCGCCTTCCTCCTGGACCGGACCATCGGGATGCGGGTGGACGAGGACGACGAGATCTCCGGCATCGACCGGGCCGAACACGCCGAGACCGCGTACGAGTTCAGCGGGGCGGGCGGCGGAGCGGCGTCGCGCGTCACAGCCGCCGTCCCGGCGACGGCACCGGCCGCCACGACAGCACCACGGACGAAGAAGGTGGACGCATGAAGCTCATCACCGCGGTCGTGAAGCCGCACCGGCTCGACGAGATCAAGGAGGCCCTCCAGGCCTTCGGCGTCCAGGGCCTCACGGTCACGGAGGCCAGCGGGTACGGACGGCAGCGCGGTCACACCGAGGTCTACCGGGGCGCCGAGTACACCGTCGACCTCGTCCCCAAGGTCCGCGTCGAGGTGCTCGTCGAGGACGAGGACGCCGAACAGCTCATCGACATCGTGGTGAAGGCGGCCAGGACCGGCAAGATCGGTGACGGCAAGGTCTGGAGCGTGCCGGTCGACACCGCGGTCCGGGTCCGGACCGGCGAGCGCGGCCCGGACGCGCTCTGATCCGGTCGCGGCCCGGGTTCCGCGGGCCGCGACCGGACGCCCGGACACGGGCTGATCGCCCATGACGCCGGCCGCCGCCGACGCGGCGCCCGCACCGGGCCCGAAGCCCCCCGGACACGCCCGAACCGCCGACGCGGCGACCGCGGCGGGTCGGCGACCCGCCGGACACACCCGAACCGTCGGCGGTTCCGAAACGAAAGGCGGCCGGATGACGAACACCGAAACACCCCCCGCGTCCGGCGCCCCGGAGCCGGGCGGCTACGCGGCGGCCCGACTGCGCCTGCTCCAGGACACCGGACGGTCCGGACCGTCGCGCCGCACCGCCCTCGCCTCGCTCACCGACACATGGCTCGCGGCGCTGTTCACCGCCGCGGCCGACCGGGCGGGCGTCCGCGGCGCCGCCCTCGTCGCCGTCGGCGGCCACGGCCGCGGCGAACTCTCCCCGCGCAGCGACCTCGACCTGCTGCTCCTGCACGACGGCAAGGCCGGTACCGGAGCCGTCGCCGCCCTCGCCGACCTCCTCTGGTACCCCGTCTGGGACCTCGGCCTCGCCCTCGACCACTCCGTACGCACCCCCGCCGAGGCCCGCCGGACGGCCGGCGAGGACCTGAAGGTCCAGCTCGGGCTGCTCGACGCCCGGCCGGTCGCCGGAGACCTCGCTCTCGTCGCCGCCCTGCGCACCGCCGTACTCGCCGACTGGCGCGACCAGGCCCCCCGGCGTCTGCCCGCCCTCGCCGACCTCTGCCGCGAACGCGCCGAACGCCACGGCGAACTCCGCTTCCTCCTGGAACCCGACCTCAAGGAGGCCCGCGGCGGACTGCGCGACACGACCGCGCTGCGGGCCGTCGCCTCCTCCTGGGTCGCCGACGCCCCGCGCGAAGGCCTCGCCGAGGCCCGCCGCACCCTCCTCGACGTCCGCGACGCGCTCCACCTCACCACCGGCCGCGCCACCGACCGCCTGGCCCTCCCGGAACAGGACCAGGTCGCCGGTGCCCTCGGCGTGCTCGACGCGGACGCCCTGCTCCGGCAGGTGTACGAGGCCGCCGGCACCGTCGCGTACGCCGCCGACGTCACCTGGCGCGAGGTCGACCGCGTCCTGCGCGCCCGTTCCGCACGCCCCCGGTCGCGCGCGCTGTTCGGCGGCGGACGGACCACCGCCGGTGAACGCACCCCGCTCGCCGACGGCGTTGTCGAATCCGACGGCGAGGCCGTCCTCGCCCGTACCGCCCGCCCCGAGCACGACCCCGTGCTCGTCCTGCGCGCCGCCGCGGCGGCCGCCCGGGCCGGACTCCCGCTCTCCCGCCACGTCGTGCGCCGCCTCGCCACCACCGCCCGCCCGCTCCCCGTGCCCTGGCCGGCCGAGGCCCGGGAGGAACTCGTCACCCTGCTCGGCGCGGGCCGGGCCGCCGTCCCCGTCTGGGAGGCGCTCGAAGCAGAGGGACTGATCACAAGGCTGCTCCCGGACTGGGAACGCGTCCGCTGCCGCCCCCAGCGCGACCCCGTCCACACCTGGACCGTCGACCGCCACCTCGTCGAGACGGCGGTGCGGGCCTCCTCGCTCACCCGGCGGGTCGGCCGGCCCGACCTCCTGCTCGTCGCCGCCCTGCTGCACGACATCGGCAAGGGACGGCCCGGGCCCGGCGACCACTCCGTCACCGGAGAGGTCATCGCCCGGGACACCGCAGCCCGGATCGGCTTCGACCGGCACGACGCCGAGGTGATCGCCACCCTCGTGCGCCACCACCTCCTGCTCGTCGAGACCGCGACCCGGCGCGACCTCGACGATCCCGCGACCATCGACGCCGTCGCCGAGGCGGTCTCCTCCCCGGCCACCCTGGAACTCCTGCACGCCCTCACCGAGGCCGACGCCCTCGCCACCGGCCCCGCCGCCCGGTCCGCCTGGCGCGCCTCCCTCGTCGCCGACCTCGTCCGGCGCGTCGCCGCCGTGTCGGACGGCAGCGCCCCGGCACCACCGGAACCGCGCGGGCCGAGCGCCGAGGAGGAACGGCTCGCGGTCGAGGCGCTGCGCACCGGCGGTCCCGCACTCGCCCTGCGCACCCGGACAGCGGCACCGGACGGGTACGACGCATCGTCCGGGGACGGCGAACCCGAACCCGTCGGGGCCGAACTCCTCGTCGTCCTGCCCGACCGTCCCGGGGCCCTGCCCACCGTCGCGGGCGTCCTCGCCCTGCACCGTCTCACCGTGCGCGCCGCCGAACTGAGCGCCCCGGACCTCCCCGTCGAGGTGACCGGCGGCGCCCCCGGCGGCCTGCTGCTGCTCCGCTGGCGGGTCGCTGCCGAGTACGGCGCCCTGCCGCGGGCCGACCGGCTCCGGGCCGACCTCGTGCGCGCCCTGGCGGGCCCGTCGGACATCGGCGCCCGTCTCGCCGGGCGCCGGGCCGCCCACCCGCGCCGCCGCGGGGCGGAGGCCCCGCCGCCCAGGGTGACGGTCGCCGCGGCGGCCTCGCGGCGGGCGACGGTGATCGAGGTACGGGCCCAGGACGCACCCGGGCTGCTGCACCGGATCGGCCGCGCACTGGAACGGAGCGGGGTACGGGTGCGCAGCGCGCACGTGTCGACGCTGGGCGCGAACGCCGTGGACGCCTTCTACGTCACCCGGGACGACGGCACTCCGCTCCCGGACCCGGAGGCGACGGCCCTGGCGCGTTCGCTGGAGGACGCGCTCCGGTGAGGTGCCGCGCGGCCCCGCCGGCCGGCGGAGCGCCGCCCGCCCCCTGCGCGCCCCGGGCGAATACGGCGGGCAAGGGCGTCCGCCCGCCCGGGCCGGTTACCCTAGGAGCGATCCGTACCGCCCCCGACCCCGAGGACCGACGAGCGCCGTGTTCGATACTCTCTCCGACCGCCTTGCCGCGACTTTCAAGAACCTCCGGGGCAAGGGCCGCCTGTCCGAGGCGGACATCGACGCCACGGCCCGCGAGATCCGTATCGCCCTGCTCGAAGCGGACGTCGCGCTGCCCGTCGTCCGGTCCTTCATCGCGAACGTCAAGGAGCGGGCGCGCGGCGCGGAGGTCTCCCAGGCGCTGAACCCGGCCCAGCAGGTCGTCAAGATCGTCAACGAGGAGCTCGTCTCGATCCTCGGCGGCGAGACCCGGCGGCTGCGGTTCGCCAAGAACCCGCCGACCGTGATCATGCTCGCGGGTCTCCAGGGCGCCGGGAAGACCACCCTGGCCGGAAAGCTCGGCCGCTGGCTCAAGGGGCAGGGCCACTCCCCGCTGCTCGTCGCGTGCGACCTCCAGCGCCCCAACGCGGTCAACCAGCTCAGCGTGGTCGCCGACCGGGCCGGTGTCGCGGTGTACGCACCCGAGCCGGGCAACGGCGTCGGCGATCCGGTCCAGGTCGCCAAGGACTCCATCGAGCACGCAAGGTCCAAGCAGTACGACGTGGTGATCGTCGACACCGCCGGCCGCCTCGGCATCGACCAGGAGCTGATGCAGCAGGCCGCGGACATCCGCGACGCCGTCAGCCCCGACGAGATCCTCTTCGTCGTCGACGCGATGATCGGCCAGGACGCGGTCAACACCGCCGAGGCGTTCCGCGACGGCGTGGGCTTCGACGGTGTGGTGCTGTCCAAGCTCGACGGCGACGCCCGCGGTGGCGCGGCCCTGTCGATCGCGCACGTCACGGGCAAGCAGATCATGTTCGCGTCGAACGGTGAGAAGCTCGACGACTTCGACGCCTTCCACCCCGACCGCATGGCGTCCCGCATCCTCGACATGGGTGACCTGCTCACCCTGATCGAGCAGGCGGAGAAGACCTTCAGCCAGGAAGAGGCCGCCAAAATGGCCTCCAAGCTGGCGTCCAGCAAGGGCAAGGACTTCACGCTCGACGACTTCCTGGCCCAGATGGAGCAGGTCAGGAAGATGGGCTCCATCTCCAAGCTGCTCGGGATGCTGCCCGGCATGGGGCAGATCAAGGACCAGATCAACAACATCGACGAGCGCGACGTGGACCGTACCGGCGCGATCATCAAGTCGATGACCCCCAAGGAGCGGGCCGAGCCGACGATCATCAACGGCTCGCGCCGGGCGCGCATCGCCAAGGGGTCCGGCGTCGAGGTCAGCGCCGTGAAGAACCTCGTGGAGCGCTTCCTCGACGCGCGCAAGATGATGTCGAAGATGGCACAGGGCGGCGGCATGCCCGGCATGCCGGGGATGCCCGGCATGGGTGGTGGCCCCGGCCGTCAGAAGAAGCAGGTCAAGCAGGCCAAGGGCAAGCGCAAGAGCGGCAACCCGATGAAGCGCAAGGCCGAGGAGCAGGCGGCGGCGGCCCGTCGTGCCCAGGCGGCACAGGGCGGTGCGCCCGGCCTTCCGGCCCCGGGCGACAAGGACTTCGAGCTGCCGGACGAGTTCAAGAAGTTCATGGGCTGATCGCCCCGCGGCCCGGATGAGGGGCACCCGCCGTCGGCGGGTGCCCCTCACTCGTGTGTGCCGGGCGTCCGCGGGGGCATCCGTCCCCCTGTGGGCCCACTGGGCGGGCCCACGAAGGGCTTCGGCGGGTTTTCTCCTCTAATGTCGCATTCAACGGCCGTCGGCAGAGGAGCCCGCGTGACCAGTCCCGTACCTCCCCGCGATCGAACCGACCAGCCGTGGCGTTCCGAGGGGGCCCCACCGCCCCAGCCGCCGGGCCGGAAGATGCCGGGAGGCTGGGGCGGACTGCTGCTGACCGCGCTCGTCGTCTACCTGATCGCCAACCTGGTGCTGTCCTTCTTCAACGGCGCCGAGGAACGGACGATCGCCTACACGGAGTTCAGCAAGCAGGTCACCTCGGGCAATGTCGCCAAGATCTACTCCAAGGGCGATTCCATCGAGGGCCAGCTCAAGAAGGAATCGAAGGTTCCGGGAACCGACGAGAAATACACCAGGTTCGTCACCCAGCGCCCCGCCTTCGCGGACGACAACCTCTGGGCGGAGCTGGTCAAGGACGACGTCATGGTCACCGCGGAGCCGGTCGTCCAGCAACGCAGCTTCCTCGCGAACCTGCTGATCTCGCTGGCCCCGATGCTGCTGCTCGTACTGCTCTGGGTCCTCGTCGCCCGGCGGATGGCCAGGGGCATGGGCGGCGGGCTCGGCGGCTTCGGGCGCAAGGCCCCGCCCAAGCCGGTCGCACTGGAGGGTGCCACGCGCACCACGTTCCAGGACGTGGCCGGGATCGACGAGGTCGAGGGCGAACTCAACGACGTCGTGGACTTCCTGAAGAACCCGCAGGCATACCGCAGGATGGGTGCCCGGATGCCCGGGGGAGTGCTCCTCGCCGGGCCGCCCGGCACCGGCAAGACGCTGCTGGCCCGGGCCGTCGCGGGCGAGGCCGGTGTGCCGTTCTTCTCGGCGTCGGCCTCCGAGTTCATCGAGATGATCGTCGGCGTCGGCGCGAGCCGGGTGCGGGAACTCTTCGCCGAGGCGCGCAAGGTCGCCCCCGCCATCGTCTTCATCGACGAGATCGACACCATCGGGCGGGCCCGCGGCGGCGGCTCCGGCATGGGCGGCCACGACGAACGCGAGCAGACCCTGAACCAGATCCTCACCGAGATGGACGGCTTCTCCGGCTCCGAGGGCGTCGTGGTCCTCGCCGCCACCAACCGCGCGGACGTCCTCGACCCCGCGCTCACCCGGCCCGGCCGCTTCGACCGGATCGTCCAGGTCAGCCCGCCCGACCGGAGCGGCCGGGAGGCGATCCTGGAGATCCACACCCGGCAGATCCCGCTCGGCCCCGATGTGAACCTGGCCCAGGTGGCCGCCACGACCCCCGGCATGACCGGCGCCGATCTGGCCAACCTCGCCAACGAGGCAGCGCTCCTCGCCGTCAAGCGCAGACAGACCGAGGTGAGCCGGTCGGACTTCTCGGACGCCCTGGAAAAGGTCCAGCTGGGCGCGGAACGCTCCCTGGTCATGTCCGACGAGGACCGCCGCAGGACCGCCTACCACGAGAGCGGACACGCCCTGCTCGGCATGGTCCAGCCGGGGGCCGACCCGGTCCGCAAGGTCACCATCGTGCCGCGCGGCCGGGCCCTGGGCGTCACCCTCTCGACGCCGGAGGCCGACAAGTACGCCTACACCGAGGACTACCTGAGGGGCCGCATCATCGGCGCGCTCGGCGGGATGGCCGCCGAGCAGGTGGTGTTCGGCGTGATCACCACCGGAGCGGAGAGCGACCTGGAACAGGTCACCCAACTGGCCCGCGGCATGGTCGGCCGCTGGGGCATGAGCCACAAGGTGGGCCGGCTGACGGCCATCCCGGGCGACGCGCAGCAGGCGTACGGACTGTCGGCCGCCCCCGCGACGCTGGACGCCGTGGACGGCGAGATGCGACGCATCGTCGACGAGTGCTACGAGACGGCGTGCCGGCTCCTGCGCGAGAACCGGGACCGGCTGGACGCGCTGGCCGCGGCGTTGCTGGCGAACGAGACCCTGGACGAGGCAGCGGCCTACCGGGCGGCCGGCATCGCCCGCCTGGCCAAGTAGCGCGGGCCCCGGGGGCGGGAGGACAGCGGAAGCGGCACCCGCACGCACGGCTCGAACGGTCACCGCACGGATGGCTCAGAAGGTCACCGCACGCACGGCTCAGACGGTGCACACGAGGTAGCGGAAGACGTTCGGCATCCGGACCGTGCCGTCCGGGCGCCGGTGCGGGCGCAGGGCTCGCGCCACGTCCTCGGCGACCCGCTGCGGATCCGTCGCCCGTACCGCCGTGTCGAACATTCGCGTGGACAGCAGTCCGCGTACCGCGCTGCCCAGGTCCGGGTAGTCGAACGGGCAGGCGACCCGCCCGGAGCCGTCCGGCCGCAGACCGGCCCGGAACGCCACCTCTTCGAGGTCGTCCCGGCGCGACGGACGCCAGCCCCCCGGGCGGGGTTTGCGGATCCCGTCGGACCCCCGGCCCCCCACCCGGAGCACGGGCGCTGTCGCGCACCGCTCCGGCGGGCCCCACCCGGTCAGGACGACCGTGCTGCCCCGGGCGGCCAGGGGCACCGCTGCGCGCAGCGCGCCCACCAGCCGCTCGTCGTCGCCGTCCGAGCAGCCGATCGGCGTGAACGCCGTGATCAGGTCGTACGGGATGCCGTCCGCCGGAGCCGCCGCGGACGGGTCACCGTCCAGGAGCCGGTGGCCGTCCGCCGGGGAAACGACCTCGCCCGGACCCGGCAGCAGCCGGGTCCGGGCGAGCGCCAGTCGGTCCGGGTCGGTGTCGACGCCGGTGACGCGCGCTCCGCGTGCCGCCGCGATCGACAGGGCGAGACCGGAGCCGCAGCCGAGGGAGAGGACCCGGGCGTCGGCCCCCACTTCGAGCCGCTCGTACACCGCCTCGTACAACGGCGCGAGCATCCGTTCCTGGATCTCCGCCCAGTCGCGGGCGCGGGTGCCGGGGTCCGTCGCGGCGGCGGCACCGGTGGTGGCCGTGACCGTGCGGCTGTGGTGCCGGACGAGCGTTGGTGTCATGGAAGCGCCCCTATCCGCCGGGAGGTCGGTCCTGTCCGATCGGTCGTGCCCGAGTGGATGCCCCTGGTCGCGACCGCGACCGCTCCCCGTCGGTGGACCGGGGAAGCGCGCGCCCGCGCGCACGCCCCGAGGGCGCCGACGCGCCCGGAGGAAACCGCTCCGGGGGACGGACGCCCGTCGACGGGCGGGAGCCGATGGGCGGGCGTCCGGAACCGGTGCCGCCCGCGCCTCCCCCAGTCTGACCCGACATCCGGAGCCGGGCACTTCGAGAGCCGCGCGCGACACCGCACCCGCTGCGGAGGACCGCCCGGCAACCCGCGTACGGTGGCCCTCCACGCGTCGCTCCACGCGGCCGTCCACGCGTCCCGCCGCGTGCCCGTCTACGCGCCCGGACGTCCGTCTACGCGTCCGGGCGTACGCATCACTACGTACCACCTTGGCGTGAGCTGTGAGAGTTCTCCGTAGATCTGCGCACCCGCCCTCGTCGGGACGCATCAAGGGCAACTGACTGGTACGTGCAAATTATTTGGGATGGCCCGGAATCGGAACACCGGGGCGTTCGCGCTCGTTGTCACGACGTGAGCACGACACCACCTGTACTTGCCGCAGAGCTGGCGCAGGCGTGGGCCGATATTCAGCGGTACCACCCCGAGCTGCCGGATCTAGCCGCTCCCGAGTCCCTGATCGGAGAGTCCTCGTCCGCCTGTGGCGCCGAACTCTCCTTCGAGCGACTGCTCCACGAGGCAGTCCATGGCATTGCCGCCGCGCGAGGTGTCCGCGACACCTCTCGGGCAGGCCGCTATCACAACCGTAGATTTCTCGCGATCGCCGAGGAGCTGGGTCTCGACCACGCCGAGGAGCCCCACCCCAGCAGTGGCTTCTCGCTGGTCGCCCTCAACCCGGAGGCCAAGCGCCGCTACCGGCCGACCATCGAGCGGCTGCAGCGTGCGCTCAAGGCGCACACGGTCGCGACCGCCGCCGACACCAAGCGTTCGTTCCGAGGCCCGGCGGCCCGGCACGGTTCCTCCGGAGGAGGCGTCCGGGTCAAGGCCGTCTGCGACTGCGGACGCAACGTACGCGTCGTCCCGTCGGTCCTGGCACAGGCTCCGATCGTCTGCGGCGGATGCGGGAAGCCGTTCCGCATCCCGGAAGCAGCGGTCGCTGTGGGGTGACCTCATGAGGTGTGGCACAATGGCTAGCTGTACTCGACAGTCGCACAGGACCCCTCTCTCCTCCGGCTGACGCGTCCATCGGGCACCCGAGTACCGCAAACCCCACGTGGCATCTTCGTTGTGCCCAACCACGTCATAGACCAGGAGACACCACTTCCGTGGCAGTCAAGATCAAGCTGAAGCGTCTGGGCAAGATCCGTTCGCCTCACTACCGCATCGTCGTCGCCGACTCCCGTACCCGCCGTGACGGCCGGGCCATCGAGGAGATCGGCCTGTACCACCCGGTGCAGAACCCCTCGCGCATCGAGGTCAACTCGGAGCGCGCGCAGTACTGGCTGTCCGTCGGCGCCCAGCCGACCGAGCCGGTTCTCGCGATCCTGAAGCTCACCGGTGACTGGCAGGCGCACAAGGGCCTCCCGGCCCCCGCGCCGCTGCTGCAGCCGGAGCCCAAGACCGTCAAGCGCGCCCTGTTCGAGAGCCTGGGCGACGGCGACGAGGCCAAGGGCGAGGCCATCACGCAGAAGGCCAAGAAGTCCGACAAGAAGGCGGACGAGGCTGCTGACGCGGCCGCGCCCGCCGAGTCGACCGAGGCCTGAGCATGCTCGAGGAGGCTCTCGAGCACCTCGTGAAGGGCATCGTCGACAACCCTGACGACGTGCAGGTAGCCTCGCGCAACCTGCGTCGCGGTCGCGTGCTGGAGGTCCGGGTCCATCCCGACGACCTCGGCAAGGTGATCGGCCGCAACGGCCGTACCGCTCGCGCGCTGCGGACCGTCGTGGGCGCCATCGGCGGCCGTGGTATCCGCGTCGACCTCGTCGATGTGGATCAGGTTCGCTGACAAGTTGAACACCGGCACGGGCCGGGGAGGGCCATGCGCCCGCCCCGGCCCGTCGTCGTATGACAGGAGAGACACAAGGTGCAGTTGGTAGTCGCGCGGATCGGCCGTGCCCACGGCATCAAGGGCGAGGTCACCGTCGAGGTGCGTACGGACGAGCCGGAGCTGCGGCTCGGGCCCGGAGCCGTGCTCGCGACCGATCCGCCCACCGCCGGACCGCTGACGATCGAGACCGGCCGGGTGCACAGCGGACGGCTGCTGCTGCGCTTCGAGGGCGTGCGCGACCGTACGGCCGCCGAGGCGCTGCGCAACACGCTCCTGATCGCCGAGGTCGACCCGGCGGAACTCCCCGAGGAACCCGAGGAGTTCTACGACCACCAGCTCGTCGACCTCGACGTGGTCCTCGCCGACGGTACCGAGATCGGCCGGATCACCGAGATCGCGCATCTGCCGTCGCAGGACCTGCTCATCGTGGAGCGGCCGGACGGCGGCGAGGTGATGATCCCGTTCGTCGAGGAGATCGTCACCGAGATCGACCTGGAGGAACAGCGTGCGGTGATCGCCCCGCCACCGGGGCTGATCGACGAGAGCGAGGCCGTGATCGCCTCCTCGCGCGACGAGGACGCGACGGACACGGCCGGGAGCGAAGGGACTGCCGACGGGGCCGAGGCGCCCGGGACCGGGAAGGACGCCTGATGCGGCTCGACGTCGTCACGATCTTCCCCGAGTACCTGGAACCGCTGAACGTCTCGCTGGTCGGCAAGGCCCGTACGGGCGGCCGGCTCGACGTGCACGTCCACGACCTCCGGGACTGGACCCACGACCGGCACCACACGGTCGACGACACTCCGTACGGCGGCGGCCCCGGCATGGTCATGAAGACCGAACCCTGGGGAGAGGCGCTGGACGACGTCCTGGCGAGCGGTTACGAGTCCGGGGCGCACGCACCCGTGCTCGTGGTGCCCACGCCCAGCGGTCGCCCGTTCACCCAGGAACTCGCCGTCGAACTCTCCGAGCGCCCGTGGCTGATCTTCACCCCGGCCCGCTACGAGGGCATCGACCGTCGGGTGACGGACGAGTACGCGACCCGCGTACAGGTCGTCGAGGTGTCCATCGGCGACTACGTCCTGGCGGGCGGGGAGGCCGCGGTGCTGGTGATCACGGAGGCGGTGGCCCGGCTGCTGCCCGGAGTGCTCGGCAACGCCGAATCCCACCGGGACGACTCCTTCGCCCCCGGGGCGATGGCCGATCTGCTGGAGGGGCCCGTCTACACCAAGCCGCCCCAGTGGCGGGGCCGCGGCGTTCCGGACGTCCTGCTCAGCGGTCATCACGGGAAGATCGCGCGCTGGCGCCGGGACGAGGCCTTCCGGCGCACCGCGCTCCACCGGCCCGACCTCATCGAGCGCTGCGAGGCGAACGGCTTCGACAAGAAGGACCGCGAGATCCTCTCCATCCTGGGCTGGTCCCCGGAGCCGGGGGGCCGATTTTGGCGCAGGCCCGAAGCCGTGGAAGAATAGGCGGCTGCTGTACGTCCGTCGTGCGCCCCTGCCACAGGGGGAGCGGCCACCACGTCCTCATGCGCATGGGGACGGCCCAGACGTCCGACCGGTGCGAGCGGCAACCCATCCTCACTACCTCCCGTCGATGACCTGTGGCATCGGCGAAGAAAGCAGACAACATGTCTTCCCTGCTCGATGGCGTCAACGCCGCGTCGCTGCGTTCCGACCTCCCGGCGTTCCGCCCCGGCGACACCGTCAACGTCCACGTGCGAGTGATCGAGGGCAACCGCTCCCGTATCCAGCAGTTCAAGGGCGTCGTCATCCGTCGTCAGGGTGCCGGTGTCAGCGAGACCTTCACGGTCCGCAAGGTCTCCTTCAGCGTCGGCGTCGAGCGCACCTTCCCGGTGCACAGCCCGATCTTCGAGAAGATCGAGCTCGTCACCCGCGGTGACGTCCGTCGCGCCAAGCTGTACTACCTCCGTGAGCTGCGCGGCAAGGCCGCGAAGATCAAGGAGAAGCGCGACAACTGAGCTGACTCCCTGGTCCACAGGTCAGACCGTTAAGCTCTGGCCCCGATGGACACGGAAGCCAAGCACCCGGAGCGCGATCGCTCCTCCGCACCCGCAACGGGGCCGGAGGAGGGATCGCGCTCCTCGCGTATGCCGTCCCGGACGGCCACTTCGATCTCCTGGCGGCGGACCGCCGTGCTGGGTGCCGCCTGCTCGGCCTTCGTCCTGCTTCTCAGCGCGTTCGTGGTGCGGCCCTACCTGATCCCCAGCCGTTCGATGGAACCCACGTTGCACGTGGGGGACCGGGTGATGGTGAACAAGCTGGCGTACCGTTTCGGCTCCGGGCCGCACCGCGGCGACGTGGTGGTCTTCGACGGCACCGGATCCTTCGTGCAGGAGCCGCCGCGGGAGAACCCCGTCGCCGGACTGCTGCACCGGGCGGCGGCCTCCCTGGGCCTGGCGGAGCCCGCCGAGACCGACTACGTGAAGCGGGTGGTGGGTGTGGGAGGGGACCGGGTGGTCTGCTGCGACCGGCGCGGGCGGATCGAGGTGAACGGCCATCCGCTCGCGGAGGACTACCTGCACCCGGGGGACGAGCCCTCCCGGGTGCGCTTCGACATCGTCGTGCCCGAGGGCACCCTGTGGATGATGGGCGACCACCGCAGCAATTCCCGCGACTCGCGCGATCATCTGGGAGAGCCGGGCGGCGGCATGGTCCCGGTCGGCCGGGTGATCGGCAGGGTGGACTGGATCGGCTGGCCGCTGCGCCGGATGGGTTCGCTGCCGGACAGCGCGGCCTTCACCGGCGTACCGGCGCCGGGCGGGGCCCATGGGTAGCCCGGACCGGCGACCGGACGAGGACGAGCCGGAGGCCGGTGCCGCCTCGGTGCCCGCCGCCTCCCCGGCGCCGGGGGCGGAGCGGCCGTCCGAGAGGGACCGGCCGTCCCGGGCGGAGCGCCGGCGAGATGCCCGCTCGGCCGAGCGGCGGCGCCGCAGGTCGACGCTCCGGGAGATGCCCCTGCTCGTCGTCGCGGCACTGGTGATCGCCCTGATCCTCAAGACCTTCCTGGTGCAGGCCTTCGTGATCCCGTCCGGATCCATGGAGCAGACCATCCGGATCGGCGACCGGGTGCTGGTGGACAAGCTGACGCCCTGGTTCGGATCGCGGCCCGAGCGCGGCGACGTGGTCGTCTTCAAGGACCCCGACAAGTGGCTGAGGAACGAGAACGCGGGCCGGAAGGAGTCGCCCGTCGTCGTCAAGCAGGTGAAGCAGGCGCTGACATTCGTCGGACTTCTGCCGTCCGACGACGAGCAGGACCTGATCAAGCGCGTGGTCGCGGTCGGCGGCGACACGGTGACATGCTGTGACAAGGACGGCCGGATCGCCGTGAACGGTGTGCCCCTCGACGAGCCCTATCTGTACGCGGGCAATCCGCCCTCCCTCATCAAATTCGAGGTAAAGGTTCCGGCCGGGCGGCTCTTCGTGATGGGCGACCATCGCTCCGATTCCGCCGATTCGCGCTACCACCTGGACGAGCCGGGCCACGGAACGGTTCCCGAGAACGACGTCGTGGGGCGGGCGGTGGTCATAGCCTGGCCGTTCTCCCACTGGCGAAAACTGGAGGAACCGGCAACATTCGACTCGGTCCCGGACGCGCGCACTGGGACGGCCGCCGCGTCGGGCCGGTCGAATAGTGTGGTGTCCGAGGATCCCGACGGAATGATCCCTCTCCCGACCCCTGCGGAACTCCCGCTCGTTATGGGAGTGGTGGGCCTGCACCGGTTGGGGTGCAGGCGGTGGCACGGAGTAAGGAGTGGATGTGGGGGACTTGGCGGTCGGCGCACGATCCGGACACGAACCCGAGGACAGGCCGGAGCATTCGGATCACGCCGAGTCCGCCGGGGCGACGGCGGAGGGTGCGGTGGGTGACGGCGACGGCAGGGGACAGCAGAAGCCGCGCTCCTTCTGGAAGGAGCTGCCCCTGCTCATCGGTATCGCGCTGGTCCTCGCACTGCTGATCAAGACGTTTCTGGTGCAGGCGTTCTCGATCCCCTCGGAGTCGATGCAGAACACGCTGCAACGGGGTGACCGGGTGCTGGTCGACAAGCTGACCCCGTGGTTCGGCTCGGAGCCCGAGCGCGGCGAGGTCGTGGTCTTCCACGACCCGGGCGGCTGGCTGGACGACACCCAGGCACCCGAGCCGAATGTGGTGCAGAAGTTCCTCAGCTTCATCGGACTGATGCCGTCCGCCGAGGAGAAGGACCTGATCAAGCGGGTCATCGCGGTCGGCGGCGACACGGTGGAGTGCAAGAAGGACGGGCCGGTCGTGGTGAACGGCAAGGCCCTGGACGACAAGCCGTTCATCTTCCCGGGGAACACCCCCTGCAACGACGAGCCGTTCGGCCCGATCACCATTCCCGAGGGCCGGATCTGGGTGATGGGCGACCACCGCCAGAATTCCCTCGACTCCCGCTACCACCAGGAACTGCCGGGAGGTGGCACGGTCTCCAACGACGAGGTGGTCGGCCGGGCCATCGTCGTGGCATGGCCGATCAACCGCTGGGCGACCCTGCCCATCCCGAAGACCTTCGACCAGCCGGGCATCAACACGAAGGTGAACGCGGCGATGAGCCTGGCCCCCGGCGCGCTCGGCGTGGCCGGCGCGGTGCCTCTCGTGCTCTGGCGCCGCAGGAGGCTGACCCGGGAGCGTACCGCCGGGTAGGGTGCCGACTCGGATCAGCGATTGTCGATCTCCGATGCGGGGGCGCTGGGATGAGTGGAACAGGACGTACGGGTGACGGCCGCGGTCGGCTCGGCAGCATGCTGTCGGGGCTGGCCGTGGCCGTCGGCTGTGTGCTCTTCCTCGGTGGTTTCGCCTGGGCCGCCGTGGTGTACAAGCCCTACACCGTGCCGACCGAGTCGATGACCCCGACGGTGCACGCCGGTGACCGGGTGCTCGCCGAGCGGATCGACGGCAGTGAGGTCCGCCGCGGCGACGTGGTGGTCTTCACGGATTCGGCGTGGGGCGACATGCCCATGGTGAAGCGGGTCGTCGGGGTCGGCGGCGACACGATCGCCTGCTGCGACAGGGGTCGGCTCACGATCAACGGCAAGGCCGTTGAAGAACCGTATCTGCAGGGGAAGGACCCCGCCTCGACGGACAGCTTCACGGCCGACGTGCCGCAGGGGCAGCTCTTCCTGCTCGGTGACGAACGCAGGTCGTCCCTGGATTCACGGGTCCACCTGAACGACAGTGGACAGGGATCCGTACCGCGCGACGCGGTGCGGGCCCGGGTGGACGCCATCGCCTGGCCGATGGACGGGATGGTCGAGCGGCCGGAGGCCTTCGCCTCCCTGCCCGGCGGAGTCTCGTCGCCCGGGCCGCTGCGGCTGCAACTGGCCGCCGTGGTGACGGGTGTGGTGCTCATCCTCGCCGGTTCCGCGTACGGCCCGATCGCGGCCCGGTCGGCACGGCGTGCGCGGGAAAGGACGACGAACGGTGCACGTTGAGAAGCGGAAGGTCGCCCGTGTGGTGCTCCTGGACCCCGACGACCGCATTCTCCTGATGCACGGATACGAACCGGAGGATCCCCAAAGCACCTGGTGGTTCACTCCGGGAGGCGGTCTGGAGGGTGACGAGACCCGGGAGGCGGCCGCACTGCGCGAGCTCGCCGAGGAGACCGGCATCACCGACGCCGAACTCGGGCCCCTGCTCTGGCGACGGCAGTGCTCCTTCCCCTTCGACGGGAGGCGCTGGGAACAGGACGAGTGGTACTACCTGGCCCGCACGACCCGGACCGCCACCGACACCCGAGGACAGACCGGACTGGAGCGGCGCAGCATCGCGGGGCTGAGATGGTGGACCTCCGCCGAACTGTCGGCGGCGCGTGAGACGGTGTACCCGACCAGGCTCGCCGAGTTGCTGCGCACGCTGCTCGACGAGGGTCCTCCGCGTACGCCGATGGTTCTGCCCCCCGAATCCGCCTGAGGGCCCGGGGAGCCGTTCCCTGGCGCACAATGGGGGGACGCACGGCTGAAGGGGAACATGCCAATGAGCGCCGAGGACCTCGAAAAGTACGAGACCGAGATGGAGCTGAAGCTCTACCGGGAGTACCGAGACGTCGTCGGTCTGTTCAAATTCGTGATCGAGACCGAACGGCGCTTCTACCTCACCAACGACTACGAGATGCAGGTGCACTCGGTCCAGGGCGAGGTGTTCTTCGAAGTGTCGATGGCGGATGCCTGGGTCTGGGACATGTACCGGCCCGCACGCTTCGTCAAACAGGTACGCGTGCTGACGTTCAAGGACGTCAACATCGAGGAGCTCAACAAGAGCGATCTCGAACTTCCGGGTGGCTGAGACGTCTCCACCGGAGGGCTGATTCGCACGTACGGGTGGCCGGGATATCCACAATCCCGGAGTTGTCCACCAAGATCCACCAACCGGGGCCGAACCCGTCAGAGTCGGCCCCGGAGGTGGTGCCGATATGAACGCACGGGGCGCACTCGGGCGGTACGGCGAGGATCGGGCGGTGCGGCTGCTGACCGACGTCGGCATGTCCGTGCTGGAACGGAACTGGCGCTGCCGCGCCGGTGAGATCGACATCGTCGCGGTCGACGGTGACGTACTCGTGGTGTGCGAGGTGAAGACCCGCAGAGGCGGTGTCTTCGAGCATCCGATGGCCGCGATCACACCGCGCAAGGCGGAACGGCTGCGCCGTCTGGCCGGGATCCGGCTGCACCGGTGCGGCGGGCCGCCGGGCGGGGTCCGCATCGATCTGGTCGGTGTGCTGCTGCCCAGGCGCGGGGCACCCGTGGTCGAGCATGTGCGCGGGGTGGCCTGATGGGGTTCGCGCGGGCGTGTTCGGTGGCGCTGGTCGGCGTCGAGGGTGTGGTGGTGGAGGTCCAGGCCGACCTGGAGGCGGGGGTGGCCGCGTTCACCCTGGTGGGCCTCCCGGACAAGAGCCTGGTGGAGAGCCGGGACCGGGTGCGGGCCGCGGTGGTGAACTCCGGGGCCGAGTGGCCGCAGAAGAAGCTCACGGTGGGGCTGTCGCCCGCGTCCGTGCCCAAGGCCGGCTCGGGGTTCGATCTGGCGGTCGCCTGCGCGGTGCTGGGGGCGGCGGAGCGGATCGATCCGGAGTCCATCGCCGATGTGGTGATGATCGGGGAACTCGGGCTGGACGGCCGGGTGCGGCCGGTGCGCGGTGTCCTGCCCGCCGTGCTCGCCGCGGCGGAGGCAGGCTATCGCGAGGTCGTCGTGCCCGAGCAGACCGCGGGCGAGGCGGCGTTGGTGCCCGGCGTCTCGGTGCTCGGGGTGCGCAGCCTGCGGCAGCTCATCGCGGTGCTCTGCGACGAACCGGTGCCGGACGAGCGGAAGGACGACCGGGGGCGGCCGGACGCGATGCTGGCCGGGCTGCTGGTGCCCGGCGCGGGTACCGGCACCGGCCTCGTCCCCGGACCCGGCCGGGGCGACGGCCACGCGCCCGATCTGGCGGACGTGGCGGGACAGGAACGGCCCCGCATGGCGCTGGAGGTCGCCGCGGCGGGCGGCCACCACCTGATGTTGTCCGGTCCGCCGGGCGCCGGCAAGACGATGCTGGCCGAGCGCCTGCCGGGGATCCTGCCGGAGCTGACCAGGAAGGAGTCCCTCGAAGTCACCGCGGTGCATTCCGTGGCGGGGCTCCTGCCGCCCGGGGAGCCGCTGGTCACCCGCGCGCCCTACTGCGCGCCGCACCATTCGGCGACGATGCAGTCGCTGGTCGGCGGGGGCAACGGGCTGCCGAGGCCCGGTGCGGTGTCCCTGGCCCATCGGGGAATCCTCTTTCTGGACGAGGCGCCGGAGTTCTCCGTACGGGCGCTGGACGCGCTGCGCCAGCCGCTGGAGGCCGGGCACGTGGTGGTGGCACGGAGCGCCGGCGTGGTGCGGCTGCCCGCGAGGTTCCTGATGGTCCTGGCCGCCAACCCCTGCCCGTGCGGCCGGCACTCGCTCGGCGGCGACGGCTGCGAATGCCCTCCCTCGATGGTCCGGCGCTACCAGGCCAGGCTGTCCGGGCCGCTGCTCGACCGGGTGGACCTGCGCGTGACCGTCGACCGGGTCGGACGCAAGGACCTGATGGGGCAGGGCGGCAGAGGGGAGTCGACGGCCGTCGTCGCGGCCCGGGTCCGGGAGGCCCGGGCGCGGGCGGCGGACCGGCTGACCGGCACCGGGTGGAGCACCAACAGCGAGGTCCCCGGTCACGAACTGCGGACCCGGCTGGTTCCGGCGCCGGGCGCGCTCCTGGAGGCGGAACGGGACATGGAACGCGGCCTGCTCACCGCCAGAGGGCTGGACCGCGTCCTCAGGGTGGCCTGGACGGTCGCCGATCTGCGCGGTGCCGACCGCCCGGACGGTTCCGATGTCGCGGTGGCGCTGGAACTGCGCACCGGAATCCCCCGGGGGGCCGCGGTGCGGGCCGGTGCGTCATGACGGCGGGTGCGGAGCACGGACGAGAGAGGTGGGCTCGCCGCCTCCCGGAGAGCGCCGCGGGACCGGGACGGGAACCGGAATCGGGACAGGGACCGGAATCGGGACGGGGACCGGAGCCGGGAGCGGGACGGGAACCGGGAGGGGGAACGGCGTGCGAGTCCGGTGCGGAGCCGGGTAAGGGGACCGGCGATCGGGAACGGCTGGCGCGGGCCGCACTGACCCGCGTCCTGGAGCCCGGGGACGAGCGCGCCGGCCGCTGGCTGCGCGAGCACGGGGCCGTCGAACTGCTGCGACGGCTCACCGCCGGGGACGCGACCGCGCGACGGTTGGACGGAATGACCACGAAGCGCCTCGACGGGTACCGGCTGCGGGCCGAACACGGCAAGCCCGAGGAGGACCTGGCGGCCGTCGCCGCGCTCGGCGGGCGCTTCGTGTGCCCCGGCGAGCTGGAGTGGCCCAGCCAGCTCGACGACCTGGGCGATGCCCGGCCGATCGGTCTCTGGGTGCGGGGGCCGCGTGACCTGCGTCTCTGGGCGCTGCGTTCGGTCGCCGTGGTCGGCGCCCGCGCCTGCACACCGTACGGGGCCCATATGGCGGCGAGCCTCGGCGCGGGCCTCGCGGAGTCGGGATGGGTGGTCGTGTCGGGGGCGGCGTTCGGGGTGGACGGGGCGGCACACCGCGGCGCGCTCGCCGTCGACGGGGCGACGATGGCCGTCCTGGCCTGCGGGGTGGACGTCGCCTATCCCAGGGGACACGCCGAGTTGATCGGACGCATGGCCAAACAGGGACTCGTCGTCGGCGAGTTGCCACCGTCCGGTCATCCGACCCGCAGCAGATTCATCCTGCGGAACCGGGTCATCGCCGCGTTGACGCGGGGAACAGTCGTGGTGGAGGCCGAACACCGAAGCGGTTCGCTGGTGACCGCGCGCAGTGCCCAGCGGCTCGGCCGCTTCACGATGGGGGTGCCGGGCCCGGCCACCAGCGGGTTGTCCGCGGGGGTCCACGAGCTCCTTCGGGGCGAGGGCGTCCTGGTGACGAGCGCCTCGGAAGTCGTCGAACTGGTGGGTGAGATCGGCGACCTGGCCCCCGTCCGCGGTGGCCCCGTGCGGGCCCGGGACCTCCTCGACGCCGAGTCCGCCGCCGTCCTCGACGCGCTGCCGTACCACGGGACCGTCGGCGGCCGGGACGTGGCGCGCGCCGCCGGGACCAGCACCGACGAAGCACTCGGCCGACTGTACGAACTGCACTCACTGGGGTTCGTCGAACGACAGGGCGACGGATGGCAGTTGACGCGACGGCCGACACGCAATGGCGACGCGCGGCGAGGCGGTACTTGACCTGGCGCATTCGGGTGAAAAGGTGATGCCGACGACCTCGGCCGGTCCCTCGGCGCGCCCCCGGGGCCGACGCGTGCCGCGACGGCCCCGGACCGCGGCCATGTCCGATCGGCCGGAATCGTACGGCGCCGATCCGCCGCCCTGCGCGGACCGCGACGACTCAGTCACGCTACGCTCACAAGGATTCCGCATCAGGCACAAGTCCCCCGATCCCAGCACTTCACAGCAGACAGAACGGCTCAAGGCACCACATGCCCCAGCACACCTCCGGGTCTGACCGCGCGGCAGTACCACCGGCTGCGCGTGGCACTGTGCGCCCCTCTGCCCCCTCCTCTCTCGACGAGTTGTGGCGTTCGTACAAGTCCACGGGCGACGAGCGGTTGCGGGAACAGTTGATCCTGCACTACTCGCCGTTGGTGAAATACGTCGCGGGCAGGGTGAGCGTGGGCCTGCCCTCCAACGTCGAGCAGGCGGACTTCGTCTCCTCCGGTGTGTTCGGACTGATCGACGCGATCGAGAAGTTCGACATCGAGCGCGCGATCAAGTTCGAGACCTACGCGATCACACGCATCAGGGGCGCGATGATCGACGAGCTCCGGGCGCTCGACTGGATCCCCCGATCGGTGCGTCAGAAGGCGCGGGCCGTGGAACGTGCCTACGCCACGCTGGAGGCGCAGTTGCGGCGGACCCCCTCCGAGCCGGAGGTCGCCGCGGAAATGGGCATCGCGCTGGAGGAACTGCATTCGGTTTTCAGCCAGTTGTCACTGGCCAACGTGGTCGCGCTGGAGGAGCTCCTGCACGTCGGCGGCGAGGGCGGGGACCGGCTGAGCCTGATGGACACGCTGGAGGACACCGCAGCCGACGATCCGGTGGAGGTCGCCGAGGACCGTGAGCTCAGACGACTTCTCGCCCGGGCGATCAACACGCTCCCGGAGCGGGAGAAAACCGTGGTCACGCTCTACTACTACGAAGGCCTGACGCTCGCCGAGATCGGCAACGTGCTCGGCGTCACCGAGAGCCGGGTCAGCCAGATTCACACCAAATCGGTGTTGCAACTGCGTGCGAAGCTCGCCGACGCCGGTCGCTGAGAGCACCGTCGGCCGACGCCGTCCATGGCCGCTTCGGCCAATCATTCGGGGGGCGCGCGCACCCGCTCGAACACCGGTCGCCGTAAAGTGGACGTGTGCCCAGGATTCGAGCGGCCTCGGTGGCCGAGCACCGGACCATGCAGCGCGGCGCCCTCCTGGACGCCGCACGCTCCCTGCTGTCCGAGGGAGGGACGGAGGCGTTGACCTTCCCCGCCCTCGCCGAACGTACGGGCCTCGCCAGGTCCTCTGTCTACGAGTACTTCCGCTCCCGGGCGGCCGTCGTCGAGGAGCTGTGCGCCGTCGACTTCCCCGTCTGGGCGGCGGAGGTCGAGAACGCGATGGAGCAGGTCGCCACGCCCGAGGCGAAGATCGAGGCCTATGTGCGCCGACAGCTCGACCTCGTCGGGGACCGGCGGCACCGGGCCGTCGTCGCGATCTCCGCGAGCGAGCTGGACGCCGGCGCACGCGAGAAGATCAGAGCCGCGCACGGCGGGTTGATCGCCATGATCGTCGAGGCGCTCGGCGAACTCGGCCACGAGCAGCCGAGGCTCGCGGCGATGCTGTTGCAGGGCTCGGTCGACGCAGCGGTCCGGCGTATCGAACTCGGTGTGGCGGAGGAGCCGGACGTGATCGCGGACACCGCCGTCGCCATGATCCTGCGCGGCGTACGCGGCGTACGGGACTGAGACCGCCGCCGTACGGCGGCGAGCACGACGCCGGGGGCGGCGAGCCCGCCCCCGGTCTTCCCGGTCTCCTCCGCTCCCGTCACTTCTTCGGCCCCCGCCACTTCTTCGGCCTTCCCGGACCCGTCGGCCGACGGGCCGGGTTCCGGGACGCCGAACACCGGCAGCAGCCGGGACGGGCCGCGCCGCAGCAGTCCGGGCGGCAGCAACGACAGTGGATCCAGGTACGCGTCACCGCGCCGCAGCCCCCAGTGCAGACAGCCCGACGCGCAGTGGAACGGTCCCGGCCCCAGTACCGCCACGGCCTGCCCGGCCGTCACCCGGTCGCCCTCGGCGACGAGCGCGCGCACCGGCTCGTACGTGATCCGCAAGGGCGGGTCGCCGGTCCCGGCCACCTCGATCGTCACCACCCCGCGCCCCGCCACCGGCCCCGCGAAGGCCACCCGGCCCGAGGCCGCGGCCAGTACCGTCACGCGCGGTTCCGCGGCGAGATCCACGCCGCGGTGGCCACGCCCGTAGGCGTGAGCCGGTGGCTCCCAGCCCCGGACGACCGCAGGACGCCCGGCGAGCGGCCACGTCCGGCCGACGGTCGGCGTCGGCGCGAGGACGGAACCTTCGGGGGCGGGCCCGGACGGGGGCGTCGGCGCGGACGCCCGGGCGGTGCCCGGGGACGCGGACGTCGTGGCCCCGGCCGTGACGTCCCGGATGCCGCACAGCAGCACGAGAAGCGCCGCCGTCGCCACGGCGGCGGCGCGGCGGAGCCCCGTTCCGCGGCGGGAACCGGGTCGGGAGTCGGGCCGGGAGGGGCGGCGGAGGCAGCGGCGGGAGAGCCGGCGGGAGGCGGTCGGACCGGGGGTGTGTCGCATGACGGAACCGTCCCGCACCACCGCGATCGCGGGGGATCATGGACCGGATCTGTGGACGGCCGGCCCGTTGTGGACAGCGCCGTCACCCGGCACCCGAGCCGTCCCGTACACTTCCTATGGCGATCCGGGTCACCGGGTCGACTTCGCACGCCCCGCCACCTCCCTCTCAGCGGACGGTGGCCGCGCTCCTCGGTCCCTCGTGGCACGGCGCGTCGGGGCGTCAGGCGCGACGGCAATCCTGCCGACGCGACAACCGAGTACCTCAAGGAGTACGGCCATGGCCGTCGTCACGATGCGGGAGCTGCTGGAGAGCGGCGTCCACTTCGGTCACCAGACCCGTCGCTGGAACCCGAAGATGAAGCGCTTCATCTTCACCGAGCGCAACGGCATCTACATCATCGACCTGCTCCAGTCGCTGTCGTACATCGACCGCGCCTACGAGTTCGTCAAGGAGACCGTCGCGCACGGCGGCTCCATCATGTTCGTCGGCACCAAGAAGCAGGCCCAGGAGGCCATCGCCGAGCAGGCGACGCGCGTCGGCATGCCGTACGTCAACCAGCGTTGGCTCGGTGGCATGCTCACCAACTTCTCCACCGTCTACAAGCGCCTTCAGCGCCTGAAGGAGCTGGAGCTCATCGACTTCGAGGACGTGGCCGCCTCCGGCCTCACCAAGAAGGAGCTCCTGGTCCTCTCCCGCGAGAAGGCCAAGCTGGAGAAGACCCTCGGTGGTATCCGCGAGATGCAGAAGGTGCCGAGCGCTGTCTGGATCGTCGACACCAAGAAGGAGCACATCGCCGTCGGCGAGGCTCGCAAGCTCAACATCCCGGTCGTCGCGATCCTGGACACCAACTGCGACCCCGACGAGGTCGACTACAAGATTCCGGGCAACGACGACGCGATCCGCTCCGTCACCCTGCTCACCCGCGTGATCGCCGACGCCGTCGCCGAGGGCCTCATCGCCCGTTCCGGTGCCGCCACCGGTGACTCGAAGCCGGGCGAGAAGGCCGCCGGCGAGCCGCTCGCCGAGTGGGAGCGCGACCTGCTTGAGGGCGACAAGAAGGCCGACGCCGAGGTGCAGTCCTCCGCCGAGACCGAGAAGGTCGCCGACGCCGAGAAGCCCGCCGAGGCCGCCGCCGAGGCTGCTGTCGAGGCCACCGAGAAGCCGGCCGAGGCCCCGGCCGCGGACGCCGAGCAGGCCTGACACCCGTCACGGCTGATGACGGCGGGGGCAGGTGCCACAAGCACCGCCCCCGCCGTCCACCCGTAGATCTTTCAGACTTCGAGAGAGAAACCCAGACTCATGGCGAACTACACCGCCGCTGACGTCAAGAAGCTCCGCGAGCTGACCGGCGCCGGCATGATGGACTGCAAGAAGGCGCTCGACGAGGCCGAGGGCAACGTCGACAAGGCCGTCGAGGCGCTCCGTATCAAGGGCCAGAAGGGCGTCGCCAAGCGCGAGGGCCGTTCTGCCGAGAACGGCGCCGTCGTCTCCCTCATCTCCGAGGACAAGACCTCCGGCGTTCTGCTGGAGCTGAAGTGCGAGACGGACTTCGTCGCCAAGGGCGAGAAGTTCCAGAACGTCGCCAACACGCTCGCCGCCCACGTCGCCGCGACCTCCCCGGCCGACCTGGAAGCGCTGCTCGCCTCCGAGATCGAGGCCGGCAAGACCGTCCAGGCGTACGTCGACGAGGCCAACGCCAACCTCGGCGAGAAGATCGTCCTGGACCGCTTCGCGCAGTTCACCGGCGGTTTCGTGGCCGCGTACATGCACCGCACCATGCCCGACCTCCCGCCGCAGGTCGGCGTCCTTGTCGAGCTGGACAAGGAGAACGCCGAGGTCGCCAAGGACGTCGCGCAGCACATCACCGCCTTCGCCCCGAAGTACCTCAGCCGCGAGGACGTCCCGGCCGAGACGGTCGAGAACGAGCGCCGCGTCGCCGAGGCCACCTCGCGCGAGGAGGGCAAGCCGGAGGCCGCCCTCCCGAAGATCGTCGAGGGGCGGGTCAACGGCTTCTTCAAGGAGGTCGTCGCCCTGGAGCAGGCGTTCGCCAAGGACAACAAGAAGTCGGTCCAGAAGGTTCTGGACGAGGCCGGTGTCACCCTGAAGCGCTTCGCGCGCATCAAGGTCGGCATCTGAGTCCGTCCGCGAACAACGGTGGACCCCGGACGGGGTCCGGTGCAGTCGTCGGCCGCACCCATGCCGTACGACCGCAGATCTGACGAGGAGGCCATTGCCGCGGAGGGACACCAGACCCACCGGCAATGGCCTCCTTCGTATGTGCACGAGGAGAATCCCCATGAACAAGGGCGCGGACAACGCCACAGGTGACGACAAGCGCGACGACGGCAAAGTGCCCGGACGCTTCATGCTGAAGCTGTCCGGAGAGGCGTTCGCCGGTGGCGGCGGACTCGGTGTCGACCCCGACGTCGTCCACGCCATCGCCCGGGAGATCGCGGCGGTCGTCCGTGACGGCGCGGAGATCGCGATCGTCATCGGCGGCGGCAACTTCTTCCGCGGCGCCGAGCTCCAGCAGCGCGGCATGGACCGGGCCCGGTCCGACTACATGGGCATGCTCGGCACGGTCATGAACTGCCTGGCGCTCCAGGACTTCCTGGAGAAGGAGGGCATCGACTCCCGCGTCCAGACCGCCATCACCATGGGGCAGGTCGCCGAGCCCTACATCCCGCTGCGCGCCGTGCGCCACCTGGAGAAGGGCCGCGTCGTCATCTTCGGCGCCGGCATGGGGATGCCGTACTTCTCCACGGACACCACGGCCGCCCAGCGCGCACTGGAGATCGACGCGCAGGCGCTGCTGATGGGCAAGAACGGGGTGGACGGGGTCTACGACTCCGACCCGAAGGCCAACCCGGACGCGGTGAAGTTCGACGCGCTCGAATACGGCGAGGTGCTCGCCCGCGATCTCAAGGTCGCCGATGCCACCGCCATCACGCTCTGCCGAGACAACGATCTGCCGATCCTCGTCTTCGAACTGACCGCGACCGGCAATATCGCCCGCGCGGTCAAGGGTGAGAAGATCGGCACGCTCGTGAGCGACCGGAGCACCCGGGCCTGAACGAACCGGGGAACCTTCCCGGGAAGCCGCGGGGAAGGTTCGGGGCCTGCGGGGAACACCCACTACGCCCCCCGAAGGATGGACAACGGCCTGCCGGTCGGACACCGTGCAGGTGAGGACGCGACGCAGACCCGCGGGCCCGAGCACGCCGGGCCCACTCAAGACACGCAGGAGCACGTGGTGATCGAAGAAACCCTCCTTGAGGCCGAGGAGAAGATGGAGAAGGCCGTCGTCGTCGCGAAAGAGGACTTCGCCGCGATCCGCACCGGCCGCGCGCACCCGGCGATGTTCAACAAGATCGTCGCCGATTACTACGGCGCGCTGACCCCGATCAACCAGCTCGCCTCGTTCTCGGTGCCCGAGCCCCGCATGGCGGTCGTGACGCCGTTCGACAAGAGTGCGCTGCGCAACATCGAGCAGGCCATCCGCGACTCGGACCTCGGCGTCAACCCGAGCAACGACGGCAATATCATCCGGGTGACCTTCCCGGAGCTCACCGAGGAGCGCCGCCGCGACTACATCAAGGTCGCCAAGGCGAAGGCCGAGGACTCCAAGATCTCCATCCGGGCCGTGCGCCGCAAGGCCAAGGAGGCCCTCGACAAGATGGTCAAGGACAAGGAGACCGGCGAGGACGAGGTGCGTCGCGCCGAGAAGGAGCTCGACGACACCACCGCGAAGTACGTCGCACAGGTCGACGAGCTGCTGAAGCACAAGGAAGCCGAGCTGCTCGAAGTCTGATGAACGACTCTTCCTGGGGTGCCCCGCAGGGGGCCGGCCACCGGGGTGCGCCCGAGATGTGGGCCGCCCCGGCGGGTCCTGTCCACGATGAGCGGGGCGCCCAGCAGACTCGGCCCATGCCCATCGTGCCGGACATGTCCGACGCAGGCAGAGACGACGCAGGCAGAGACGCAGATGACCGTGAAGACCGGGACCGGGGAGCCGCACGCCTGAGCGGCGGCCTCCCGGTCCGCGACGAGAAGCCGCAGGAGCCCATGTCCACCGCGCCCCCGCCCCCGCAGAAGAAACGTGCGGGCCGTGATCTGCGAGCCGCCATAGGGGTCGGTGTGGGGCTCGGCGCCGTCATCGTCGCCTCGCTGTTCGTCGTGAAGGCCGTCTTCGTCGGCGTGATCGTCGTCGCCGTCGTGGTGGGCCTGTGGGAGCTCACCTCCCGGCTGTCGGAGCGCAAGGGCATCAACGCGCCGCTCGTGCCGCTGGCGGTCGGCGGCGCGGCGATGGTGGTGGCCGGTTACACGAAGGGCGCCGAGGGCGCCTGGGTGACCGTGGCGCTGACCGCGCTCGCGGTGCTCGTCTGGCGGATGACGCAGCCGCCGGAGGGCTACCTCAAGGACGTCACGGCCGGCGTGTTCGCCGCGTTCTACGTGCCGTTCCTGGCCACCTTCGTCGCCATGCTCCTGACCGCGGACGACGGACCGCAGCGGGTGCTCACCTTCCTGCTGCTGACCGTGGTCAGCGACACGGGGGCGTATGCGGTCGGCTGGCGCTTCGGCAAGCACAAGCTCGCACCGCGCATCAGCCCGGGCAAGACCCGTGAGGGGCTGTTCGGGGCCGTCGCCTTCGCGATGGTCGCGGGCGCGCTGTGCATGCAGTTCCTGATCGACGGCGGTGCCTGGTGGCAGGGACTGCTGCTCGGGCTCGCGGTGGCCGTCAGCGCCACCCTCGGCGACCTGGGCGAGTCGATGATCAAACGGGACCTCGGCATCAAGGACATGGGCACGCTGCTGCCGGGGCACGGCGGGATCATGGACCGGCTGGACTCGCTGCTGCCGAGCGCCCCCGTGGTCTGGCTGCTGCTGGTGCTGTTCGTGGGTTCCGGCTGATCCGTACAGGACGGTTCGCCGCCCTGACCTGGGCATTCATGTGTGGGGCCCGCCGCCCTGAGGACGTTGTCCACAGGGCGGCGGGCCCTCGTCGTTCGGTCTGCGACACTGGATGAACCATGCCTAAGCCCGGAGAACTGGCGGCGATTCGGCAGCGAATGGCCCCTGACCAGGACGTTTAGTGTTCGTCAGGGGCCGTTCGCGTGCTATTGGGCCGTCTCTGGGCCGTCGGGCCCCTCAGAGGCAGGCAAGAACAGCCCGTCAATGGCGTTCCGGGTCCGTTCCTGGCTCGACGGCATGAGGTGCGCGTACACGCGCAGTGTGAGCGCGGGATCGGTGTGCCCCAGGTACTGGCTCACGGCCTTGATGCTCTCGCCAGCGTCCAGAAGCACCGAGGCATAGAAGTGTCTCAGGGCATGCATGCCATGCTCGCGCGCGGACCCGTGCTTGCCGTCCGGCCCGGCGTCCGGGATGAGGCCGGCGACCGCGAGCGCGGGCTTCCACTCCTGGATGTTGAAGTTGCTGCGCCATACGACCCCGCTCGCGCTGTTCGTGAACAGAAGGCGGGCCGAGACCTTCGGACCATCTGGCTTCCGCCACGGCAGCGTGATCTCAACCGGTTTGAAGGTGTCCATGTGGACGCGCAGAGCCCTAGCCACCGACGGCGGCAGCGGTACGTCACGTTCCCGGTTGCACTTGGGCGGGGCGAACACCGCCTTCCCTCGGATGAGCTTCACCTGCCGGACCACACGCAGGATGCCGCCCTCGAAGTCGACCGCTTCCTCAGCGAGACCCACGATCTCACCCTGCCGGAGTCCGCACCCCGCCCCGGTGTCCACCATGGTCTGGTACCGCTCAGGGAGCGCCGCGCGAACTGCGTGCACCTGGGCAGGCAGCCACGGCACGACGCGGCGCCGCTCGACTGCGGGCGGGCGGACAGACTTCACGGAGCACGGGTTGCGCGACAACAGGCCGTCGTCCACGGCCGCGCTCAGTACCGCTCGTACGTCGCCGTAGATGTTGCGCGCGTATGCGCCGCTCACAGCGGGGTTCGACTCCAGGGCACTGACGAGTCCGCGGATGTGCTCGGGGCGGAACGAGTCGAGCGGACGAGTGCCGAGAACGGGGAACGCGTGCAGCCGCAACCGCTGTTCCGTCACGATCTGACTGGACACGTCGGCGGTATGAGCCGTGAGCCACTTCTCGGCGTACCCCTTGAACGTCACCCTGGCGGCGCGGGGGTCGACGTACTGACCTCGCGACATGTCGGAAGCGACGTTGGCGAGCCAGTTTTCAGCGAGCCGCTTCTGTCGGTCCGGGAAGCTCTTCGACTTCTCGGTGCCGTCGGGGCCGACGTAGCGGGCACGGTAGCGAAGTCCGAGCCCGTGCCGGTCGGTCTTCACTCGGACGGCCTTGCCCTCGGCGGTGGTCTCGCTCTTGAACCAGCGGTCTTGGATGTGACCGGCCAAAGGATGCTCCTGTGGGCATGCGGCAGGGGCGCGACCCGCGCGGGTCGCGCCCCTGCCGGTTGGTGGGGTGTCAGGCGGCGGCGGTTTCGGTGTTGCTCTCGACCCAGCCACGGACGGCAGCGGGGTCGTAGCGCAGGTACTTTCCGATGCGGATGGCGGGCGGGCCGACTCCGGTCTTGCGCCAGGTGTAGAGCGTCTCGATGCTCGGCAGGCTGAACATCTCGATGAGGTCTTCGGGGGTGAGATAGCGGTCTGGCAGTCCGGCGCGCAGAGTCGTCTGCGGGTCTGCCTCTGGGATGCGTTTCGGGGCCACGATGCGACTCCTTGGCGGGAAGCCGGGGCTTCGAGCGGTGGGCATTTCGGGGCGCACCTGTCCGAGGTGCGGATTCCTGCGTCACCGCGTCACCCGCGTCATCCGGGCCTGCGACCTGCGGCTTTGGGTGACGCACCGGATCGGGTGTGCGTCACCCGTGCGTCACCTCCTGCGCCACCGGTGACGTGCGGGGTGACGCGGGTGACGCAGGGGTGACGCAGGATTTGCTGTCTGCGTCACCCCTGCCGGTGCAGGTCAGGGGCCGGTTTCCGTCCCGGGTGACGCGGGTGACGCAGACCTTCCCTACTTAGGAAAAGGGAGGGGTGTCTGTAGTAGTGCAGGTGACCCTTCAGACGAGGTGAGGGGCCCTCCGGGCACGTCCCTTGAGCGGCTTACGCCGGACAAGCAAGAGGAGCACCCGGGCGGGCGTGCTCCTCTTGCTTGTCCGGGTGACCGGGTGGCGTGGTCAGAACGCCGCTGCCTGCTGCGGGGGCGGGGGCGGGGATGCGGCCTGGCGGGTCATTTCGAGGTAGCGGCCGGTTTTGGTGCGTCCGCTGTCGATGAGAACACCCCGGGCCGCAAGGGTGGGCTGGAGGCGCTTGAGCCGGTCGGAGAGCACTTTGCCCGTGGTCGGCCACCCTTTCGGCAGGGGGCGCAGTTCGTCGCCGCTGTAGAGGCGGCTCAGACAGTGCAGCCACTCCGTGGACGTCATCCGCTGCTCGCCGCCGGGTTCGAGGCTGTCGGCGTGCTGGAGGACGGTCTGCGCCAGCAGGTCGCCCTCGATGACGTCGTCGTTGAGGTCGTCCAGGACCGCCCGGTATGCGGGCAGAGCCCCCAGCCCCGTGGCGACGTCGAGCTGGGCGCAGAGGTGGGCGAAGTCGGCCATCCGCAGATCAGTTGGTGTCTCCGCGGTGGCGGCACGCACTTTGACCGTGAGGTCGAGGAGCGACCCGAGGATGACAGGCAGTGCCTCTTCGTACTCCGTCCAGAGCTCGGCCTCGGTCCGCCGCACCCGGGGCCGCTCCAGACGCAGTGGCAGCAGCCGTTCGGCGAGGTCGGGGCGGATCACTCCGACGTCGATGCCGGTCAGGAGCAGGGGGCGGCGGTAGCGGGCCCGGTGCACGTCCCCGTCGGTGAAGAGAGCCCTTTTCACGGACTCGGCTCCGGTGACGATGCAGCACATGGCGTCGGACAGGTCCGGGGTCATGTGGGAGAGGTTGTCCAGGGCGGTGACCCATCCGGCGGCCACGGCCGCGATCAGGTTCTCCTCGTCCTTCGGGGCCCGGCGCAGGTCCCCGCTCATGCCTTCCACGATCCGCACCAGCATCCGCCCGCCCGTGGATTTCCCCGCTCCCTGCGGCCCGGTGAGGAACGGGGCCGGGACGGGGACGGACGGTCCGAGGCAGCCGATCAGCCATGCGATGGCGAGGCATTCGGTTTCGGCGCCCGCGAAGTTGCAGAGCCTGAGCAGCAGGTCGATTCCCTTGCCGTCGGTGTCCTTGACGGGCAGGGGCAACTCGCCCGTGAGCTGGGTGCGTCGCCAGCACACCTCGCGCGGGTCGGGGACGGTGATCTCCCAGCCGGTGGGGTGGATGCGGACGGACTGCCCATCGGCGCGGCCCAGGTCGAGCCAGGTGGCTCCGTCGAATCCGGGGGCGACGCGGATGTGGACCGTCTGGGTGGCCTCGGTCAAGGCGAGGGCTTCGATCAGGTCCAGAGCTTCCTTCAGCGAGGTTCCGTTGAAGACTCCGACCTTGTCCTTGTACATGCCGACCATGAGTTCTTGGCGGTGGCTGCCCGTGGTGCCCTGGGAGCGGATGGGGCGGGCGACGGGGTGGCCGTTGCGCTGGGCGTAGACGGTTCCGTCTGCGGTCCGGAAGTACCGGAAGTGCCGCTGCGCGTAGTCGGTGATGACCTCGCGTGCCGGGTTCTTCTCGTCCTCGGACACGCCTCACATCCCCAGCGCGGTGAGGGCGTTGGCCCATGCGTCGGCGCAGTGCCGGGGACTCTCGCCCCTGGCCTGTGCGGCGGCGAACAGCCGTTCGACGTGCATGTCGGTCAGGCAGCCACACCGGCCATGGACGGACAGCACGGCGAGAAACGTCCGGTAGACGGTCGCGTGGATCGCACTGCGGGCCTCAGTGATGCGCTGCTCAGCCATGACGATCCCGCGCTCCAGGTAGGCCGGTGTGCGGTGAGGACACTCCCCGCCCCCGGCCAGGCCGGGCACCGTCACGGTCACGGGCCGGACGGGCGGCGGCTTCTTCACGGACAGCGCGCGCACGGCGTCCGGGAGGGCGGTCATGGTGCCGGTGCCGGGGCCGAGCCAGCGGGCGTAGGACATGCGGGATTTGATGTCCACGCCAGGGCGTACGCCGTTCGCGGAGGGCATGGTGCCCGCGTAGATCCAGTGCTGTCCCCGGGTGGTGGGGACGGTGCGGGTGGGCGGCAGGTGCCGGGTGGCCCAGGCGATGGCGTCGGCGTTGTCGAGGTCGACGACGGTGAGGCGGACACCGCCGGGGTGGTAGGCGATTGCCGTCGCCTCGCGCCACGCGCGTGCCCAGGCCGGGGAGGTGATGACGCCGGGGTCGGTGGTGGCGGCGGCCCAGGCATGGCACGGCCGAGGGCAGACACAGGAGCCCGGGACTCGCATGTTCGGTCGGCCGCCGCACGCGTTCCTGGCGCAGTCGGGGCAGTTCCCGAACGGGGCCTTGTGGATGCGTAGCGGCAGGACGGGCACGCCCGCTGCCGCCAGGTCGAGGGCGGACGTCAGGTGGTCTCGCCGGATCGGGCTCGGATGGGTCATGCTGAACTCCTCCAGTGAGTTGTGCTGGACGACGGCGGCCCCGGATCTTGGTCGGATGGGGGCCGCCGTCGGCGTGCTATCGGGGGGCGAGGGTTCAGGCGGTGGCCCGCCGCAGCACCACGACCGTGGCGTCGTCGCGGTACGGCTCCCCGGTTTCCTCGTCGGTGTCGTCGGTGGGGTCGCACAGGTCGCAGATCACGGGGCCTCCTGGTTGGTGGTTTTGGCCCACACGCCTCGGGTGGTGGTGTGGGTGCTGTGGTGGTCTTGGTGGACGGGGCCGGTGTAGTGGTGGTGGTGTTCGGTGTGGGTGTCGGCCCGTGCGTGGCCGAGGGAGCGCAGGAGGGATCCGGCGGCGAGGACGAGGGCGACGGGTCCGGCGGCGCCGAGGGCGAGGGTGACCGGGTCGACCTGGCCGAGGGTGTAGAGGACGAGGGAGGTGGCGCCGCCGACGGACAGGGCGGCGACGCTGCCGGTGAGCATCAGGGCGCTGGCGTCGGTGGCGCGCTGGGACATCGGCGGGCGTCCGGGCTGGGCGACCGGGGGTGTGGTGCCGTACCGGGGCAGCAGGGTGGTGTCGCGGTAGGTGGTGGGAGGTACGGGTGCGGGCCGGTAGGCGTCGGTGATGATCCGCTCGGCTTCGGCCGCGGCCTCGGCGTCGGTCATCCGAGGTTCGGGACGGTTCACGGGGTGGTCCTTCGGGACGTGGCGGGCCCGTGCCAGGACGTGGCGCGGGCCCGCTCGGGCGTGTGTCAGCCGGGTGTCAGGCCCTGGTGTCAGGGCGCGTGACACCCGCTCCCGCCTAGGGGTTTGGGTGTCACGGGTGCGTGACGGTGTCAGGCGTCACGCAGGTGTCAGGGCGGGGACGATCCGCCACCGGCCGGTCTGGTTCGTCGGCTCCAACCGGCCCTCCATCGCGGCGTCCCGGAGCCGCGCGGAGACCCATGGGCGGCTGTAGTCGTTGGCGTCGCACCAGTCCATGAAGTCCTTCGGTCCGACGACCATCTGCCCGGCCGCCTCGAACTCGTCCAGTGCCTGGGCAAACAACGTGCGGGCTTCCTCGGGGGACGGTTTGCGGCCGGTGTCCTGGCCGAACAGCGGGGCGTCGTCGCCCTGCTGGGCCGGGGGAAGGTCGGTCTCGGGGTCCATGGCGGCGTCCTCGGGGGCAAGCCGGGTGCCGGTCTGGATGTCGTCGTCCTGGTCCGGCACGGCAACCTGCTCCGTCTCGTCGGTTTCGGTGGGGCGGCCGGTGTACGCGTTGCCGACGACCGCTTTCGCGGCCCCGGCGGTGACTGGGTCGGCGGTGGCGCCGTTGCGGACGGCCCACTGCGCGAGCATTTCCATGACCGCCGTGGCGGCCTGGGTGAACTGCCGGGTGCGGGCCGGGGACGCGTAGCGGTCGGGGTCGATGCCGCCCGCGACGACGTAGCAGTAGCCGGGCCGCCGGTTGCCCCACGCACCGGGGTGGGCTCCGGCGTCGATGACCGTGTCAGGGAGGCTGAACCCCTCGTCCCTCGGGTCGCAGCCGAGCGCGATGACCGAGGGGAGTGAGGCCCGGGTACTCGTCGACATCTGGTCATACGACGGGCGCTGGAGCGAGATGAACAGTGAGCACCCGGCGGACCGGGCCTCCTGGGCGATGCCGGTGAACGCGTCGTCGCCGAGCGCCCGCAGCGAGTTGGCGGCCTCCTCCATCCACGCCACGAGGTAGGGCATGCCCTCGCACCCGCACCCGCCGTCCTGCTGGCAGGAGTGCGCCGGGTCGGTCTGCTGTTCGGCGGCCTGCGGGGTCCACTGCCGGTAGGAGTGCTTCCCGAGCCACCCGGTCCGGGCCGGGATCACCTGCTGGAGCGCGGCGACCATCGCCTCGGTACCGGCCCCGCCTTCCACGGCCCAGTCGTAGGCGGGCAGCAGCGGCCGGAAGTCCTGGAACGCCTTGGGGTCCGACAGCCACATGATGACGTCGCGGCGGGACAGGATCTCCGTCTGCAAGTTCAGGGCGGTGTCGCCCTTCCCGGAGCCGGTGCCCCCGGCGATGAGGAAGTGCTGGGCGTTGCGCCCCTGCTCCGGATCGCCGGGCAGCCACACCATCAGCGGGGAGCCGTCGTCGTACCGGCCGATGACCAGCGGGTCCATGATCGAGCCGCCCGGGAGGGAGGGGCCTTCCCACACCTGGGGCTCGGTCAGCATGTCCCGGGGAACGATGACCAGCTCGCCACGACGTGCCGAGTCCGGATCGGGCTGGTAGCGGACCGCCGACTGCGGAAGATCGAGAGCGGATGCGATTCGTACGAGCGCCTTCGCGACGTCGTCGTTGGTCTGTTCCCCGCCCTCCAGGGCCAGGCTGGCGGTGACGCGGTTCGGTTCGACCTCGGTCCGGCCGATCATCGCCTTCGCAAGACCGACCTTGGCCAGCAGCCCCTTGTCGGCGGACTCGGCGGGCGCCGAACCGTCCGACGCCGTGCGCAGCGCCATCCGCACGTTCCAGGACAGGGCGAGGACGGCCCCGCCCATCAGGTAGGTGTCGGGCAGGATCCCGGCCAGGGGACCGGCGAGCGCGGCCCCGGTCATCCACCCGGCCCCGGCCGCGACCGTGATCGCGGAGTGCAGACGCCGCTGCGGGCTGGTCTCGCGCCCGGCCCACCACGTGGCTCCGGTCAGGGCCACGGCCGACAGGGTCAGGCCGACACCGGCACCGACCGAGTCCGCCCACAGCAGGTGGGCGCCCGATCCGGCGATTCCGATCCCGGCGACACCGAGCCACGGCGGCAGGTGGGGCTTGGCCCGGTGCAGGAGATACGCACCGACGCCGCGTCCGTGTGGTGTGCTGTGCTCGTCGTGGGTCCTCATCCGCCGTGCCATCCTCTCCATCTCCCGGTCCACGTCTCGTCCGTCCTGGTCAGCCCAGACCCGGCGGCTCACTGGGAGGTCCAGTTCATGCGCGGCTGCTGGCGCTTGCGGGCCTGGTGGCGGTGGGCGTTGAGCTCGCCCTCGTACTCCTGCTGGAACTGGGCGTAGCAGGCCGCGGCGAGCTTGGCGGCGTTGCGCAGCTCGTCCGCCGCGCGCTGCATCTTCCGGGAGACCTTGAACGCGCGGATCTTCGCGCCGCCCATCCGGCCGTCCGCGTCCGGGACCGTGCCCAGCACGGCCTTGAGGATCTCCGCACCCATCGCGACCTCGAAGGACAGCATCACGGCCGCGGCCCGCAGGCTGTTGCAGTAGTTGCGGATCTGCGCCGGGGAGGAGAACTCCGGCGCGGGCAGCAGGCTCTCCACGTGCTGGCGGGCCCCGGAGGCGGGCGCCGACGTCTTGCTGTTGTTGATCGTCAGGTTGATCGGCGGGACGAAGTTCGCGCCCATCGCGCCGACGAAACCGCCGGCGGCGGCGCCCGCCACCGAGGCGAACTTGTCGCCCTTGCCGGTTCCCCCGCTGCGGGGCGGCGGCGGAGTCCTCCGCGCCTGCTGCTGCCGGGAGCCGTTGACCCTGTTGGTGGTTGCCATGGTGGTGGTCCCCTTTTCAGGCGGAGAGGCAGAGAGCCGCGACGACGAGCGCGGCGATGTGGGCGGTCTGGTCGACGTGCGCGGCACCACCACGGGTGAACCAGTCCGTCGATCCGGTGTGCGTCATCCACCAGCGGACCGGCCAGCGCCGGTCGATGACCGCGTGCGTGGCACCGATCCACAGGAGCGCGGCCAGAGCGGGCAGCACCGGAAGCCGCCACCCGAGGACGGCCGTACCGAGCGCGAGGAGGAGGCCGCAGACGGTGACGTGGGTGGCGGTGTGGGTCAGGTTGGCCACCCAGCCCTTCCGGCCGGGACCGGCCTTGTGCCCGGCCTGGTGGTCGGTCTGCAGGCCGTAGTCGGCAATCAGGTGACCGACGTAGAGAAGGAACGCGATGTCAGCGAACACGGGACTCCCCTTCGGGGGTGGGGTTGTCGTGGCAGGCCACGCACATGCCGAGTGACCGCGGGATGCAGTACCCGGTGTCGCGGCGGCAGACCGGGCACGTGCAGCGGGCGCGCATGGCTGCGGCGAGCGCGGCCCGGCGGGCCGGGGTCATCGGCCGCACCGGCCGGGCCCGGTCGACCCGGTACAGATACGCGACCAGCGGACCCCGGCGCCGCCGCGGCCGTTCGAGCTGGGCAACGACCGGCTGACCACCGGGCCGCAGCCCCGCGGCGCGGAGCTGACGGCGAGTGGCCAGACCCTCCGGGGCCAGACGCCACCGGTAAACGGGGAGCGTGTTCATGCAGGGGCTCCCTCAAGGGCAGGGGTGGTCTTGGTGTCGCGCAGGTCCTGATAGCGGGCGGAGACCCATCCGGTCGACCAGCCGCACAGATCGGCGGCCGTACGCACCGGCAACCCGGACTCGAACGCGGCGGCGACAATCCGCCGGGCCCGGTCCTCGGGCAGCTTCTCGGTCACCGGCCCGCCAGACAGCAGCGCGGCACGCTCCTGCTCGGCCCGCTCGGCCTGTTCACGGCGTTCACGCTCACGCCGCTGTTGTTCACGCGCGGCCTCGGCGCGTTCACGGGCCTCACGCTCCCGACGCTCGTTCTCGTGCTGCCGGGCCGCCTCCTGTTCACGGCGTTCACGCTCGGCCCGCTGCTGTTCACGCTCCATCTCGGCGCGTTCACGGGCCTCACGTTCAGCCCGCTCCCGGCCCTCGGCCCGGGCCTGCTCCTCACCCCGGACCCGCTCATCGTGCTCACGCTGTTCACGAGCCAACACGGCCTCGTGCTCCCGCTGTTCACGCGCCAGCGCGGCCTTGTGCTCACGCTCCTCCCGGGCGCTGCGCTCGGCCCGCTCCCGGGCTTCGGTCCGGGCCCGCTCTCGGGCCTCCTTCTCCGCGTGTTCACGGGCGTTCAGCTCGATCACGGCGGCGGCGATGGCCCGGCGGTAGGCAAGACCGGTCTCCGCCGTGACGATCAGCAGGAGAGGCGCGACGGAGTGGACTGCCGCTCCGACCAGGTCTTTCTTCAGGGCGGAGTCGGCGACGTTCAGGGCCAGGGTCATGGCCCCGGTCATCCACCGCAGTGCGATGGGCCACCATCCGCCGTGCCCGCCGAGGCGGGCCAGGGTGGCATCCAGACGGACCACGATGACCACCGCGGCGTCCACGACGAGCGGCAGGATCGGGGCCGTCCACCGCCACGTATCGGGGGTGTGGCGGGCCGCGAGCGGGGTCACCGTGAGGATCGAGTACAGCATCGCCCCGCCCACGATCAGCCACGTCCCGGCCGACAGCGCCCGGTCCGCTGAACGAATCTGCCCGGCGTTCACGCCGCACCCCCGCCCCGTGAACACACACGGACGGAGGCCAGCAGCCGCACCGGCGACGTGTCGTCGTCGAGCGTCTCGCTGTACTCCCTCCACTCCCACTCGGCGCCCTCGGTGAACACGAAGCCGAGACCGGCGAGCGCCCGTGAACGCTCGGCCGGCGTCGGCACGGTGGGCGTCGGGCCGAAGTCGTGCTCCGGCCACCGCGACACCGGGCCCGGCAGGGTCACGTACAGGCGCCACCGCCCGCCACGGTTGGAGATCTGCGCGGTGTGCCCCATCACGCCGCCACCGCCGAACCAGCCGCACGGCCCTTCACCGAGCGGCGGACCGTCCGGCGCGGGCGCCGACCGTCCGACTGCCGCGTCTTCAGGGGCAGGGTCCGCAGCAGCGACTCGGCGTAGGCCGCAGTCTCCAGGTCGCTCTCCCGCAGCTCGGCGAGGACCTCGTGGGCAACGCCCAGCCGCGCCGCCCGCTCCATCACGGACTCGGCGGCCGGGCCGGTGAACAGCTCCACGTCGATCTCTTCGTAGTCGGCGTGCATCTCCTCCAGTTCCCGCTGCCGCTGAGCGGCTCGGGCGAGTGCTTCGCTGAAGCGGTCCATGGCTCCTCCGTCGTGTGGTTCAGGGGCGGGACAGGACGCGCGCCGCCGTAGCGGTCAGCGCGTCGGCCGCGCATACGGCCTTTTCGCGCCGCGAGGCCAGGACCTCGGTGGTCTGGGCGTGGCGCATGTCGTACGTGGCGCGGACGGCCGCGTCGATGTCGAGCCGAAGCGCCGGCAGGAGCACCGTGAGGGCGACCTGCGGGGCGGTAACGGCGGAGCGGGTGACGTGGCTCGCCTCGCGGGCCTCGGCCACCTCGCCCGGGGCCGCACCCGAGAGGCGCAGGTCCTCCCGCGTCCACATCGCGCGGCGGTGATCCGCCAGGGCGACGCTCAGGTCACCCAGGGCAGTCATGGCCCGGTCGCGCAGCGCCTGCCGACGCTGGGCCCTGACCGCGAAATACTGCTGGACACCGACCGTGGCGGCCCCCAGCACGGTGCCGATGACCGCGACAACAGCAGCGGCGATCTCCATCGGACGTTCCCCCTTCCGGGGCCGGACTCTCCGGCTCCCCTCAACCCCGCCCGTACAGCCGCAAAAAGCGGCCGGACGGGCAGGGCAGGCAACCGGCGCAGCAACCGCTGCGAGAGTGTCCCGACTCCGCGAATCACCGGGTATCCCGGCGGGGTCCGCGGACCGGGTGGACGCGAAGGGCATCGCTGCCCGTGCCGGTCCATGGCACGGGCAGCGCCCTGCATATTCGTAGGAACATCAGGACTCCACAGGTTGATGAAGCGGGGGTTGAGGTTCGGTTCTCCTGTTCGCACGGCGCTGCTCGGTCCGGGGAGATCCGAAATCCCGGACGTCTGAGGTGGCAGCTCCAAGGTGTGCCGCGCGGTTCTTTCGAGTCGGTGGCGTAGCCCCCATCCGGGTTGTCGGGCCCCGGTGTGACGGGGGCCCCTTCTCGGCCGACTGGTCTCCACTCGCCTCGGCCGGTGCTGTCACGGCCGTCGCGCTGCGGTGGATCACGCTATGGAGTTGCTGAGCAAGGTCTGTCCACGACGAAGTAGCCCTTTTCGGGCTGCGGTTCGCTGCGAACCTCCCTAGGGATATTTACTCAGATCTCCCTAGGGAGGTCAAGCGGGCATGAAAAAGGACCCGCGACAGCGGGTCCTTCGGGGTTTGTGTGGGAGTTGCGTCAGCCGGTGATGTGGTACTCCATGACATACGCTCCGGCGTCCAGCAGCATCCGGTTCACTTCGACCGGCCTGTCCTGGGCCGTGAGCGCTGTCCGGTAGATCTCGACTACGGGAGTTCCGTCAGCCAGTCGCAACCGCTCGGACTCTTCCTGGCTGGGCATGCGCGACCGCAGCTCCTCGACGAACCGAACCGGTTTGGCTCCGAGCTCGGCCAAACGTGCGTATGTTCCGCCCGGTCCGGTGTCCTCCTGGGCGATGGGTGACTCACGAACGAGGTCGGCTGGCAGGTATGAGACGGCCGCCTGCACCGGCTCGCCCTCAACCCTGAACAAGCGGTCTCGCACGATAACGGGAGTTCCCTCGGCCAAGCCCAGAACGCGAGCGACGTCGACCGGGGCCGGGGCTTCGTACACGCGAAGGTCCGTGACCTGCATGGAGCGCTTGCCGAGGTCGGAACTCCAGATCGACTGTCCCGAACCCCAGCCTTCCTGTGCAAGCCTTCGGTTCGCGACCCGGCGGATCGGCTGAAACTCCCGGACGTACGTGCCGCTTCCCTTGCGGCGCACTGCGAGCCCTTCGCTGACCAGCAGCATCAGGGCCCGACGTGCTGTCTCCTTGGCTACTCCGTACGACTTCACTAGGGCGGGTTCGCCGGGCAGTCGTACGCCGGGAGCCAGATCGCCGGAGCGAATGCGTTTGCGCAGTACGTCGGCGATGTCCCTGGCGCTTTCCGCCATTACTCCTCACTTCCCTAGGGTGGTCATTACAGCTTGGCACACCAACCCCCGCCTGCCTGTCGGAGGGGCGGCGCGGGTGATCCCGAGCGTGCTTCCGTGCCCCGCGGATACGCCTCCTCCGGCGCAGCACTCAGTGGAAGCCTGCCCCTGGTCCAGAACTCGTAGATTCATGGAGGGCAGGCAATGGCATCACAGTCCAAGTGCGGCGCTCGAACCAATGCCGGTACGGCGTGCCGAAATCTTGCAGTAGTAGGCACCTCTCGTTGCGCGAAGCATCAGGGGCCCTGGTCCGCCTATGGGGTCGCGCAGCGCAAGGAGAAAGAAGCCAAGGCGAAGAGGCGCAGCATCCGCAAGAAGCGGTAAGCGCTGTGGAGGAGTGCGTCGATGGCGGCACCCCTACGGGCGCGCGCGGACCCCGCCTGGAAACTCTGACCTGCGGGCAGAGCCATGACGCCGGGCCGTCTGTGGGCCGTCGAAGGGCCGCCAGTGACAACCGGTGACGACCAATGACGACCGGCTCCGCGTAGCCGTCGCCTGGCCTGAGCTGGGCGACGGCCCGGAGGACCACGGCGTGTCTGCGACACTGGATGAACCATGCCTAAGCCCGGAGAACTCACTTTCGTCGCGCCCCGCGGAGCCAAGAAGCCGCCGCGGCACCTCGCCGACCTCACGCCCGCCGAGCGCAAGGAGGCCGTCGCCGCGATCGGCGAGAAGCCGTTCCGTGCGCAGCAGCTCTCGCAGCACTACTTCGCGCGGTACGCGCACGACCCGGCAGAGTGGACCAACATCCCGGCCGCCTCGCGGGACAAGCTCGCCGAGGCGATGTTCCCGGAGCTGATGTCGGTGGTGCGGCACATCAGCTGCGACGACGACACCACCCGCAAGACGCTGTGGAGGCTGCATGACGGGACGCTCGTCGAGTCGGTCCTGATGCGCTACCCGGAGCGGGTGACGATGTGCATCTCGTCCCAGGCGGGATGCGGGATGAACTGCCCGTTCTGCGCCACCGGGCAGGCCGGTCTCGACCGCAATCTGTCGACCGCGGAGATCGTCCACCAGATCGTGGACGGCATGCGGGCGCTGCGCGACGGAGAGGTTCCCGGCGGCCCGGCGCGGCTCTCCAACATCGTGTTCATGGGCATGGGCGAGCCGCTGGCCAACTACAACCGGGTGGTCGGCGCGATCCGTCGGCTGACCGATCCGGAGCCGGACGGGCTGGGGCTCTCGCAGCGCGGCATCACCGTCTCCACCGTGGGTCTGGTGCCCGCGATGCTCCGCTTCGCGGACGAGGGCTTCAAGTGCCGCCTCGCCGTGTCGCTGCACGCGCCGGACGACGAGCTGCGCGACACGCTCGTCCCGGTCAACACGCGCTGGAAGGTGCGCGAGGTGCTCGACGCCGCGTGGGAGTACGCGGAGAAGTCCGGTCGTCGCGTGTCCATCGAGTACGCGCTGATCCGGGACATCAACGACCAGGCATGGCGTGGTGACCTGCTCGGCCGCCTGCTCAAGGGCAAGCGGGTGCACGTCAACCTGATCCCGCTGAACCCGACGCCGGGGTCCAAGTGGACCGCGTCCCGGCCCGAGGACGAGAAGGCGTTCGTCGAGGCGATCGCCGCGCACGGGGTGCCGGTGACCGTACGGGACACCCGGGGCCAGGAGATCGACGGGGCCTGCGGGCAGCTGGCGGCCTCCGAGCGCTGAGACCGGAACGGGGCCGGACGCGGGCCGGACGCGGGCGGGGGAGACCCCGGCCCGACCGGGCGGCCGGCCCTGGCGGACCCCCGTGTAACCTGGGCCGGAAATCAACTTCATATTCCGACAGGGGAGCGCCACAGCGCTGAGAGTGCGGTACCGGGGACAGGCCGGCCGCAGACCCTCTGAACCTCGCCCGGGTCATTCCGGGTAGGAAGTTCGGTCATCAACTCATGCTGTTGCGCCCTGCCCGCCTCCCGCGGGTGGGGCCGCGTCTCTTCCTGGCCAAAATCCAGGAGGAATTCACAATGAACACCACGCGAAGGACCACGCAGCTCGCGGTCACGGCCGTCGCCGCCGCGCTCGGCGTCACGGCACTCGCCGGATGCGGAGGCTCCGACACGTCGTCCTCCGGTTCCGGTGGCACGAAGGGATCGGGAACGAAGAGCTCGGGCTCCAAGACGGTCACGCTCGTCAGCCACGACTCCTTCAACGCCTCCGACGCGGTGCTGAAGGAATTCACCGCGCGGACCGGATACACCGTCAAGGTGCTCAAGAGCGGCGACGCGGGCGTCGCGCTCAACCAGGAGATCCTGACCAAGGGATCGCCGCGCGGCGACGTGTTCTTCGGCGTCGACAACACCCTGCTCTCCCGGGCCCTCGACAGCGGGCTCTTCACGCCGTACGAGGCGAAGGGCCTCGACGCCGTCGCGGCCGACACCCGCCTGGACGCCGAGCACCGCGTCACCCCGGTCGACACCGGCGACATCTGCGTCAACTACGACAAGAAGTACTTCGCCGACAAGAAGCTCGCCCCGCCGCAGACCTTCGACGACCTGGCGAAGCCCGCGTACAGGAACCTTCTGGTCACCGAGAACGCGGCGACCTCCTCGCCCGGTCTCGGCTTCCTCCTGGGCACCGTCGCCGCCTACGGCGAGAAGGGCTACCAGGACTACTGGAAGAAGCTGAAGGACAACGGCGTCAAGGTCGTGGACGGCTGGGAGCAGGCGTACAACGAGGAGTTCTCCGGCTCGGCCGGTGGCAGGAAGGCCAAGGCCGACCGGCCGCTCGTCGTCTCGTACGCCTCCAGCCCGCCCGTCGAGGTGCTGTACGCGAAGCCGCAGCCGACCGAGGCACCGACCGGGGTCGTCACCGGGACCTGCTTCCGGCAGATCGAGTTCGCGGGCCTGCTGGACGGGGCGAGGAACGAGGAGGGCGGCAAGGCCCTGCTGGACTTCCTGATCAGCAAGGAGTTCCAGGAGGACATGCCGCTGAACATGTTCGTGAACCCGGTCGTCAAGGACGTGAAGCTGCCCGAACTCTTCACGAAGTTCGGCGCGACGGTCGAGGGGCCGAAGACGGTCGCCCCCGACCTGATCTCCAAGAACCGTGAGCAGTGGGTCCAGTCGTGGTCCTCGCTCGCGGTGAAGTAGCGAAGTCCCCCGCGCGGGGAACGGACATCCGGGGAACGGGACCCGGGGGCGCGCGGGCCGACGGGGGCGGTGCCGCCGGGCGGGGCCCGGACGGTGCCGGGTCCCGCGCGCGGGCCGGGCGCGCGGGCCGGATGCGCGGCGGGGCCCGGCGGGGGAGCGCGGTGAGGCTCGCCCTGATGACCGTGCCCGTCGCGTTCTTCTCGCTGTTCTTCGCCTATCCCGTCGTCGCGATCGTCGGGCGGGGGCTGAAGACGGACGGTGTCTGGCAGTTCGGCCGGATCGGTGAGGTGCTGGGCCGTCCGGAGATCCGGGACGTCCTGTGGTTCACCACCTGGCAGGCGCTCGCCTCCACCGCGCTGACCCTGCTGATCGCGCTGCCCGGCGCGTACGTCTTCGCGCGCTTCGACTTCCCCGGCAAACAGTTGCTGCGCGCGGTCGTCACCGTGCCGTTCGTCCTGCCGACCGTGGTCGTCGGGACGGCGTTCCTGGCGCTGTTGGGGCGTGGCGGCTTCCTCGACGAACTGTGGGGCGTGCGCCTCGACACCACCGTCTGGGCGATCCTGCTCGCCCATGTCTTCTTCAACTACGCGGTGGTGGTGCGGACCGTCGGCGGACTGTGGTCGCAGCTCGACCCCCGGCAGGAGGAGGCCGCACGGGTGCTGGGCGCCGGACGGTTCGCCGCCTGGCGGCGGGTCACGCTGCCGGCCCTGGCTCCCGCCGTGGCCGCCGCCGCGCTGATGGTCTTCCTCTTCACCTTCACCTCCTTCGGCGTCGTCCAGATCCTCGGCGGTCCGGGTTTCGCCACACTGGAGGTGGAGATCTACCGGCAGACCGCCCAACTGCTCGCCCTTCCGACGGCCGCCGTGCTGACCCTGGTGCAGTTCGCCGCGGTCGGCGCGATCCTCGCGGTGCACGCCCGGACGGTGCGGCGCAGGGAGACCGCGCTGAAGCTGGTCGACCCGGCGCAGACCGCGCGCAGGCCGCGCGGCGCGGGGCAGTGGTCGCTGCTCTGCGCGGTGCTGCTGACCGTGCTGGTACTGATCCTGCTGCCGCTCGGGGTGCTGGTCGAACGCTCGCTGGACACCGCGGGCGGTCATGGCCTCGACTTCTACCGCGCGCTGGGGTCCGTCGACGCGGGGGGCGGCACCTTCCTGGTCGCACCGCTCGAAGCGATCGGGAACTCCGTGCGGTACGCGCTGGTCGCGACCGCGATCGCGCTGGTCGTCGGCGGGCTGGCCGCCGCGGCGCTGGCCCGGCGCGCGGGGCGGTTCGTCCGCGGCTTCGACGCCCTGCTGATGCTGCCGCTCGGAGTGTCCGCGGTCACCGTCGGCTTCGGCTTCCTGATCACTCTGGACAAGCCGCCGCTGGATCTGCGGACCTCCTGGATTCTGGTGCCGCTGGCCCAGGCGCTCGTCGGTGTGCCGTTCGTCGTGCGGACCATGCTGCCGGTGCTGCGCGCCGTGGACGGCCGGCTCAGGGAGGCGGCGGCGGTGCTGGGCGCGTCACCGTTGCGCGTCTGGCGGGAGGTCGATCTGCCACTGGTACGGCGGGCCCTGCTGGTCGCCGCCGGTTTCGCGTTCGCGGTGTCGCTGGGCGAGTTCGGCGCGACGGTGTTCATCGCGCGGCCGGACCGGCCGACGCTGCCGGTCGCCGTCGCCCGGCTGCTGGGCCGGGCCGGGGAGCTCAACTACGGCCAGGCGATGGCCCTCAGCACCATTCTGATGGTGGTCTGCGCCGTCTCGCTGCTGCTGCTCGAACGGATCCGCACGGACCGGTCCGGGGAGTTCTAGAGATGTCCGGGGAGTTCTGGAGATGCTGACACTGGAATCGGCGACGGTCCGCTTCGGCGGGCGCGGCGCGCTCGACGCGGTGGACCTGGAGGTCGCCGAGCACGAGATCGTGTGCGTGCTGGGGCCGAGCGGCAGCGGCAAGTCGACCCTGCTGCGGGTCGTCGCCGGGTTGCAGGTGCCGGACGGCGGCCGGGTGCTGCTGGACGGAGCGGACCAGGCCGGAGTGCCGGTGCACCGGCGCGGTCTGGGCCTGATGTTCCAGGACCACCAGCTGTTCCCGACCCGGGACGTCGGCGCCAATGTCGCCTTCGGGCTGCGGATGCGCGGGATGCCGCGCCGCGACCGGGACCGCAGGGTCGGCGAACTCCTGGACCTGGTGGGTCTGCCCGGTGCCGAACGGCGGGCCGTCGCCGCGCTGTCCGGCGGGGAGCAGCAGCGGGTCGCGCTCGCGCGCGCCCTCGCCCCGAGCCCCAAGCTGCTGATGCTCGACGAACCGCTGGGGCAGCTCGACCGCGGTCTGCGTGAGCGTCTGGTGGTCGAACTGCGCACGCTGTTCGGCCGGTTGGGTACGACGGTGCTGGCCGTCACGCACGACCAGGGCGAGGCGTTCGCGCTGGCCGACCGGGTGGTGGTGATGTGCGACGGGCGGATCGCCCAGATCGGCACGCCGCTGGAGGTCTGGCGGCGGCCGGCCTCCGCCTTCGTCGCCCGTTTCCTGGGCTTCGACAACGTGGTGGAGGCGACGGTGAACGGCGCGACCGCCGACACGGCGTGGGGGAGCGTGCCGGTGCCGGAGGGCTCGCCGCAGGGGGCGTGCGACCTGCTGGTGCGGCCGTCCGGGGTGCGGATCGGTGATCCGGGCCAGGGGCTGCGCTGCGCGGTCGGGGCACGCACCTTCCGGGGCAACCACGTCTCCCTACGGCTGCTGCCGGAGCACGGCCCGTCACTGGAGGCGGAGTGCGCCCTGCGGGACGCCCCCGAGGAGGGAGCGACGGTCGGGGTCGGTTTCGACGCGGCGGAGAGCGTGGTGCTGCCCACCGCCCGGTGACCGGTTCGTGCGGGGCGGTTTCCCGCGCGGGCCGCTCCTGCCCCGTGGCGCGGTGATCCGCTGCGGGAGCGGCCCGCGTTCACCGGACCGGACCAATCGCTTCCGGCGGCCCTCCGCCGCTCTTTCCGCTGCTCGGAACCACTTCGTCCGTGTGGATCCGTCATGGGCGACGGGTCCGGGCGGCACCGTCCCCGCAAGCTGGGGAGGACGGAACGGCGGGCTGGGGGCCGGACGGCGCCGGACGGTGCCGGACGCGCTCCGGGCGACGAGAGGGACGGGAACCATGACGCGGTCGGCACGCGACGGCATCGACATCATCCGCGTCCTCGACGCCCCGCGCGAGCGGGTCTTCGAGGCGTGGACGACCCCCGAGCACTTCGCGGCCTGGTACGGCGGGGACGCCGAGGTGCCGCTCGACCGGGTGTCGATGGATGTCAGACCGGGCGGCACCTGGAGCCTGGTCATGGTCGTGCCGGGCGTCGAGATGCCGTTCCACGGGGTCTATCGCGAGGTGGCCGCCCCCGAGCGGCTGGTGTTCACGATGAAGGACGCCACCGCGCCCGCCGACATCGAGGGCGAGACGATCGCCGTCACCTTCGGCGAGCGCGGCCGGGGAACCACGGAGATGGTGTTCCGGCAGCGTGGGGGCAACCTCACGGCCGAACAGTACGCGGCGGCCGAGGACGGTTGGGAGGCGTTCTTCGACGCACTCGCCGCCCGGCTCGCCACCCTCTGATTCCCGGTCCCGTCCGTCCCCGGATTCCGGGGACGTGCCTGATCGTTCCGGGATCTGCCAGTCCGTTCCGGGATCTGCCCGTCCGTTCCGGGATCTGCCGGTCCGTTCCGGGATGTGCCCGTCCGTTCCCGGGCCTGCCTGCACGTCCCCGGATCCGCCCGCCCGTCCGTCCGGTCCCGGACCTGCCCGTACGTCCGTTCCCGGACCTGTCGCGGTCCGGGAACGGACGTCGGCCGCCGTCAGACGGTGAGCGGCAGTGCCGCCAGCTCGGCGATCAGCCAGGTCAGCGGGGCGAACACCAGCAGCAGCACGGCGGCGCGCAGCACCGTCGCGGAGCGCAGCGCGGACACCGGGGCGCCGAGCCGCAGCAGCGTACGCGCCGTACCGGCCCGGTCCTGCTTCGCCTCCAGTGCCGACGTCAGCAGCGTGGCCGTCGTGCAGCCGAGGACGAGCACCGCGCCGAGCGTGGTGAGCGGGCCGAACGGGCGCGGGCCCGTCCCGTGCAGCGCGTACGCGGCCACCACCGCGGAGAGCACCGCGCACACCATGCCGAGCGGTCCCCCGATCCGGCGCGCCTCGTCCATCAGCACCCGTCCGGCCAGCAGCCGTACGGCCCCGGGGCGTGCCGCCTGCAACAGCCGGCCGCAGTGGTACGCCAGGCCGGGTCCGGCCATGGCCAGGCCGATCGCCGTGAGCGCCCATCCCGCGAGCACCCCGGCGGGAGTGGCGTCGAGCCTGCCGGGGAGCGGGAGCAGGCTGTGGCCGTCGCCGCGGCTCAGATACGCCTCCACGGCGAGACCGAGCGAGGTCAGGGCCACGCCCCACGGCAGGCCGCCCGGAGGACCCGCCGGAACGGGCTGCTCCTGCGGCGGGGTGTCCGCGGCGGAGTCCTCCGGAGCCGGGGCGGTGGGGATCGGGCGGGAACGCAGCGCCAGCGCGCTCGCCGTCGCCGCGGACACCGGGACCAGGGCCAGCAGCACCAGCGCCGCGGCGACCGGCAGCGGGGCGCCCCCGTCGAGCAGCCCGGCCGCCGCGCCGTCGAACGGCAGCCCGGACAGGTCTCCGCGCAGATGCAGGAAGAGCAGCAGCGCGACCGCCGATCCGAGCGTGCAGGAGAGAGCGGTGGAGACGGCGGCGAGGACGGTGAGCCGCACCGGTCCGAGGCCCACGGCGGACAGCCCCGGGCGGGGACGGGTACCGGGGTCCGTGCGGGCCACCGCGACAGCGAACTGCACGGCGGCGGCCAGCGGTACGAAGCACCACAGCAGCCGCAGCACGGCACCGGTGGAACGCGTCGGGTGTCCCGAGGCGTAGGCGAGGGCGCACAGCAGCAGGAAACCGACCCCGGCGGAGGCGGCGGCCACCAGCAGTCTGCGCACCAGGACCAGCGGGCGTGAACCCCGGGCTAGACGGAGAGCGAGCACGCCGCGCGGCCCTCCGCATCGGATACGGCGGGCAGGGCGGCGGTGGCGACGCGGCGCCCGTCCAGCAGCGGAACGGTGCGGTCGGCGAGGGCGGCGACCTCCGCGTCGTGGGTGGCGAGCACCATCGTGATGCGGTGCGACCGGGCCGCGGCGGCGAGGGTGCGCAGCACGTGCGCCCGGTCCGTGCGGTGCAGGGTCGCGGTCGGCTCGTCGGCGAAGATCACCGTCGGTGAGGCGGCGAGCGCGCGGGCCACGGCGATCCGCTGGCGCTCTCCCTGGAGCAGGGTGTGCGGCCGCTGCTTGGCGCAGGTGCCGATGTCGAGGCGTTCCAGCCACTCCAGGCCGGTCCGCCGCGCCTCCCGGTGCGAGGCGCCACGCAGGAGCAGCGGAAGCGCCACGTTCTCCCAGGCGTTCAGCTCCGGGACGAGCTGCGGATCGGGGGCGATCCAGCCGAACCTGTCACGGCGCAGTCGCTCGCGCATCCGGGGACCCATGGTGTGGACGGGGACGCTGTTGAACCACACCTCGCCCTCCTGGGGCACCAGTTGACCGGACAGGCAGTGCAGCAGCGTGGTCTTGCCGCTGCCCCGTGGGCCGGTCACGGCGAGGATCTCGCCGTCGCGGACCCCCATGGAGACTCCGCCGAGCGCGGGTGAGCCGTTGTGGGAGTGCTGTAGGGAACGCGCCCAGATCACGTCGTTGTCCGGCGGGGCCACCATGGCGTACACCTCGGTTCAGATCGTCATTCCCTTCCCCCGTACGGGGGAACGAAGAGCGGGCCGATCGGTCACTCGGCACGGTAGGGATCCGAACCGCGGTGTGGGCACAGCACACGGCCCGGGTGCGCTCCATCCCACTCGAATGGGCGCACCCGGGCCGTGTGCGGACCGTACGGGACGACCGCCTCCCGGACGCCGGTCGAGCGGCGTCCGGGCGGCGGCCGGACGGAAGGGCCGACGATCGGGGGCGGTCCGTGGCCGGTCCCGATCGGGCCGTGGATCAGAGCGCGGTCAGAGCTTGGTCCACGCCTGCGTCAGGACGTTGCGCAGGATGCCCTCGATCTCGTCGAACGTCGACTGGTCGGAGATCAGCGGCGGCGCGAGCTGGACGACCGGGTCGCCGCGGTCGTCGGCCCGGCAGTACAGGCCGTTGTCGTACAGCGCCTTGGAGAGGAAGCCGTACAGGACGCGCTCGGTCTCCTCGTCGGTGAAGGTCTCCTTGGTGGCCTTGTCCTTCACCAGCTCGATGCCGTAGAAGTAGCCGTTGCCGCGGACGTCGCCGACGATCGGCAGGTCGAGGAGCTTCTGCAGCGTGGTGAAGAAGGCGTTCTCGTTGTCCAGGACGTGCTGGTTGAGGCCCTCGCGCTCGAAGATGTCGAGGTTGGCGAGGCCGACCGCCGCGGACACCGGGTGACCGCCGAAGGTGTAGCCGTGCAGGAAGGTGTTGTCACCCTCGTAGAACGGCGCGGCGATCCGGTCCGAGACGATGCATGCCCCTATCGGGGAGTAGCCCGAGGTCATGCCCTTGGCGCAGGTGATCATGTCCGGTACGTAACCGAACTTGTCGCAGGCGAACATCGTGCCGAGGCGGCCGAAGGCGCAGATGACCTCGTCGGAGACGAGCAGCACGTCGTACTTGTCGCAGATCTCGCGCACGCGCTGGAAGTATCCGGGCGGCGGCGGGAAGCAGCCGCCGGCGTTCTGCACCGGCTCCAGGAAGACCGCGGCGACGGTGTCCGGGCCCTCGAAGAGGATCTGCTGCTCGATCTGGTCGGCGGCCCAGCGGCCGAAGGCCACCGGGTCGTCGCCGTGGATCGGGGCGCGGTAGATGTTGGTGTTCGGGACCTTGTGCGCACCGGGGACGAGCGGCTCGAAGGGGGCCTTCAGGGCCGGCAGGCCGGTGATCGACAGGGCCCCCTGCGGGGTGCCGTGGTAGGCGACCGCACGGGAGATGACCTTGTACTTGGTCGGCTTGCCCTGGAGCTTGAAGTACTGCTTGGCGAGCTTCCAGGCGGTCTCCACCGCCTCGCCGCCACCGGTGGTGAAGAAGACCTTGTTGAGGTCGCCCGGCGCGTAGTCCGCGAGGCGGTCGGCGAGTTCGACGGCCTTGGGGTGGGCGTAGGACCAGACCGGGAAGAAGCCCAGCTCCTGGCCCTGCTTGTAGGCCGCCTCGGCGAGCTCGTGACGGCCGTGACCGGCGTTGACCACGAACAGGCCGGACAGGCCGTCGAGGTAGCGCTTGCCCTGGTCGTCGAAGATGTAGGTGCCCTCGCCACGCACGATGGTGGGAACGGGCGCGTTCTCGTAGTCCGACATGCGGGTGAAGTGCATCCACAGGTGGTCGTACGCGGTTCGGCTGAGGTCCTTGCTCACGGCTATCGGGTTCCCCACATATAGGTCTGCTTCTTGAGCTTCAGGTAGACAAAGCTCTCGGTGGAGCGCACACCGGGTATGGCCCGGATGCTTTTGTTGATCGTTTCCAGCAGGTGGTCGTCGTCCTCGCAGACGATCTCCACCATCAGGTCGAAGGAGCCCGCGGTCATCACCACGTACTCGCACTCGTCCATGGCCGACAGCGCCTCGGCGACGGGGTCGAGGTCACCGTCGACGTTGATGCCCACCATCGCCTGCCGCCGGAATCCCACGGTGAGCGGGTCCGTGACGGCGACGATCTGCATCACGCCCTGGTCGAGCAGCTTCTGAACGCGTTGCCGCACGGCCGCCTCGGACAGGCCGACGGCCTTGCCTATCGCGGCGTACGGGCGACGCCCGTCCTCCTGGAGCTGCTCGATGATCGCGAGGGAGACGGCATCGACCGTTGGGGAGGATCCGTTCCCGTTCCTGGAGTCTGCGCTGCGGCTTGCCACGTATCCACTCTGCACCGGGACTCGTCTGTCTGGCAACCCCGAAGCGATGAAATTCGTTGTATGAGAGCCCAGATCTCACTGAATCCGAAGTTCGCGGCGGGTGGGCATGTCGAAAGCGACACCGAAGCGACTAGGCTGGGCGTCTCACCCATTGGACGTGTCGACAGGAGGGGTGGCTGTGACCACCGAGGTGCGCCGTCTGCGCAACTACATCAACGGAGAATTCCGGGACGCCGCCGACGGGCGGACCATCGACGTGGTCAACCCGGTGACGGAGGAGGTCTACGCGACCTCGCCGCTCTCGGGGCAGGCCGACGTCGATGCCGCGATGGACGCCGCCGCGGCCGCCTTCCCCGCCTGGCGCGACACCACCCCCGCCGAGCGCCAGAAGGCCCTGCTGAAGATCGCCGACGCGTTCGAGGAGCGCGCCGAGGACCTCATCGCCGCCGAGTCGGAGAACACCGGCAAGCCGCTCGAACTCACCCGCACCGAAGAGATCCCGCCGATGGTGGACCAGATCCGCTTCTTCGCGGGCGCGGCCCGGCTGCTGGAGGGCCGCTCGGCAGGCGAGTACATGGAGGGCCTCACCTCCATCGTCCGGCGCGAGCCGGTCGGCGTCTGCGCGCAGGTGGCGCCCTGGAACTACCCGATGATGATGGCCGTCTGGAAGTTCGCCCCGGCGCTCGCCGCGGGCAACACCGTCGTCATCAAGCCGTCCGACACCACCCCGGCGTCGACCGTGCTGATCGCCGAGATCATCGGCCAGATCCTGCCCAAGGGCGTCTTCAACGTCATCTGCGGCGACCGCGACACCGGCCGGGCGATGGTCGAGCACCCGACTCCGGCGATGGCCTCCATCACCGGTTCGGTGCGGGCCGGCATGCAGGTCGCCGAGTCCGCGTCCAAGGACGTCAAGCGGGTCCACCTGGAGCTCGGCGGCAAGGCCCCGGTCGTCGTGTTCGAGGACACCGACATCGCCAAGGCCGTCGAGGGCATCTCCGTCGCGGGCTACTTCAACGCCGGACAGGACTGCACGGCCGCGACCCGGGTGCTGGTCCACGAGTCCATCCACGACGAGTTCGTCACCGCGCTCGCCAAGGCCGCCGCCGACACCAAGACCGGTCTGCCGGACGACGAGGACGTGCTGTACGGCCCGCTCAACAACGCCAACCAGCTGAAGCAGGTCAGCGGCTTCATCGAGCGGCTCCCCGCCCACGCCAGGGTCGAGGCGGGCGGCCACCGGGTCGGCGAGAAGGGCTACTTCTACGCCCCGACCGTCGTCTCCGGCCTCAAGCAGGACGACGAGATCATCCAGCAGGAGGTCTTCGGCCCGGTCATCACCGTCCAGAAGTTCACGGACGAGGCCCAGGCCGTGGAGTACGCCAACGGCGTCGAGTACGCCCTTGCCTCCTCGGTGTGGACCAAGGACCACGCCCGCGCCATGCGGATGTCCAAGAACCTCGACTTCGGCTGCGTGTGGATCAACACCCACATCCCGCTCGTCGCCGAGATGCCGCACGGCGGATTCAAGAAGTCCGGCTACGGCAAGGACCTCTCCGCCTACGGCTTCGAGGACTACACCCGCATCAAGCACGTCATGACCTCGCTCGACGGCTGACGCGCGAGTCCCCTTCTCGGTACGGCCCCGGGCGCCCGCCCGGGGCCGTACCCGTGGTCCCGGGCGGGCGCCCGGCTCGACAGGGTGTGCGTACGGGGCGTGTGCCGCTGGACGCTTGGTCCATTGCCCGTGCCGTCGCCGACCGGCATCCTGCGCAGGTGCGAGCAACCCCGAAGAACCCCATGCCCCGCCGGTCCCTGCTGCGCGCCTTCGGGGCCACGGCGACCGGAATCGCGCTGGCCGGCTGCGGAGTGCCCGCCGCCTACGTGCAGCCCGGCGACCGCGCGGGCCGTGACACCTCGGCGCGCGATCACGCCCTGCACTTCGCGAACTGGCCGCTCTACATCGACACCGACGACGAGAACGCGTCGAGGCGGCCCACCCTCGACACCTTCGCCAAGCGCACCGGCATCTCCGTCACGTACACCGAGGAGATCAACGACAACGACGAGTTCTTCGGGAAGATCAGCCCCGCGCTGATGAACCACCAGCAGACCGGCCGGGACCTGATCGTCATCAGCGACTGGATGGCCGCGCGGTTCGTGCGGCTCGGCTGGGTGCAGGAGATGGACCGGACGAAACAGCCCAACGTCGCCAAGTACCTCGACCCGCAACTGCGCTCGCCCGCCTTCGACAAGGACCGGATGCACAGCGTTCCCTGGCAGTCCGGGATCACCGGCATCGCGTACAACCGCAAGCGGCTCGGTCGCGAGATCAAGCACCTGAGCGATCTGTGGGCGGACGACCTGCGCGGCAAGGTGACGCTCCTGTCCGGGCTCGACGAGTCCTTCGCCCTCCTGATGCAGGGCAACGGCGTCGACATCACCCGCTGGGAGCGCGACGACTTCGACCTGATCTGCGACCAGGTCGAGAAACTGGTCCGCAAGAAGCACATCCGCCGCTTCACCGGCAACGACTACATCAAGGACCTCTCCACCGGCGACGTGCTCGCCTGCCAGGCCTACTCGGGCGACGTCATCCAGCTCCAGGCCGACAACCCGGAGATCGAGTTCGTGGTCCCCGAGGAGGGCGCCGAGCTGTGGGCGGAGTCGTTGATGATCCCCAACCTCGCCCACCACAAGCGCAACGCCGAGAAGCTCGTCGACTACTACTACGAGCCGGAGGTCGCCGCCGAACTGGCGGCCTGGGTCAACTACGTCTGCCCCGTCCCGGCCGCCCGCGAGGTGCTGGCCTCATCCAAGGACGAGGAGACCGCCGCCCTCGCCGAGGACCCGCTGATCTTCCCCGACGACGCGATGCGCAAGCGGCTGGCCATCGCCCGTGACATCACGTCGGAGGAGCGCACCGAGTTCGCCAAGCGATGGAACGCCATCGCCGGGCTGTGAGCCCGGCCGGGGAGGTCCCGGGGCCGTTCCGGCCCCGGGCTCCGTACGGCGGGCACCGCGACAGCCCCCGGGTCCCGGGTCAGCTCCTCTCCGATGTTCCGAAGGCGGCGCCCGTCGTCCCCTTCAGCACGGCGTCGGTGTCCAGCCCTTCGGCGTCCCCGGAGTCGTGGAGCCGACGCCGTGGCCGCGGACGCGCGGGGGGTCCCGGACCGGTCAGCGGCGGCGGGCGGCGGGGGAGTCGTCCAGCACGCGGCGCAGGACGTCGATCCGGTTGGTGGTGATCGAGTCCACGCCGGTCCCCACGAGGCGGCGCATGGTGCGCCCGGTGTCGACGGTCCATACGGAGACCAGCACCCCGTCCCGGTGCAGACGCTCCGTCAGGGCCCGGTCCACCAGGCCGAACCGGTAGTTCAGCCAGCGCGGTCGCACCGCGTCGAGCAGGGCGGCGCCCGGCGGCGCGAGCGTCGTCCGGGTCAGCGCGATCTCGGCGGACGGATCGGCGGCGCGCACGCGCAGCATGGCCCCGGCGCCCGCGCAGTAGTACGCCCGCTCACCGGCCCCGCAGGCGCGCACCACGTCGACGGTCCGGCGCACCGAGTCGTCGGTGGAACCGGGAAGATCGACCATGACGCGCTGGTTCCCGGAGGCGAGCAGGGCCTCGTGCAGGGTGGGCACGCCGCCGGCGGTCAACTCGGTGAGCTCGTCGTGGGTCAGCCGGTCGAGCCGCAGGTCGTGGCCCCAGAGCCGGTCCAGCGTGGCGTCGTGGAGCAGGACCGGCACCCCGTCGCGGGTGACCCGCACATCGATCTCGACCGCGTCCGCGCCGTGGGCGAGCGCGGAGCGGATCGAGGCGAGGGTGTTCTCGCGGACACGGTACGGATCGCCGCGATGGGCCACGGCGGTGACGGAGGAGGCCATGGGGCCATTGTGACGACCCGGGTCACCGGCCGGCGCGCTCCAGCCAGTCGTTCGTGTAGGTGTCGATCTCGGCGGCCAGGGCCCGCTTGCCCGCCGGGTCGAGGAACGAGGCCTCGACCGCGTTCTTCGCCAGCGCCGCGAGACCCCGTTCGTCCAGGCCGAGGAGGCGGGCGGCCACCCCGTACTCGTTGTTGAGGTCGGTGCCGAACATCGGCGGGTCGTCGCTGTTGATGGTGACCAGGACCCCCGCCCGCACCATCTCCTTCACCGGGTGCCGCTCGATGTCGGTCACCGCGCGGGTCGCGATGTTCGAGGTCGGGCACACCTCCAGCGGGACGCGGTGCTCGGCGAGGTGCGCCAGCAGCCCCGGATCCCGGACGGAGCTGGTGCCGTGCCCGATGCGCTCGGCGCGCAGGTGGGTCAGCGCGTCCCAGACGGTCTGCGGCCCGGTCGTCTCCCCGGCGTGCGGCACGGAGTGCAGGCCCTCGGCGATCGCCCGGTCGAAGAACGGCTTGAACTGCGGGCGTTCCACCCCGATCTCCGGTCCGCCGAGCCCGAACGAGACGAGTCCCTCGGGCCGCAGGTCCACGGCGAGCCGGGTGGTCTCCTCGGCAGCCTCCTGACCGGCCTCGCCCGGGATGTCGAAGCACCAGCGCAGGACCACCCCGAGTTCCGCCTCGGCGGCCTTGCGGGCATCCTCTATCGCCTCCATGAAGCCCTGCTCCGGGATGCCGCGCCGGGTCGAACTGAACGGGGTGACGGTCAGCTCCGCGTACCGGATGTTCTGCCGGGCCATGTCCCGGGCGACCTCGAAGGTCAGCAGCCGGACGTCCTCCGGGGTGCGGATCAGATCCACGACGGAGAGGTAGACCTCGATGAAGTGGGCGAAATCGGTGAAAGTGAAGTAGTCGGCCAGCGCCTCGGGGTCGGTGGGGACCTTGGAGTCCGGGTGGTGCGCCGCCAGCTCGGCGACGATGCGGGGCGAGGCGGAACCGACGTGGTGGACGTGGAGTTCGGCCTTGGGCAGCCCCGCGACGAAGGGGTGCAGGTCGGTCATCGGACTCTCCTGAGAAGTGGGACGGAGGGGCTGCCGGGCGCGGTCGCCGGGCGGGGACGGGGATCATCGTAGGCCGGGACTCCCGGCACCGGACCGGGCCGTAGCATGACAGGACCACGATGGGGGAGGCCCATGTCTGACAACACACAGCAGCCCGAGGACGGGGCTGCAGCGCACGACCCATGGGCTCCGCCGGGCAGCAGGGTGCCACTGGACAAGCCGGTCGGTGACCCCGGGCCGCCCGCCGTGCACGACCAGCCGACGGTCGCCGCCATGCCGGGGAGCGGGAACGCCCCCGACCCCTTCGCCGCCCCCGGCCCCTTCGCCGGCTCCGCCCCGGCGTCCGGCCCCGCCCCGGCGCCGGGAGCGGGGATCGGTCAGGTGCCGCCGCCGCCGATCGCGCCCAACGGCCCGGGTCAGCAGGTCCCGCCGGCCGCGGGGCAGTACGGCTACCCGGCCGCGCCCGCCCCGCAGTACGGATATCCGGGCTACTCCGGCTACCCCCAGGCGCCCTGGGGCGGCCCTCCGCCGGCCAACGGCATGGGGACGGCGGCCATGGTCCTCGGCATCCTGGCCATCTGTACGTTCTGCCTGTACGGGATCACGAGCATCATCCTGGGCGTCCTCGCCCTGATCTTCGGCATCCTGGGGCGCGGGCGGGTGCAGCGCGGGGAGGCCAACAACAGCGGTCAGGCCCTCTCCGGGGTCATCATGGGGGCCATCGGTATCGCCATCGGCGTGGCGGTCGTCGCCTTCTTCGTCTGGCTGTTCGTCAACCACGCCGAGGAATTCGAGGACGGCACCTACGACCCGTACGCCACCTCTCTGGTCGTCGACGCCACCCGCTGAGGGCCCTTTCGTGGGGGGGGGGGGGGGGGGGGGCGGGGGGGGGGGGGGCGCGGGCGCCCCCCCCCCCCCCCCCCCCCCCGACCAGTCCGTTCAGGGAGCGGACTGTGCACTGCAACCCGGCCCATATACACCAGATTTGAGCCGGTGCCACGCTTACGGAGCTTTGCCACTGGTTCCTCTCGTATGCCCTCTGATCTCGCTCGCCGGACCCGGCCCGTCTGGTAGTTCCGAGCCGTCCCGGCTTTGTCAGCGCTGCTTCCCGCCCTCCCCGGCGTCTCCCCCGGGTCAGACTGCGCTCAGCTCCCACCAGGCTGCTCCGACAGCCTGGCGAGGAGGTGTTACACCTCCTTCGATTCACCGCGCCTCACGGCGCACCGGCACCTCGTGGCGCACCCACCCGTTACGACAAGACTGCGGAGTCCTTCCAGGCAGCTGCCACTCTCGCGTCGCTCCTGATGTGGGCATGATGTTCTGGCGGTGAGCGGCGGGTCATCAGAGATGGAGCTCCGTCTCCCAGTCCTCGAAGGGCGGCTCGACCCGATAGCTCGGGTCGCAGCACACCCGAACCCACTGCGCGACCCGGTACTGCGCCTCTCCGTCGTTCAGCACCATGCCGTCGGCGTCGATCTGCAGCACATTGCTATAGATCGCGAAGACCTGTTCCAACGAGGAGCCGGAGTGAAAAACGGTCGAGCGATAGTCGAACCCATCGAGCAGGTCCAGGTCGAGGGTGCCGTTCGCCAAGTAGAAAGCGAAGAGCCGGAGCGAAGCGCGCACGTCGACAGAAAGATGTTCCACCAAGGCATCGTGCACAGCTAAGAGGCCGTCTTGGCAAGATCTTTTGAAGACACTTCCTACTGATCTTTTCGTAAGTTCGGTGGGTGTGGTGGTCTTGTCGGTGGGAGGCTGTCGGGGTGTCCTAGCGACCTTCGGCCTCTGTGTCTGGTTCTTCCCTTCCTCCTTTGTCGCGGCCGCAGTTGGCGGAGGCGCGTCGTGTTCGGGCTGTCGAGTCATTTGAGGAGGGCGGGTCGAATGTGGAGATCGCGCGGGTGGTGGGGGTGTGTGCGGAGAGCATGCGGCGGTGGAGGCGTGTGTGGGAGGAAGGCGGTGCCCCGGCCTTGCGGCGGCGCTCGGCCACCGGTCGCCCGCCCAAGCTGGACGGCCCGCAGGTGGAGAAGGTGCGGGCGGCGTTGGAGCAGGGCGCCCAGGCCCATGGGTTCGAGGCCGATCTGTGGACCTTGGAGCGAGTCGGTCTGGCCGTCGAGCGGGTGACGGGGGTGTCGCTGTCGCGGGCGACGGTGTGGCGTCTGCTGACCGGCCGGCTGGGGTGGAGTCTGCAGCGGCCGGAGCGTCGGGCGGTGGAGCGGGACGAGTCCGAGATCGCCCGCTGGATCGCCCACGAGTGGCCGCGCATCATCAACCACAACCAGCAGCTGCCGTGGTCCTTCCTCGCCCACACCGGCCTGACCATCCACCCACCAAACCCACCGAACTTACGAAAAGATCAGTAGTGCCGCATCAGGCAACGTTCGCCCTGTCGGCGACCTCTCGTAGGCGGGCGTCGGCTGCGGCCAGTTGATTCGTGATCTCCTCGGCGGTCAAAACGAGTGCGAAGCCTTTGCGCAGGACGGCGAGTTCTGGCTCCTGCCGAGACTCGTCGTCGGTGGCCGTGACATCTGCCCCGAACGCGACCTTGTAGCCGCGCTCGTATGCCTGCCGGGCCGTGGTGCCGCAGCAGTAGTTGGTGAGCGTTCCCGTGACAATGACCGTGTCGCGGCCGAGGTTGCGGAGCATCGTGTCGAGCGGGGTGTCGTGGAACGCGCCGTACGAGGGCTTACGGATCAGGGCCTCGTCTGGGCGGCGGCCCATCTGGTCCCATACCTCGGCTGGGCCCGGCCGACGCCAGTCGGTGTCGGAATGCGGAAGGTAACGCAGGGCCTTCGGCCGGTCCAGTCCGAGATGCGTGTCGTCGAAGATGGTCCAGATCACCGGGACCGAGGCGGATCGGCATCCCTCGACCAGGCGACGCAGTGTTGGCGCCATCCGGGTCGCCGCCGGCACCCAGTAGGGGCTCCAGCCGGGCCGGACGAATTCATCCTGCATGTCGATGACCAGTAGCGCTGTCCGCTCCGGCCGTACATCAAAGGATGCCCGGCCGTGCTCGTAGGCGTCACGCGCCCGAGCGGTCACCCATTCCTCGGTATACGACACCCTTACTCCAATACATCGATTCGAGGTACCTCGTTTCGATGTGCGAGAGTAGCAGCATGCTGGAACTCGCGATCCTGGGATTCCTGGCCGACGGGCCACTGCACGGCTACCAACTGCGCCGCCGTATTGCGCACTTGTCCGGCCGCGCCCGACCGGTCAGCGACGGCAGCCTCTATCCAGCAATCAACCGGCTCGTCAACGCAGGGCTACTGGATCGCAAAGCCGAGCCAGGCGCCTCGGCCGCCCAGCGGCACACCCTGAGCCTGACCTCCGTCGGCCGCACCGAGCTCTTGGGCCGGCTGCGGAATGCCGACGGCCTGGACATCAGCGACAGCACCCGGTACTTCACCATCCTGGCCTTCCTCTCCCAACTCCCCGACACCGCCGACCAGCACGCGGTGCTGCGCCAACGCCTGGAATTCCTGCAACAGCCCGCAAGCTTCTTCCACGACGGGGAGCGCCCACTGCGCGCTGAGGACACCGACGACCCTTACCGTCGTGGCATGCTCACCATCGCCCGCGCCACCAGTCACGCGGAACGGTCCTGGCTACGAGAGGTGCTGGACTGACGACACCCACAGACCCCGCCGTTCTACACCCTGGACGCTCCCACTTCCCGCGAGACTGTGCGGGTGGCAGAACCAGTAAGCGTCCTTGAAATCGATGACGACGAGGGCAGGCGGCTTCTGCGGATCATCCGCCGTGGCACCGGGTCGGTGGTGACCTGGCGGCGGGCACAGATGGTGCTGCTGTCCGCGCAGGGCATGCCGGTGGCGAAGATCGCCGACGTGTCGTTCACCAGCGCGGACCGGGTCCGGGACGTGATCCACAACTTCAACGCCGACGGCTTCGACTCGCTCTATCCGAAGTACAAGGGCGGCAGACCGAAGACCTTTACCTTGCCCGAGCGTCGCGAGACCAAGAAGATCGCCAAGTCCACGCCGGCCGAGCACGGCCTTCCGTTCTCGATCTGGAGCCTGAGCAAGCTGGCGGAGTTCCTGGTCGCAGAGGGGGTGGTCGACGACATCAGCCACGAGGGCCTGCACATCCTGCTTCGCGAGGAAGGCGTCTCCTTTCAACGCATAAAGACCTGGAAGACCTCCCGTGCCCGCGACTACGCAACTAAGAAAGCACGGGGCGAGCATCTCTAAAGCGCCTGACCGGCGTCGACGAGATGGTCATCTCGTTGGCTGCGAAGGGCCTGGCCACCGGCGAGGTTCAGGCCCACCTGCCCGAGGTCTACGGCGCTGAGGTCTCCCGCCAGACCATCTCCACGATCACCGACAAGGTGCTGGAGGGCATGGCCGAGTGGCAGAGCCGCCCGCTCGATGCCGTCTATCCGGTCGTCTTCATCGATGCCATCCACGTGAAGATCCGCGACGGTGCGGTCGCCAACCGGCCCGTCTATGTGGCCCTGGCCGTCACCACCGAGGGCCGACGCGAGATCCTCGGGCTGTGGGCCGGCGACGGCGGCGAGGGCGCCAAGCACTGGATGCACATCCTCACCGAGATCAAGAACCGCGGCGTCGGCGACGTGCTCGACTACGGCAGGTGCGTGGCGTACTCCTCGCACGCGGCGCGGGTCTGGTGGAGGGCGAGCTGGGCGTCGCGTAGATCCTGGGGGAAGCGGTAATCGGGCACACGGCAATGCTGCGTCTGTTCGAATATCGGATGCGAGCGACGTGCCGGGCACTCCGCTCGCGATCCGGCACACGAGCGCCCGACCGGCCCGGCGTAGGACGAGGCGGGCGACGGGCCTCTTCCGGAGATGGGTCTGCCGCGGTGGAGCCGGGCCACGGTGTGGAGCCGCCGTGGCGGCGGAGGTGCGCACCGGGGAGGCAGTCGCGGTGGTCTTGGCCGCCTCGACCGTGTCGTCGGCCGGGCCTGGCGGCGGCCGACGACACGGTCGAGGCGGTGGTGGGCTTCGGGGTAACGGCTGGTGTCCCGTTGTCCTACGGGTGCTGGATCCACCAGAAGCCGAGGCCGACGATGCCGTTGCCGGTGGCGCAGGCGGCGCCGCGGAGGGCGCTGGAGAGCAGGGCGTGGTGCCCACCCCGAAGGAATCTGGCCCCTGCCCCTCGAAGCACGTCGGGACGGCATCCAGAGCGTGCTCGGCTTCATAGCGCCGGCCGCCGCAGCGTGGGGCGCCGGCGCCTCTCGACCCCGATGGCGTCGGCCGGTCGGCCCGGAGAGCTGATTCCGGGGCCCAGGTCCTTCGCGAGGGCCACCGCGAGCGCCCGGAAGATCCGCACCTCCGGGTTGTCGTCACCGGCCCGCACCGCGAGGTAGCTGCTCTCCCACGGTGCGTCGAGGACGGGTACGAAGACGGCACCCGGCCACGCGTAGTACCGCGCGAAGGAACGCAGGCCGGAGCCCGCGGCCCGCCCGGTGACGACGCCGGTCAGTACCTCCTGCGGGGTGACGGCCAGCTCGGAGCTGCGGCGCTGGGCGCGGTCGTCGAAGTACAGGTACTCGGTGAACGAGTGGGGGGTGTGGCCCGGAACACGGAACAGCGGCAGCTCGGTGAGGTCCGCCATGCCAACCCCGGTCGCCCGGGCGTCGGCCAGCGGCGACCGTTCGTGCACGACGACGATCCGCTGCTCGGTGGTGAGGACATCCGCAACGATCCGCTCGTCGTCCGGGCCAGGCCGCACGAAGGCCACGTCCACCCGGTCCTCCACCAGCGCGGACACATGCTCCGTGAAGTCCAGCTGCCGGATCCCCACCCGCACCTCGGGCCGGGCCCGCCGGTAGGCGTTGATGGCCGCGGGTGTCAGTTCCGCCGAACCGTGCCCCATGATTCCCACCCGCAGAGGCCGCCCGCCGTCGGCCTCCCGCGTGACGTCCGACAGGTCGTCGAGCGCGGCATGCGCTGCGTCGAGCAGGGTGCGCGCGTGCCCGGCGAGCCGCACCCCCGCGGCCGTCGGCACGACGGGGGAGACGGACCGGTCGAGGAGCCGCACGCCGAGCTGGCTCTCCAGACGGCGTACGTGCTGGGTGACGGCGGGGGGCGACAGGAAGAGCCGCGCCGCGGCCCGCCCGAAGTGCCCCTCCTCGACAACCGCCAGGAACGACGACAGAAGCCGCAGGTCAAGCACCATGCATCCGAGAGTAGACGAGGGCCCGGCCAGGTGGCGCGGGCCCTTCACGAATCGTGAACGTACGGTGCGGGCCGAACGGTCGGGCACATACGAATGGGGACATGACCTCACCCCCTGTCACCGCCCCTGTCGGCGCACTACCTGCGGCCGGACCCCGGGGCGCCCGCGCCGCATGGATCATGCTGGCCTCCGGCTGGAGCGCCAACCAGTTCTCGGCCCTGCTCGGCGCCTACCGCGGTCACCTCGGCCTCACCGAGTCCACTGTGACCGGGCTGTTCGCGGTGTATGTGGTCGGTCTGATCCCGGCGCTCCTGGTCGCGGGCCCTCTCGCCGACCGCAGGGGACGGCGCCCGGTGGCGCTCACCGCCCTCGCCCTCAACGTCCTGTCCACCCTTCTCCTCATGGCCGGCGCAGTGTGGGGAGGCGTCTGGCCGCTGTTGTCCGGCCGCTTCCTGACCGGTGTCAGCGCGGGCGCGCTGCTGGCCGCGGGCAGTGCCTGGATCAAGGAACTCTCCGGCTCGCCCCGCCGCCCCGGCCTGTTCGTGTCCGCGGGCTTCGCGACGGGCGGCATCGCGGCGGCACTCATCGCGAAGTGGGCGCCCTGGCCGATGGTGACGGCGTACGTTCCACACGTCGTCCTCGGGGTGGCGGCGGGATGGCTCGCACTGGCCGCACCGGAGACCGCCGGACCGGCCCCGGCCCACGGCTCCGAGGCCGCCCACGCACACGCGGTCCACCGCTTCCGGCGTACGGTGCTGCCCGTGGCGCCCTGGGTCTTCACGGCCCCCACCATCGGCTTCGTCACGCTGCCGAGCACCCTTCACACCGGTCTGGTCCTCACGGGCGTCGCCACGGCCGTCGTCCCCGGAACCGGTCTGCTCACCGCACGGCGGGCTCCGTCCACACCCACCTCGGGCCTTCTGGCCGTCGCGGCCGGCACGGCGACCGCCGCCGTCGCGGCGGCGACGGAGAGCGAGCCCCTCACCCTCCTCGCCGCAATCGTTCTCGGCGCGGCCTACGGGCTGATCCTCGCCCACGGCCTCACCCGGACCGCGGCCCTCGCCCCGCCCCACCGGCTCGCCCGCTGGACGGCCCGGTTCTGGACAGCGGCGTACCTCGGCATGTTCACCCCGTACGTCCTCACCCTCCTCGGCCACGTCACGACGGTGCCGGTACTGCTGACCGCCGTCGCACTGCTCGCCCTCGCCCACGCCGGGATCGGCGTGTACCAGGCCCGACGGACGGCGCGACGCCGCACGCCCCCCTCTGTCGACCGGCAGGGTCTTCCTGCCGCCGGGCCTGCCTCCGGCCGCTGTGCCCCGGGCCCAGAGGCGACCGGAGCACAGCTCAGAGCCGGATCTCAGCCGACTCGACCACATCGTCGACGGTCATACCGAACCGGAGCGGTCCGACGCCGACAGCCGGCGAGCAGGACCACTCGTTGAGGAGAGCCCGTCGTCATCACGATTGACAACCGGCTGCCCACCCGGTCCTGACACCTGCGGCCGCTTCGCGTCGAGGCGGCCGCGCCGCAAGCGCGTCATCGGCTGGCCAGGCGATGACGCGCGGCGGACCCGGTGTAGTGCTCAGCCGTAGCGACGATGATGCCGGCTGAGGTGGCTGGAGGGCTTGCTGTCCTGGCTGCGCGCTCCTGTCGTGCCCGGCGCAGGGCTGCGGCGTGGGAGGCGTAGGCCTGGCGGCGGCGCTCGGCGCGGGCCTGCCCGATCGGGGCCAGCGCATCGTCCGGTGCGGGCGGCTCGGGGGAACGCCCGGCGTGAAGTTTCCCCGTGATCTCGGACACGTGATCGTTATGCCGCGAGGGCGTGCTGGTGCCGCTGCCTGGTCTCGGTCGGGGTGAGGTAGCCGAAAGTCCGTTGCTTTCGCAGGCGGCGGCGGTTGCAGAAGGTCTCGATGAAGGAGAAGACCTCGGCTCGGGCGGTGGCCCGGCCGGGCCAGATACGGGTGTCGATCTCCTCCTTGAGCAGGGTCCAGAAGCTCTCCGCGGCAGCGTTGTCGAAGCATGATCCGGTGCGTCCGCGGCTCTGCCGCAGTCCCGACTTCCCTATTCGGTCCCGGAACTGGGCTGACGTGTATTCACTGTCGCGATCGCTGTGGATCACGCAGCCGGGCTCCAGGGCGCCCCGGCCGTGGGCCATGTCAAGAGCGTCGACGACGAGTTCGGGCGCGGTGGTGGTCGGCCATGGCGTGGCCGACGGCCTCGCGGGTGGCCAGGTCCAGCCGGCAGGCGAGGTGGAGCCGGCCTTCGGCGGTGGGCAGGCAGGTGATGTCGCCGACCAGCCCGGTCCCGGGCCGCTCGGCGTGGAAGTCGCGGCCGGTCAGGTCCGGGGCCGGCTCCGCCTTCACGTCCGGCCGGGTCAGCGAACGCCTCTTGCGCCGGGTGACACCGCGGATGTCGCGCTCACGCATCACACGGGCGACGCGCCTGCGGTTCACCCGCCGGCCCGGGCGGCGCAGTTCGGCGTGGATGCGCGGGACACCGTAGGCGTGCCGGGAGGCGATGTGCACCACGGTGATCTCGTGCGCGAGCGCATCGTCGGCGGCCTGCCGGGCATGGCGGGCGGCCTCGCCCTCGCGCCGGGCGCAGCAGGAGGAGCGGGCGGCTTTCAGCACCCGGCACAACAGAACGATCGGGTAATTCGCCTTCTCCGCATGGATCAACCGGTACAGCTCACTCACCGGTCGTTCTCCTTCACGAAGAAGGCGGTCGCTTTTTTCAGGATCTCGATCGTCTGCTGCTGTTCACGGACCTCCTTGCGCAGCCGCTTGAGCTCCTCGCGCTCGGCGCTGGTCAGCTCACCGGACTCGCCCTCGCCCCGGTCCGCCTTCGCCCGGCGGCACCAGCCGCGCAGGGATTCCGGGCTGATCCCGAGCTCCCGGGCGACGGCGGTGACCGTCCTGCCCGAGGAACCGACGAGCGCGATCGCGTCCCGCCTGAACTCCTCGGTGTACCGCTTCGTGTACTTGCTTCCCACCTGGTGCTGCTTCCTCTGGAACCTCAAGATCCCAGTCCCCAGGTGTCCACGATCAAGGGGAAGCTTCAGTTTGTCCTGTGCCATGGAAGTTTGATCTTTGCCGTCGAAGCTTGACCATCAGTAAGTTCGTGCCATCGAAGTTTGATCAGTACGGAGTGCGGGTGGTCAGGGGTGGGGGCAGGACAGCTCGCGGAGGCGTACGCGAATCCGGACCTCGCTGCGTTCGAGCTGAGGTTCCTGGAGGAGGCGGTACGGGTTCGGCGGTCGTTGGGGGCGTGCCGCGATGTGCGCTTCGAGTACGCGGAGCCGGTGCGCCCGTTCCGTTGGCCCAAGGGCGGGGAGAGCTTCGCGGGCTGGTACTTCTGCGCCACGACCGGCGGGCACATCGGCTACGAGTCGTGGCTGGAGCGGGACCGGCTGATCCTGCTGGACGCCGATCCGCAGGTCCGGGGCATCGCCCTCCAGCGCGTCGCGAAGGCCAGCGGCCGCTCGCCGCAGGACCTGGCTCACCCTGACAACCGTCACGAAGCTCTACATCACCCTCGCCCGGGAAGCCCGGCCGGCCGAGTCCGGCGAAACTCAGTAGCTCTTCGAGGTCGGCTCTGCATACGTTCGGCCGCATGGCTGACGACTGCTTCGGGCATCCACGACTCGCCGCGATCTACGATCCGCTCGACCCCGACCGCAGCGATCTCGATGCCTACCTCCGGATGACCGAAGAGTTCGGGGCGCGCCAAGTTCTGGACATCGGCTGCGGCACAGGGGTGTTCGCACTGCTCCTGGCCGACCGCGAGGTCGACGTCGTCGGCATCGATCCCGCCCAGGCATCCGTCGACGTCGCCCGGGCCAAACCGGGCAGTGAGCGAGTGCGCTGGATCTGCGGTGACGCCACTGCCCTCCCGCCACTGCAGGTCGACCTCGCGACGATGACAGCGAACGTCGCCCAGGCCATCGTTGATCCGGGCAGCTGGCAGAAGACGCTTCAGAGAGCCTACGAGGCACTACGGCCCGGCGGGCACCTGGTCTTCGAGACCCGCGATCCGGCCAGACGCGCCTGGGAAGAATGGACCCGCGAGCACTCCTACCGCGTGACGGAGATCCCGGGCGTCGGCTCCGTCGAGAGCTGGGTCCAGCTGATCGAGGTGAGCCAGCCTCTCGTGACCTTCCGCTGGACCTGCGTCTTCGCCGCGGACGGACAGGTGCTGACCTCGGAATCAACGCTGCGCTTCCGGGAGCGCGACGAGGTCGAGACGGACTTGGTCGCCCACGGCTACGTGGTGCAAGACGTCCGTGATGCGCCTGACCGGCCAGGCAAAGAGTTCGTCTTCCTCGCACGACGCCCCTGACACAGTGATCCACGCCAGTCAGACTTCGATGGCACACGCTCAAAGTTCGATGTCACAGGACCATGAGCAGCTGCTCATGGAAGGCCGGTTGGAACCGCATGTCACCTGGACGGTGCTGAGCGAGGAAGAGCACGAAGACCTACTGCACCGGCTGATCCTTCCGGCGGCGGCCAAGAAGGCCGTACGGCAGGATCAGCCGGTTGTGGTCGGTGGCCCGCCCGGAGCGGGGAAGACGGCGGTCGCCGACCTGGCCCAGGCGGCCCTCGACCACTGCGGCGGCGCCGTACGGATCGGCCGCGCGACCTCTGCCAGGCGGCCCACCGCCAGCACCCCGCGCTCTTGGAGGCGCACACGCGTACCACTGGCGCCGGAGTTCGCCCCGGCACGAGCCGTTGGCAGGCCAGCCTGGCGGCGCTGGCCGCCCGTCGTCCCGATCGGTGTCGTACTCGGCCTGTGCGCTCAGCACAGTGGCGGGCGCAGTGAGGTGGTCGTGCGTCTTGCCCTCACAGAAGGGGGAGGTTGAGCCAGCGACGGGTCCTCCGGATTCCGGCCCGTGCTGGCGATAGCCCGTACACATGACCGTCTGTCAGGGGCGTTGGGGAGAAACGGCCGGTCATCCGCAGTGGCGAAAACCGGAGACGGTGGCGTCGTGAGGACAGTGCGCGGGACGGCTGGAACGCCGCCCGGGGAGTATGGGGTACGAGGCGCCAGGGCTGGTGTCATGGGCCGCCTGCGGAGGTTCGCTGTCGGAGCCGTGACTGCCTGGGGCGTGGGCGGGGAGCCCGGCACCGAGTGACCGATTCCCGTACGCCTCTGCCCCCTGGCCCCGCGGCTCGCCGACTGTGCCCGTGAGGCTCCTCGGTATCTGATCCGTCTCCTCGCCAATCCGCGGCGCGACCTGCTCCGGATTACGCGTGGACCTGATCGCGAATGTGGGAGGAAAGATGAGGCGGACAGCGGTGGTGGGCTCTGGTGTGGCGGGACTGACCGCCGCGTACATCCTGGGCCGGACCTGTCGCGTCATCCTGTACGAGGCCGATGACCGGCTGGGCGGGCACGCGCACACCCATGAGCTGACCTCGTCGTACGACGGGAGGGTGCACCGCGTGGACTCCGGGTTCATCGTGCACAACCGCCGTACCTATCCGTATCTGCTGCGTCTCTTGGACGAGCTCTGTGTCGCCACGCAGGAGTCGGAGATGAGCATGTCGGTGCGGTGCGAGGAGTGCGGCCTGGAGTACGCCGGCGCCCGGGGCCCCACCGGACTGCTCGCCCGGCCCCGCAGCGTCCTGCGCGCGTCATACCTGCGGCTGCTCGCTGAGGTGCCCGCGTTCCACCGAGCGGCCCGCAAGCTGCTCGCCTGCGAGGGGCGACAGGACCTCACCCTGGGCGAGTTCCTGGACCGGGAGGGCTTCTCGGCCTACTTCCGCTCCCACTTCATGACGCCGGTGGTGTCGGCCGTGTGGTCCTGCGACGCCGTCACCGCGCAGCGCTACCCGGCCGCCTACCTGTTCCGCTTCCTGGAGCACCACGGGATGCTGTCGGTCGGCGGATCACCGGTGTGGCGGACCGTCACCGGCGGTTCCCGTGAGTACGTCGACCGGGTCGCCAAGCAGGTGGGCGAGATCCGCACCGGCACGCCCGTCCGGGCCGTGCGCCGCCACGCGGACGGTGCCGAGGTGACCGCCGAGGACGGGACCACGGAGTCGTACGACTCCGTGGTGATCGCGGTCCATCCGGACCAGGCGCTGCGGCTGCTCGCCGATCCGACCGACCGGGAGCGGGAGGTGCTCGGCGCGTTCCGCTACTCGCGCAACACCACCCTCCTGCACACCGACACCAGGCTGCTGCCCCGCGCCCGCGGCGCCCGGGCCTCCTGGAACTACCTCATGCCGTCCTGTACGGCGGGCGCCGACAGGGTGCGGGTCAGCTACGACATGAACCGGCTGCAACGCCTTGACGCCGCCGAGACGTTCGTCGTCACCCTGGGCGGTGAGGACCGGATCGACCCCGGCCGGGTGCTGGCCCGCATGGTCTACGAACACCCCGTCTACACGCCGGAGTCGGTGGCCGCTCAGCGGCGGCTGCCCGAGCTGGCCGGCGCCGTCTGCGTGTTCGCCGGCGCCTATCACGGCTGGGGTTTCCACGAGGACGGCTGCCGCTCCGGCGTCGAGGCCGCCGCCGCCCTGGGGGCGCGCTGGTGAACGCCGCCCTGTACGCCTGCACGATCCGCCATGTGCGCACCACCCCTCGGCGGTACGTGCTGCGCCACCGCACGTACATGTGGCTCATCGATCCCGACCGCCCGCCCCGACTGCCCCTTCCGCTGAGGCCGTTGGCCCGGTTCGACCGCCGCGACCACTTCACCGGTGACCAGCCGTCCCTCCGCGCGGGCCTCGACGCCTTCCTCGCCGCGCACGGTCTCGACCTGGAGGGCGGTCCGGTGGTGATGCTCACCCACGCCCGGGTGTTCGGGTACGTGTTCAACCCGATCACCCTCTACTGGTGCCACGGCCCCGACGGCGAGCCGCGCTGCGTGGTCGCCGAGGTCCACAACACCTACGGCGGCCGCCACAGCTACCTCCTGCACCCGGACCGGACCGGGGCGGCTTGCGCCGACAAGGAGTTCTACGTCTCGCCGTTCTTCCCCGTCGACGGCCGCTACCGCATGCGACTGCCGAGACCGGGACCCCGGCTCGACCTGACCCTGCACCTGGACCGCACCGACGGCCGCGCCCTGACGGCCACCGTCCACGGCACCCGCCGCGCGGCGACCGTCCCGAACCTGCTGCGGCTGGCCCTGCGCCACCCGTGGTCCACCCTCGCCGTGCCGGCCGCGATCCGCTTCCACGGCATCCGCCTCTACCTGCGTGGCCTGCCTGTCCAGCCCCGAACCGACGACCACCGCGCCCCGGAGAACGTGACATGAGAACTGCCGAGCCCCGAAGCGCCGCCGCGCCCGCCGGGACCCCCGCTGACGTGCCGGTCGACGTGCCCGCCCAGGTCCCTGCCGGCGTGCCGGCCGACGCGCACGCCGACGCACGGACCCATGCCGCCCGTTGGCCTGCCGTGGCCGCCGTACCCGCCTCCTCATGGCCGCGTACCGCAGTGACCGGCGCACTGGTCCGCCGGGCCCTGAGCGGACTGCCGCTGCGGGCCCGGTTCGCCGGCCGTGACGACATCGGCGCGGGCGGCCCGCTCCTGGAGGTGTACGACCCGGCGGCCTTCCATGCCCGGATCGGCACCGCCGGTCTGGTCGGCTTCGGCGAGTCCTACATGGCCGGCGAGTGGGACGCCCCCGACCTGGTCGCCGCCCTCACCGTGCTCGCCGGACACGCGGCCGACCTGATCCCGGCCCCGCTGCAACGCCTGCGCGGACGGTGGGCCCTGCGGCACCCGCACGAGGAGCGCAACACCCCCGACGGCTCCCGCACCAACATCAGCCGCCACTACGACCTCTCCAACGACCTGTTCGCCCTCTTCCTCGACGACACCCTCAGCTACTCCTCGGCCGTCTTCCGCGGTTTCCCGGCGAGTTGGGATCTCATGGAGGCCGCCCAGCACCGCAAGATCGACCGGCTGCTCGACCTCGCCGACGTCGGCGAGGGCACCCGGCTGCTGGAGATCGGCACCGGCTGGGGCGAGCTGGCCCTGCGCGCCGCCGCCCGCGGCGCCCGCGTCACCTCGCTCACCCTCTCCGCCGAGCAGCGGGCCCTGGCCCTGGAACGCGTGCGCGCGGCGGGAGCCGAGGACCGCGTCACGATCGAGCTGTGCGACTACCGGGAGGCGGGCGGGGAGTACGACGCCGTCGTCAGCGTGGAGATGATCGAGGCGGTCGGCGCGGAGTTCTGGCCGGCCTACTTCCGCACCCTCGACGAACGGCTCGCCCCGGGCGGCCGGGTGGCACTCCAGGCGATCACCATGCCCCACGAGCGCATGCTCGCCTCCCGTGACACCTTCACCTGGATCCACAAGTACGTCTTCCCCGGCGGCCTCATCCCCTCCACCGAGGCGATCGAGGACACCGCCCGCGACCACACCCGCCTCCGCCTGACCCGCCGCGACGCCTTCGGCGCCCACTACGCCGAGACCCTGCGCCTGTGGCGGGAGCGGTTCACCGCACGCGCCGAGGACGTCGCCGCCCTCGGTTTCGACGAGACCTTCCGCCGCCTGTGGACCTTCTACCTGGCCTACTCCGAGGCCGGGTTCCACTCCGGCTACCTCGATGTCCAGCAGTACCTGTTCACCAAGGAGAACAAGGAGAATCCCGCCCGATGAACACCCTCGCCCGGCCCGGTGCCGCCCACCTGCTCACCGCCCTCGCCGAGGACGCGCTCGGCGGCCCTCTGCCGCTGCGCCTGCGCGCCTGGGACGGCAGCGAGACCGGCCCGGGCGACGCACCCGTCGTGGTGGTGCGCTCCCGGCGCGCGCTGCGCCGACTGCTGTGGCAGCCCGGCGAGTTGGGCCTTGCACAGGCGTACGTCACCGGCGAACTCGATGTCGAGGGCGACCTCGCCGAGGGGCTGCGGACGATGTGGGCGGCCCAGCGGGAACGGGGGCTGCGCCCGCCCCGGCCTACGTCCGCCGACCGGGCCCGCGCGCTCGTCACCGCCGTACGCCTCGGTGTCGTGGGCCCCCCACCGCCCGCACCCACCTGCCAGGCCCGGCTGCGCGGCGGCCTGCACAGCCGGGCCCGCGACCGGGCCGCAATCAGCCATCACTACGACCTGTCCAACGACTTCTACGGTCTCCTCCTCGACGAGACCATGGCCTATTCCTGCGGCTACTGGGCCGGCGACGAGCCCGGCTTCACCGTCGTCGACGCCCAGCGGGCCAAACTGGAGCTGATCTGCCGCAAGCTGGCCCTGGAGCCCGGTGCCCGGCTGCTGGACATCGGCTGCGGCTGGGGTTCACTCGCTCTGCACGCGGCCGAACGGCACGGCGCCCAGGTCACCGCCGTCACCCTGGCCCGGGAGCAGGCGGCGTACGTGCGCGGCCAGGTGCGCGAACGCGGGCTCACCGAGCGGGTGGAGGTGGTCTGCCAGGACTACCGGGACATCCAGGGCGGCGGATACGACGCCGTCTCCACCATCGAGATGGGCGAGCACGTCGGCGATGCCGAGTACCCGGCGTTCGCCACCGCCCTGCACCGGCTCGTCCGGCCGTCCGGGCGGGTGCTGGTGCAGCAGATGTCACGGGGTCCGGGCGCCCCGGGCGGCGGGGCTTTCATCGAGGCGTACATCGCCCCCGACATGCACATGCGGCCCCTCGGCGAGACCGTGGTCCTGCTGGAGGAGGCCGGTCTGGAGGTCCGGCACACGGAGTCGCTGCGCGAGCACTACGTCCGTACGGTCGCCGCCTGGCACCGCTCCCTGGAGGAGCGCTGGGAGGCGTTCACCGCGCTGGCCGGTGAGGAGACCGCCCGGGTCTGGCGGCTCTATCTGGTGGGTGCGGCACTGGCCTTCGAGGAGGCCCGGATGGGCGTCGACCAGATCCTCGCCGTGCGGCCGGGCCCCGGCGGCGCGGCCGGTATGCCGGCCACGTCAAACGCTTGGTACGAGGGCCTGTGAACACCTTCCCGTGGAGCGCGTTCGGGCTCAGCCTCATCTGGGCGGGCACCATGGCCTTGGCGGTCATGCTCGTCACCTTCGCCGTCGCGGTCCGCAAGGGCGTGCACCGGATCGTCGACGTGGCCTGGGGAATCGGCTTCACCGCCGTGGCTCTCACGGCCTTCGCCGTCTCCACCGGGCACGGTGATCCCGTACGGCGGCTGCTGGCGACGGTGCTGACGGCGGCCTGGGGGCTGCGCCTGGCGGTGCACATCGCCCGCAGGGGCCGGGGCCACGGCGAGGATCCGCGCTATGAGGCGATGCTCGCGAAGGCGCCGGGCAGCCGTAACGCGTATGCCCTGCGCATGGTCTATCTCCTGCAGGGCGCGCTGGTGTGGCTGGTGTCCCTGCCCGTGCAGGCGGCGCAGTACGTGCCCGGTCGGCCGTCGTTCCTGGCCTGGGCCGGAGTCGCCCTGTGGGCGGTCGGGGCCGGTTTCGAGGCGGTCGGCGACGCCCAGCTGGCCCGGTTCAAGGCCGATCCCGCCCACCGCGGCCGCATCATGGACCGGGGGCTGTGGGCATGGACCCGGCACCCCAACTACTTCGGCGACTTCTGTGTCTGGTGGGGTCTGTTCCTGCTCGTCTGCGACTGCCCGGCGGCGGCCGCCGTGTCCGCCGTGTCGCCGCTGGTGATGAGCCTCCTGCTGATCCGGGGCAGCGGAAAGCGGCTGCTGGAACGGCACATGGCCGACCGGCCCGGCTACGCCGAGTACCGGGCCCGCACCAGCGGTTTCTTCCCTCGGCCGCCGAAGCGGGGCACAGGCCGGGGGCGACGGTGACGGTCCGATCGAGAAAGGAGGCATGAGCGCGACCCACGGGGATGAGAAGTTCCCGATCGTGCCGCGGGACGACACCGAGTCCCTTCCGCAACCCGCAGTCCTGCTGCCCCGGCGGTGTCCGCCACTGCCCCAGGCCGCCGTACTCGTCCTGCACTGCGGGCAGGAGACGAGCGACAGTCCCACCAGCCCCCGGCAGCTCGCCGCCCTGCGGATGGACCCGGTCCTGCGGGCCGTGACCGGCGCGCTGCCCCACGAGGACGTCCTGCTCGCCCGGGTGCGTTACCGTCTGCGCGGCTCCCGGGCCGCGATACCGGCGTCCTTCACAGCGACGACGTCGGCGATCGAGGTACGGCCCCGGTCGGGCGCGGGCTGGTCGGCGCCGGCCGGGCCGCCGGACACGGCCGTGGTGCGGGGCGGCCCGCCGGTCTGCGGGGTGGACAGGGCCTCGGCGGCGGGTGCGGTCTGCGTGGTCATCGCGGGTTCCTCTCGTCTTCGTCCTCGATGGGCTCTCACTTCGTCAGACCCGGCCCGGGCGCGTCTGTGACGCGGGGCCGGAAACACATTCGGCGGGGTGCCACACCTGCGGCACCCCGCCGAAGACCCTGCGTCAGCCGGTGGGCATCAGGACGCTGTCGATGATGTAGACGGTGGCGTTGGCAGTGTGGACGTTTCCGCAGACCACCTTGGCGGAGTCGTTGACGGTGTAGGACTCGCCGGAACCGGAGGTGGTGAACTTCGACTTCTCCAGGGTGTCGAAGGAGCCCTGCTCCAGGTCCTTCGGCGCGAGCTTCCGGCCGACGACGTGGTAGGTGAGGATCTTCGTCAGCTGGGCCTTGTCGCCCAGGACCTTGTCCAGGGTGGCCTTGGGGATCTTCGCGAAGGCGTCGTTGGTCGGTGCGAACACGGTGATGTTCTGCGCGTTGTTGAGGGTATCGACCAGACCGGCCTTCTTCACCGCGGCGACCAGCGTGGACAGGGCCGGGTTGTTGGAGGCGGCCGTGGCGACCGGGTCCTGGGCCATGCCGTCGAAGGAACCGGCACCGCTCTTGGGCACCGCCGAACAGGCCGTACCGAAGGGCTGGTCCGCCGAGGTGGTGCTGCCGGAGCCGGCCATGCTGTCGTCCGGGGCGGAGGCCGACGCCGACGACTTCGACGAGGAGTCCGAGTCGGTGGAGTCGGAGCCGTTGTCGGAGCAGGCGCTCAGGGCGAGTGGCAGGACGGCCGCGGCGGCCAGGGTCACGGCGGTACGGCGGATACGGGTGTTCATAGTGTTTCTCCTGTTGGTTGGCGCAGCCTGAGCTGCCTTGACATGAGGAAGGGGAAGGTGGCTTGGGGGGTCAGTCGACGGTCACGACCACGGAGTGCCGTCCGCTGGCGCCGTCGGGGATGGTGCGGGTGCGTTTCTCGGTCTGCACCGCGCCGGTGCGGTCGGTGGCCCGGACGGTGAGGGTGTGGCCGCCCTTGGTGGCCCGCCAGGGCAAGGTCCACTGGCGCCAGGTGTCGGCCGTGTCCTCGGCGGCGAGCCGGGCTTCCTGCCAGGGGCCGTCGTCCACACGGACCTCGACCCTGTCGATGCCGCGGTGCTGGGCCCAGGCGACGCCTGCGACCATCACCGTGCCCGCCCTGGGCCGTGCGAAGGGCTTGGGCGTGTCGATGCGGGACTCCGTCTTGATGGGCGCCCTGCGGGCCCAGCCGCGCTTGACCCAGTAGGGGTCGTAGGCGGCGAACGTGGTGAGCTCGATGTCCTTGATCCACTTGCAGGCGGACACGAAGCCGTAGAGGCCGGGCACCACCATGCGGACCGGGAAGCCGTGGTCGAAGGGCAGGGGTTCGCCGTTCATGCCGAGGGCGAGGAGGGCGTCGCGGCCGTCCATCACGTCCTCGACCGGGCTGCCGATCGTCATGCCGTCCACGGAACGGGCGACCAGCTGGTCGGCCGGGCCGCCCTTGGAAGGAGGCCGCACTCCGCACTCGGCCAGCAGATCCGCCAGTCGTACGCCGATCCAGCGGGCATTGCCGGCGTAGGGGCCGCCGACCTCGTTGGAGACACAGGTCAGCGTGATGTCGCGCTCGACCAGGTCACGGCGCAGAAGATCGTCGTAGGAGAGGGTGACGGGACGAGTGACGCCCGTGCCGTGGATCCGCAGCTTCCAGGTCCTCGCGTTCACCTTGGGCACGACGAGGGCGGTGTCGACGCGGTAGAAGTCCGCGTTGGGCGTGACGAACGGGCCGAGGCCGGGGATCCGCAGTCCCGCGCCCTTCGGCACGGCCGGGGCTGGAGACGCGGGAGCGGGAAGCACCACGTTCCGCCGGGAGGCGACCGCGTCCCGGCCGCCGACACCCGCCAGGGGCCGGCCCAGCAGACCGGCTCCCGCCGAGGCCACGGCTGCCGTGCTCGCGGCGATCACGAAGCCGCGGCGGTCCCAATCGCCGCCAGACGGGGCCGTCGAGGGAGCGTGAGGTTCCGTGCGGGGTTCGAGGCGGCCCGTGAGTACGTACAGGAGTACCGCTCCGGCGGCGGCCCCGGCCACCGAGGGCAGCGCGTCCGTGACGCCGGCCGAGTCGGGCCTTCCGGTCGCCGCGAGCGCGCCCACGGCCCCGAACAGCAGCACAGCGACAGCCGCTGTGCGGCGGAACCACAGTCCGACAATTCCCGAGGACACCGCGAACAGCGCAAGGACCGCGAGGATTCCCAGCTGGAGAACCAGTTTGTCGTCGCTGCCGAAATTCCGGATCGCCCAGTCCTTGACCGCGGCGGGCGTGCGGTCGATCGCGGCGCCGCCGACGGCGACGACGGGACCGGCCTGCGGGCGGACCGCACCTGCCACGGCCTCGGCGACCGCGAGCGCTGCACACCCGGCCAGCGCACCGCTGAGCGCGCCCAGCAGCAGTCGCACCGGACCGGGTCGGCGGCGGGGATTCTTCTCGTTCTCGGTCACGTGGGGAATCCGGTCCCGAAATGCCGCCGGATTGGTCGCACCCACGATCGGATGAATTTTCATTTCCCGCCAACCCGCGCCCGGTTCGGCTACGGATGATTCATAAAACGTCTTTTCATTTCTCCGGTCGTCGAATGTGACGCCGTCCGTCCGCATCCGCCGGGCCCTCGCGGCCCGAAGTCGCGCGTAACGGGGACCGCACCGCAGTGTCCAACCTTCGGAGGACCCGTCTTCGGAAGGCCGGACGAGAGGAGCCGCCCAGTGGCGGGGCCCGCACACCGAGCGCACCACCCGGCAGCGCACCACCGGACACCTGGCCCGGCACGGACGACGCCCTGCTGGCGGTCCGTGCCGCAGAGGGTGACGAGGACGCGTTCGTCGTGCTCGTGCACCGGCACGCGCCGTCGCTGACCCAGCTCGCCACCCGTCTGCTCGGCACCCGGACCGAGGCGAAGGACGCGCGGTCCAGGACGCCTTCCTCAGCGCCTGGCGGCGGCTGCCCGAGTTCCAGGGACGCTCCTCCTTCGGCACCTGGACATACCGGATCGTCACCAACCGCTGCCTGAACGTGCTGCGTTCCCGCAGGCCCACGGCCCCGCTGGAGACGGCCGGGGACGTGCCCGCGGTCGAGCACAGCACGTCCCCGGCCCGGATCACCGAAGGCCGGGACGCGGTGCGCGAACTGCGCGAGGCCCTCGACCTGCTCTCGGCCGAACAGCGCACCTGCTGGGTACTGCGCGAACTGGACGGGCAATCCTACGAGTTCATCGCGGAAGCGGTCGGCATCAGTCAGGAGGCCGTCCGCGCCCGTGTCTTCCGCGCACGCCGTTGTCTGACACAAGCACTGGGGGCCTGGCGATGACCGACCGAACCGACCCCACCGCCGGGGCAGGGACCCGCTGCCGGGCGGTGCCGTGCCCGTCCTGTCCGGGCGCGCTGCTGCGCCGGCCCCCGGGCAGCCGGTCGGCGCCGGAGCCGACCGGGTCTGCTCCCTGTGCCTGCGAAGGGTGCGGATGGCGGCGACCGGGGTCGGGCTGTGGACCGCCCTGGTGCGATTGATGGCGACCGCGTCTGTGCCCCCGTGTGACCGGCTTCAGAGGAGTCCCGTGACCGTCACGGTCACCCGGGGCGGGGACTCGGCGGGGGCCAGGACACCCAGGCGGCGCCCCACGGCGTCGCGGACAGCGCGAGCCACGCCCACGGTCCGCGCCTGCCGGAGCGCCACGTTACTTTGCCGAATAGACCCGTACGCCGTAGCGGGCCGTGGTCAGCCGGGAAAGGTCATCAGGGCGAGCGGCGTGGTGGTGGGCTGCTTCGAGCCGCCGTCGGGTTCGACGGTGATGCCCATGCCCGACGCTCGGTCGACGCCGCCTTGCATCAGGACGGCCTGGTCACTGCGGTCGGGGTCCATCAGTCCGGCGGACCGCATGTTCCCACCGTCGTTGAACCAGAGTTGGTAGACCTTGCCGCCGGACGGACGGGTCATTCCCGAGACGGCGAACACGGCCCTGTCCCGGCTGTGGGAGACGACGACCGTGCCGGTGGCGCCTCCGGCCAGCCCGGCGGACCGCGTCCGGGCGTCCGGCGCCGCGAGTACGGCGGCGATCTCGTCGGTACTCCGGGACGCCTGGCGTGCCTCGGCGCGGGCGTCCGCAGCCTGCTGGTGCTGCCACACGGTCGTCACGCCGAGCGCCGCGGCCGCGGCGAGGCAGGCGGCGAGCGCCCACCGGGACAGCAGCCGGCCCTTCAGCCCGGCTCGCACCGGCAGAACCCGGACAGGCATGCCGGGCGTCTCCTGGCGGACCGTGGTAATCCGGCGCAGCACCTGCTCGCGCAGTGCCGGGGAGGCGGGCGCCGCGACGGCCAGTCCCAGCCGGGTCGCGGTCGCGCTCAGCTCGGCCGTTTCCTGCGCGCAGGATTCGCAGCCCACGAGGTGCCGTTCGAACGAGGCGTTCTCCTCGTCGGACAGGGCGTGCAGGGCGTACGCACCTGTCAGCCGGTGCAGGTCAATGGTCATCACGCGGTCACCCCCAGGCAGTCGCGCAGCCGGATCAGTCCGTCGCGCAGTCGGGTCTTCACGGTCCCCAGCGGGAGCCCCAGCGCCTCGGCGACCTCGCGGTAGGTCAGGCCCCGGTAATAGGCGAGAGTGACGGACTGGTGCTGGAGTTCGGTCAACGTGCGCAGGCAGCGCCGCACCTGCTCCCGCTCCAGGCGTGCCTCGACATGCTCGGCCACCTCGTCGTACTCCGGCACCTTGTCGAGCAGCGCGGCCTTGTGGTCCCGGGCCCTCGCGGCGTCCACCGAACGCACCCGGTCCACCGCCCGGCGGTGCGCCAGCGTGAGAATCCAGTTGACCGCGGTCCCGCGATCGGGCCGGTAGCGGGGAGCTGTCCGCCACACCTCCACCAGAACCTCCTGCGCCACCTCCTCCGACTGCGCGTGATCCCGCAGCACGGCACGCACGACGCCCAGCACCGGGCCCGCCACGATGTCGTACACGTGAGCGAACGCGTCCTCGTCCCCCAGAGCCACCCGCCCCACGAGTTCCTGCAGATCGGGCCCCGCGGAGGGGTTTCTGACAAGATGTACTACTTCTTTCACCGAGGGCCTCCACCGTCGGGACATGTCTGGCGTAATCCGTTCCTGCAGGCCACGTGGATTGGTTGTGCTCGTGACGAATTCGACGCTGCTACCTCACGTGAACGAAGCCACTCGTCACGACCACCGGTCTGCCCGGGCTCATGATCGGCTGCGGCTTCTGGTGGAACTACGCCGACCTGGTGTCCCGCCGCACGCCCCGCGATGCCGACCGCTCCCTGGCGACCTGGATCTTCGCCCACCTTCCGCTGGCCATGGCCATGGCGGCCGTCGGCGCCGGCATGGCCGGGATCGTGGAGCACGCCACCGACCACCGGAAACCCGCCGCCGTGAGCTGGCTGATGAGCGGATCCGTGGCCGCGATGCTGCTCACCACGGTCGTACTCCTGCCCACCCTGATCGACTACGACCACTACCCGTCCGCCTTCAAACCGGTACAAGCCGTACTGGCGGCGGCTTCTGCGGCGGCGCTCCTCGCCGGTTCGTCCCGCCCCGCCCCTGTCCTGGCTCTCGTGCTGGTGCTCCTCCTCTTCGCGGCGTGGGTCTTCGTGTTTGTTCGATGGCTGAGCCAAGGCCCTCTGATCAACGAGAGGCCGACCGGGTGACACCGAGCGGTCGGCCGAGCCTCGTCCCTTGGGGGGGGTCGCGGGCGGCGGAGGTCCTTGCCGGCAGGAACACCGGTGGGACTGTCCCTTCGCGGTGGCGAGGCCGTTGATGTCAGGGTTGTGCAGGACGGTGAGAGCGTCGCTGCCCGGCCGGGCCACGGCGAGCATGGCACGGCCGACGGTGTCCGTGGTGGTGATGTGCCGGGGGAAGAGCCGCTTGAGCAGGGAGTGGAGAGCTGCGGTGGCGCGATACATCCTTCGGTAGCCAGGGCGCCGGGCACTCCGCAGGGCGGGGAGTAGCGGTCCGGCATGTCACGCGACGCAGTGCGAGCGGCGTTGGCCGGATACCACGGTTCCAGCACCGGCGACGCGGCGCCACCAGGGCCACCAGGGCCACCTCAGAAGGTGACATGCAGAACGGGAGTCCTGCCTCCTCGTGAGCCAGGACTCCGCGGGAGGAATGCCTCGGCAGCACCGGTGACAGAGTCCGCGCTCAAGTGACAGATATCGCGCTCTGGCACAGAGCGCTCGACCGGCCCAGCGCGCAGGGGCGGGCCGGGGTGTCCCCGGTGTGGTTCAGCGACCGGCTGCGGCCTCTGGTTCGGGGTGGTGCCCTGGGCGCGCGTGAGGTCGCCTGGCGGTGGTGGGCTGGTCGTCGTGGAGGGGCTGGCGAGGTTCTCCGGAGGGCATTGGGAGGCAGGCCCCGAAGTGCCAGCAGCAGAGTTCCTCCGCTGGATTCTCAGCGGACGTGTGGTGTCGCACCGTCGCCAGGCGCCGGTACGAAGTCCGCTGCCTGACTGGCGTGTGCTCCGGACAGCCTCTCAGTACGCGGAGCGGGAGAAGGCGCGCCTGGAGGCGGAGCAGCGTCGCGCGCGTGACGAGAAACGGTCCTGGGAGAAACGGCAGGCTCTCCAAGCCCTTGCCGAGGACCGTCAGCACCAGGAGGACCGGGAGCGGGCAGCCCGCGGCGACCGTGCTGCCGCCGTCCGTTCCCTGGTTGCGAGACAGAGCGCCCTGCAGCTCCCGGTCGCCCGGTACGTCCACCGGACAACCGGGGCCTACCCGTTCGTGGAGGACCACGGCTCACACGAGTTCGCCATGGGTTTGCCGGTGTACATCGGGCAAGCCCCGTACGGCGTCATCTGCCCGGTGGCCAGCCGAATCTCGCCCGTCGGAGACCGCTTCGCCGAACTCGTCGTGTTCGTGGCTTCCCCGGGCGAGCGGCGACGCATCGCCGCGCAGCCCCTGCCCGGCCAACGCATCGAGGTCCTGGATGACGGTCAGACGCAGGCGCCGCCCCCTTGTCGGCCGCCCGCCGGAACAGGACCGTCTTCCCTTGCCTGGCGGTACTGCACAGTGACGCCGCGGCCTGACCGCCCGGCGGCTATGGCCCCGTTGGGGCACTGCGCGGTCCCTGCCCGGCACGGCGGGGCAAAGGAGACCGGCAGAGGTTCCCGCCTACCGTGCGCCAGGGTGTCCGTACCCGCCCGGTCACCGGCCGGCGGGGTCGCAGCCGCACCCGCGGTGGACATGGTTGCAGCTCGTTACCTGCGCAGCGGCAGGGGCTGTCGGGCGGCTCGGGGAACGCGTGGTGAGACAGCTTCCGCAGTACCGCAGTCTGCCGCTTCATCACTGGCGTGATGCCCGGGTCCACCCGGGACGGCTGGGTGGCCCGGAGGTGTGCCTCGATCGCGAGGCGGTGACTGTCCTGCGGTGTCCGGCGCTCCACCGGCGCGGCGGGTGCGGCCCGCTCCGACTCTTGTGGCCCGAAGTGTCCCTTGTGAGAAGGCCGACCGCCTACTTAGTGTGCCGTGGGACTCAACGAAAGGCTTTGATGCGGATGTTCAGGATCAGCAGAAAGACCATCGCGAGCGCGGCCGCCGCCCTCACCTTCACTGCCACTGGTGTGCTCGCCAGCGCCGGCCCCGCCGCAGCAGACGGAGTGTATGACACCTGCTTAGCGGGTAGGGCCTGCATCTGGTTTGCGCAGGGCGTCTACACGGGCAAGGTGTGGGTCTTCGAGGGCTGCGGTTACCACACCCTCAACGACAAGTTCAAGTGGGCCGAGGCCCACGGCAACCCCTTCAAGATCTTCTACAACAACGGCTCCACAGACACGGTGAACCGGTGGCAGGCCCGGAGCCTGGACGGAGTCAACGTAGCCAACCACGTAGAGATCTACTGCTGAATCCCCGCGCGTATGCACCTAGATCCGTGTACGCGATGTACTGACCCGTGAGGTTGTGGACGCGGCTGGCGGGTGGTTGGCCCTTGAGCGCGGTGTGTCCGCAGTGGTGATTGTAGGTGTGCAGCCAGGTCGGGTAGGCGTCGCGTCGCTCCTGCTCGCTGCGGTAGGGGCGGGCGTAGGCCCATTCGTCCAGGAGGGTGCGGTTGAAGCGCTCGACCTTCCCGTTGGTCTGCGGGCGGTAGGGCCGAGTCCGCTTGTGTGAAATCCCCTGACTGGCAAGGGTGCTGTGCCACAGGCGGCTCTTGTAGCAGGAGCCGTTGTCCGTCAGGACGCGTTCGACGGTGATCCCGGCCTGGGTGAAGAAGGCGTGGGCGCGTTGCCAGAAGGCGACGGCGGTCTCCTTTCTTCTCGTCGGTGAGGATCTCGCTGTAGGCGAGTCGGGAGTGGTCGTCCACGGCGTTGTGGAGGCAGCTGTAGCCGACGCCGGAACGGGTCCTGCGGCCTGCCTGGCGTCCCAGGGTCCTGTGCCCGCCGCCGTCGGGGATGTTGCCGAGCTTCTTGATGTCGACGTGCACCAGCTCTCCCGGCCGGTCACGCTCGTAGCGGCGGATCACCCGGCCGGTGGCCCGGTCCAGGTGTGTGAGCCGGGCGAGGCGGTAGCGGGTCAGGACGCGGTGGACGGTGGCCGGGTTCAGGCCCAGGAGACAGGCGATGCGGGCCGGTCCCCAGCGGCGCAGGACGCGGACCTTGATGATCCGGCGTTCGGTGCGGGTCGGGGTGCGACGTGGGCTCGTGTGCGGGCGGCTGGAGCGGTCGGCCATGCCGGCCTCGCCGAGTTCGCGGTAGCGGTCGGCCCACCGCCTGGCCGTGGTCGGGGAGACCTGGAAGCGTTCGGCGGCCCTGCGCAGGGGCCAGCCGTCCACGACCACGCAACCGGCCAGGCGCAGCCGTCCGGTCTCGGTCAAAGGTGCATTACGGTGGGGCACGAGGGCCTTTCGGTCGGTGTAGACGTCGCAATCCACACCGAACCCGGAAGGCCCTCACCCGTTCAAGATTCCACACCCGAGACCTGCATCACCCGTCCACAACCTCCCAGGACAGAACATCTAGCGCAGGGCGATGAGCCCCGCGTCCGTCGGCCTGAAGCCGCACGCGTCGAAGTAGAAGGGACGCAGATGCTCCTCAAAGTCGACATGCAGCCATTCGCAGTCCGCCGCTCGGGCGCCTCGCGCCGCGGTCGTCACGAGTTCGGTTCCGACACCGGTCTTGCGCATGTTCTGGGCGACCATCGTGTCGAGAACGAAGGCATGGACGCCACCATCCCAGGCGACGTTGACGAACCCTACGAGCCTGCCGTCTTCTCGGGCACAGACCCAGCCGAGGCTGTGACGGTGCACTTGTGTCTGCCAATCGATGGGCACCTGGGCGTGACCGAACGCCTCCGCATGGAGCGCGTTGACGGCAGCGTTGTCGAAGTCGCCGCGCCACTCATATGTGATCGTCATGGGCGGCATCGTAGGCCGTGAGGCGTCGGATCCAGCCTTGTCCGTCCGGGGCTTATGTCCCTTTCAGGCAGAGGCATTCCGAGAGTTCCAATACCCGACTCCACCATTAGCGCTCTGCCCGGCCGAGACCATCGAGGCCCACCGCACCTTCATCGCCCGCCGCCGGGCCAGCCGACCCAGCGAAGAATATCGGACGCCGACCGAGGAGGAATGGGACTCTTTCCTCGCACACTTCGAGAAGCGCAAGGTCTCCATCGGCACCTGCGCTCGCGCCTTTTCACCCCCTTGCGTTCATGAACACGCTTGCGTTCGTTGCTCGCTTCTCCGGCCGGACCCGGCCCAACGCGGCCGGATGGAGGAGATCCGCGACAACCTCGTCGCCCGCATCGCCGAGGCCGAGCGCGAAGGCTGGCTCGGAGAATTCGAAGCACCCTCGCCAACCCCGCCAACCCCGCCGCCACCGTGTACGCGGTGGCGTTCAGTCCGGACGGGCGCACCCTGGCCACAGCGGCGACGACAACGCCGTGCGGCTGTGGGACGTGGACACCGGCAGGGTTCGAACCACCCTCACCGACCACACCGGCTCCGTGACCTCGATGGCGTTCAGTCCGGACGGCCCACACCCTAGCCACCGGCAGCATGGACCACACAGCGCGGCTGTGGGACGGCTCGTATGCTGACCCGGCAACGAAGATCAAGAGGCTCTGCCAAGTCATCCGTCGCGATCTCACGGACAAGGAACGATCGACATACTTGTCAGGACAGCCCGCCACCCCTGTATGCCCCACGTGATCCGAACGGCCCATCAACAACGGCCATCAGCGAGCACAAGCCTCACTGGTTCCTACTGGGCACCCATTGGGCCTTCGGGCGGGGTGCCGGGCGGCGGGACTCTGGGGCCGCCGCCCGGCTTGGATTACTGCACGGGCTGCTGATGCGTCAAAACGATCCCGGATCGGGGATCTCCTCACCCTCGCCATGGGGTGGCTCGAACCGGGCGACGAAGTCCTCCAAGACGCTCTCCGTCACGGTCAAAGCGTTGGCGTCCTGGCGGAGATTCCGCGCAGCAGGGCGCCGCAGCAGCTCCTCGCGATCGACGGGGAAGTACAGCATCTGCGGCCGGCCGTCAGCGTCCTCAACGAGCTTCTTCGGCGCCCACATCCTCGACACTGAGGCATGGACCGGACCCTGCTGCACAGAGCCTCCACCCCGACCACCAAAAGAACAGGAGACGCCCTGCAGTACCCCGGGCGCGGAAGGCCGATGAACGCACTCCAGCTCCAGGGCCGGGGCAACGTCAGCCGAGCGGGGCGCGGGGAGCACGACCGGCGTCACCGGCGAGACCGAGACGTCGTCCTCTCAGAGCCGGAGCGGGTGTTCGCTCTGGCGCATGCGGTGGTGGCCCGCTGGTGGGATCAGGCCCTTGGCCGGGAACAGGAGACGAGCTGGCCGCGGCGGCTGCATCAGGTCGCGGGCGGTGATGCCGGTTCGGAATTTGAGTGGTGGCGGGTCGTGGGGCGAGATGCGGTCGTCTTCCCGGAGGTGGTGGCGGTGGCCGAGGCGCTGCTGGATCCGGGCATGGTCGAGCTGGTGTGGGTGGACAGTGGTGCGGGGCGGCCGCGGGCGCTGCCCGTCGACGGGATGTGCGGCCGGCCCCGTCTCGCTGTTCAGACAGGTCCGGTACGGCCGGTCCCGCGTGGTCTCGGAAGCAGTCGGCAACGGTGTTTCATGTGGCCGGGGGTGGCGGCGCCAGAGGCGGCGGGGGCAGGGGCACCCGGACCACCGCGACGTCACCGGTCGACGGATCGCCGTGGTTGTAGAGGACCGCGGTGCCGTCGGGGGTGAATACTGGGTGCGGGTGCCGGGGGTGCCGGTCGGCTTCCGTGCGTGCCAGGGGTGTGCGGGCGCCGGTGGCGACGTCGACGAGCACGACGTCGGACACCTGTCCCGCGTTCTGCCAGCCGCGGCCCGGTGCGTCGAGCGGACCGGAGGTGTCGACGACGGCCAGCCGTCCGTCGCGGCTGATGTCGCAGTGCCAGTCCCGTTCGCCCTCGCTGACGAGCCGGGCCGGCCTGCCGTCGGGGTGGACCATGTACAGGCCGCGCGGTCCTGCCTCGCTCTCGCCGTACGCGCACACCACGGCGCCCACATCGTGGAACATCCAGCGTTCGTGGCCCACGGCGAGTGTTCCGGCTGGTGCTCCGGCGCGCGCTCCGGGGTGCGTTTCGGAGCGCGTTCCCCCATCCGTCGTCTGGCCGAAGACGCAACGCCCCTCCGGGTCCCGTGTGCGGTGCCGAGCCCAGATCCGGTCGGCGATCTGCTGGGAGGGACCCTCGTGGGCGAAGGCCAGCCACGATTCGTCGTACGGGCTGTACGCCGGGTGGTTGGCGAACCATGGTTTGGTGAACAGTTCGCCGACCCTTCCGGTGGACACGGAGATTTCCAGGCAGGTCACCGGTGTGTCCCGGCCCTCGGGGTGTTCCATCACCACCACCCGGTCTCCCGCACCCGTGAGGGAGCACAGGTCCTGCAGGGTGTGCCCGGGAGCGGCCGTGTACAGCCGCTCGGGGACACCGGAGTCCAGATCGAGAATGTGGAGCGCACTGTTCCAGACCCAGGCCACCCGCTCGGCGGACAGGGCCACGTCGGGCCAGAGCAACTGCTCCGGTCCCGAGGCGCTGGGCGGCAGTTCGCACAGGGCGCGTGCGGCACGGTCCTCGCCGCGCCAGCGGACACTGGTGAGCCCGATGGCACCGGTGACCGGGGAGTGCCGGGTCAGCACCACCCGTTCACCGGCGGCGTGGAACCCGTTGGTATGGGGGTAGGGCAGATGGGCACCGCTGAGGAGGAGAGTCATGGCACGAGCCTCGCGGACCGGAACTGTGCGGGGTTCTTGGGAGCCGCGCCGACTCCGGCCCCCCACTGGAGATAGCCGTCCCGGGCGTCGGGGCCGGTGCCCGCGTCGGCGTCGTTGACGAGGAAAGACAGCCCGATCGTCCCGGTGGGCGGCCGGTCGAATCCGAGCGAGGACCAGGGCACCGCGAGCCGGTACGTGGTGGTCCGGGCAGCCTCGTCGCGCACGGCGGAGACGTCCGCGCCCGGTGTGGGCCCGGCCTGCTGCCCCGGTGGGGCGCTCCAGGTGTACGCGACGGGGCCGCTCGGCAGCAGCGCCGCGCCGACCTCGACCCGGGTGCCGCCGAGCGTGCCGGGGAAATCCGAGTAGAGGTCGTACTGGATGGAGTCGACCTGCCAGGCCGTCGAAGGGTCGGTGCGGGCGGCGTTGTGCACGTCGTCCCTGATGACCGCGTCCAGGATCAGGTCCTCGTCCGTGTAGGTGTAGCGGATCGTCCCGGAGAGATCGTCGGGGCCGGTCCTGGTACCGCCCCGCAGACCCACCCAGTCCCCGAGGGAGTTCAGGTCCGTCGGGGCGAGGGTGGTTTCGCCCGCGCGTTCCACGGGGCTGAAGCTGAGCGAGCCCGAATCCGTGGCACCGCCGGTGGTGACGGAGTAGGCGTAGGACACGAACTGCTGCACGTCGGAAGGGAGTTCAACCGTCCTCTCGGACGATTGCCCGGCGGGAACCGGAGCCGGATCCGTGATCGTGCCCATCCAGGGCCCGACTCGCCAACCCACCGGCGCGGGTGTCAGAGCCCGGTCCGGGTCGTTGTTGGTGATCTTCACGGTGAGGCCTCCGCCGCTCCTGCGGATGTCGGGTCGTCCGGTCACGGTGTACGGCTCGACCACCTTCGTCGTGGTGCGCAGCCGGGCCAGCCGGCCGAAGGAGGCGTTGACTTCGCGTATGCCGGCGGTCGCGGTGGCGGGCACCGTCAGCGTGAGCGAGGTCTTGGCGCCGGGCCGGGTTCCCAGCGTGCCGTGCACGCCGTCGATGGTGACCGGCAGCCGGCGGGGCAGCGCGCCCGCCCCGGTGCGGTCCGCGGTGACGGTGACCTTCAGGGCGGCGCCGGTCACCGACTGCTCCGTCGTGCTCAGCGAGAGCGGTGAGTTCGTGACTGTCACGCCGGTGACCGGCCCTTCGAGGAAGACGGGGCTGCCGTCGAGGCCGAGCGTGATGTGCCCGGCCGTCGGGACGAGCGTGCTCCGCTTGCCGAACTGGTCGGTCAGGGTCAGGGGCCTGTCGGTGGCGACGGAGACCGTCTTCGGCGAAGTGGCCCACAGGGAACGGGTGGTGGTGCCGTACGGGTAGATGTGGACGGCCGGGTCGCCCGCGCTCTCCCGCTCCCCGAGCGGTTTGCCGGCGGTCTGGCGGATGAGGACGGCGTTGGAGACGGCGGCGGGTTTGGGGGCCAGTCCCTGGACACCGGCCCCGGCGCGGCGGAACAGCCCGAAGCGGTGTTCGCGTTCGCCGGAGTCGGTGCCGTCGTCGAGGAGGTCGTACCAGAAGTACTTGTCGGCACCGGCCGCGCGCGCCAGCGTCTGGGCGCGGATCAGGTAGTCGGCCTGCTGGGGCTCGCTCCAACCGCCGGTGTGCGTGGGCCAGCCGTTCTCGGTGACCCAGACCGGCATCTTCTTGCGCGCCTCGACCTTCTTCACCAGCTGCGCGAACTCTCCGAGCGCCTTGATGTCCTCCGGCGGCGTGCCGGGCGCGTCCGCCGCGTTGGCGTAGTAGTTGACGCTGAAGGTGTCGAGGTGATCGAGGCCGCCGCGGGCGATGAAGTCGTCATGCCAGGCGAGCTGGGTGCCGGCCGAGGTGGGGCCCACGATGTTGGCGTCCGGCATTGCCTGCTTCACCGCCTTGACCATGTCGATGTAGCACTGCGCGGTGATGCCGCAGGCCCCGTCGTTGAACCCGGTCCCGTTGAACTCGTTGTAGACGGAGAAGTCCTTGGTGTACGGGGCATAGGCGGCGGCCGTCGCCGCACCGAACCTGGCGAAGGCCGCCAGCCCCTCGGGCGAGCTGGGGGTTTTGCCCCCGTCGTAGAGGGGATTGCGGTAGCCGAGGATCGGCATGGTCCTGATGCCGCGCCCCGCCGCGCTCTTCAGCCCCGCGTCGAGGGCGTGGGAACCGAAGTCGTAGACACCCTTCTGCTTCTCCACCGCCCAGTTGGCGTCGGATCTGACCTGGCTCCAGCCCACGGTGGCGGCGGAGTCGAGCAGGGTGTCCTCCCACCCCGGCTGCCAGCCGTAGTGCATGGCCACGGCGTAGTACGGGTCCTTGGCGGACGGCGGTGGGGTGACGACACCGAACGAGGTCGTCCGCGTCACCGGGGCACCGGAGTCGGCGGTGGCGGTGAGTGTGTAGTAGCCGGGGCCGAGATCCCTGATGTCGAGGGCGGCGCTGCCGTTGGTGACCTGCGCCGTGCCGGACTTCAGCGGCACCCCGTTCGGGTCGCCGATGGTCCAGCCGACCCGGTCGGCCGCGGAGGCGAAGGTGATCGGCCCCTGATCCGCGCCCTGGGCGAAGAGCAGACGGCGTGAGGTGATGTCGAGCAGCGGGGCATCGGTGAACTCGACGGATATCCGGCTGAAGCAGACCGGCGGCATGTTCTCGGCCGTCGCCTGCACATCGAGCCGGAAGTCGGCGCCGTTGGCACGGTTGGCGAACCTGATGTCGCCGAGCTCGAACTGTTGGCTGCGCCAGGTGCCGGTGCCCTTGAGCGCCGGGCCGGACACGCCGGTGAAGGCGTTGGACTGCGAGTCGTACTGGAGATTCATGCCGACCGCGGCCGCGTCGAAGTAGTCGACCGTGACCACGGCCCGCTTCGCCCCGGCGGGGACGGCACCGGCCGCCACATCGACGTACAGGTACCGGTTGTACGGATCGCCCGACATCGTCCAGCAGCTTCGCCCCGCCTGTTCGCGCACCGCGTGGGCGGGGTCCTTGTCGCGGTCTCCGGGCCAGGCCCGTTCGATGCCGTCGTACACGGGCTTCGCGCCGAGCACCGCCGTGGCACGGGCGGCCTGGGCGGGCCGGGCATGCGCCTGCGTGGCTGCGGGGGCCTGTATCAGTGTTGCGGCCAGGGCGGAGACGGCGAGCGTCGTGAGCGTGCGACGCAGCCGGGTGAGCGGTCTTCTCGGTGGTGCTTTGGACATCATGAGGCCCTTCTCGCGGAGTTGCGGGGTGCCGAGCCGTTCTGTGTGGGGGGGGGCGTCAGTTCCGTGTGGGGTGCCGGCTCCGTACACGGGTGTCGGTTCCGTGGGGATGTGTCACCGCTGCGCCCGGTCGATGAGCGGGCCGACCCTCCGGTCCGCCTTCTCCAGCTCGGCGGCCGGATCGGCGTTCTCCCGGGTCAGTACGGCCTGCACGGCGCTGTCCAGAGCGGCGTACAACTCCTGTGCGGCGACGGGTGGTTCGACGACGTACGTGGTGGTGTCGAGGCTGTTCACGTACGGGGCGAAGTTCTTCAGCGGCACGTTGGAGTGCTTGCGCTCGGCCTCGGCGGCCGGGCCGGAGACCTTCGCGTCGTAGAAGGGAAGACCGGGGACTCCGGCGGGATTCCTGTCGGCGGCGATCTGCTCGGTGCGCTGGGCGGCCAGCGCGGGGTCGTACTTGGTCCTGAGGTAGAAGAAGTCGATCCACTTTGCCGCGGCGCGACGCTGCGCCGCGTCCGCCTTCGGCGACACGACGGCGACGCCGCCGCCGAGGAGGGTGGCCTTCTCGCCGCCGGAGGGAAGCGGGGCCTGTCCGTAGGCGCCGGGCCTGCCGTGGAACTTGGCCGCATAGGCACCGTAGGTGCTGGGAGAACCCAGCAGCATGGCGACCTTCCCACTGGCGAAGTCACGGGTCAGGTCGTCGGTGCCACGCAGGTGCTGCTTGCCCATCGACCCGTCGGCCCACCGCATGGCCTTGAGCAGGTCGAGGGCCTTGCCGGTCCGGCCGTCCCGGAAGGCCGTGGCCTGTTTGCCGTCCGCCTTCTTCTCCATCCGGCCGCCGTAGGAGTACGTCATTGTGGTCAGCATCCAGCCGCCGGTGTTGTCTACGGTATGCATGCCGAATCCGGGCACACCGGTCCGGTCCGTGATCGTCCTGGCCGCGGTGCGCAAGTCGTCCCAGGTGGCGGGCGGCTTGTCGGGGTCGAGACCCGCCTTGCGAAACAGTTCGCGGTTGTAGACCAGGCCGACGGAGTACACCTCGGTGGGAATCCCGTACACCTTGCCGTCGGCACCCGTGACCGGGGCGAGCAGCCGCTTGTCGAACTCCGTGCCGTGCGGCAGTTCCGCGATCTCCTTGCTGAGGTCGGCGATCTGGTGCCGTTCGATCATGTTCGGCGGGTAGGTCAGCGGTACCCGGAAGACGGTCTCCATCTGACCGGAGGCGAGACGCGCGGGAAAGGTCTTGGCGTCCCACAGCGCGTCGGTCGGCTTGATCCTGATGTCCGGGTTGGCCTTCTCGAATGCCTTGACCTGCGCGAGGAAGTCCTTCCGGCCTGCCGGAAGTGTGGTCGGCGGCATGCCCGCGACGGTGATCTCCGTTGTGCCGTCCGCGCTCCCTCCCCCTTCGCCACTCCCACAGGCGGCGAGGGAGACAACCATGAGCAGAGCCGCCCCGACGGCGGAGAAGTCCCGCCGTCGGTTCCTGATCCGACTGCCTGCTGATCTGCGCGTGGGTTCGGTCATCATGGCTCCCCTGAAGGTGGATCGGGCTGAGCAGAAGCTAGCAATAACGCGTTAACGCGTACAGATGCTGGCGCCAACTCACCATGTCTGAAATGAAAGTTCGTGCAGTTAACGCATCAGGAGTGCTGTCGTTCGTCGTCGCCCACCACTTGGACCGCAGGCGCGTGAGCCCCTTCTGCACAGGACGGGCTCCGAGCTATCCTTAGCGCGTTAACGTGTCAGGGAATGAGTCGGTGAACGATGGGGGCAGCATGATCGAGGCCGAGCGCGAAGGCACCGGCCAGAACCCGCTCTACCGGATGGTGAAGCGGGATCTCGTCGCGGACATCGACCGGGGCGCCTACGAGCCCGATCAGCCCTTCATCAGCCAGCGCGAGGTCTGCGAGAGATTCGGTGTCAGCTCCACGACCGCCGTGCGGGCCCTCAACGAACTCGTCACCGAGGGCTACCTGGTTCGGCAACGGGGACGCGGAACGTTCGTGGCGGAGCGGCGATCGCCGCCGACCGGCAACGGGACCGGGGCGCGTGAGCGCTCGGTCGCCTGTGTGATGCACGGCCACGGCGCGCACCAGTCGGACGTCCTCGACGGCATCGAGTCGGTGTGCGGCGAGGAGGGGCTGCGGATGTTCCTGTCGAACTCCAAGGGCTCGAAGCGGGCGGAGGAGCACTCCCTGCGTCAGGCGCTGGAGTCGGGCGCCGGGGGTGTTGTGCTCTACCCCGTCGACGGCGGCTCGGACTCACCGGCGCTGGCCGAGCTCGCACGGTGCGGGGTGCCCGTCGTCATGATCGACCGCTACCACCCCGAATCCCCGAGCGATGCCGTCGTCTTCGACAACTACGCGGTGGGATTCGGGCTCACCGAGCACCTCATCGAGCGCGGTCACCGCCGGATCGCCACGCTCTGGGACGAGACCGACGTCACCAGCGTGACGGAGCGGCTCACCGGACACGTCCAGGCGCTTCGGACGCATGGCATTCCGGTCTCCCCCGAACTCACCGCCCTCACGACCTATCACAAGCTGCCCGACGACCGTCGGCTCGCGATGCTCTCGGCCTTCCTCGACCGCCCGGAGCCACCCACCGTGCTGCTCTGCGCCAACGGCCACACCCTGGCGCACGCGGCCCGGGACCTCTCCGTCCTCGGTCTTGAGGTCCCCGGCCAGATCGAACTCGCCGGCATGGACGACGCCGGCCCCTTCGACCTGCTTCCGCTGACGCTCACTGCCGCCCGCCTTCCCTCCCGGGAGATGGGCCGCCGGGCGATGGAGATGCTCGCGCAGCGCATCCGGAACCCGGACGGTCCGCACGAGGTCCGGCACATCCTGCTGCCCGTCGAGATCCGGACGCGTGACTCCGCGCAGGCGTATCTGCGGGTGGTCGGGGCCGGATCCGCCCACCGCGCGCAAGCGCGTTAGGCCGGGACCGCTGCCGTCCGCCGTCCGCCTTGCGGCTCCTCTGCCTCGTGGCCCCTCCGTATGGCGTCCTTCTCCGGAACTCACCCTGCGGGTCAACGGACGCAGCACGGCCCGGTCGTCGGTGTCGTGCGGGTACAGGGTGCGCAGGTCGGCGGTCATCATCCGGCGGCTGGCCGGGCGGGTGTAGTCGTCGATGGCTGTCTGCACGATCTGTTCGTCCAGGCCGGGTTGGCGGGGTCGGCCGCGCAGGACGCAGGCGAGGTGGCGGCGGGCTTCGGCGAGCAGGTGGTGGTGCTTGAATCCACCGCGCATGACATGGACCACGGCGGCGGTGCTGACGGCGGCCAGTGCCATGTCGACCGCTGGCCTGATCCGGGCCCGGACGACTGCGGCCGCCGCGCGTGCCCGCTGTGCGAGCTCGTGGATGGTGCAGGCGCCGAACGCCCGGATCGCTGAGTCCCGCCACTGTGGGCGCAGTTCGGCCGGTGACAGCGGTTCCTTGCGTGTGGGCGGGCGGGTCCGGTCGGCGGCCTGACAGCCCAGCATGCAGGTGTCCCGCTCCCCCGGCGGGTGCCCGCGCCTGTCCTCGTACTCAGCTGTGAGGACGGACAGCGCGTCCTCGATCTGCTGGCGGCGGGTCGACTGCCAGCCGATGAGCCGCTGGTCGATTCCCCCGATCTCCACGACGGGCCGTCGGCCCGGGGTCACCTCGCGCGGCTCCCACGCCCACCCGAGCCGGGCAGACACCTTCTCCATGAAGTGGAGGGTGTAAAGAGCGTCGGCGGCGACTATGCGGGTCATCAGCGAGTCCGCCGACAGGTTGCCCCACTTCCCGTCGTGGGGCCGCCGGGCGCGGATCGACACGATCGCATGAACGTGCAGAAGGGGCCGCGATTCCGTGGCTCTGGACTCGTAGTGCCGGAAGACCGCGACGATCGACCCGTCCTTGACCCGGGCGCGGCGCTTGCCGCCGGCTTTCCAGCGGATCTCCGCGACCGCACCCTCCGCCCACGTCAGCTTCTTGTCCCGGGCGATGTCATTGCACAGCTCCAGCACCCGACGGTGCCGGCCGTCCATCAGAGCCCATGCGAGGTGTGCCGTCGGCGGGGCCGGAACACCAGATCGAAGGCCAGCCAGGGCGTCCGCTTCTTCGCCTTCTCGGTCTTGGCCGACTGGTTGTGCTCGATGGGCCTGCCCGGCACGGTCGCCCGCCGGGCCTGCGCCGGGCTCGTGCAACTGGAGGAGGCGCGGGTTCCCTTGCAGCGACGTGAGCGGTCATCAGCGCATTTCAGCAGGTGGGCCACCCTTGTTCGGGCTGTCACCCATAGGGTTGAGATTCTCGGGGTAACTCGCAGATTCTGCGAGCAAGGCTCCTCATCTGCGTGTTCTGCGCAGCCTCTTCGGCGCCCTGAAACAGCAGCGCGTCGTCTTCCGCGACCCCACCCGCGGCATCCACCTGCCCGCCAACCCACCGCTGCCCCGCCCCCTGCCGGGCGACCGGCTCGCCGGCCTCCTCGACCGCGCTCACACGCCTCTTGCCCGCCTCCTTGTCGCCCTCACCGCCATCCACGCCGTCCTGCCCTCCCAGGCCGCCGCCATCGCCTTGTGTGACCTCGATCTGGCCAACGGCCGCCTCCGGCTGCCGAGCCGCACCCTCTACCTCGACTTCCCCACCACCGAGCTCCTGTGCACCTGGCTTGCCCACCGCCAGAACACCTGGCCCGCCTGTGCCAACCCCCACCTTCTAGTCAGTGCCCGGACCGCCCTCGACCCCGCCGGTCCACCCGTCAGCAAGACACTTCTTCGGTACGCCATCGGCCGCACTGGGCTGACCACCCGTGCCCTATGGCAAGACCGGGATCCTCGCCGAAGCCCGCCACAGCGCGGACCCCGTCCGCCCCATCCGCCTCTTCGCCCCGGCCGACTCCACCGCCATGCGCTACGTCCAAGCCGCCCACCCCGAGAAGACCGGCCGCCTACACCCGTGACAGCCGGTGATCCCACAGAACCAGGTCAGGCCGGGTAGAGGACGATCGTGATATTCCCAGGCGAAAGTCCACGTAATTCCCCCGCGTTGGGAGCGATGACGACTACTTGATCCCGGGGAGTCCGACTTCCGACGTCGCGTGTCAGTGGCCCGTGCCAAGATGCGCGGACGACATCCACCAGCCACTCGCTCACCAATCACGACGCCACGCAGCGTGCCCACCTTCTGGGATTGGTTGGTGCTGTCGAACCATGGGACAACCTGGAGAGCTCTCACCTGGAGACCGCCACGCAGTGGATCGCAGCGGAGCCCCGGTCTACCGGGTAGCCAAGCCGGACGTTCCTGCGATGCACCTGGTGAGCTATTTCCTCGTCCGCGACGACACGCGCGGTCAGCTGCTGCCCGTCGCGCACCGCAAGGCAGGCCTGTGGCTGCCCGCCGGCGTTCATTAGGCAAGTCGACTGCCGGTTTCAGGGGTGTCGTGTCACTCCGGAGTTCCTGAGAGAGTTCCGGATTCTTTACGTTGAGGGCCAGAACGCGTGTTGAGTCGGTCGGGCGTCCGGGCCGGGTCTACGGCGCCTCATGGACCCGAGTCAGCAGGGCCATCAGCTGGTTCTGCTCGTCCCGGGTGAGCGGCGCCAGCAGCTCGGCGTTGGCGGCCTCCGCCAAGGCACCGCAGCGGGCGAGGACGGCCGTGCCCTCCGGAGTGACGGTGACAGCGTTCTTGCGCCGGTCGGCGGGGTCCGGGGTGCGCAGGACAAGACCTGTCTGCTGGAGGTGGTTGAGGATGCCGACCATGTCCTTGGGGTCAACGGCGAGTCGACGGCCCAGGTCGGCCTGAGTCACGGGGCCGTACTCGGCGGTCGCGGCCAGCACCGCGTGGTGCATGAGTTTCAGTCCCTCCGCAGCGATCGCGTCGGCGACCAGGCTCCGGCCGCGTGCCGCGACGCGGCCGACGAGCCAGCTCGGCATGGACTGGATGCGCTGGAGGGCTGAGGTCATGCGTTCAGCCTATCCAAAATTCGTTGGACATCCCCATGACTTCTTCCTTATCGTTGGGTCACCCAATGAAAACGGATCGGGGAGGTCCTGTGCTGCGCGTTCGCCATGAAGTTGACGGTGGACCTGAGGTGCTGTTCGTCGAGCGGGTCGACGTACCGGAGGCAGGAGCCGGAGAAGTACTGATCCGGGTCGAGGCGATCGGGGTCACGCTGCCCACCGTGCGCAAGGTCCGGGAGGGCAGCGAGCCGATCTCGTTCGGTGGCGAGGTCGCCGGGGAGATCGTCGCCCTGGGCGCGGGAGTCACCGCCTTCGCCGTCGGAGAGCGCGTGACCGGACTGTG